>REDR01000028.1 GCA_007693385.1 Anaerolineaceae bacterium
TTTACACAATACACAATGCAACGCGGGCGTAAATCCGGCGATTGGCAGGGGCACAATGTATTGTGCCCCTGATTGATGTATTATGCCCCTTCGCAGGCGTTACCGGATGCGGATGATCGCGCCTTCGTCAGCAGTCAACGCCACTTCGCCCGCGTCTAACGTCCGGCCTTCGCTCGCCGGATGTGTGGAAATGACCAATTCGCCGCCCGCCGCGTCGAATGTCAGCGTTTGCGCCCGCTCGGTGAAGTTCAGCGCCACCAGATGACGCTCGTCGCCCGCCGTCCGCCAGTACGCGAACACGCCCTCCGGCGCGTCAATGCTAGCGTATTCTCCGCCATGCAGAGAGGCATGGGCGCGTCGATAAGCCAGCGCCCGCCGGTAGAAGTTGAGCGTACTGGATGGCTCGGCGCGTTGTTGCGCGACATTGACCTGCGGATAATCCGGCGCGACCGGTAGCCACGTATCCGGCGCGGTGCTGAAACCGGCGTGCGGCGAATCGTCCCATTGCATCGGCGTGCGGCACTCGTCGCGGTTGAATCCGGCCTTGTTGCGCCCTTGCGGATCGAGAACGCGATGTTCGGGGATGGGCGTGTTGGTCATGCCAATCTCGTCGCCATAGTACAGCGTCGGCGTGCCGCGTAGCGTCAATAGCAGAAGCGCCGCGACCCGTGCCTGTGCGCGTCCGTAGCGGCTGGCGATGCGCCCGATGTCGTGATTGCCCAGCACATAATTCGGCCAGCCAAAAGACGGTATGGCCGCGTCGTATTCGTCCACGTAGGCGCGGAACACATCCGCCCGCCACGCCTTGAGCAACAGCCCGAAGTTAAACGGCATGTGTACGCCGTCGCCGCTATTTTCGCCTTCGCGCTTCGCGCCGTAGTAGGCCACCGTCTCCTCAACGCTGAGATCGTAGGCTAGCTCCCCGATGGCGACCGTGCCCGGGAATTCATCGAACACGGCGCGAATCTGCCGGATCATGTCGTGAATGCCGGGCGCGGCTTCGCTATGCACGCGGGACAAAGAGCCGACTTCCAGATCGCCGGGCTTCCAATTCGGGTTCGGCGGGTTATCGCGGAATTCAGCATCTTTGATGATGCGGTCGATCACATCAATGCGGAAGCCATCGACGCCGCGCCGCAACCAGAAGCGGATGTCATCGAATAGCGCGGCCACCATGTCGGGATTGCGCCAATTGAGTTCTGGCTGGCCGGGATCGAAGTTGTGCATGTAATACTGGCCGGTGTGCGCGTCGAACGTCCACGCCGGGCCGCCGAAGTACGACAACCAGTTATTGGGCGGCGAGCCGTCCGGCTTCGGGTCTTTCCAGATGTACCAATCGCGCTTGGGATTGTCGCGGCTACTCCGCGACTCCACAAACCACCGGTGCGCCGATGAGGTATGGTTGGGCACAAGGTCGAGGATAATCTTGATGCCGCGGGCGTGCGCCGCCGTCAGCAGGGCGTCGAAATCGGCCTGCGTGCCGTATTCGTGATGAATGCCGGTATAGTCGGCCACGTCATAGCCGAAGTCGGCCTGTGGCGATGGGAAAATCGGCGAGAACCAGATGGCGTCGATGCCCAGATCGACCAGATAATCCAGCCGCGCATGAGCGCCGCGCAGGTCGCCGATGCCGTCGCCGCTACTATCCATGAAGCTACGCGGGTAAATTTGATAGATGACGCCGTTTTTCCACCACATAACGCTCAATTCGCCTTTCGGTGCGCTGTTTCAGTCGATTAATGGGTGCAGTGTGTCGCCCGCTTCCGCGAGTTTGGCGCGGGCTGATGGCGCGGACAAGTTGAATTTGTGCATCAAAATCGCCACTTTCACTTGCTGGTCAGCCTGCCGTAGCAGATCATCCGCCGTCGCTGAGTCTGCGCCGGTCACGGAGCAGACCAGTTGGCGGGCGCGGCGCGCGAGTTTCTCGTTCGTCACCTGCACATCAACCATCAAGTTACCGTACACTTTGCCCATCTTAATCATGACCGATGTGCTGAGCATATTCAAGATCATCTTCTGCGCCGTGCCCGCTTTCATGCGCGTGCTACCGGTGATGACTTCCGGGCCGACCGGCACGCCGATTCCCACGTCGGCGGCGTCCAGCAACGGCGCGGGCGCATTGCAGGCGATCCCCGCCGTGAACGCGCCGACCTCCCGCGCATAGGCTATCGCGCCCAGCACATACGGCGTGCGGCCACTGGCGGCAATGCCCACCACACAATCTTTCGCGCTGAGTTCTAGCCCGCGCAGATCAGCCGCGCCCGCTTCGGCGTCGTCCTCCGCGTTCTCGACGGAGCGCGTCAACGCCGGATTGCCCCCGGCGATCACGCCGACGATCAGGCCGGGCGGGGCGCTGTATGTCGGCACACATTCCACCGCATCCAGCACGCCCAGCCGCCCGCTTGTGCCCGCACCGCTATAGATCAGCCGCCCACCGTCGCGCAGTCGCACCGTGATCGCGTCCACCGCCTGCGCGATCTGCGGCAGAGCGCCGCGCACCGCATCGGCTACTGTGCGGTCTTCGTCGTTGATGCGCCCTAGCATTTCCAGCGTGCTAAGGCGGTCAATGTCGGTTGTGTTCGGGTTCTGTTGTTCAGTTAGCATGGCTTTTCAACTTTGCTAGTAAGGCCGCCCCGATGACGGGCGGATAGCGGATAGTCGGCGGCAGGGGCAAGCCGAGCGCGTTGACAACCGCTTCGGATAGCGGGTTATTCGTCGTCAGCAGAGTGCCCGCGAAGGTGATCGCCTCTGTCGTGAAATCGAGCTTTTCGGCCACATGCACCGCTAATTCGGCCAGATGATGCGCGGCGTGGTCGATGATGGCGCGGGCGCGTGGATCGTCCGGTAGCGCCAGCACATCGCGGGTTAGCGCGGCGATGTCTGTCGGCCTCGCTTCGCGGTACACATACGCGATCAATTCATCCGGCGTGCTGAGCGCTAGCCGCTTCATGATCGTCGCGGCCAGATCGCCCGCCGTATCCAGCCGCCCGTCGGCGTAGCGCGTCACCGCACGGAGCGCCTGCAAGCCGATCCAATAGCCGGAGCCTTCATCGCCTAGCAGGTAGCCCCAGCCGCCGGAACGAAAGACGCGGCCATCCTGCGCGACGCCGTAAGCGGTGCTACCCGTCCCGGCCAGCAACACCACACCATCGCGCCGCCCCCGCCCACCGACCAGCGCGATCTCCTCATCGGAACTGAGCGCGTATTGAGCGCGGGGCAAAACCGGACGCAAGACGGACTCCAGCCAGTCGGCGGCGTGCCGTGCCGATGCCCCCGCGATGCCGACGCCGACGCCGGTCACCGTGCCGCGCCCGGCGGCCGCTAGCGCCGCGCTGACCGCGTTCCGTATCCGTTCGGCGGCGACCTGCTGGCCGATGCTGTTAGGGTTGGCGCTCTCGCCACTTTGCTCGGTCAGGACGCGCAAATTATCGTCTACAATGACCACGCGCAGATGACTGCCGCCGCCATCAATTCCCATCCATCTCATGCCCATGTCTCCCGTATCAGCGCGGCGTAATTCGCGCCCGGCGTGATCTGCCCCAGCACCGATGCTGACCGCCCGCCGGTCTGTTCCGGCAGACTGCCGACGCGGTTGTGCCATGTCTCATAAGCCAGCACCGCGAACACCAGCGCCTCTTTGAAATCACTGTCGATGCCTACCGCCTCATGATTCATCACCGGCACGCCGAGCAGATCGCCGAGCAGACGCACCAGCGTTTGATTATGCACGCCGCCGCCGCCCAGAATCACGCTTTGCGGCGGGGACGGCGCGAAATCGCGGTAGGCGCGGGCGATGCTGTGCGCGGTGAGCGCGGTCAATGTGGCGATGATGTCCGGCGCGGATAGCCCGCGCTCTGCCCCGACGCGGGCGCAATCCGCCGCGTATGCGGTGCCGAATAACTCGCGTCCGGTGGTGCGCGGTGGCGGTTGCGCGTAAAACCGATGCGCCAGCAGATCAGCCAGCCATGCCTCATCGACGCGCCCGCTAGCGGCTAGCTCGCCGCCCGCGTCGTAGGGCTGGCCGGTCAGTTGATACATGGCGGCGTCGATCAGCGCATTGCCCGGCCCGGTATCGAACGCGGTCAGCGCGGCGCGGCGGTCATTGTGTGGCGGCAGAAACGTCACGTTGCCCATGCCGCCGATATTCTGCACCGCCCGCCATTCATGCGGATGGCGCAGGAGCAACCAATCAGCATACGCGGTCAATGGTGCGCCCGCGCCACCCGCCGCCACGTCGCGCTCCCGAAAGTTGCTGACGGTGGTCAGGCCGGTGCGCTCCGCGATGACCGCCGCCGCGCCGATCTGCAATGTCGAATGTACGCCGCCGTCCGCGCCGACCTCGTGCCAGATGGTTTGACCGTGCGACGCGATCAAATGCACATCGCGCAGGTCGTCCATGCCGTGCCGGATGGCGTCAGCGAAGCGTTCGCCGAGCGCGGCATTCAGGCGGCAAATATCGCGGGCGTTCCCCTCCGTGCAGGCGCGGAAGATGGTCTGCCGGAAGTTGTCCTCATACGGGACATGCCAGCCACGCACGATAGCGGCGGATAGCGTGGGCGGCTCACCTTCGATGCGACACAGCGCCACGTCCACACCATCGCCCGACGTGCCCGACATCAAGCCGATGATGTTCATCGCGTTCACGCTTCAATCTCCGCGATGACCGCATCGTGTACCGCACGGCGCAGGCCGTGAATATCGGTTTTGCCGCGCCCGTGATGTACGCTGTTGGTCAGCAAGGCGACGACCAATTCGCGCTCACGGTCAATCCATAGCGATGTGCCGGTGAATCCGGTATGGCCGAACGCGGCGCGGCTGATGCGATCTCCGGCGCTAGAATCGGTGGACGACGGCAACATCCAGCCCAGCCCGTGAATGTGAGCGCCGCTAGCCGCCTGCTGGCGCGTCGCCTGCGCCCAGTCCGCAGAGCTAATGTTGAATCCGCTTTGCGTGCGCCACGCCTCCCCGAAGGCGGCGACATCGGCAGACGTTCCGAATAATCCGGCGTGCCCGGCCACGCCACCCAGCCCGCAGGCGTTCTCGTCGTGGACTTCGCCCCACACGCGGCGCTGACGCCAGCTCGCGTCATATTCGGTGGTGGCGATGTGTGACGGATTCACGCCATGCACGCGCACCGGATCGAACAGCACGCGCTCCAAACCAAGCGGCGCGGTCACATGGTCGCGGATGGCGTCGGCTAAGCTCTCACCGTGCAGACGGGCGACGACCTCACCGAGAAGCATCATGCCGATGTCGCTATAGATCACCGTCGCGCCGACCTGATCGACGAACGGATAAGCGCACATCGCCTTGAGGCCGTAGCGCCAGCGTTCGGTACGCGGGATCATGTCGATGCTGGCCGGTGGTGGCGGCGGCGATGACGTATTGAATACATCGCGCCACGCCGGAAGGCCGGAAGTATGCGTCAGCAGATGCCACAGCGTGACATCCGCCGGATCGACTTGCACGCCGCGCAGATGGTCAGGGACTTCGCCGCGCTCCCGCGTGTGCGGGTCTTGTGCGCCTTCGATGGGACGCGGCGACTGCATCCCGAATTCCGGCACGATCTCGACGAGCGGCGTCTGCAACGGGCGATCACCGATGGCGCATAAGAACGCGGTGACGGTGAATAGCTTGGTCAGCGAAGCCAGATCAAACAGCGTGTCGGCCTCTGCCGTCCCCCACGCGCTTTGATGGCGCGTCTGGCCGCGATGAATGACGTGCAGGGTGATAGCGGGCGCGACGGTCTTCGCCGCTTTGGATAAGATGGCGTCTAATTGGTCTGTCATGATGGTGCGTTCCACCTCAATACAGCTAATACAGCAGATAGTCGCGCCGTTTATGCGCGAAATCGTCCAGAAAGTTCTCCCAGCGTCCGGTGATGGCCTGCACCGGCTCGCCCGCGTCGATCATCGCCCGCGTTTCGGTATCGCCGATCAGCCGGTCAAAGTGCGCTTCTTTCCAGTCGTAATGCGGGCGCAGAACCGCCAGCACCGCCAGCCATGCGCCCAGCGCGTCGAACTGCGCGGCGTCGGTGATGTGAACCTGCACGCCGCCGCACGCGGCTCCGGCGTGTTTGCTGGCCGTCGGCTGGAAGCGATACGGACGGAAGCGCACCCCCGCCAGATTCAGCGCGTTGAGCGCGTCGGCGGTGGCGGTGCTATCGACGTTCGGCGCGCCGACCACCTCAAACGGGAGCGACGTGCCGCGCCCTTCGGAGAGCGTCGTGCCTTCGATCAAGCATGATCCCGGATAGTGGCGGGCGGTGCTGATGTGCGGCATAGCGGGGGATGGCGGCACGAATGGCCGCCCGATCTGCGTCCAATCCTGCGCCCTCTGCCAACCGTCGCACCGGATGACGGTGATCTCTGCCGGATTCGGGTTGTAGAGCGCGTTTATCAGGGTTACTGCTTCGCCCATCGTCAGCCCATGTTGAATCGGGATGTCGTAGCGCCCGACCAGCGATGCCAGACTCGCGTCCAGCCCGCCGCCGCGCACGATGTCGCCGCCGAGCGGGTTGGGGCGATCCAGCACGATGACCGGCACGCCATGTTCACCGCACGCTTCGATGATGTGGGTGATCGTCCACAGGAACGTATAATAACGCACGCCGATGTCTTGAATATCGCACACCATCACGTCAATTTCGGCCAGCATGTCCGCCGTCGGGCGGTACGTCTCCCCGTACAGGCTGTATAGCGGCAGGCCGGTCAGTGGATCGACGCCGCTATCGACTTTGACGCCATCGGCCACCATACCGGCCAGCCCATGCTCCGGGCTGAAGATAGCGGCCAGATTCACCGCGTCGCTGGTGCGGAAGATGTCGTATGTGGTCATCAGGCGGCGATCTACCGCGCACAGATTGGTGAACAGGCCGACGCGCTGGCCGGAGAGCGCCGCGAAGTCGGTATGGATCAGCGTATCAATGCCGAAGCGCATCATCACACCTCCACCGGCAGGACGCCGGACGGCGCGAAATCGCCCATCAGCGCCGCCACGCCCGCCTGCAACGACGGGATGCTATCGCCACAGGTGCATAACACCGTCGCGCCATCGCCCAGCGCGGCGTCATACGGGTTACGTAAGGCCAGCATGATGACGTTGGATACGCCCGCCCGCAGAGTCGCGATGGCTTCGCGTTGCGCGGGGTGCATGTGGGCGTTGCGCGTGGCGAACACCAGCACCGATGTCTCGTCGATGACGGGGCGCACGGCCTGCACATCGGCGGGAGTGGGGCGCGGCGGCAGTAAGATAGCCTGTAGTTCCGGCAAGCGCCCGCGTAGATAATGGCTGAGGCGACTGCCGTCGGCCTGCTCTTCGGCGATGCTCTCGGCGCGGGCGGCGAATTCGACCAGCGTCACATAGCGCGTCGCGTCCAGTGGCAGGCCGTCGCCGTCCACATGGATGACCGCATCGCGGGCGGCCTGTTCCATGATCGCGTGGTGCGCGGTGGTGTGGACGGCCTCCGCGTTGATCTGCCCGACGGGAAAACGCGCCTTCAATGCGGCGATGCGCCGGTTAGCGTCGGCGATAGTGTCCGCCGCCACGTCGCCGCGCCGCGCCGCGTCTAACAGGGCATCATAAGCGGCGCTCTGCTGTTCGGCGGTGTGCGAATACAGGATCATATCGACGCCGGCATTGGCCGCTTTGATGGTGGCTTCTTGTAGGCCGTAATGGTTGCCCACCGCCCGCATCTCCATGCAATCGCTGGTCACCACGCCATCAAATCCCAGTTCGCCGCGCAACAATTGGCCGATCACCGCGCCGGATAGCGTGGCCGGATGCTCGGCGTCAATCGCGGTGAAGATGGTATGCGTGGTCATCACGGTGGCGAGACCATCGGCGATCAGGGCGCGGTACGGCGCGAGGTCAACCGCCAGCAGATGATCCGGCGCGGTGTTGAGTCTGGGCAGATCAAGGTGCGTGTCGATGGCGGTATCGCCCAATCCGGGGAAATGCTTGGCGCTGGCGGCCACGCCGTTATTCTGGAAGCCGCGCAGAGCCGCCGCGCCCATCCGCCCGACCACCCCCGGCGATGTGCCGAAGGAGCGCGTGCCGACGGTGGGGTTATCCGCGTTGTAGATCAGATCAACCACCGGCGCGTATGTCCAATTGATGCCCAGCGCCGCCATCTCCGCGCCCAACACGCCGCACACGCGCTCGGCGGCCTCTTCGCGGTCTTCGCGGATGCTGGATAGCGCCAACGCGCCGGGACTCTCGCTGAAGTTGCCGCGCAGACGCGCCACCGTGCCGCCCTCTTGATCGATGGAGATCATCAGCGGATGTTTGGCGGCTTCGTGCAAGGAAGCAGTCAGCGCGGCGACCTGCTCCGGCGATTCGATGTTGCGCTGGAACAGGATCACGCCACCGGCGCGCCCCGCCCGCAACCAATCCAGCAGATAGTCGGGCGCGGTTAATCCGTCGAACCCGACAATCATCATCTGGCCGATTTGTTCTTCGAGTGTATTCATTTTTCGTCTTTCCTTCTTTGTCGCCTAGACCTGCACCAGCCGCGCCCGAAATTTATAGCGATCACCGCGATACGCCGACTCGACGTATTCGATGGGGCGTTCGTGTTCGATGTACGTGACGCGGGTAATGTGCAGGATCGGCGTGGATTGATCTACTTTTAAGACGCGGGCTTCTTCCGCCGTCGGTTGCCGCGCTTCGAGTTCTTGCTCGGCGTGCATCAAGCGCAGGTTGTAGCTATTTCGTAAGACGTGGTACAGCGATTCGTGGCGGAAGTCGTGCGCCTCCAGAATACCGACGCAATAATCAGCGATCAAATAGGTCGTCTCCAGCGCTACCGGCTGACCATCGGCCAACCGCGCCCGCTTGAGCAAGACCAGCGCCGCGCCCGGTGTGATCTGTAGCTGTCCGGCGATGCGCTCATCAGCGCGAATCAGCGCTTGCTCTAAGACGCGACTGCTGGGCGTTTGCCCGCGTTTGCTCATCTCTTCGGAGAAGCTGGTCAGGTGGTCGAGGGTCTGGTTGATGGCTTCAGCGCTGACGAACGTGCCCTTGCCGACCTGTGTGTACAGTTTGCCTTCAAACACCAGTTCTTTGATCGCCTTGCTGACCGTCAGGCGGCTGACGCCGAATTGATCGGACAGCACCCTTTCTGACGGGATTTGATGATTCGGCTTTAATTCACCGGCGTTGATGCGGTGCAGGATGTATTCTTTGATCTGTTCGTAATAAGGCTTGGATGAACTGGTCTTTAACATGGTTGCGCCTTTATCGCATCAGGCGGAAGATGGTCACCACGCCGACGACCAGCGTCAGGCCGATGACACTGCTACACACACTGATGACGAACTCTCCGCTATCACGCGGGACAAGTAGGGCAGAACACAGACCGGCCACCATGATGAAGAAGCCGATCTGCAAAAAGCCCTTTAGTGATTCACGAATCATGCTGTACCAGTTCCCCGCCGGAATTAAGCGGCAAACAGGCAACATTCTGCTGATGCTGTTTGGTCACGCCCAGACGCGGCGACGCCACATCGCAAAAGCCGGGCTGATGAAACGGGCAACGCGGATGAAACGCACAACCGGACGGGATAGCGGTCAGGCTGGGGATTTCGTCGGAGCGCAGTTTCATCGGCTCTTTACTGCGCGTGATGCTGGGGTCGGCTTCTGGCACGGCGGATAGTAGCGCCTGCGTGTAGGGGTGCGCCGGATTGCCGATCACGTCCGGCGTGCGTCCGATCTCCACAATGCGCCCCAGATACATCACCGCGATCCGGCCTTCCCATGCGAAATATTTCGCCAGCGCGAGGTCGTGCGTGATGAGCACGATGGACAGATCGAACACGTCGCGCAGATTGTGGAGCATCTTCAAGATGCCGATGCGAATGCTGACATCGACCATGCTCACCGCCTCATCCGCGACGATGAGGTTGGGGTCTACGGTCAGGGCGCGGGCGATGCTGACGCGCTGGCGCTGGCCGCCGCTTAGCTGATGCGGGTATTTGTTCACGATGTCGCCGGGCGGCGTCAGGTCAACCAACGTCAGCAATTCCCAGATGCGGCGGCGCAACTCCACGCGGTCTTTGACCATCCGATGCCGCTTGAGTGGATAGCCGAGTATCTGCCCGATGGTGTGCGACGGGTTCAGCGACGAGAACGGGTCTTGATGCACTAACTGCGTCGCCCGCCGCACCTGTGCCCGCCGTTTGCCCCTGAATTTCTCGATGTTTTCGCCTTCATACAGCAATTCGCCCGATGACGGCTTGAGCAATCCGGCGATGATCTTGCCGGTGGTGGTCTTGCCGCATCCGCTTTCGCCCACCAGACACAGCACTTCTTTAGGCCGTATGGCTAGATTGATGTCCTGCAAGACCGGAAACTCGACGCGCCCTTTCTCGAAGGAGCGATACACATGGCGCAGTTCGATGAGTGATTGTTGTTCCGTCATTTATTGAGTACCTCTGCGCGTTCTTTGCGGACAAGATCGCTGTGATGGCAGGCCACCTGATGCGCGCCGTCGCGCTCGATGGGCGGGACGGTATGCTGGCAGATGTCGGTGGCGAAATTACAGCGCTCATGAAATTTACAGCCGGACGGCGGATCAATCAGATCGGGCGGGCTACCTTTGATGCTGTGCAATTCTTCCTCACCGACGCTGAGGCGCGGCGCGGCGTTCAGCAGGCTGAGCGTGTAGGCGTGGCGCGGGTTGTAAAACACCTGCCGCACCGGGCCCATCTCCACGAATTCACCGGCGTACATGGTGGCGATGGTGTCCGCGATTTCGGCGGCCACCGCCAGATCATGGCTGATGAAGATGATGCTGAAGTTCAATTGCATCCGTAGCTCTTTGAGCACTTCCAGAATCGAGCGCTGGGTGAGGATGTCCACGCCGGTTGTCGGCTCGTCCATGATGACCACCTGCGGGCGCAAGATCAAACTGAGCGCCAGCAGGACGCGCTGGCGCATCCCGCCGCTTAGCTCGTGCGGGTAAGCGTTGAACACGCGCATAGGGTCCAGCCGCACCTGCTCGAACAGGCGCAGAGCGCGTTTTTTGCTCTCCGCCTTGTTGATGCCGTGTGCCTTGCCGGTGTCGTACACCATATCGGCGATACGAATGACCGGATTCAGCGCGTTCTGTGCGCCCTGAAACACCATCGCCACTTCCGACCACAGGAACTTGCGTAGGCGGGCGGGTGAGAGTTTGAGTACGTCGATATGCTGGCCTTCGCGGGTGATGTAGTCCATCGTGCCGCTTTCGATTTCGGCGGTGCGCGGTATCTGCCGGATGAGCGACAGGTTCAACGACGACTTGCCGCACCCGCTCTCGCCGATCACCGCCAGCGTTTCGCCTTTATGCAGGTCGAATGACACATTGTTGACCGCCCGCACCCGCCCGCGATCCGCGAGATAACTCATGCTCAGATTTTTGACGCTAAACACCACATCTTGATTCATTGTCATCGTAAATCCTTATCTCGATGCACGGTCTACAGGCCACGACGCAGGCGCGGGTTGAAGATTTCTTCCAGCGAGCGCGTGAACAGGATGAGCGACAACTGGAATAGCGCAATCGCCACAATCGGGGCGAAAGCCATCATCATCGCGTTGGGATTGTAGAACGCCCCGCGACTTTGCGCGTTCCAGATCATAATGCCCCAGTCCGGCTCACGCAGGGGCACCATGCCCAGAATGACCAGACCGACCAGCGCGTACATCGCGGCACGGATGGCGAAGATGAAATTAATGGCGATGTAGCTGACCATGTTCGGGAAAACTTCGCGCACGATGATGTGATACAGCCCTAAATCAAGCGTGATGGCCGCCTCCACATAGTCGCGTTCGCGCAGGCTGAGCACCTGTGCGCGGACGGCTCGCATCAACGTCGGCCAACTGAGCGCCGCCAGCAACACCGCCAGCATGAAGTTGCTGGTAAACGTCAGGATGCTAGCTAGCACTAATAACAGTGGGAATTGCGGTATCGTCAGGATGAAATTGGAGAATGCCGACAATATCTGATCGACGAATCCGCCCAGTAACGCCGCCAACGAGCCGAACAGCACCGCGACCAGCGTCGCCATCAAGCCAGCCTGCACCGATGTGACGATCAGCGTCTGGCCGCCGTACACGATATGCGAGAGGATGCTACGCCCCTGCCAGTCCAGCCCGAGCGGGAATTCATTTGATGGAAGCTGGAAGAGCGTCATCGACTGCGGCGATTCGCGCCTGTCCATGCGCGGCGAGCCTTCGTATTCCACCACAAGCGGGCCGAAGATGGACATGATCGCAAAGAACATAATGCCCAGAAAGCCGATGAACCCGCCCTTGTTGCGAACAAGGCCGATGCCCATAGCGCGTAGCGTGCGCCCGAAGGCGGCGAATTGCCGGATGACGTATTCGGCGGTAGTCTCTTCAAAGTTGACTTCTTCTAGCGATTGCCGCGAGGTGAACGGGTCTTGTTTGTTGACGTAGGCGTAGGAGAACACAACCGCCGTCGCCATCAAGATCATCGGCAGGCCGCCCAGAAAACCGCACGCAAAACCGCTAACCGCACACGCGATGAATCCCCAAACACCGGCTTTGACGTGCCCATAGCGCAGGCCAACGCCCAACGGGATCAAACCGCACACGATGCCGATGATTAAGCCCACCGGCGAGGCGACAGTCTCAAAACCGATCATGATTAGTTATCCTCCAAGCTAACGCGGGGGTCTAGCCAGCCCATGACGAGATCGGCCAGAATGTTAGAGACGATGACGCCAATCGTGATGACGAGGAAAATCCCCTGCATGGTGGTGTAGTCGCGTGCGCCCACCGCCCGCGCCAATTGCAAGCCCAGCCCGGGATATTCAAAGAAGCGCTCCACGATGACGCTACCACTCAGCACGAAGCCGATGCTGATTGCCAGCCGCGTGACCAGCGGCAACATGGCGTTACGCCCGACGTAGGCGGTCAGGATGCGCCCTTCGGATAGGCCACGCGCCTTCGCTACGTTGATGTAATCTTCGCCTAGCACGGAAATCGTGCTACTTTTCATCGACAGAATCCACACGCCCACCGTCGCCAGCAGATAGGTAATGACCGGCAGGAGCGCGTGTTTAATCACGCTCGAGATGTACTCGACGGTGAAGCCCGCCGGAATCCCCTGCGTGACGCCGCCGCGCATCTCGCCGACGTTGAACCATTGCAACTGCACACCGGCGATCAAGATAATCAGGATGGCGTACACATAATCCGGGATACCGGACAAGATCGAAGCTAAGGCGGTTATCACGTTATCGAGAACACCGCCGCGCCAATAGGCGATCATAATTCCTAATAATATGCCGACGCTGAAACTGATGAGCAACGCCGAGCCAACCGAGATCAGCGTCCATGGCAAGAAGCGCAGAATCTGGTCTCGAACCGGCGTGCCCGCCGATGTGATCGACGTGCCCAGATTGCCCTGCACCAGATTAACCATGTACGTCGAATATTGTTGTAACATCGGTTCATCCGGGTTGAAATCGAACAGCGTGGCGGCCTGATTGCGGGCTTCTTCGATGGTGTAGCCCTGTTGCATCAGTTGGTCGATACGGATGGATACCGGATTGCCCGGGAGCAACCGCACCAAGAAAAATGTGAATGTCGTGGCCGCCCATATCGTGATGATCCCCTGAAGGATCACGCGGAATGTATAAGATTTCGTGAAATTTTTGGTGTTCTTGCTGACTGGTTTTTCATCGCTGATGGCATCGCCTGCCGCAATCGCGTCCATGCTGAACCTTTCAAAAGCCGCCACCAGCCCATGCCGGTGTGCATCCACTGATGAACGATCTAATGGTGTATTGAAGGGGGCGCACCGTTAGCACGCCCCCCGTTTTTATAGTTGAAACTACGCCTTCGTGCTGGCTACGTTACGATGCCGGGCCTAGCACGCCGGTCAGGATTGATAGCTTGATGAAGTGGTCGCGTCCGGTCGGGTTGAGCATGATCGGATCGTCCATGCTCGGCAGGCCAGCGATCACATCGGTGTTGAATGGCTCCGCGCTCAGGATGACGTTAAGCGGGATGTAGGGCATCGTCTGGTTGACGATCAGCGCCACTTCGCCCGCCCGTTCCACATGGGCATCCACATCCACACCGGCGTTCATCTGGCGGATCATCTCGTCAAGGTTGACCGTCTCGCCGTTGAACGGATAGGCTTCCATCGGGATCGCCATACCGGGCTGTGTGGCCGTATCCAGATCGGTCACCCAGCGCTGTAGCGGGTTGTTGAAATGGCGCGAAGCGAACGGCGAAGCCGCGCCCCAGCTCCACACGGACAGCTCGAAGGTGTTGTTGCGGATGTTGTCCGGTACTTCCTGCCACGGCATAGCGCGGGCGGAAATATCGAAGCCGAATTCGTTCATCTGCGCGATGGCGTCCTGTGACGCACCGGCGAAGTCGGCGAATTCTGCCGGGAAAATCCACTCGGAGGAGATGGTATTGCCGTCAGCGTCCGCCCAGATACCGTTATTGTTACGGCTGAAGCCGGCTTCTTCCATCAGCGCCTCGGCGCGTTCCAGATCGTACTCGTACAGGTCGAGTTGCTCGATGACATCATCAGTCAGCATCGCGCCGATGTTGCCGTCCAGAATACCGGCCATGTAGACCGTACCCATCGCGCCCAGACCGTTGGTGAGGAAGGCGTTCTGGTCACGCTCGATAACCAGCGCTACCGCCTGACGCACTTCTTGAATGTCCCACGGGGAGACGTTCCAGTTGAACAGCATCGCCGGGCCGTAGCCACGCGGGATCGTCACGATCTCGATGCCCTGTTGCTGGTAGGATTCGACGACAGTCGGCGGGTAAACGTTGGTGGAGTGCGCGATTTCGCCACTGAGAACTAGCGGGGTGGTGGAGTCTGTCTCGCCCGCCCACAGCTTGATCTCGCCGAATTGCACGGTGCCGGAGAAGATGCTGTTCGGGTGCCATGAAAGCGTCATGAAGCTATCGCCAACATCGCTGATGCTGTAGGTGTACGGGCCGCTCGCCACGTATTCAGTCGGGCGGTATTCACGCAACGACACCAGCAGGTCAGACCACTCATCGGATTCGCGATCCAGCCCTTCGTCGAACAGCGCCAGCGCTTGCTCGGCGAATTCGCCATAGGTGGCGGTAGCGACCAGCGGCTCGCGCAGGATCAACTGCTCGGCCAGCAGGGACGGCTCATCAATGAAGCCGAAGCTGACGGTGAACTCGTCCACCATCTCCACCGTGTCGATGAAGTCAAATTGCGTCCAGCCGACCAGACGACCCAGCGCGTAGGTGGTGATGACATCCATCGCGTTGATCGAGTCGCCGTTGCTCCACATCGCATCGCTACGCAGTGTCAACTCGTAGGCGCTACCATCTTCGCTAAAGCCCCAGCTTTCGGCCAGAATCGCCTCATAGCTGTTGTCCGCCCACATATAGAAGGCCGGCGCCAGTTCGACCATTTCGCGGTAGACGTTGCCCAGATTGGTGTTCGGGCCGCCGTCGGCATAGGCGTTCAGGTGGTGGTCGGGCGGCAGGCGGTACGGCCATGTACCGAGCCAGACGCCATCCGGTGCTTCATCTTGCTGTGCGGCGACGGAAGTCAGCGCCGCGCCGATGACCAGAAGAAATACGGCCAAAAGAATACTCAGTTTTTTCATTATTTGAAACTCCATCAACTAAACGGTTAAACGATGAACAAACCTGTCGTTGCGGTCAAAAATTCGGCGATACGCTCCCTCCTATATGTCAGTGGCTTATACTGGTATATGGTGGCATAGTCCGATTTTCGCAGTATATCGCATGATTCCGCTTTATGCAAAAATTCGTCGGGGGTTTTTTGGCGGGCGGCGGGCGTAGGGCATTGCGCCCGCGCTGAATTGCGCCACTACAAACGAAAATCCGTAGGGGCGTGACGTGCTACGCCCAAAAAATCCGAAAAAGTGAAAAGAGGTGCGTCACGATTTATCGATGTCGCGCAGGACGTGTTCCACCACATCGCGCAGGGACATATCGGCGTAGCGCTTCTGCGCCGCTTTGATACCGGCCTTGTCCATGCTGGCATGTAGGGAATCGATGGCGGCCTGTACCGCCGACTGATTCAAGGCGTTGGCGGCATCGCCGGAGACTACGCTGTACAGCGCCAGCGCGTCGGATGCGCGTCCGGCGCGGGCGTAGATGTCGGCCAGCATACGCAGGTCTTCAACCTGTCGGATGTGCGCGGCGATACCGACCACTTGCTTCAGCGCCGTTGTGATGTGGCTTTGCGCCGCCGCGATGTCGCCGGTGTCCAGCGCCATCTGTGCCATGAAGTTATACACCATCGAAAGCCCCATCTTATCGCCGATCTGTTGACGTATCGCCAGTGATTCGGCGTTGTATCGTACCGCTTGCTCCGCCTCTCCCATCTTCCAATATAGCTGTGATAGCGACCCGTAAACGTTGGCTAGCGCGTTGCGGTCACCCTGCTCGCGCAGGATGTCCGCCGCTTCGAGAGATTGCGCCTCCGCTTCGCTCATCTTCGCAAACGACTGCTGAAGCAGATGCGACATATTCATCAAACTATAGGCTGTGCCCAGCCGGTCATTGATGCGCCGCCGCAAAGTTAGCGCCTGCTCGTGATAGCTTAGCGAATGTGCCGGTTCGTTGAGCATATCGTGGATGATCGCCAGATTGTTGAGGGCGCGGGCGATGCCGACAAGATCGCCGGTCTGCGCCATAATCTGATGACATTCGATGAAGTGATCGCGGGCGGCGTGCAGATCGCCGGTCTGCGCGTCCACCACGCCGAGATTCATCAGCCCGTAAGCGACATCAAGGCTACGGTTGTGTTCACGGCGGATCGCCAGCGCTTCCAGAATA
Source organism: Anaerolineaceae bacterium (assembly GCA_007693385.1). Classification (GTDB taxonomy): domain Bacteria; phylum Chloroflexota; class Anaerolineae; order Aggregatilineales; family Phototrophicaceae; genus J038. Next base: position 16,828 of record REDR01000028.1, read on the forward strand.
AGCGGGCGGGCGTTGTCGTTGAAGCCCTGCCGGAAGTAAGACTCGCCGATGGCGTTAATCGCGCTGGCATAGCCCAACCGGTCATCAAGCTGGCGGAAAAGCGTGATAGCCTGTTCGCACCAATCGCGGCACGCTTCATAGTCACTGAGCGCATACGCGCATAGGCCAATCCCCAGCAGGATGGCGGCCTGCCGTTCGCGTGGTGTGTCGTCGTCCGCTTGATTTTGTAGCGCGTAGGCGCGGCGATAGAAATCGTCGGCTTCGATGAAGCGGTTCATGCTGTACGCTTTTTTCGCCGCGAGATAAGCATAACGACCTTCGGCAGTATCGTCACCGGCGGCGCGGTGATGGTTGGCGATAGTCGCCGCGTATTCTTCGATGCGGTCATGGTACAGCGCGGCCAATGCGACGGCGACGCGCCGGTGATAAGTGCGCGTGCTATCCGCCGATAGCGCGGCGATGACGCCTTCGCGCAATTTGTCGTGCGAGAAGCGATAAACGCCGTCTTTGGCGTCCAGCACCGCGACATTCACGCAGGCGTCCAGCCACGCGGTCAGGTCGATTTGCCGGTCGATAGTCGCCAACAGATCGCCGTTGATGTCGCGTCCGGCGATGGCGGCGGCGTTGAGCAGATCGCGCCCCCATTCGGGCACGCGCCCCAGACGATAATCGACCACGCGCCGGACGCCCTGCGCCATCACTTGCGAAGGCAAGGTCATCAGGCCGATGTCGTCAATGCGTCCGGCTTCTTCGGCCAGCGCCCGCACCACCTCAACCAGAAAGAACACGTTGCCTTCGGTGTGCTGGTTGAGGAATTCCAGCACCTGCGGACGATTGCCCGATTCGCCCAGCATGGACGCGCTCAAGCGGCGGATTTCATCCGGCTGAAGCCGCTCTAGCCGGATGGTCTGCGCGTCGGGGATGGCGGCGGGCAAGTCGGGCGTTTCATCGTCTCGATAACTGCCCAGTATCATCAATGGTATATGGCGCGTCAGCGTGAACAACGTTTGAATCAGCGCCATGTCGTCGGAATCGGTGGCGAGCCATTGCAAATCTTCCGCGATGAGCAAGACCGGCTGTTCGCGTGTGACATCGCGCAGGATGGCGTCCACCAGCATAATCAGCCGTTTGTTGATGTCGGTCAGGCTATCCGGCGCGGTGATCGTCCGTCCGAGCGCCTCCTCCAGTTCAGGCACGAACATCTTCAGCAGTCCGGCGGCGTCGTCGTTTAATTCGGCGCTGAGCGCCAGCCGCTTCAATGCCGGTTGCCACATCTGATAGACGTTATTGCCGTCGGCGATGGCCTGACAGCGCAAGACCAGCACCCCGCCGATCAGCGCACGGGTGGCGGTTTCGTCGATCAAGCGTGACTTGCCGACGCCACTCTCGCCGCCGATCAGCCAGCCGGAGCCGCCGGTCTCGATCTGGCTCAGAGCGCCGGTCAGTTGGCTGGATTCCGCCTCACGCCCGATGAAGGCCGCCGCCTGCAAGAAGCTCTCGCGGATTTCGCCGGTCTGTGGCGGTAACGGGCGGCCTGTAGCCGCACACAGCGCGGCGATGGCCTGCGCGGCGTCGTCGTAGCGCTCGGCGGGGTCTTTGGCGAGCAGACGGTAGATCACGGTCATGAATTCCACGCTGATGTCCAGCACGGACACGTCTACCGGCTCTTGCACGATGCGATTCATCAAAACCATCGGGTTATCGTGCCAGTACGGATGCCTACCGCTAATCATCTCGTACAGCATCACGCCGCAAGCGTATAAATCCGCCTGATGGCTGACCGCGCTATTTGTCAGCACTTCCGGCGCCATATAAGCCAGCGTTCCGGCGATGACATGCTCGCCACTTGCGGCGCTGATGTCGGCCATCGCCAGCCCAAAATCGACGATGTACGCGTGGCCGTCCCTGACCAGTACGTTATTCGGCTTCAGGTCACGGTGTAGCAGGCCGCGCCGGTGAATATACGCCAGACCTTGCAATAGCTGGATGGTCAGGTCGATGACCGCATCCTGTCCCATGTCGGCGGCGGCGGTGGTCAATGGGTTGGCGGATTCGATCAACTGCATGGTGAAGAATGGTAATCGTCCCGCGCTGAAGCCGTAATCCAGCACGTTAACCACATGCGGATGACGCAGAGAAGCCAGCGTTTGAAATTCGTGCGCTAATTCCAGATGCGGGTTGTGGCTGGAGATGGTATGGCGGGCGCTGAAATCCAGATGTTCCGGCGTAATCATCTGCTTGAGCGCGACCATTTCGCCGGTCATGCGGTCATGGGCGCGGAACACCGCCCCCATGCTACCCTGTCCTAGTTTGGCCTGCAACTGGTAGCGATTGGCGATAAGTTGGCCGATCCGATTGTCTGTGACCATGTGCCCTTCTTCCTGTATCAATGTATCGCGTATCAATGTACGTGCACGGACGGGGGCAGGTAACGCCCCGCTATCGATCACGATGAACAACGCCGACAGATGTCTGACAGATGTCTGACATCTGTCTATTAGATGTCGTCTATCCGCTATTTTATAGCAATGTGTGGCGATAGTGCGTGAATATCAATCGTTTTTTACATTTGTGGCGGCGGTCTGTATCGGTCAGGCGCATCTACAGGAAGAAGTCGCGCAGACAGTCGCGTATATCGTCGATCAGCGCTTCCCATAGCACATCGGGCTGGCGGCGGACGATCAGCGTGTCGTCGTCGATGGTCAGGCTGTGGATGCCGTCAACGGCGTGGAACAATACTTGCGCGATGGGCGACCCCATCTCGCCGGATGCGGCGTCGGCATAATGTTCTTCGCCGCCGTCGCTCAGGCGCTGATTGGTGATGAACTCGCGGATGTCGGGGTTGTCGGTTGGCTCGACTTCTAGCGTGAAATATTCGGACAAGGTGACAATCTCCCCAGCGTGAAATTCGGCGAACAGGACACTTTACAGTAAAATTTTATCATATCCGCGCATACGCGGCATTTTATCATCGTATTCAATTATTCAAAGGTTCGTCAATCATGTCCCAATCACCCCGCTTAATCTATCAGGCGCAGACGGAACGGACGCCGCACCGTCGCCGAGCTATTTTCTTGACGTTCGCCATCCTCGCGGTCAGTGGCGCGTTTTACCTGCTCCAGCAAATACGGAGTGGCGACGCGGACTTCCTCGAAGCGGATCAGGCGGACGCGCTGGCCGACGTTAACCCGCTTCTGCTGGATGGCGGCGTGGTGGTGGCGGTGATCGTGCTGGCGGCGTTGTTCATCCGCTTCATATTGAACATCCGCGCCGCGCTCACGCTGAAGAACGAACGGGTGCGCGTGTTCGATCAAGGCTTTACATGGGAGCGCGACGGCATCCTCGCCCGCTATAGCTGGACGAAGGTCAAGCGTTACCGCGAAGGGGCGCGGGTGATCGCGGTTTTCGGGCGGCCACTCATCAAGACCGGCGCACACCGCCTGACCATGAGCGACGGGCGCGAGTTTCGTTTTAGCGGGCGGCTGGGCGATCCGCGCCAGTTCGACCACGCCATCGCGCCGATCATCGCCGACATCACCGGCTCGCGCATGGGGGCGGCGCTATTTGACGGCAGATCAATGAAGCTGGGCAAAATCGCCATCACGCCCGCCGGAGTCATCGCCGGCAAGCATAAGCTAAGCTGGCGCTCGGTAGACATCACGCGGCGCGGCGATAAAGTGCATTTTCAGCGTGCCAGCAAGGACGGCGGCGCGTTCCAGCCGGTGACGACGGTCAGCGTCCGCAAGATAGACAATGTGGCCGGTTTTCTGGATGTAGCGGAGAGCGTCATCCAGAATCATCAGCCGCACCGCTTCAACATCCGCACCAAGAAATGACGCGGGCGCGATCAACCGGCGGGCGGTTGGATGGCCTCTAAGAAGGTGTACATCTCATCCAGCGTGATCTCACCGATGCGGCGCTCGCGGATGATGCCTTGCTCGTCGATCAAGTAGGTGGTCGGGAAGAAGCCGCGATGCGGAAAACTGCGCGGAATCTGCATGTCTGGATCGAGCAGGACGACGACATCCGTCGCGCCCAGATCGGTGATGAACTGGCGCACAGGGGCGAGTTCTTCGCCCTGATTGATGGCGATAATCACCGCGCCATCCGCCCCTTGCTCCTCCATGAATTGCTGGAAGGCGGGGAATTCGCGCACGCAGGGCGGGCAACCCGTCCACCACAGATTGATGAATACCGGACGCCCGCGAAATTGCGTCAGGCTGACCAGTTCACCGGTGATCGACGTGAGCTGAAAATCGGGGGCGGGTTCGCCCATCACGGAGGCGTCCGGCGCGGCCATGTTGACCACCCCGCCGGGCGGCTCATCCGGCGCGTTGTCGCCTTCAGCGATCAGCAAGGCGATGGCGGCCACCATGCCCAGCACGGAGAACATCAAGAACAGCACGATAACCGGCGATCCGCCGCCGGATGATGTTTGATTTTCCGGTTGTTTTTCGTCCATACGTTAAACGCTCGTCTATCCCATACGGTAAGATTGCGCGGGCGTGGTGCGCCCATCGCTAAGGTTGACTCTAGCATCAGGCGGGCGGATTCGCCATAGTTTTCCGGCGTTGATGCGGTATGTGTCGGATGGCGCAAACTATGTTAATATTGCCCCATATCAGATGATTTTTAGGAGAAACTTACATGAATGTTCAAGGATTAACGGCTTTTGTGACCGGCGGCGCGTCCGGTCTGGGTGGCGCGACGGCGGAACGGCTGGTGAATGCGGGCGCGAATGTGTTGATCGCCGACCTCAACGCGGAGAACGGGCAAGCGCACGCCGAAAAACTGGGCGAGCGTGCCCGCTTCGTCGAGACTGATGTCGCCAGTGAGGGCGCGGTGCAGAACGCGCTGAATATCGCCGTCGAGACGTTCGGCGCGGTGAACGCGGTCATCAACTGCGCGGGGGTGGGCGCGGCGATGCGCTCATATCATCCCAAACACGGGGCGCACCCGCTTGACGTGTTCGAGTTCGTCATCCGCGTGAACCTGATCGGCACATTTAACTGTATCCGGTTGGGCGCGGCGGTGCTGGATCAAAACGCGCCCAACGAACACGGCGAACGCGGCGTCATCATCAATACCGCGTCGGTGGCGGCCTTCGACGGGCAAATCGGGCAAGCGGCCTACTCCGCATCAAAGGGCGGCATCGTCGGCATGACATTGCCCATCGCCCGCGATCTAGCCAAAAGCGGCATCCGCGTGATGACGATTGCGCCCGGCCTGTTCGATACGCCGCTTCTGGCCGCGTTGCCAGAAGAAGCGAAGGCGTCGCTCGGCCAGCAAGTGCCGTTCCCGCCGCGCTTAGGCCAGCCCGCCGAATACGCGCAACTGGCGCAAGCCATCATCGAGAATCCAATGCTCAACGGCGAGACAATCCGGCTGGACGGCGCGATCCGTATGGCGCCGAAGTAGCAGACCACACCAGACCACATCGAACCATCACCGGCGGGCGCGATGAACCGTGTCCGCCGGACATCTCATCACGTCAGCCCATCGGAAAAGCCGGTTCAAAACACATCATCGGGGTAAATTGACCTATGCCTTATTTCACACAATCCGACTATCACGCCCTGCGACAGATACGGCAAGCGCCGGATTCCGCGCCGGTTCAAGAAGCGTGGGGACGCATGGAGGCTCTGCACCGCGTCCTGCACGAACGCTTACAGCAATATAACGTCGCGCTGTATCCCAACCCGCAGACCGGCAAAGCGGTCAGCGCCCAGACGCTGACATCGCCGCTACCGCAGGACGCGCTGACCATCATCTACACGCGCAATCACGCACAGGCGGCCACCGTCGAGAACCTGATGGGGCGCGATTCGGTCAATGTGTCTAGCGCGGTGCGCCTGTTGCATCATCCAGTCGTTGAGGTGCGTTTATCGCCGGAACATCTGGCGGTGGAGCTAGTCGTCGCGCCGACGGCATGGTATGACCAGCAGAATTTCGTCGGCAAGCTGTCGATCAAGCAACATCGGGAGGACTTCTACAACCTGCTGGAAAAAGTGCCCGGTCGCTGTTTGATGGGGCTATGGGGTGGCTTGCGCCCGCAGGATTCACACATCGACCTGAGCAAATTACCGCCGAAAGTCCTGCTGTATGAATATCTGGACACCTTCGCCGCCGGACGCGATTGGCTACGCTTCGGCTACTGGTACGAACCGGCGGACGAGGACATCAACGCGGCGCGTATCAGCGCGACGCTGTACGCCAACATCGAAGCGCTGTATGCCGCTTTCCGTTTCATCGCATGGACGGGCGACAATAATTTCCGGCGTTTTTATTGAGGTGGTGCGGCGATTTTTGCCCATTCGATAATTTTCTATTGTGCTTGTGATAATCGTGCTATAATGGGCGCATGATTGCGATATTTGGGATATTTGGGATATATTTGGGATATAATGGCGGCGATAAGGCGATAAAATGAAGATAACCGTTATTCAAGAGAGTCTAGCTAGAGGGTTGAGCATCGTCGGGAAAGCCGTCGAGAGCCGCCCGACAATGCCTGTACTGAGCAATGTACTGATCCAGACGGAGGAGAGCCGCCTCAGATTATCGGCGGTCAATATGACGCTGGGTTTGGGCATCACCTGCTGGATCGGTGCGAGCGTCTCCGAGTCCGGCAGTATCACCCTGCCATCGAAAACGTTGATGGATTTGGTCAGCAATCTATCACCGGAAAAAGTGACGCTGACACTAGATACCAACACATTAACGCTACAATTGACCTGTGGCGGCACCAAAGCCAACATTAAAGGCATCGACGCCGACGAATTCCCGCCGGTGCAGATCGCTGATGGCGGCGGTGATCTGGCGGTGGACGGCAAAGTGCTAAAAGAGATGATCCAGCAGACCGCATTCGCGGCGGCTGGTGACGATAACCGCCCGATCTTGACCGGCGTCTATACCTTGATAGAGGGCGATACGCTGACGATGGCGGCGGCGGACGGCTACCGGCTGGCGGTGCGGACGGCCAAACTGGAGCAGGCATTCCCCGAGCGCGTCGAGATGGTGATTCCGGCCAAGTCGCTCAACGAAGTCGCCCGCATCATCAGCGAGGAAGACAGCGAAGTGTGGATCACCTTGCCTAAAGAGCGCGATATTGTGATGTTCCACCTGAAGAACGTGGACGTATCATCGCAATTGCTAGAAGGCAAATTCCCCGATTTCCGCGCTATCATCCCGCGCCAGTACAGCACATCCACCGTGATGTACACATCTGATCTGTTGCGGGCGTGCCAGCGTGCGGAAATCTTCGCCCGCGATAACGCTTATAGCGGCTATCTGTATGTGACTCCGCCCAAAGGCCCCAGCGAGCCGGGCGAAGTCAAAGTCGCCAGTAAAAGCACGGAGCGCGGCGACAATGAAGGCGTGGTCGATGCGTCCGTCGAAGGCGAAGCGCTGGACATCTCGTTCAACATCAAGTATTTGATCGAAGTCCTGCGCGTCATTCACGATGAGCGCATCGTGCTAGAGAGTGGCGGCTCGGCGCATCCGGGCGTCATCAGGCCGGAGAACCGTGACGACTTCATCCACGTTATCATGCCGATGAGCGTCACGCGGTAAGACGACGCAACGGCGACAGCGCCGATAGCAGGGCGGGCGGCGTCGGCGTCAGCGCCGGTTGATCCGGTTCTTGATACAGCCACGCCGCCCACCGCAACGCTAATTGTGCGATGTCGGCGGGCGGCTGGTAACGCTCGATCTGCGCGTCGTGCGTGTGTGCGGCGCTAACCGTGCCGTTCACGCCGCGCCCGACCAGCAAGCCATCCCCCGCGCCCATGCCGGGCATAATCCCCATCAAGCTCATCATCTCATCGCCAATGCGGAGCAACTGGCCGACCTGAAAGCGCGGCGTCGTGCCATCCGGCGCGGAAGCCGTCGCCGAACTGACCGCGATCACCGGCACGCCCGGCCACAGCATAGCGTCCAGCACGCTATCGCCCGACCAGCGCCACGCCGTCGCCGGTTCGGGATGCCATGCCCAGACCGCCGAAATCGCCAGCACGGTATCCGGCGCGATGTGGGCGCTGAGTGGGTGCGCCGCGTCGAAGTGTAGCGCCCCCTGTTCGGTGCGGGTGATCGCCGATGTTAGCGCGATGCCGTCCGGCGTGGTGACGCTGTGCAGGTCGAGCAAGTCCGCCTTGAGCGTCAGGTGGTGGCGGTCTGCGCGGGCGACCTGATGATAGATGGTGGCGCGGCGCGGCATGAACCAGCGTGCGGCCAGCCGTTCGATCTGCGCGGTGGCGGCGACCAGCGCGGCGGTCAGCCGTTCGTCTTCGGCGCTCCCCGCGACATCCAGCCCTAAGTGGCGCTTAAGTTGGTGTGTGGTGCTGATGCTATTCATGGTGGTTATCACCTTTCTATAGTGACTTTTCTCTATTTAGCAAATTGTTCAATCATGGTAAAGTTGATTCATAAACACACGGAGCCATGACGCATGACTGCCGACACCAAAAACTTGACGCTCAAGCCGATCAATTTCGGCTTACCTTGCGGACAGAAAATCATCTTCTTGTCGGCATTGTTGGCGTTCTGGTCGCTAGCTGGATGGCTGATGTTCACCGCCGCCGATGTTGACCTGCGCTGGCTGGGCGTGGCCGGATTAATCGGCTATACGCCATTGCTTGCTATGTTTCGCTATTGGCCGACAGACCAGCGTCACAATCAAATCATCTGCCGTGTGTTCATCGGCATGACGTGGCTGTTCGCCTGCGTCCTCGCTTATAAACTGGCCTCGCCAGTCGATACTCATATTTACATACTGTTGATCGTCCTCGCGGGCATTCTGGTCGGCGGTGTTGCCAGCATTGTGTTCGGCGTGCTGTCGTTCTTCGCGTTGATATTCAGCCACCTGTCACTTTACGGTCAAGTCCTCTATCTGCCGGAAACGCTGGGCATGATCGCGCTGGCGACAGCGCTCACATCGGTGACGGTCATCTCGTATCGCCGCACGCTGTGCCAAATTCAGCAATACAACATTCAGCTACAGGCGGAGATCGAACGCCGCCAGCAAGCCGAAGAAGCACAAGAGATGGCGTCTCGCCGTTATCAGGTCTTGGTGGAATCGGTACCGTTGGCGGTGTTGGTCTACGACTTGCGCGACGATCTGCGGCTGATGTACGCTAATCCGGCGGCGCTCCGTCTGTTTGAGGTGGACTCACAGGATGAACTACCGCAACGCGCCCGCGATTTTCAATACGCCTCATCCGAAGATGTCGAGCAATTCAAGCGCCGCTTCAACGACTATATCCTGACCGGCAGGCAGACATTGCCCCGCGCGGACTACAAAATACTGATTAATGGGCGCATTGTGCCGATTACGATACGCTCCCGTCAGTTCGAGCAGGATGGGCAAAAAGCGGTATTGAGCATCATCAGCGACCAGACCGAGCGCATCGCCGCCGAGCAACTACGCAACCACTTCGAGCGAGAGCGCCAGATGCAAGCGGTACGCGACGGCTTCCTCAGCATGATGTCGCATGAGTTCCGCACGCCGCTAGCCGTCATCCGTTCCTCCGCCGATATTTTGCACAAATACAGTGATCGCCTGACGCCTGAGCGCAGTACACACCACATCCAGAAGATATTCGAGCAGGTGGCGACGATGACGCGCATGATCGAGGACATTCTGGCTTTGAGCCGCGCTAACGCCGATATGCTGGATTTTCGTCCGGCGCAGGGCGATCTGGTCAATCTGATGGACGCATTCATCGAAGAATTCTACAGCGCTCACGACACCGACCATGTGATCGACTTCCAGAGTGAGGGCGATTTGTCTTTCGTGCGGATTGACCGCGAATTATTGCGCCATATCGTGATGAATTTGCTGTCGAATGCGGCGAAGTATGCGCCGCCGGATGAGGTCATCCGCGTGCGTCTGGTGCGCGATGGCGACTATGCCCGCCTGACCGTGACCGACTGCGGCATCGGCATCCCCGACGACATGAAGGAGGACATCTTCGCGCCATTCGTGCGCGGGAGCAATATCGAGAACAAGCCGGGGACCGGCGTCGGGCTGGCGCTGGTGAAGTATAGCGCGGTGCGGCACGGCGGCGACGTGCGCTACACTAGCACACCCGGCAATACGACGTTCAAAGTTGAGATTAAGGTGGTGGCTGACGATGGCTGATAAGTGGCGCGTGCGCGTTTACATCGCCTCCGCCGGTACTGACCTCTCCGACGCGGCGCAAATCGCGGCGCATCTCAACGCGGCGAAGATACAGACCGCCATCAACGGCAAGTTAGCGGCGATCCGGCAAGCGGACGCGGTTCTGGTGCTGGTCTCCCCGACCAGCGCGGAATCCGGTCATCTGCGCGACGTGGTACGGCGAGCGCAAGACACCGGCACGCGCATCATTCCGGCGCTAGTGGCGGGCGATCACGTCCCGGCATTGCTGGCCGCGCTCGATGTCGAAGACGTGCGCGACGGCGATTTCGCCGCGTTGCCGCCCCGCTTGCGCGATGTGCCGCCCCTGCCGCCTTTCGTTGTGCCGCCCATCCCCGATAAATTGACCGCCTTCGCGCTGTTCATGGCTGGCCTCAGCGCCTTATTGCTGTTCGCCCAGTTAGTTATGGCGTAGCGATTCGCGGCACTTTGCAACCGCTAATATACTTGGAACGTAGACGCTTTTAACGCCCTTTTCATCAGGGTATGGTTTAGTTTTAGTTGTGTTGACCATTCGACACTGTTCGGAATTAGAGAGGGTACAGAATCACATGCAAAAACATCCTTTACGTTTTCTACTGATGACAATTTTACTGGTTGTGGTGGCCGGACTAGGCACACGTCCGGCGCAGGCCACCGACGTTGACGACCTGACCGCGAATGCCGTTTATATGCCGGTGGATGTCGGCGCGTTTTTGAGCATCCGCGCCGACGCTGAATACAGCGATATGCTGGGCGATGTGCTGGCGTTGCTGAACCAGAACACCGGCGGAATGCTCCTGCCGCCTGATCTGGAAGTGCCGCGAATCCGCGATTTCGCCGCCGACCTGCTGACCGACATCTTTCTGGTACGGGCGGGCGATGGCGACTGGATCGGCGATACGATTTCGCTCGGCGTTCTGCCGTCCGCTATGCCGGATGATCCGACTGTGCTGGTGGCAATCAGCATCGCCGACCGTGCCGCGCTGGAAGACGCGCTGATTATCCGCACCACTGAGAGCGACGACGCCGATTTTGTGCGCTTCGATACGCCGGAATACGACGGCTTGATTTCTGATGATGTGCTGTTGCTCCAACTCAACGGCGTAGCCGACCTGACCGCGCCGCCCGCCAATGCGCTGGCCGATAACGCCGCTTTCCAGCAGGCGCGTGACGCGCTACCGGTGGATAGCTATAACATCTTCGCTTATGCCGATATTTTCAACCTGATTGATCTGGCCGCCGTTAATGATCCTGAACTGGAAGCCATCCGCGCCACGATGGACGAAGGCGAAGCAATCGCGGTAGCGGTGGGCGCGACCATCATCGACGGGCGCACGCTAACGCTTGATCTGGTGACCGTGCCGCTTTTCCCCGAATTGTTCATGGCTTTGCCCAACTACGTCGAGCAGACGCCGGTTGATCCCGATTTCGCGCAATATCTACCGGCCTATACACAACTGCTGATTCACGACTCCGATCTGGCGACGGACTTCGACGCCTTCTTCGCCGGACTGGATGCCGGTTTCGTCTCGTTGTTGCGTCAAACCCGCGTGCTATCCGATGAAGACCCGTTCGCGGACTTCAACCCGTTTGCGATCAACTTCGGCGGGCTGAGCAAAACGGCGGTCAACGCGCTATTCGCCGGATTGACCGGCCTGAACTTAGAGCGCGATGTCGTCAGTTGGATGACCGGCGACTACACGCTGGCCGCCAGCTTGATCCCGGTTGATTCCGCGCTGACGTTCTCGTTCGATATTGCTCTGCTGGCCGAAGTCGGCGACGAAGCGGCGGCGCAAGCGGTGATCGACGGCTTAGTCCGCGCTGACCGTATGTATGGCTGGGGCGGCGTCACCGATGAAGCCGGATCGCTATCTTATCCCGATCTGATCGCGTCGCTGTTGTCACCGGCGCTGGGCTTCCCGCGTGACGTGATTAACACCGATGAATTGAGCCTGATGGCGGCGACGGACGGCGAACGCTTCGCGTTTGGCTCCGCGCCGAGTGTCCGCTTCGCGCTGAATCCGGACGGCGACTCGCTGATGGATAATCCGACGTACCAGTACGCGACATCGCTATTCCTGCCGGACGCCTTCAGCGTGTGGTACGTGAACGGCGGCGCGCTGGCTGATGCGGCGGGGCTTCTGGCGGTGGTGGCTGATCGCCCGTCGGATGTCGAAGAGTTGCAATTCGTCCTCGCGCAGATCGAGAGCATGACCATCAGCGCCAGCGCCGGGACGGATGGCGTCAACATCACCCGCCTGACGCTGACATTGCCGGAAGAGGTCACTCTGCCGACACCGGCTCCGGCGGGCAGTCCTGCCGAGCAAGAGTCCGCTTTTGATCTCTCGTCCGCGCTCGGTTTGAGCAACTAACCATCCCGAAGGGAGATGATAAACATGAGAAAACTCACACTATTCACGCTCGGTCTGGCGCTGGTGTTCCTCGCGTTCAGCGTTAGCACGTATGCCCGCCCCGTTGAGCAGGGGCAAAATATGGACGAACTAACCGCGCTGGCCGCCTACGCGCCCGCCGAAAGCGCGATATTCGCCGCCATCCGCACCGACGAAGGCTACTTCGATACGCTGGATGCGCTGGTCGCCAATATCAGCGCCGGTCTCGATCCGGAGTTAGTCGATTTTCTGGGCGTGCAAGACTTCCGCACCTTCTTCGATGAGATGGTGCTGGCCGATGTGAACTTCGCCGAAGATGTGCGCCCGTGGCTGGGCAATACGGCGGGATTCTACGTGCCCGGTCTGGATAGCCTGCTGTTCGGTGGCGGCGATCTGCCGTTCGTGCTGGCTCTCGGCGTCAACGATCAGGGCGGGGCGGATGCCTTCGTCACCGATATGCTGGCCGTTGATCTGGCATCCGGCGACATGACCCGCACCACAGACGAAGACGGCATCATCTACTATGAACCGGCGTTGCGCTTCATGCCGGGCGCGGTCATCACGGAGGACGCGCTGATCTTCGGCTTGCTAGGGCGCAATTTCTCCGATGTCATCCTGCCGGGCGCTGATGCGCCGAGCCTGTTGTCTGCGCCGAACTTCACACAGACGCAAAACGCCATGCCGCGCCCGGACTATAACTTCCTGCTGTATGTCGATCCGTCCAGTATTCTGGAATTGGTCGCGGTGTTCTTGCCGTTGCTCGGCCCGGAACTCGGCGTTGATCTGCCGCCGGAATTGCTCGATCCGGTGGCGCTGTCGGCCACTATCGGGCAGTTGGCTGTCGGCGGGGTGATCGTGGAAGATCGTGCGATGGTGCTGGACATCACATCGACGAGCGAAGCGCTTCGCGGATTATTCGCGCCGCCGGTAGATGTTGACCTGCTGGCGCGTGTGCCGGATGACGCCGCCCTGCTGATACAGGGTAGCGGGCTGGGCGACATCGTGCGGACGGTGGTTGATAGTGCCGCCCTGCTGGACGAGTTGCTGTTGCTGGTCGAGCCGGGGGCGCTAGATGAAATCGCGCCGTTCCGCTTCGGTCAGTTGTCTACGTTCTTCCGCCTCAGCTTTGAGGGCATGTCCGGTTTGCCGTACCACATGACGATGGACGCGCTCAGTTCGGACTTCATCACGTTCGTGACCGCCAAAACAGAAGTAGGCGATGACTTCGCCGAAGTGATCGCCGGAACCGGCACGGTGTTACGCTCCACCAACACCGCCGTGACCGATGTGCTGTTCGAGCGCATCAGCGAAGATGTGCTGTCAATCTTCAATATCGCAACGCTGGATGATGGCGTGCTGAATATCCCGTTCGGCGAGATTTTCAACGATTTCGACGATATGCGCTTCAGCATTACCACCGACGACGACCTGATCTTCATCGGCGATGAGGCGACGGTGGCCGCCCTGCGCGACGCAGACGGCGCGAAACTGACCGATAGCGCGAGCTACGCCTTCGAGTCTGGCCTGTTCCTACCGAATGCGTCAACGGTGTGGTACATCAACACCGCGCCCGCGCTGATGGCGCTGTCGCAATTGCTGACGATGGATATGGTGCGCGAGACGATGACAGAAGACGATCTGATGATGGCGATGCAGGCGGTCAATGCCTTGTCCGCGCTGGAGACATCCGCTATCACGGTCAACGTCACTGACGATGCTTTCTCGTTGCGGGCGACGTTGACGTTCGCTGTGGCGGATTAACGGCGCATACGCGATTCATCGGGCGCAACCCATTGCGCCCCTACAAAAACATCTAACGGGCGCGGGCACAAACCATCCCCCGCGCCCTGTTTGTTCTATTGAGACTCTAACGTTAACGTTCTAAACTGGTGTCATGATGTATTGTGTACTGTATTCACAGATCACGACGACGGAACAATAGTTGAACTATGAGCAAAGACTTCTATCAAATTCTCGGCGTCAACCGTGACGCCGACAGCAAAGAAATCAAAAAAGCGTACCGCAAATTGGCAAAGCAATATCATCCGGACGCCAACCCGAACAACCCGGGCGCGGAACAACGCTTCAAAGAGATCAGTCAGGCGTATGAAGCGCTGAACGATCCGCAAAAGCGCAAGATGTATGATCGCTTTGGCGCGGATTATGAGCGCTATCAGGCGGCGGGCATCAACCCGGATGACTTCGCCGGTTCTGCCGGTGGCGTGGGCGGATTCAACAATTTCAACGACTTCATGCGGCAAGCATCACAACAACGCGGCGGCCAATCATCCGGCGCCGGTACGCCCTTTGACGACATCTTCGAGTCGATCTTCGGCGGCTTCGGGCGCGATGCGCGGACGGGTGGCACGCAGGTTCGCGGGGCGAAAGGGCGCGACATCACCCGCGACATCACGATCAGCCTGCGCGAAGCGTATGACGGCGCGGTGCGTTACGTCTCACGCGGGGACAAGCGCGTGAAAGTCAATATCCCGCCGGGCGCGGACAATGGCAAAAAGGTTCGGCTGGAAGGTCACGGCGAACCGGGCGCGTTGGGCGGTAACGCTGGCGATCTGTTCTTGCGCGTCAGCGTCGAGCCAGACCCGCGCTTCCGGCGCGAAGGCGATAACCTGACGGTGACAGCGGAAGTCGATATGTTCACCGCGATGCTGGGCGGCGAGGTCGTCGTGCCGACGATGGCGCGTGATGTCTCGGTGCGGATCGCGCCGGGCACGCAATCCGGCCAGCGCTTGCGCGTGCGCGGCAAAGGGATGCCCAAACTCAAGCAAAAGGGCGAATTCGGCGATTTATACGTACTCATTCACATCACCGTGCCCGCTTCGTTGACGCCGGAACAGCGCCGACTCGTCAATGAATTGCGCCTGAGCTTCGGCGACCTGTAAGGCTCCGCTTGATGGCCGCTATCTCTCGATCTGTGCGGTTATGGCTGGCCGTTGCCCTGTTGATTCTGTCAGCCTGTGCATCGTCCGCGCCACCCGCCGAAGTCACCCCGACATTTGATGTCACCGACCGCGACCAGCCGATTCCGCAGGCGTTGCTGGATACCGCCGACGCCGAGCGCGACTTACTCGGCGCGGTCTATACCCGTCTCGCGCCGTCCGTCGTCGCGGTGGAAGCGGTGCTGGAAGGCGGCATCGTGCGACGGGGTAGCGGCTTCATCTATGATCGCAACGGGCGCATCGTCACCAGCGCACAGACCATCAGCGGCGCGGAGGCGGTGCGCGTCACGTTTGACGATGGGCTGACGGTGAACGCGACCAGCGCCGGATTCGACGCTTATAGCGATGTCGCGGTGTTGCGCGTTGATGTGCCGCCCGCCCGTTCGATTCCGGTGACGTTCGCCGATTCGGACGCGGTGCAGGTGGGCGAACGCGCCATTGTGCTAGGCAACCCCTACGGCCTATCCAGTTCAATCAATAGCGGCATCATCGGCGGCATTGGTCGGCGCTTGCCATCGGCGGCGCTGGTCGATTTCGGCTTGCCGCCCGGCTTCCAGAACCCGCGCATCCTGCAAACCAGCGTACCGGTACCACAGGGCGGTAATGGCGGCGTCGTGCTGAACAGTCGCGGCGAAGTGGTCGGTATGGCGGTTGAAGTGACGACGGCGGGCGGCCTCTATCAGGGGGTGGGCTTCGCGGTACCCGCGAATACCGTGCGCCGCGTCGTGCCGGATTTAATCCGTGATGGTGAAGTGCGCTATGCGTGGCTGGGTATCAACACGGTGCAGTCAGATTATGGGCTGGCGTCGTTCGCACGGGCGCTCAGTCTAGCGACGGACTCCGGCGTGCTGGTGACGGCGGTCACGCCACAGTCTCCGGCGGATGAAGCCGACTTGCGCGGCGGTTCGCGCTACGTCGATGCGTTCGGCCTGCCGGTGTGCGCCGGTGGCGACATCATCACCGCGATTGACGGCACATTCATCAGCCACATTGATGATCTGGTGTATTATCTGCTGGTGAACCACATCCCGGGCGACGTGGTGACTTTGTTGATCTTGCGCGACGGCGACCCGCAAGAAGTCAGCGTCACGCTGGCGGAGCGCCCGACGACCACCCCGCCCTTGCCGCCATGCGGCGATGCCAGCTTACCGGAACGCGACGGCACGCCCGTCCCGCCCGCGCCGCCGACCCCCGTCGGCGTGCCGGAAGCGTGAGCGCGGTCTACCCCCATCTATCGAGCGCGGAAAACTTCCGGCCACTCGAAGCCATCACCGGCGCTGACGCCATTCACCGTGACGGCGGCGCGGTGGCCGTCATGCTGGCTGTAGAAGCCGATCCGCAGGCGATAGTCGGTATCCGGCGCGATGTCGTCCGGCGGGCGCAACCTGCGGCGATCAATCACGTATTCACCCACCTCCCAGAAAATGGTGGCGTAATAGCTGAGCGCGGCCTCATCGCGGCGCACCGGCCCGTCGGCTGTCGTCACCGGCATGATCTCCCCCTCCGGCACCAGATGCACATAGATGAAATAATCATCGGGCGGTGTGTCCAGCACTTCAAACACCATATGCAGGTCGATAGCGTCCGCCGTCAGGTCATCGCCGCTCAACGAATAGCCGACCAACCGCGCAAAATCCGCGAAGCGCACATCATCAGCCAGCGCCACATCGACGGGCGGAATCTCGAAGCGCAAAGCCGGATCAATCGTGTAGACGGTGTATAGATAGGTGAAGTCCCGATGCTCGATGCGCTCTAGCGTCACGTTCTCGCGCCAGAGCGCGTTGAACCATTGCGATTGATACGGCAACGGCTCGCCCTCAAAATCGGGATAGATGCCCTGCCGTGCGTAGAAATCGACTGTATCCGGCCTGCCGAATACGAAATGAGTCGCTTCCGGCGGGATGCTGGTCGTCCGCATCGGTAGATCGGTGATGCGGATGTCGCCCTCAATGAAGAAGAACGGCAAGCGCTGGATGCCGGGCGCAATGACGACGGGCGGCTGGCCGGTCTGCGCTTCGTATTCGCGGAACTGTTGCGCCAGACTGAGGATGGCGGCGCGGCTGTAATCGTCCTCCGGCGGGCGCGTCCACAGCCAATCCCAGCCGTCGGCCTCATCGTACAGCGCGATAGATGCGCCGGGCAAAGCGACGGCCAGCACCGCCAGCGCGTACAGCCACCGGCGCGGGCGCACCCACCCGCCGATGCGCTCCGGCGTGAACCAGCGCCCCAGCACGACGGCCACCGGCAGAGCCATCAATGGCACGATGGCGAACGAGAGCCGGTAGTGATAGCTGTACGAATGAAACCATGTGATGAAATACGGTAAGGCCAGCAACCCCGCCCAGCCGATCCGCCGCAATGCCCGCCGACCATCTTCGCGCAGATTGACGGCGGCGAAGTCGGCCAGAGTCGCCACCATGACGGCGACGCCCGCGCCCAGCGCCAGCCATTCCAGCGCCGCCATGCGTGCCGGTGTGATGATCGTCGGGACGACGCCCAGCGCGATCAACGCCGCGCCGACGCTCACCCAGCGCCAATCAGGGCGGAAGCGGGCGGGCGCGATGTACAGATAAGCCAGCAGGACGGCCAGCGCCAGCAACGGCCAGCCTAGCTCCGCGCCGCTACGCATCGCCCGCGTCACCCAGTCCGACGGCGGGAAGGTGATCGCCTCATGGCCGAGCAGGACGTTTCGCAGATACCACACGCCACCCAACGGCAAGCAGGCAAGGCCGGTCAGCGCCGCGACCTCAAAGCGCGGATACCAGCGCCGCCAGTCGAAGCGCGTCCGCACGATCTCCGCGCCCATCATCAGCACCACGCCCAGAATGAAGCCGCCGCCGGTGGGCTTCGTCCACATCGTCACGCCGAGAAACAGACCGGCGATCAGCGCATAGCGGCGACGGGATGCGACCGCTTCCGCGTCCGCCGTCCACGCCATCAGGAAGAACGCCGCCGCCGCCGTGAAGCCATACGCGAGCGGAATCTCCAGATCGGCGATGCGCGTCCAGTAGCCGAAATGCGGATACAGCGCCCACAGCGCCGCTAAAATGATGCCCGTCCGCCGGTTGAATAAGCCCTTGCCCAGCGCATAAGCGGCCAATATGCTCCCGACCTGCACGAATACGATCACGGCGCGGGCGGCATAGTCGTTGATCTCGCCGAAGTTGATGATTTGCGCGTAGGCGTATTGTAGCGGCATGAATTGCGGATAGTAGCCGATGTCCGTCGGGATGAATCCCAGCAGGGTATAGATGCGCCCCTGATAGCCATACACCCATAGCTCATCCCAGCTACCGAACGTCAGCAGAGATGTGACCAGCCACCGCGCCGCCGTCGCGCCGACGATCAACGCGATCAGCATTTTTTCATCGAAGTATAGCGGCTGACGCTGTACGGATTGCGGCGCGGATTGCTGTGCAACCCGCCACCACACCAGCGCCCAGCCGACCAGCGCGATGACCAGCGTGCCGCCCAATATCGTATCGGCGCGGAGCAGATCGCGCCCGCCTTCCAATTGCATCAGGCGCGATTGCATCGGGTTAAGCGGATCACCGGCCAGCCCATCCGCGCCGATCAACGCGGTGTTCTGTCCGGCCACGCCCAAAATCAGCATCCATAGCGTCAGCCATGCCAGCCCGAAGCCGAT
Source organism: Anaerolineaceae bacterium (assembly GCA_007693385.1). GTDB lineage: Bacteria > Chloroflexota > Anaerolineae > Aggregatilineales > Phototrophicaceae > J038. Next base: position 35,974 of record REDR01000028.1, read on the forward strand.
ACTGAGGCAAGCGACCAGACCGGCGTCGCGCCAATCACGGCGCGGCAGGGCGACCAGCGCCCACGCCAAGCCGACGCCGCCGACGATCCACAGCATTGACGGCATAACCACAAGAGAAGATGTCAACCAATCCGGCATAGATTGTATCCGTTTTCCTGTTTTGAAGTCGCGTGTTAGTCCGTCGTCACCGTCACCCGCGAGAGCGTCGTCCCCTGCGGCACGCGCACGCCCACCGCCCCCGCCGATAGTGGCGCGTCCAGCGTGGCATTCAGCAGTGTGAAGTCATCATCTAGCGTAGCGGTGAACGTCGTGCCGCGCACCGTCACCACAAGCGGGAAGAACGCCGTCGGCGGCGAGTCCGGCAGTTGCACCGCCGTCAACGCCCGCCCCAACTGCGAATCACCGGCCAGCCAGCTCGCGGTGTTGACTTCGTACAGACCGGCGGCGCTGATGCGCGTGCCGTTATACGTCAGCCGCAAGACGAAGCCATCGCCCGCCATCGGCGCGTTGACGGCGACGAAATAATCCGCGCCGGTATCGGCTACCGGACGCATATCAAGCTGTAGCGTGTAGTCGGTCAACGTGTTGACCTGCGTCAGCAACCACGCCCCATCGCGGCGGGCGCTGATCGCGCCATCGCCCAACAGCCAATCATCCGCCGAGCCGGGCCGCCACGTCGCGCCGCTTATACCGCCCGCGAAGTTCTCCGCGAATAGCGGCCTGCGGTCATCGGTTGGCGTCGGGCTGATGTCGTCCTCCGGCGCGGGTTGCGCTTGCGTGGCGAAGCCGAGCGCGGCGGCGGTGGCGTTCTGGTTGAGCGCGGCCTGCGTCCCGCGATAGTTCAATTCGATGCGCGTCGCCTCCTGCGCGAAGGCGATCTGCGTCCCCTGAAAGTCGAGCGCGGCGGCGGTCGCCTGTTGCGCGTTGACGACGGCGGAGCGCGTCTCCGTCGCGCTGAAATTGCGGGCGGATTCCGTCTCGCGCTGGTCGATCAAGAAGTTCTGCGCGTCGAGCGCGGCGGACGTGTTTTCGATCTGGAATTCACGATCCCCTAGCGCGATGGCGGTCTGGTTGATCGCGTCCACCGTCGCGCCGAAAGCGGCGGCGGTCTGCGTCGCGTTGGCTGGCGTGGTGATGCCGATGACGCCGCTTTGCACCAGCACCAGCAACGCGATAGCCGCCACCAGCCAGAGCAGACCGAAAACCGACATCACCGGACGCCACAGGCGCGACCAGAAGCGGCGCGGCGGCGGGGGCGGTATTTCCTGCGGCAGAAGTGGCGGCTTGCGCGGCGGTTGTGTCATCGGGCGAGGACTTTCTGATACGCTTCCACCGTCGCCTGTGCGGTCTTGCGCCATGTGTAGCGCGTGGCCTGCGCCAGACCTTGCGTAATCATCGAGTCGCGCAGGGGTTCTTGTAGCAATAGCGCGATGATCGCCCCCGCCATCGAACGCGCCGAATCCACCAGAAACACGCCATCGCCGCCGATCTCCTCATAGACCGGAATCTCGCGGGCGACAACCGGCGTCCCGCTCGCCATCGCCTCCAGTAACGGTAGGCCGAAGCCTTCGTATTCACTGGGCGATACGTATACATCGGCCAGCCGATAAAGCGCCGGTTTGTCGGCTTCGTCAACATGGCCGATCCAGCGCATATAATCGCTGATCTTCAGGTGTTCGGCATACGTGCGTAAGTCGGGGAATACCGGCTTATCCCAATCCGGTTCGCGTCCGGCCATGACTAGCGGGATGTTATCGCCTTCCGCCTGCCCGACATACGTATAGGCCAGCAACAGCATATCAACGCCCTTACGCACATCGAATCCGCCCATGTACAGCACGAATTGATCGGGCAGGTCGTATTTGCGGCGGATGGCTTCGTCGTTCTCCGCGCCGATTTGCGGATGATAGCGGTTCTCCACGCCGAGATGCGTGGTCGTGATGCGCTCCGGCGATATGTTCAGATGTTTGATGATGTCGTCGCGGGCGGCGTCGCTGATGCTGATGACGCCATCACTGCCGCCACTGGCCGCCCGTACCAGCGATGTATACAGCCGTCCGGTCAATCCCGCCGCGTATTGCGGGTACAGCAGAGGGGCGACATCCAATATCGACGTGACCAGCCGCGCCGGAGAGCTAAGCGGCGGCGCCCAGTACGGCACATGGGCGATGTCGGCCTGTGCGCGTTCGACCATGCGCGGGAATGTGCGTTGCTCGAATAGCACCTTGCCCCATTTACCGCTTCGGCCTTCGGTGGTGATGATGTTGACATCCGGCGGCAGACTGTCGGTTTCGTGGCATCCGGGCGGCAAGACCAGCGTCAGCGTCATATCAGCATGGCCGGATTGCGCGAGTTGACACAGCCCGCGCAAAAGATGGCGGATATATTGCCCGCTTCCGGTGTGTGGTTTATCCCAGAACCAGCCATTAAAGACGATGTGCATACAATCCCTCACTACGACACAGCACGATTTTCTTCACACTATAGCAGAGAGTGAGGCGAATTTCACGCCATATCGGGCACGGCGGGGCATTTCAATATTCCGGCGGGTGAGGTCAAGACATCCCGCCGCTACAAAATGAAATCTGTACATGCCCGCCGTCTGCGGTGAAAATGGTTTGCCGTCCGGCGGTGATTCTGATACGATACGCGGGCGATGATCGATCAAATGGGGAAAGACACCATGAAGCCGGCCATTTATCACCTGCGGGCGGATGCTGAATATTACACCGACGAGCACTGCTACATCAACGAAGTCGCCAATCATGAGGGCGATCCGGCCATGTCTATCGCACAGGCGCGGGTTGAGATCGGCGTGACTACCGAATGGCATCGCCTGAAGAACACCGTCGAGCGCTACGTGATCCTATCCGGCGAAGGGCTGGTTGAGGTGGGCGACCTGCCGCCGACGCCGGTTCGTGCCGGTGATGTGGTGGTGATTCCGGCGATGTGTCGTCAGCGTATCACCAATATCGGCGCGAGTGATCTGTTGTTTCTGGCAATCTGCACGCCGCGATTCGTGCCCGCCGCCTACGAAGTCGCGGAATGACGTGCGGCGCGTCCGCGCATCGGCGGTGTTGTTACCTGCGAAGCGATAAACGACTCAAGAGGAAAAAACATCATGGGAACGATTTCATTTTCCGGTGTCAGCACCGGCCAAACATGGCGCGGTGACGACATCGCCACCTCTGCCGATAGCATCCGCGCCCGCTTAGCCGACCTGACCCGGCCGCTAATTCTGGTGGACGATGGCGGGCGCGTCGGCGTGGCGCGGGGTGGTCAGATCACGGCGGGGGATGGCCTGCCGGTGATCGCCGTCGTCCCGGCGATTGATCCGGCACAGTTGGGTGATCGCACCTTTCAAGCCGACCATGACGCCCGCTATGGCTACATGGCCGGTGCGATGGCCGGTGGCATCGCCAGCGAAGAACTGGTGATCGCGCTGGGCAAGGCTGGCCTGCTGGCTTCGTTCGGCTCCGCCGGACTGGTGCCCGCCCGCGTGGAGGCCGCCATCCAGCGCATACAGGCGGAGCTACCCGAAGGCCGCTATGCCTTCAACCTGATCCACAGCCCCAATGAGGCGGCGATGGAGCGCGGCGCGGTGGAGCTTTATCTGCGCTATGGCGTGCGGACGGTGGAAGCATCGGCGTTCCTTGACCTGACGCCGCATGTGGTACGCTATCGCGTCGCCGGTTTAAGTCGCGGGGCGGATGGCGGCGTGCAGATCAACAATCGCGTCATCGCCAAGCTGAGCCGCCGCGAAGTCGCGGAGCTATTCATGCGTCCCGCGCCGCCGCGCATCCTGTCGGCGCTGGTCGAAGCCGGCCACATCACCGCCGAGCAAGCGGAGTTAGCGGCGCATGTGCCGATGGCCGATGACATCACCTGCGAAGCCGATAGCGGCGGCCACACCGATAACCGCCCGCTTGTCGCGCTGTTGCCGTCAATTCTGGCATTGCGCGATCAAATACAGGCGGAGCAGAACTACGCCACGCCGGTTCGCGTCGGCGCGGGCGGCGGCATCGGCACGCCATCGGCGGCGCTGGCCGCGTTCATGATGGGCGCGGGCTACATCGTCACCGGCTCGATCAATCAATCAACGATGGAGGCCGGTTCATCGTTGCACACCAAGAAGATTCTATCGGAAGCCGATATGGCCGATGTCGCCGACGCGCCCGCCGCCGATATGTTCGAGATGGGCGTGAAGGTGCAGGTACTCAAGCGCGGCACGATGTTCCCCATGCGGGCGCAGAAACTTTATGACCTGTACAGCGCCTACGACAGCATCGAAGCCATCCCGCAGAAGGAGCGCGAACGGCTGGAAAAGACGGTGTTTCGCTCCACATTAGACGACATCTGGGCGGGCACGGTGGCGTACTTCAACGAACGTGATCCGGAGCAAATCCGGCGGGCGGAAGCCAACCCCAAGCGCAAGATGGCGCTGATCTTTCGCTGGTATCTCGGGCTGTCGTCGCGCTGGTCGAACACCGGCGAGCAGGGGCGCGAACTGGACTATCAAATCTGGTGCGGCCCGGCAATGGGCGCGTTCAATGCGTGGGCGCAGGGCACGTACTTAGCCGATTATCAGAACCGCCGCGCCGCCGACATCGCCTTACACATCATGCACGGGGCGGCCTTCCTGTATCGCCTGCAACTGTTGAGCGTGGCCGGTGTGCGCTTACCGGCGGATTGGCTGGCCTATGTGCCCGCCGCGCCCCTGCTGACGACTTAACGCGGCTATGATGTAATGATGAGGAGGCTTGAACGCCGATGCCTGTGACATTTGAATGGGCAAATGAAGAGCAAACGCTGATGCGCTATGTCGCGTCCGGCGATGATTGGAACTGGAAGTCGTTTTACCATGCGGTGCATAAATCGCTGTTTAAGCTGGTCAACGTCGATCATGCGGTGCATACGTGGGCGGATTTTCGTCCGGCGGAGCGTATGCCACGCGGCGCATCGGCGCATCTACGGAGCATCGGCAAGCAACGCGAACACACCAACCTGAGCGGCAAATGTATTCTGACCGGCGTGCCCGATGATCTGCGCGTGCAAGTCACCGGACATCCGGACATCTATACTGTGACGACGGCGACGCAGGCGGTACATTTCGCACAGGACGATGAAGAAGCCTTCGACATCTGCCGTCGCTGGGATGATGCCGCCGCTAATCCTGACTGATTTCGCCCTCACCGACGGGTTCTTTGGTGGTCATGACGCTCGTCCACTCTGGCCGATCGCCGCGCAGATGGGCGTAGATCGGCTTTTCGTTGCGTAGCACATCAACGAAAGCCATAATGTTCGAGATCGGCATGAACATGAAGCCTTTTTTCTCGTCAGCGTTGTAAATCGGTTGCGGATAGTCGCTATCCGGCCCATAGAAAACCACGTCGAGCGTATACTCGTCGCCGTTGTCGGCGTTGCCGGTACAACGCACCAGCCCGCGAATCCGCACGTCGGTTCCGCCGTATTCCCGCGTTTCTTCCTGCCGCCAGATCACCATGTAATGCTTGATTTCAAATACTCTTGCGCTCATTGTGCCCATCCTCTATTGTCAATAACTCCGCTTTGATTGTACCAAAAGTCCGCGCATTGTGCGGTTATTGGCGGTTTTTTGTGTTAAAATTCATAGCACAATGCCCGACAGATGAAGGACGTGTCGATTATGCCAAACCGAGCCAGACGCGCACTGCTTTTCATGCCCGGCGATGCCCGCCGCAAAATCGAGAAAGGCGCGGCGCTAGATGTCGATTGCATCATCATGGATTTAGAAGATGGCGTCGCGTTCAGCCAGAAGGAAGAAGCGCGGCGTACCGTCCGCACCGCATTAGAGGAATTAGACTTCGGCAGGTCGGAGCGCCTCGTGCGGATTAATCCGGTTTCCGATGATTCGTCCATGTGGATACACGACCTGACCGAGACCATCGAAGCCCGCCCCGATGGGTACGTCATCCCGAAGGTGCAAAACGCCGAGCAAGTTCAGCGCGTCGCCGAACATATCACGCGCATCGAGCGCAAAAACGGCTGGCACGATGGCGACATCCGCCTGTTAGCCATTGTCGAGACCGCGATGGGGTTCGTATACCTGCGTGACATCGCCGAGAGCGATCCGCGTCTGGTGGCGCTGGTATTCGGCGCGGAAGATTTAGCAGGCGACATCGGCGCTAAGCGCACGCCCGATAGCTGGGAAGTGTTCTATGCGCGTAGCAAGCTGGTACTCTTCGCCAAAGCGTATCATCTACAGGCGATTGATACGCCGTTCGTCGGCCTGACCGCCGATGATAGCCAGCTAACCACCACCACCGAGCAGGCGCTATACATGGGCTACACCGGCAAGCTGGCGATTCATCCCAACCAGATCGAGCCAATTCAGCGCATGTTCACGCCAACCGCCGAAGAAATACAAGCCGCCAAAGTGCTGATCGCCGCGCACGAAAAACAACAGGACGATGGCTCCGGCGTGTTCGTGCATGAGGGGCGCATGGTCGATCTGCCGATGGTCAAGGCGGCGCAATCGGTACTCACCCGTGCCTCAGCCGCCGGAATCAAGGTTGACGGCTGACGCATCATCCGCCAATAAAAAAGGGACTCGTGCGTAGCTACACACAGTCCCCTGTTTGTTTCCGGTGAAAGACACTGACGTTAGTCGAGTCTCACCACGTTGGCGGCCTGTTGACCTTTGGGGCCTTCGGTGAGTTCAAACTCGACGCGCTGACCTTCTTCTAACGAGCGATAACCGCTCCCCTGAATGGCGGAATAGTGTACGAACACATCGCCGCCCTCGCCCTGACTGATAAAGCCAAAGCCCTTCTCGGCGTTGAACCACTTAACAACGCCCTCCACACGGTCTGACATACTCAAAAACTCCTGTTGCTTTTTGTTGCGAAACGGAGACACCCCACCGCGTTGCTTTTGCCCCGTTTTGAGGATGAATCCATGCGTATTTTAAGGGGATACTCATTTATTTGTCAAGCAATTTGGGGCATTTTTAACGATCCTTCCGCGTTAGATGTTTGTCGGGGGGCACGCGCCGGTATCCTATATATATGCGCCTACACCAATCCGCGCCCCCATGCGATAATTGCACCGTGTCGATTTTGCGGCGCGGACGGCAAGCTGATGACCGAACTGAACGCACAGAATCACACCAACACACGATAAACACACGGGAGCGACAACCGCCATGAAAAAGCCGATCCTGACATTTGACAATCACCACCACGAAGCGCACGCGCCAACTATCGAGCAATTACACGGGCGCACCGTGCCTTATTTTGAATCGCCATCACGGATTGACGCCATCCGCGCCGCGTTGCAGGCTGATGGCTTGATCGACCTGCAACCGACACAGGCCGAAATTTCGGTTGATGAGCTGGCGCGGACGCACACCCGCGCCATGATCGCCCACATGCGCTATTTGAGCGAGAAAGCGCCGGAGTTAATCCGGCAGGACTTCGCCAGCTACGGGCTGGAGCATCTGCTGATGGGCGATGAATACTACTACGAGCAGATTTTCCCGACGCGGGTGATGCGCGGCTACAGCATCAACGAGAACCGGCGCGGCTTCCACATCTTCGACAACACCAGCCCCGTCGGGCCGGGCACATGGCCGGCGATCACCCATTCGGCGTCGGTGGCTTACGCTGGCGCTCATGCTCTGCTGGATGGCGAGCGCCGCGCTTATGCGCTGTGTCGTCCGCCCGGCCACCACGCCGGACGCGATTTCGCCGGTGGCTATTGCTTCTTCAACAACGCCGCCATCGCCGCCAACGCGCTCCGCCAGCGCGGGAAGATCGCGGTGCTAGACATCGACTATCATCACGGCAACGGCACACAGGCCATCTTCTGGGATGACCCCGGCGTGCTGTTCATCTCCATCCATGCCGACCCCGGTCAGGAGTACCCGTATTATTGCGGCTGGCCGGATGAGACCGGCGGCGTGGCGGCGGAAGGCTTGAACATCAACTATCCGCTACCATTCGGCACGGACGAAGCGCTATACACGCAGACGTTAGCGCGGGCGCTGGACGACATCAGCGCGTACAATCCGGCGGCGCTGGTCGTCTCGCTGGGGTTCGACACACTGCACGATGACCCGATGGCGCAATTCGAGCTAACCATCAGCAGTTATGCGCGGCTGGGCGGCATGATTGACGCGCTGGGCTTGCCGACGCTGTACGTGCAGGAGGGCGGCTATCACGTCGATTCGCTGGGCGCGATGGCGGTCAGTTTCTTCGGAGGCATGGATTAATGAGCGATAGTATCAGCGCGGATGTCGCGCTCAAGCCGGTGCGGATCGGCGATTTGACGATTGACCCGCCGCTTTTTCTCGCGCCGATGGCCGGACAGACCAACCACGCTTTCCGCATGTTGTGCCGCGAGAGTGGCGACTGCGGCATGGTCTGCACCGAACTCATCAGTTCCCATGCGTTGCAGTACAAGAGTTCGCGCCATCGCACGCTGGAGATGTTCGACTGGCGGCCAGCGCAGGAAAGCCCGTTCGCCGTCCAGCTATTCGGCAACGATCCGGCGATGATGGCCGACGCCGCGCAGTTGGTGGTCGAATACGGCGCGGATGTAGTGGACATCAACATGGGATGCTGGGTGCCGAAGATCGCCAAAAAGTCACGGGCGGGCGCGGCACTATTGCGCGATGTCTGCACCGCGACGGCGGTTGTACGGGCGGTGGTCGCGGCGGTGGATGTGCCGGTGACGGTCAAAATCCGTAGCGGCTGGGACGCGGACGAGCCGACCGGCGTCCCGTTTGCGCGGGCGGCGGAAGATGCCGGGGTCGCCGCCATCGCGATTCATGCGCGTTTCGCCACGCAAGCGCATCAGGGCGAAGCCGACTGGATGTGGATCAAGCGCGTCAAAGAGGCGGTGCGCCATATTCCGGTGATCGGCAACGGCGACGTGTGGACGGGCGCGGATGCCCGCCGCATGATGGCGCTGACCGGCTGTGATGGCGTGATGGTCGGGCGGGCGGCGATGGGCAATCCGTGGGTGTTCCGCCACATCGCGCACGAAATCCGCACCGGCGAACGCCTGCCCGCGCCGCCGCCGCAAGTGATCGCACAGACCGCCATCCGGCAGGCGCGTTTGACACTGGAAACCACGCTATACGAACCGATCAAGGCCATCCGCGAACTACGCGGGCAATTGCTGAAGTACGTCAGCGGCCTGCACGACGCCACCACCATCCGCGACGGCATCTGTAGCGCGGAGTCGCTGGCCGACATCGAACGCGCCTTCGCCCCTCTGTTATGACCATCTGGAAATGGTGATAGCGTTCCGGCGTCTGTATCGTCTATGATGGGGCAATCCCTGACGGGCACATCTCGCCCGCCGGATGCACGGACGAAAGCCATCAACACCAGAGAGATTATCGCTTATGCTTCAACGCCTCAAACAGGCCGATCCACGCCTCATCACCATCTTGCTGATCGTGTTCGTTCAGCTTGTGGGCGCGTCGATGGCGCTCCCGTTATTGCCGCTTCTGGCGCAACGCGAATTCACGCTATCGCCGGAGGCCATCACGCCGTTATTGGCGTCTTTCTTCGCGGCGCAATTCGTGGCCGGGCCGTTCATCGGCTGGCTGAGTGATCGCTACGGGCGCGTGCCGGTGCTGATCGTCAGCCAACTCGGGACGGTGGTCGCCTTCTTGATGCTGGTCTTCGCGCAATCCGTGCCGATACTGTATGCGTCGCGCATCTTCGACGGCATCACCGGCGGCAATATCATCGTGGCGCAAGCCTACATCACCGACATCTCCCCGCGAGAGAAGCGCACGGAGACGCTCGGGCTGTTGTTCGCGTCGTTCGGCGTTGGCTTCATCATCGGCCCGGCGCTGGGCGGTGTGCTGTCGTCGTTCATGGGGCCGCGCATCCCGTTTCTAGTGGCGGCGATAGCGGCGGCGATTGTGGTGGTGCTGACGTGGCGCAACCTCAACGAGACGCTGACGCCGGATCAACGCGCCGCCAACCGCCTCAAAGGGTCGGTTAGCCTGTCACCGATGGCGGTCTTGACCAATACGCCGTTGCTGGTCGTGCTGTCCATCGCCTTCGCCACGCAGATCGGGCTGGGCATGTTGCAGGCCACCTTCGCGCTATACGGCGAAAACGTGCTATTCGTAGACATCAACCCGCGCTCTACCGACTTGAGCATCGGCCTGTTGCTGTCGATGGTGGGTGTCGGGCAGGTCTTCACGCAGTTGTTCTTGTTGCGGCGCATGGTGGCGCGTTTCGGTGAGGGCTGGCTGGTGGTGATCGGCAGTGTGTTGCGGGTGATCTCGCTGTACATGATCGCCGCTATCCCGTCGGCGCTATGGGTGGGCGCGGCTATTTTCCTGTTTGCGCTGGCGAGTGGCCTGCTGGTGCCGTCGTTGCAGACCGTGCTCACCAATACCGTCGATGATCGCTTTCGCGGCGGCGTGCTGGGGTTATTCCAGTCGGTGGCGAGTCTGGCGATCATCCTCTCGACATTCTACGGCGGGCGGATTTTTGCCGATAACCCGACGTTGCCCTTCTTGATCGGCGCGGCGTTGAATTTCGCGGTGATCTTTCCGGCGGTGGTCATCGTGATCTATCTGCGGCGGCAGAACGCGGAGATGGCGAGCGCGACGCATTCACCAGCCGAACGATGATCTGACGCGGGCGCAATCACACACTCAACGTTAATCTGTAGGGGCGTAGCCGTGCTACGCCCACCCCCCGCAACCGATCCGCGCCCCTACGCCCGTTCAAAAGCGCGGCGTATTGTGCTAGAATCAAGCTAAAAGTGAGACGAGTTAGCCCAATCCCCATGTACAATAATTTTGATTTACAAGCTGAACGCCAGCCCATTCTGGCGATACTGCGCGAAGTGATCGACGCCCCGCAAAAATTGCCGGTGGCCGCCTTCGATAAACTGGTACGCCGCCACCCGCGCCCCGCCGGTGGCCTGTTCAGCCGTAGCGACCTGATAAGCGCTTACCGGCAGATGGCGGGCACGCACGGCCTACCGCCGTTCGATCCGGTCATCGTGGAGCGCCTGCGCCGCAAGCCGATCCGTACCAGTTCCGGCGTGACGCCGGTCACGGTGTTGACCAAGCCGTTCCCGTGTCCGGGCGAATGTATCTTCTGCCCGAATGATGTGCGGATGCCCAAAAGCTATCTGAGCGATGAGCCGGGCGCTCAGCGTGCGGAGCAAAACGGCTTCGACCCGTACTTGCAGACCTACACACGCCTACAAGCGTATTACAATCTCGGCCATCCGACGGAGAAAATCGAGATCATCGTGCTGGGCGGTACGTGGTCTTTCTATCCCGAAACGTATCAAATCTGGTTCATCAAGCGTATCTTCGACGCCCTGCACGACTTCGGCGACGGCGTGGACAATCGCCCGCAAGTTGAGGCGGCGCTGGCCGTCGGATCGCAACTGCACCCGCAGAATAACATCACCAATGTCACCGTGTACGGCGTCGATATGGGACGCTCCTATAATCAGGTGGTGCAGGACATCTACCGCGACGAGATGACCCGTTCTAAAGGCGTGGCACGCGCCATCGACGGCGGGCACCAGCGTTCACCGATTGATGAATTCGCCACATGGGAAGAACTGGAAGAAGCGCACCGCCGCAACGAATCCGCGCCGTGTCGGGCGGTGGGGCTGGTGGTGGAGACGCGCCCCGACCACATCGACACAGCGGAGGTGTTACGCGCCCGTCGTCTGGGATGCACCAAAGTGCAGATCGGCTTCCAGAGCTTGAACGACGACGTGCTGGCGATCAACAAGCGCGGCCATGACGTGGCCGCCACGCGCCGCGCCGTCACGTTGCTACGCAAGGCCGGATTCAAGATTCACGCCCACTGGATGCCCAATCTGTACGGCTCGTCGCCGCAGATGGACATCGCCGACTATCGCAAGATGTTTGATGACCCCGACTTCCGCCCCGACGAGTTAAAAGTGTACCCGTGTTCGTTGATCGAAAGCGCGGAGTTGATGCAACGCTATCAAGACGGTAGCTGGCGGCCATACGATGAGGATGAATTGCTGGATGTGCTGACCGCGTGCTTCATGTACACGCCGGAATATTGCCGCCTGACTCGCGTCATCCGCGATATCCCGGGCACCGATATTGTCGTCGGCAATCAAAAGACCAACTTCCGGCAGATCGTGGAGAACAGATTGGCCGAACGTGGTCAGCGTAGCCCCGACATTCGCGCCCGCGAGATTCGCCAGCGTCGGGTGACGATGGACGATCTGACGCTGGATGTGATCCATTACACCGCCAATAGCGCCGATGAGGTGTTCCTGCAATTCATCACGGCGGAGCGCGACATCGCCGGATTCTTGCGGCTGTCATTGCCCCACGCCGACGCCGCGCCACTCACGGCGGAGCTAACCGGCTGTGCCATGATCCGCGAAGTACACGTCTACGGGCAGGCGGTAGACATCGGCGCGAGCGTGCCCGGACGCGCCCAGCATCTCGGGCTGGGGTCACAGTTGATCGACCACGCGGCGCGGATCGCCGCCGAGCGCGGTTACAAGCGGCTGGCGGTCATCTCGTCGGTGGGCACACGCGAATATTATCGCGGGCGCGGCTTCACCGATGGGGCGCTGTATCAGATTCGGGCGCTTTAGTCGTCCTTGACCATTGCGAAAACGGTGTTGCCACTGGCGACATACAGGATTTCGCGCCGGTTCTGGTCGGCGACCACCGCCACCGCCGAGACCAGCTCGAATAGCGACTCATCCGGCGGGCGATAGCTGGCGCGGAAGTTACCGATCAGCGATGTCTCGAAGATGGTGCGCGTGTTGCGGCTGACCACATAGATACTCTGCGCGGTGACGGTATCATCAAGGAAGAACGTCTGCGCCGCGTTCAAGCGCTGGCTTTCCGGAAAGCTGGTATAGCCGAAGTTGACCTGTTGCGCGTTGAAGTGCTTGGTGGTGGTGCCGTCCGCCGTCAGGATGTAGATATTGCCGCCGCCGTCAATCTGTATATCAATCGGATTTTGCAGGGTGGGACGTGCCGGACCGCTAAAGTATTCCGTCGGCGTGCTTCCGGTGAATGTGCCGCCGGATAGCGGATAGCGCCACACCTGCCCGCTCTGCGCTTCGGCATCCAGCAGATACAGCGTGCCATTCGTCCAGATGGTGAACGCCATCGGACGCCGCCATTGCTCCACGCCGTTCAAGCGCTCCGTGCGGCAATCCAGAAAGCGCACTTCGCATTGCACCAGAATGCCGTTGTCGGCCAGCGCGACGATGCGATCGGTATTCGGGCTGTAGGCGATGTCGATGATGTCGCCCATCAGGAAGCCGCCCGGCGATGCGCCGCGCCGCATTTCCGGTATCGGGTAAAATCCGGCCTGCGAGCCTAGCCCATCACCGGTCAGCGTGATCTGGTAAACCTGCCCGTTGGCGGAATCCAGCGCGAACAGGTTACGCCCCTGCGCGATGATGCGCGTTAGGCTGGCCGCCGGTATCGACTGGATGACGGTAGTCTGTAGGCGGGTGATGTCCTGCAAGCGGTCAGTCACCTGCTGGCCTTCGGCGCGGATGGCGGACACCTGTTGATCGCCGGGGCGCAACGCGCCGCAATCCTCTACTTTATCCTGCACATAGCCCCATGTTTCCAGAATGCGCTGGCGGTCACTGTTGGCGATCTGCGGGCTACGCGCCAACTCATAGCGGCTGTTGAGTTCTTGCAGGCAAATTTCAAATTCGCTCTCCTCTGTGCCACTCAACCACAACGCCATGACCATCGCCACCACAAAGACGGGGAGCATGACCACCGTGCCCATGCCCGCCGGTGAGGATAACCAGCGCTTTTGTTTTGAATCTTCCGGGCCGAAGTAACGGTTAATCATTTTTCCGAACACGCCAAACACCTTTCCAAACTGTAGCAGAAGCCGCCCCAGCGCCCGTTGACCGTGCCGCCATAGCACGCTGAAAACACTCGGACGCTTTTCACGCGGGCGGCTGACGGCGGGTGTGGTGGCTGTCTCGCGCTTTCTGCCGGAAAGTCCGGCGGTTGATTCAGCGACGGGCACATTCGGCGGGGTAGAGGCGGTGGGCGGCACGAATTCCGCCACCATCACCGCAAGCTGTAATTTCGCCAACTCTTTCAGGCTGACCAGCACCGTCGCCAGATCAACCGATACCAGCGCGTTGTCGATGCGCGGCGCGGTCATAGCCGCCAGATTCGCGTCACCGAAGGCCACCCGCGTGCCGTTGTTGACGCGGCATTGCGTCAGGTGGATGTCGGCTTCTGGCCGCACGCCAAGCGGCGGGCTGTACAGCGCGTCGTCGTCCGTCCAGTCGTCGGGGATGGTGCGCGTCTGGCCGTCACTGCGGAGCATGGCGACGTTCGCACCGCATCGCGCGATGATTAAATCCGCGCCGCGCAACACCGCACAGATCATGCTGGCTTCGTATTGCTTTTGTGGATTCTTCTGGTTGTAGTCGTATAGGTGGCGGTTGACCACCGCGAACAGATCGCGCAGACCGGCGGTGACACTGCCGCTACTGGCGAAATAGCGATCCGCCGCCAGCGTCGATAGGCGCTCGTAGAAATTAGCGGGCGCGGCAGAGTCGCCGGACGGCGACACCATCACGAAGAAAGTATCGGCCTCGCGGCCTCGTGCGGCGCGGGCTGGTGCCGCTTCGCACAGTGTACCGGGCGGCGCGGTGTGAATCTGTCGCCCGCCCACCACGTATAGATAACCAATCAGGGACTCGAACTCAAAAGCCATCGCATATCCGCCATCCATTGTCTTTAACGGTATCATTCAAGACGAAAAACCGCCGACTGTCAAGTAGAGGCGCAATACATTGCCCCCTGTGAACCCTGTCCGCGTGGGCGCAGTTCAGCGTGGGCGCGACGCATTGCGCCCCTACAGTCTAAACGAAAATCTGTAGGGGCGTGGCGTGCTACGCCCTTTATATATTGACATTATGGTTATTGCCAACAATCTGAAATGCGACTCTTACCCGTTGGCGGCGGGCGGCGGATCGTCGTCGTCGGGCTTCAAGCGCTGGCTCTGGTCGATGACACCACCGGCAAAACGGCTCTTGAGTTCTTCGACGCGGCGCTGTTCTTCAGCCACATAGCTGGCAAGCTGTCGCGGCGTGCGGATGGACTGCCCCCATTGCGCTGTCTCGTCGCTCATCACCTGCAATGCGCCCTCCGCGAACGCCCGCATACTGGCGCGATACGTCAGATCGGACATGGCCTCCAACGGCGAGAGCGCGTCGGCTTCCTCCATGTTGAGCTTGGCGGTCTCGTAAATGGCGATCAGGCGGTCCCACTGATACAGGTCGGCCAACGTACTCAGCGCCGCGCCCAATGCCGGAAGCAAAATCGCCAGAATGGACAACGTGCCCACCAGCAGATTCAGCCAGTCACAACTAGCGGGCGCATCAGCGACGGCGCAGGTCGCGCCATTGACGAAAGACGCCTGCACGATCAATCCAGCCAACGCCGCCGCGATACCTGTCGCCAGCGATAGCGACGCCCGCAAGCGGTTGACCTGACGGGCGGCGGCGCGATGCTTGGCGATGGCGCTGGCATAGTAATTCTTCTGGTCTTTGAGCGCGAACTTGTCGAACAACTCCGCACGGGCGACCATATCATCACGTTTCATCTGCATGATTGCGTTAAACCTCCGTCATTTCAGGGAAATCGCCGCGATTGATGCTGGCGGCGCGGCGTGATAGCAACTGCTGGCGCTCGTAACCGGTGCGCTCGATATACGGTTCGAGATTTGCCAGATAACGGAAATATTCGCGCCGCAAGAATTCCGCTTTGCGCCGGTTTTCCATCCATAGCGGCAGAGGTGGCTCACGGCCACTGATAGCGGCGATGAAGGTGGTCGCCAGCGCGATGATCGTCTCCGCGAAGGCCAGCCACGGCACCAGATTCGGGTTGGCGTTCAGCGCCAGCGCCAGCAAGCCGCCGATGAACGTCGCCACCGTCGCCAGAATGATGTACCAGAATTGAAACAGCCGGTAGCGGTTTTGATGATACGATGCGTCGTGGTCGCGCTGGCGGAACAGGCGCAACAACTCGTACTCCATGAATTCGATGTCTTCATGGACGCGGCGGGCGGATTGCTGATTGACGCCCTTCTGCCGGAAAAGCTCATCGAGTTTTTGCCGGTCAATCAACTGGAAGCTCTCGTCTATCGGCGGGAAGTTGCGGAAACGCGGTAACTGCTTCGCCCATTGCGGCCAATTTTGACGAAAGCGCCGGTTGCCCTGTGAAATCGGCGTATCCGGCAATGATGCGTCGGATTCGGCGGGCGGCGCGTCCGGCGTGGTGGACGCTTTATCAGGCATGGCATATCCTCCTCAGCTAATGGCGTGCCGGTGGCCGTCGCCCCGCGCTAAAAAGGGCTGTACAGTTTCACCGGCCAACATCTACAATTCAGGGGTGACATCAGTAAATGTAACGATGCCACAATGATAACGCAAATTTCACTTAAAAAGACTGCACGGATTGTCAGCGAAAGGTCAGGCGATTATGGCGACGGCGACGTTAGCGGGCGGATGCTTCTGGTGTCTGGAAGCGGTATACGAGCAACTAAAAGGCGTGGAACAAGTCGTCTCTGGCTACATGGGCGGACAAACCGCGTCGCCTTCTTATGAGGCAGTCTGCACCGGCAGAACCGGCCACGCCGAAGTGGTGCAGATCACCTACGATGAGGCGGTCATCAGCTTTGATGATCTGCTCGATGTGTTCTTCACCATCCACGACCCCACCACGCTCAACCGGCAGGGGAACGACGTGGGCACGCAGTACCGTTCAGCCATCTTCCACCACGACGACGCGCAAAAGCAGGCGGCGCAGGACAAGATCGAAGCGCTAGCCGCGCAGAGCTTATGGCAAAATCCCATCGTGACCGAAGTCACGGAGGCGACGACGTTCTATCCGGCGGAGGACTATCATCAGGGATACTTCCGCAATAATCCGAATCAGGGCTATTGCATGGTGATCGTCGCGCCGAAAGTGGCGAAATTCCGCAAAGAATACCTGAACAAGCTGAAAGCATAGCCCGCCCTCCGGCGCGAACGAAAGCACAACATCCATGAGCGACTCCCCCCTGACGCGATCCACCGTCTTGATCTACAGCGCGGCGCTGTTCCTCCTGCTGGTCAGCCTGTATCTGCTGACCTATCGCGGGATGCCGTTGAGTCAGGATACATACTACATCTTCGACTCCGCCGAGAGTCTGGTACGGCGCGGCGAATTCGCCCGCACGTATGAATTCTCGAATCGCTTCCGCGTACCGGCGGACGGCGGCGCGCCGTGGTCGATCTCGCCGCAAGAGCCGTTCAATATGGTGCTGGTCGCGCCGTTCTTCTGGCTGGGGCAGACATTGCCGACGGTGGGCACGATGCACGTCACATGGCTATTTAACATCGTCCTCACCGCGCTGACCGCCGTCGGGCTGTTCTGGGGGGCGCTATGGTTGCGATATAGTCTGCGCGTGGCGTGGTTGGCGGCGCTAGTCTTCGGCGTCGGCACGCTGGCATGGACGTATTCGCGCTTCTTATTCCGCGAGCCGACGATGGCCTTCTTCGTGATGGTGGCCGCCATCGCCGCGTTTCAGGTGCAGAATCGCTGGCGGCGCGATGAGAGCGCGTGGGGGGCGCTGGCGCTGTGCGCGGTCGGCTTCATAGGCGCTATCGCCGCCAAAGAGGTGTCGGTGGTGTTGTTGCCCGGCCTGCTGATTATGCTCCTGCCGCCACTGCAACGCCGCGCCGCCCTGCGCGGATTGCTCGGGCTGGGCGCGGTGGCCGGTCTGGTCGTCGCGGCGACTTTGCTCATCAGCGTGATAGACGACGCCAGCGTCCGCTATGACTTCCTGCGCCGCGCCAGCCCGATATTTGACGAATACACCATCATCATCGAGAGCATGTTGGGCTATCAATTCAGCTTCAGCCGCAGTCTGTGGCTTCACGCGCCAGTCTTGCTGATCGGACTGTACGGCGCGTTCCTGCTGGTCAAGCGCGGTGATTGGCGGCTGGTGGCTGGCCCGGTGGTGATGTTGCTGGCGATCTCGGCGGCGTATGCCGGTTATAGCACGAGCTGGTGGGGCAATTGGGGCTGGGGGCCGCGCTACATGCTTCCGATGATTCCGGTGCTGATGCTGTGGGTTCTGCCGGTGATGGCGTCGTGGACGGGCGCGGAGGGATTGCGCGGGGCGCGAGCGTGGCTATTCGGCGGGCTGGTGGCGCTGGGCGCGGCGGTGCAGATCATCGGGACGTTTGTGCCGATGTCGAATTACTATACCGATATGTTCCGCGCCGGATTATTGCCGGAATTGCGCTTGCAGGAACAATGGGGCGCGTATAACTGGACATGGGACGCCTCGCCGTTGAACTATCACCTGACGCGGGTCGAGCTGGACATCGTCGATATTGCGTGGCAATACGCCAGCCCGCGCTGGTTAGCGCCCGCGCTGATCGTCGGCTTGCTGATGCTGACCGGCGCTTATGCGCTGTACGTGTACCGTAACATCCCGCCGGTTGTCCATCGCGTGCGGCATGGCGTCGTGGTCGGCGGGCTGGCGCTGGCGATCATCGCTGTGACCGGCGTCGGGCTGTATACGCTACGTGAGGATGGGCGCTACATCGAAGAATGGTCGGATGTGTTCGAGCTATCCAACCAGCTAGACGCCCGCGCCCACCGCGATCAGGTCATCTTCATTGACCGCGAGCAGTACCGCCACATCTTCATGAATTACTTCAAGACGCCCTCTGCCGTCGCCATTTTGCCGTATTCGCCCGCCGAGGACTACGGCGACGGGCCGCGTGTGGTGTCCGATGATGTCACCGAGCAGATCGGGCGGGCGGCACATTACGCGATTGACTGGGCGAGCCGTGACGGGCGCGAGGTGTGGCTGGTCGCCAGTTCCAGCCCGTTCGATACGAGCAAAATCCGTCCGGTGGAGCGCTATCTCGCCACGCGCTACTATCCGGTAGAGGAAATAACCGTCAGTGACCGCGCCCGCGCCATTCGCTTCTTCATGCTGGATTCCACCGCCGACGACGCCGGACAGGACATCGACATCACATTCGGCGATTCGATCCGCTTGGAGCGCGTGCGCTTACCGGCAGGGGTGATCTACCGTGCGGGCGATGTCGTGCCGGTCACGCTGGAATGGACGCTATCGTCTGCGGTGACGAACAATTACAACATCAGCGTGCAGGTCGCCGCGCTGGACGGCTTCCCGTTAGCGCAACGCGACGGCCAGCCGCAAGGCACGTTCGGGCGCTTCGACGCATGGACGCCGGAGACGGTCTACAGCGACAATCACGGCATCGCGTTACCGCCCGACATCGCGCCCGGCGATTACGTCATTCAGGTGATCGTGTATCGCTGGCAGGACGGCGAGCGCCTGATCTATCGCAACGGCGACGCCTCCGGCGATGTGTTGCGCCTGACGACGATCACCATACGATGAGCGCCTGTTGATCGCGGCGGTCAATCGTAGCGCAGGACGTTCATCACGCGCTCGTTGACCGCCGGACGGGCGCTGAATAACGTGGCGCTGAGGCCGATCACCAGCGCCGCCAGCACCAGCGCCACCGCCACCGGACGCGCATCATCGGGCAGGAAGATCGCGTCATCCAGCCCGAACGCGGTCAGCAGAGCCAGCCCGACCACACTCGCGCCGATGCCGATCACCGCACCCAATAGGCTGATGATGGTATTTTCCAGCAACATCACGCCGACCACGCGCCGCCGCTTGAGTCCCACCGCTTTCAATATACCAATCTGCCGCCGTCGCTCGAACGTCGCCAGCGCGACGGTGTTCGCCATGATGACCGCCGCCGCCCCCAGCGATAGCAGGCCAACCAGAAACGGCAACGCGCTGAACTGGTCGATCAAGCGGGCGATGATAGCATCCAGCAGGCGCACATCTACCGTGAAGAAGAACGGCAACGCGCTGATGGCCTGTTGCACATCGCCACGACGCCCGGGCGCGGATTGCACACTGCTGAATTGAAAGTTAGGCTGTGCCGCGCTCAATGTCCCGAAAGGCACGGTCACATCGGCGAAGGCGTCCTGCTGAAAGCCGTCATTGCTCCGCGCCAGCCCGACCACTTCCAGCGTGTAGTCGCGTCCCTGCACTTCGACGGTGATCGTGCTACCGACATCGACGCCCCATTCGATCATGCGCGAGTCGGTCATGATGACGGCGCGATTCGTTCCGATGTCGTCCGCCGTGATGTCGCGCCCGCGATATACGCGATTTTGCAGGTCGGGGTTATCGGTGCGATAACTGGCGATGCTGACCGGCGTCTGTAGCGTCTCAAGCTGGCGGCGAATATCGTCCATCGCCTCGAAATCGGCATTGCGGCCAGCCTCCGACATCGCCTCGACCAGCGCATCGCGGTCTACGTCGGGGTCTATATCGCGCAATGAGAGATCATCCACCACCATCACGCGCCCGTCGAATGTCTGAAACAGCGTGCGATACAGCACCGCCTCGCCCAGATCATCCAGCGTGCGCTCCAATAACACCTGACTGCCCTCAGCCGCGCTCCCCGTCCGCGATGCGAACGACGCCGGCGAGATCACCAGCACATCACCGCCGAAGCTATCGCCCAGCGCCACCCGTAGAATCTGCTGAACGCCGGAGCCGTAAAACGAGATACTGCTGATGGCGAAGATGCCGGTGCTGATGGCGAGTAACGTGGTCGCGGTACGCAGGCGGCGCGTCGTCAGGTTGCGGAGCGCGAGATTCAAATCCACCCAGCCGAACGACGGGAATTTGCCCACCAGCCAGATGACCAGCCACAGCACCAGCGTCAGCAAGCCCAGCACCGCCAGCGTCGTCGCCACCAGCAACAAGCCCGCCGTGATGTTTTGCGGCAACGGGAACGCGGCGAACGTGCGGACGCCGGACGGAAGCGGCCCGATGATCTGCCCGGCGATGACGCCCAGCGCCACTACCACGAACAGCGTCACGCCCAGACTTTGCAACACGCCCAGCGCCGGAATATGGTTTTCATTGGGGCGTAGGATGATCGCCGGACGCACCCTGACCGCCGTCAGCACCGGAATCACGCCGAAGACCGCCGTCACCACCACGCCCAGCACCAGCCCGAAAACCAGCGCTTCGGGATAGACGCGCCACGGGATCGCCTGCAAGATGAAACGCTCGCCGTAAGCGTTCGCCACGCGGCTGAGCAGAGCGCCCGCGCCCGCGCCCAGCACGCTACCGCCCACGCCCAACATCAGCGCCTCAATCATAAACAGGCTGGCGATCTGCCGCCCCTTCAGGCCGAACGTCTTGAGCGCGGCGATCTCTTCGGTGCGGCGGCGCACCATGACCAGCATCGTATTGATGATGCCCACCCCGCCGATCAGCAGAGCGCCCAGCCCCATCACCACCACGAAGCGCCCGATAGCGTCCGCGATGATCGCGTTCTGCTCCAATATCGCCGGAACGGTCAGCACGCGGGTAGAGCCGGGCGCACCGCGCATGATCTCGCGCAACTCGCGCCCCGCTTCGGTGATGCGCTCCAGCGATGTACCATCCGGCAGGGCGATGCTCAGGCGATTCGGTTCCGGATTGAGGTTGAGTTCCGGCGCGTGGTCAATATGCAGATACACGAAGCCGAAAAACGCGGAGAAAAAGTTCCGCAAATCGGCCTCCGCTTCTGAGGGGGCGATGCCCACTATCGTGAAAGGTGTGGGCGAGCCGGTCAGTTGAATGCGCTCACCGACTTTGAAGCCCTGCGTCTGCGCGAGATTCTCGCTGATAATCACCTCATGATCCGCCGTCAGCAGATCGCTGATGAGCGCCTGACGCGGCTGTACCGCCCGAATCTCGCCGACGGGCGGATAGGTGGCCGGATCAATGAATAGGCCGGTCATGAAACTGAATAGCGGCGCGGGTTGATCGACAGGGGCGACCTGCAAGTTAAACGCGCTGTAGGCGGCGAGCGTAGCGTCGTTCTGCACCGCCCACGCTTCGATTTGCGTCATCTGCGCGTCGTCAAACACGTTAGCCGACGACGACGTGCCGAAGTTGAAGCCGCCCGGCCCGCCGGAGCGCGTCAGGGTGATGTCGCCTTTGTTGCTGGCCTGCACATTGCGCTTGAGCGAATCGTCAATCGCCAGCCCCAGACTACGCAGAGCGACCACCGTCGCCACGCCCGCCGCCACCGCAAACATCGCAAATAACGTCCAGCGCGGGTTGCGCCATAAGTTCCGAAAAGCGTATGAGATGTAAAAGATTAAACGCGACATAATAGACTATACACACCATCTAACGTAAGCGGATTGTCAGGTATTGCACGCGGGTCGTCACCGTGCCGTCGGGCACGGTCAGCACGCGGGACGGGGCGAAGCCCAGCCGTCGATAAAGCGCCAGCGCTCGCCGGTTATTCAGTTCCACGCCGATCTCGACGCTTTGCATGTGGCTTTCGCGGGCGGCACGCACCAGATAGCGGATGATGGCGCTCCCCGTGCCGCGCCCGCGCTGTTCTGCACACACGATCAAGTCGCTGATCTCGGCGGAGCGTGTCCAATGCGTCAATTGCCCGTAGGCGAACGGCCGGTCGTCATCGTCCAGCGCCACCACGCCGAAGCCGCGCCCCTGTAGCGCGATCTGCCGCGCCCGCGCCACCAGATCAGCCACGCGGCGGCGCTCCCAATCGACGAAGCAGACGCTATGCAAAATAGCGGAATCGGCCAGTCGCACCGGACGAATCCGGCAGGCGGGGTCGGGCGGGTCGAGCGCGGACGGCGTGGCGGTCATGGCGATTCGTGATCTGCCAGCCAGCGCAACACATAGCGCCCGCGTGTCTCCTGCGATGTGGCGCTGTAGAGATACGTCACGCCGTCCATCACCACAAAATCAGCGTGACCGATGCCCCAGTTGAACGCTACATCCATGATGATCGGATTGTCGGCGAATTTCTCCCACTCAGAATCCAGCGCCGACGCCCGCGCCATGCCCAGCGCGAACTGGGTATCCATGCCGCGCTCTAGCTCGTCCGGGCCGCGCACACCCTCATAGACCATGTAATAGTAGTCGCCGACGCGCAACACATCCGCCGAGCTGATATAGCGAAAGTCAAAGTACGGGTTAGCATCTGCGCCGCGCAGGTCAACGTCGCCGTATACCGGCGCGCCGGAGAAAAGCGGGTCGGTATCGCACAGGCGCAAATCGGACAACGCGCCATGCCGATCACCTTTATAACAGCGCATATTAGCCGGTGCGGAGCCAGCGCCGACGAACACGTAAAGCATATCACCCTCAACATAAAGGCCGGGTGGCGCACCGATGAGACAATCGTGAACTTCGCCGCGTATGTTGGGATGCGGCCCGATGCGCTCCACGTCGCTACACGGCGCGAAGCTGGAAGGCCACGTCCCGCCCGGCGTGGTCAGGTATGCCCAGTCCGACCAGTTGACGCCATCCGACGAACGGCGCAAGATGGTTTGTGCGTGCCATTCATAAACCAGATACGCCACATCATCGGTGAAGAAGACTCGCGGGTACTGTTGCGCCGCCCGCCGCGAACCATCCGGCGCGTAGCCGTGATGATCGCGCTGGTCATCGCACGGGCACGACTGGCACGGGATCAAGCACACATCGCTAATCGGCGCGAAGTTCAGGCCGCCGTCGGCGCTTTCCCACAGCGTCAAACAGCCCGGAAACGCGACCGGTTGCCCGCATTGGTCGATGATACCGGCGGATTGATGGCTAGCGTGCAGATACGACCACAGCACGCCGTCACCGCGATAAACTGTGTCGCTCTCCCCCACCGGCAAGCCGACATCGAAGCGATCAACCACCCATTCCGCCCGCCCCTCCCAGAAATCTTCCAGCGTCGGCGGGGTATCCGGCGGCGGGAGATCATCGTCCGCGTGGGCGGAGGGCGGGGCGATCATCAGCCACACACACAGCAAAGCGGCAAAGCGCGTTAACATGGCGTCTCCTTCAGGTTCAGGCGGCAATCAATCCATCACCAGAGAGCATAGTCACGGCGGCGGGGGTCTGTCAATTGTGCGTTGTGCCCGTCCGCCACACACAAAAAACCGCCCGACGCGCTAACGTCGGACGGCGTGATGTTTCTGTGGGTTTTGCCGATGATGTGGGGCTGGCGTACCAACCCCACAACCTCAAGCCCTAGCCTGATGTATCGACATCAACCGGCAGTTTCGGCGGGAGAGCGCCGCCACGACTGGCGTTCTCCTCCGCCGGTGTGTTCTGCGGGTCGCGGTCATTGGCGTCGGTGAACGTCAGGCGGGTGGCCTCGTTCTCCACGTCAAGCGGCGGAGCCTCAATCGGTAGCGCATTGGTCATGAAGATATTGTTCTCGCTACGCGGATTCTCCGCACCGGCGTTACTGGTGAAGACCAGCATCGTCGAGTTGCAGTACCACGTCGGCGATGTATCTTGCAAGCCGGCAAACTCGCCGGTGTTATCGCTGATGAGGCGTGTCTGGCCGCTAACGATATCGTAAACGTAGATGTCGTTGATACCGTCAACAAGGTTGCTCTGGTAGGCGACGAGCTGGCTATCCGGTGAGATAGCATGGTTGGTCGCGTTACCACCCAATTCACTGATGCGGCGGATTTCTGTCGTGCCGTCCTCACCTTCGATCAAGACGTAGATCGCACTCTGGCGGCCTGTCGGATCGTCGGCGTAGCTACGGAAGGCGATCACGTTATCATCCGGGCTGTACTGCGGATCATGATTGTCGGCCTCCGGCTGACCGGCGATACGGGTGATCGTCGGGTTGTCGAAGCCCTGGCTCAAGTCCATTTCGTACAGTTGCCACAGGCGCTCGCCACTCTCACTGATGTAGCGGTCGCTCTGGAAGATGATACGCTGGCCGTCCGAACTCCAGAACGGGTTGATGTCGTTGGCCGGGTTGTTCGTCAAGCGCCACTTCTCACCGGTGATGAGGTCAACCAGACGGATTTCCCACTGGCCGTCCACCGTCGACTCGTAGGCGATCTTGGTGCCGTCAGGCGACCAGACCGGATCGAGGTCAATGGCGGTGTCATTGTCGGTGATCTGTAGCAGGCTGTTAACCGGATCATTCACATCAGCGATGAAGATGTTCCAGTTACCGGTACGGCTACTAGCGAAGGCTACCCATGTGCCATCGGGGGCGCGGGATGGCGCCAGGTCGATGGAGTCCGGACCTTGCGAGACATTCGGGTCGGCGTCGATGCCGCTTTCCAGACCGAGACGGAAGACTTCCCACGCGCCTGTCTGGTTAGTGTGATACAACAGCCAGTCCGGGCAGATCGCCGGGCCGACATCCAACGGTTGCCAGTCCACTAGCGGGCGCTCGACTTCGGCGCCGCAAGCAGTCGGGTCAAGGTTGATGATCGGGAAGCCGTCATCGGTGAAGCCCAGTGTCTCACCACAAGCCAGCTCAGTCGGCGGCGGGGGCGGGTCAACAGGCGGTTCCGGTGTCGGTTCCGGATCGTCCGGCGGGAAGGCGTAGCATTCGCTGGCGGAGCTGACCAACTGCGAGCCATCCGCTAAGGTAGCGGTCAGCGTCGCGCCGGTGAACGGGCCAACGATACTGCGGGTGTATGGCAGGGTGTTAACCGTGCCCTCGACGATCATCTCACCGAACTCGGATACCATCTCGTAGCTGGGCAATGTCGCACCCGGCAACGGATCGCCGCCCGTGTTGCGGATTTCGATGAAGAAGAAGCCGTCTTCGCCATAGCAGTTCAGATCGGCGCTGTAGCTCGGCGGTTGGTAACAACCGGCTAGCGGCGTCACGTCCTGCGTCACTGTGCCTTCGATGGTCTCCAGCGTCATGGTTAGTGAGCTGTAGTCACCGCGTAGGTTGGTCGAGAACGGCAGATTGTTGAGGCTACCTTGCTCGACGGTGTTACCGCTCTGGTCGGTGATGGTGTAGGTCGGCAGGTCGAGTAACGGTGTGCCGCCGGTGTTTTCCACCGAGAAGCTGAACATACCGTTCAGGTCAGGATCACAGACCGCAGACGGTTCGTAAACCGGCGGATCGTAGCATTCTGCGCTGGCGGTATTGTAGCCGAACTCGATCATGTGCGCAGGTATCAGGCCTTCAGGATTGAAGTCTTCGCCACCTTCAACAATAAGCATCACCCCGTGGAACGTCTCGCCACTCTCGACGCTGAACGTCAGACTGCTAAACGTGCCGGTGATTTCGCCATCGAATGGCGCTCCATTCCGGCCGCTACGCAGTGTTTCGCCGGTTTCGTCGTCACGCAAGAACCAATTCGGTGCCGGGTCTTGCGGGACAGGCTCGCCGCCCACATTCACGAAGCTATAGATGTATGTACCGTTACTGTCCGGCACGCACAGCAGTTCAGGCTGATAGCGTGGCGGGTTGTAGCAGTCCGCATTGTTGGCGGAAACCAGAGCGACATCGGCACTGCTGACTTCAACGCTGACGTTGGAGTACGGGCCGACGAACGTCTGCTCGAACTGTTCGGTCAGGTCGGTTTCGATGCTGAACATCGCCGTCCCGCCGCCGTTGATGGTATCCAGCGTGATCTCGATTGTGGCTTGGCCGCCGACAATCGCGCCGCCTTCGTTACTGACGCGCACCGTGAACGAGCCGTTGGTGCCTTCCGGTTCACAAACAACCTCTGGCACGTAGACCGGCGGATCATAGCATTCGTCTAGCGTGAGCGTCGCTTCACCGACGATTGAACCTTCTGTCGTCGAGATTTGCGCCGTCAAGCTTTCAAAGCGGTCAGTCACGTCGATATTTTGCGATTCACCCGCGCCCAGTGTCAGCGCCACGTTGTTGTGGACTGTCTCGCTGACGCCGTTACGGATGCCGGTTACGGTGTAGCGCATCGGTTGATTCAGCGCGTCGCCGCCTTCATTGCTGAAGGTGAATTGGAACGCCCCGTTATCTTCCACACACACACCGGAGACGCTGTACGCCGGAGGCGCATAGCAGGTGTCATTGCTCGCTTCAGCCGAACGGACGCCCGGCGCACTCAGTACCGCGCTAACGCTGGTATAGGTGCCGGTGTACGTGTTGCTGAATAGCGGGCTAGCCGATAAGTTTTCGATGTCGATGTTGCGCGTGCTGGTTTCGCCGTCCTGATCGGTCAGGGTGATTTCTAGCGCCACGCTCGGATCGCCGTCCATCATGACGAACGAACCACCGACGTTACGCGCTACCACGCTGAACTGACCATTCGAGCCGTCAACACACAGGACATCAAGCTCAAGCACCGGCGGGTTGTAGCATTCTTCAGCCGTAGCGCTCGCCACAGTCTCGCCGCCCGCGTAGACTTCAATCGACACACTGCTATAGCGGCCGGTGATGGTCTGCGGTGCTAGTACACCACTCGATAGTTCGATGGGTGATTCGCTCTGCTGTTCGCCATCGATGAAGATCAGATAGCTCGGAACAGTGTCCACGATGTCGCCGCCGGAACGGTTGACCGCTACACTGAACACGCCGTTTGAACCGCTCACACATTCGGCCAACGCCTCATATTGCGGCGCCTCGAAGCATGACAGCCCTTCGATGCCGGTCACAGCTTCACCATCAACCAGCAGGACGAGCGAGTCAAACTCACCGGTCACCGATAGCTCGACAGGGAAGGATGTGCTGGTGTTTAGCGTGCCGCTGAAGCCCGCTACCGGCTGGCCTTCGCCAGTCTGGATTGCGTAGGTCATGCTCGGCGTACCGTTATCACCACCCACGAACGCGCCACCAGTATTGCTGATGGAGAAGTCAAACACGCCATTGACGCCCTGACGACACACCGCGTTGTAGCTCAGTTGCGGCGGGTTGTAGCAGTCATCCAGCGTTAGCGATGTCTGGTTAACCGTGCCTTCTGCCAGATCAACGGAGAGCGTCACCGAAGCGAACGCACCCAGGAAGCTCTCAGGCAGGCCTTCCGGCGAACCGACGTATAGCGGATCGGGGTCAGCGCCACTGACGGCTTCTGCGGTGACGGTCAAGACCGGCGCCACATTACCCGCAGGCTGGCTACTGTCATCAGTCAAGCCGAAGCTAAAGCTGAATTCACCCTGCGACACACACGTACCGCTCAGTTGATACTGCGGCACTTCGTAGCAGTCACTACGCGCCACGCTGACGCTAGAGAAGACACTCTCGCCGTCGCCGTAGATGATCTCGGCGGAAACGCTGGTGTAGCCTTCGATCAATGACGGTACATCGTCGCCATCAACCGCGCCCTGATACAGCGTCTCGGCGCTGTCGCTACCAACTTCGATGCCGGTCACCGTCAACACGATGGACTCGCCGGGTAGCGGGTCGCCGCCGAAGGTGCTGGCCGACAGTTGGAACGAACCGTTGACATCATCAACACACAAGAGTTCAAGCGCCAGTGACGGCTCCTGATAACACTCGGTACTGGTCACGGTATTACTGATGTTGGTGCCACTGACTGAGGCTGTCGCACTCAGTTGTTTGTACTGGCCGAACGCCGGGTTGCTGTACGGGGTGTCGATCGGGCCGTTGAAGACCTCTTCGCCGTCGCCCGTCACTACTAGATTGACCGTCTGGCCGTCCAGCAGAGCGCCGCCGTCCTGCGTCACGTTCACGGTGAACGTGCCGTTCGGGGCATCCGGTGTACAGACGAGTTCTACGTCGATGGTCGGCGCTTCATAGCAGTTCGATTGCTTAGCCGTCGATCCGCTAATCGTACCTTCTTCAACGCTGGTGATCTGGATTTGCACCCAGCTTATGTCAAGCGGATCGGTCAGGAACTCGAACGGCAGGTCGCCGTAAGTGGTCTGGCCGTTGATCGCGTCACGCTCATCGCTGAACGTGATGGTGTAGTTGATGGCCGCGTTCGGGTTGATCGGGCTACTGCTACCTTCGGCCAGATCGACGCCTAACGAGAACACACCATTGACCTCTGTACAGTCCGCATACGCTTGAACGCGCGGCGCGGTGTAGCAGACATCGCTACTGGCTGAACTGGTCACTTCACCACCCAGACCGCTCAGCGTCACAACAGTGCTGACACTGGTCGTCGGCCCGAAGTCCTGCGAGAACGACGTACCGAAGTCGGTGAATGTTTGCGCGTCCTGTCCGGCTTCCGTCACCTGTACCGTCAGGGTTTGACCCGGCAACGGCAGACGATTTTCGCTGGAAACACCGGCGTTCACGGTGAACACACCGTTCTCGTCAGTACATTCAACGCTCGCGTTCAGCGACGGCGGCGCGTAACAACCCTTCACCATCTTGGCTGGCACGTCTAAGTCGGTGCCATCCACTGATAGCATCAGGCTACTGGTCGCCCACGACACGCTAATGCCGTTAGCAACGAGATCAGCCAGAGCGCCGCTAGTCACAACCGTGCCATTCGGATCAATCACGGTGTACGTCGCGCCGTCGGGCAGTTCGCCCTGCGTCAGGTTGGCGGAGAACAGATACGGCACGTTTTGATTGCCGTCCGTCGGATCAGCACACACACCACCCAGCCTTAACTGCGGCGGGATGTAGCAGGTGTCAACCTGTGTTTGACCATCGCCAGCAACCCGCAGGTTGTCGGACACGCTATCAATCGTGATGCGTACCCACTGGATCGTCAGCGGTTCAGTGCTAAAGCTGAACGGCAGGTCGTTGTAAGTGGTCTGACCGGTGATCGAGTCGCGGCCATCGCTAAACGAGATCGTGTAGTCGATGGTCGTATCGCCAACCGGCGACAGGTTATCGTCAGCGACGATGCCGACGGTGAACACACCGCTTTGCTCAGCACATTCGCCGGTTGTGGCGACTGCTGGCGGCGCGTAGCAGTTGGCGCGTGTTACAGCGTCAACGCTGATCGGTGCGCCTTCAACGGTCAGGGTCAACGAGGCCAGCGTGGTGCTGACAGTCGTCGGTAGGGCGCTTAGCGGCCCGGACTCTAACACGTTGTCGGGGTTACCGGTCTCAAAGATCGTGTAAGTCACGCTGTCGAGATCGATGCCCTGCACGGAGTCAATGGAGAACTGGAAGTCGCCATTGTCAAGACAGGTCGAGCCGATGCTCAGTTGCGCGTTCAGTGTATTGGTGACCATGTGCTGGCAGAACTTATCCAGCCCATCAACCACGCCACAGGTCAGGTGATCGCCACTCGGACCGAACGTTCCGGTACCGGAGACTGACCAGCCGGGGACGGTGGTTTCGGTCACGGTGTAGGTCGTATTCGGCGGGACGATCAAGCCACGCGGATCAACCACGTTACCGGGGTTGCTGTATTCACAGCTCAGGCTTTCGCCTGCCCATGTACACACCGCACTGCTGATCTCGCTCTGAGCGGTGATCTGCCAGCCTTCCGGCAGGTCAGGCAAGACGTTGCTCTGTTCACCGCGAGGCGCTTCGTCGCCAAACTGCGCGACGACCCACTCTTTGTCAATCAAGATGTGCGTGCCACACGGATTACTGCCGGCGCTAGCGGTTGAACTACGTCCGAACAGACTCCAGACGAGGTTGCCGCCGTCGAAGTTAACGGTGAACGCGCTATCCGGCCAGAAGCTGGTGCGTCCGGTTTCAAACGTGCTCGGCTGACCACGATCCGCCGGTGACGGGCTGAAGGTATTGCCCGCAGAACCAGCCGCGATCTCTACCACGCTACCGGAGTTATTGACGTAGCCGAAGTGCGCCACGTATTCACCCGGCCCGGTTTGCTCGACACATTCGAGGATCGGGCGGACATCCGGCGCGGTACAGGTTGTCTGTGCCGTCACGTCAAAGTCTGCCACGCTCAAGGTCACGAGGCCATAAGCGCCCGTTACCGTCACGTTGATCTGCTCATTCGCGTCTAGCTCGATGGATTGCGGCGAGAAGCTCGGTTCGCCCTGTGCCGATGTCACGGTGATGTTCGCCGCTTCGGTCATCGGACCGCCTTCGTTGACGATGGTGAATGTCGCGCCCGTAGCGTCACATTCGCCAGTCACGGTCAATTCCGGCTCAACGAAACCACACGGCCCTTCGATGGTCGCGTTCGGCTCGCTAAAGCCCGGATGTCCCGGACGCTGGTCGGCTTCAAAGCGCAGGTTTTCGCTATCCGCGTATTGCGGGAACGCGAATTCAGCAAAGTCGCCATTAGCGCCTAGCTGTACCGTGCCACTTTCAACCAATTCGCCATCTTCAAGCAGACGCCACTCGATCGGGCCCTGCATGGCTTCGCTATCTTGGCCGTTGGTGATGGTGAATAACGGGATGCCTTCTGCAGTACACAGGCCATCAACGCTGATGCTGGAGCGATCCCAGCAACTGCGCTCAAAGACGCGGGTGATGGTCTGCTGGCGGAAGTTAACCTCAATAACGACGCCGTTATTGGGGATGACGTTGGCCTGTAGCGTGAACTGCGCCGATTCACCACGCGCTAACGCGGCTTGTTCGGACAAGATCGCGCCCGGCGCACCGGTACGGCGTGTCACTACGACGGAGGCGCTTTCGCCCGCGTCCATGTCGCCGCCGGAGTTCTGCAACGTGATGAGGATGCTACCATCCGGCTGGCAGGAAGCCGTCAGTTCCACGAACGGGTTCTGCTGGCTGACCGTACCACCAACGGCGCGACGTTGCTCGATGACGCCGGTTGATGTGCCACTCTGGATGAACATACGGATGAGATAGCTACCGGGTTGGTCGTAGGTGTAGCAGACCACATCGGCATCTTCCGGTGTATCTAACTGACCTTCGCCGCCGAAGTCCCAGCCCGTCACGACCACACCTTCAGCCGTTACAGACGACACACAGATTTGATTCCCCTCGGGGAACTGCGTGATGAACGTCGAGCTTTCCTCGAATTCGGTGAACACGCGGACGGTATTGGTCGCCGTCAAGCTCAGGCCGATTTCGTTGGTCACAGTCAGACTGACTTCAAACTCTTGACCGTCGCCCGTATATGTCGAGCAGACGACGCCTTCGTAGTTATCCGGCGTGAATTCGATGATCGTGCCGTTGGCGAGGTCCCATTGCCACGACACAATATCAGAACCGGTGCTGGATGATTGGTCATAGAAGCAGATTTGACCGCCACTGATGACCCCATACGGCTCGGCGTAGAAGTCGGCAGAGATGGCGCTATCCGCCGGGAAGACCGTCACGACGACTGTCGCTTCGACTTCCATCAACGAACCTTGCCCGCGAACCAGTATGGTGTACTCGGTCGGCTCTTGCACGCTTTCGCTGAACTGCCAGCTAACCGAAGCGGTGCCCTGTGCGTTGAACTGCACGCCGTTGATGAACCAAACCAGCGAGCTTTCGTCCACGTTGGTCAGTGTCGCGGTGAAGTTCACCGTCTCGCCGACTAGAACAGCCGTCGAGCTGGCGTCAACGCTGATCGCGTCTTCATCAGCGACGGTGATGCTGACCGTCTTGTGGCCGCGCAGGTTACGATGCGCACCGACCTCACCATCCAGACGGATGATGTATTCGCCGATTTCATCGTATGTGATGCAGACTTCCGGCTGGAATACGTCGCTGGTCACGGGTGACACACCCTGACCGTCGCCGCCCTGATCGAAGTTCCATGTCCAGACAACCGACGATTCTTCGACATCATCGAAGTTAGTCGTCGAGAGGTTGGTCACACAAACCTGACCGCCCGGCGGCACGCGGACTTCATCCGTCTCGAAATCAACATTCAAACGCCCAACCGGAATCGAGCGCGTAGCGGTACAGTATTGCGTACCGTCATCGCCCACAACTTCAACGCTCAGGTCATAGAAACCTGTCGTCAGTTGTTCCGACCAGACCGACGAATTAACCGATAGCGAATTCGACGAGGTGCGTCCGATTTCAACGCCGCCCAACGTCCAGATCAACGTGACCGGCGTACTGCCGCTTTCCACGTTGTAGTTGAAGTTGTACGTCGCGTTGGCTAACGGCGCGGTCCTCGAACCGGCGATGAATGTATCACAGGAGACCTGCGTCCCGCGCACAGCGATGTCATGCGAAACCTGACATTCTTCTTCGTTACCTTGATCGTCGAACGCGACGACGTAGTAAACGATGGTGTAGTTCAGATTGTCGTCGTCGTCAAACGTGAAGCCGAAGCTGGTGCTATCGCTCGACGAGCCGACCAGTTGACCGGTTTCACTGTTGAACAGTTCCCAATCCACCGAGAAGCCACGACCACGCAAATTGAAGATTTCGCGGTCAGCGCGGGCGCGGAACGTCACGGTTTCATCCAACAACGGGGTGAATGTGCCGTCAGGCGCTTCGCATCGTAGCGGATCGAAGCCGACTTCAACAGATGTGAACGGCGCGTCACAGGTGACGGTCTGGCCGTCAGCGCTGATCGAGCCTTGAATGGCGAAGCTACCGCCGGACTGCCACGCAACCGTCACCGACTGCTCATCCAGACCGCCCGCGATAATTTGCGGGTTGCCGAAGAACTGCCAGCTATAGCTGAGCGCGTTGCCGTAGGCGCTGAGTACGTCCGCCGGAACGTTCAGGGTGTAGGTCACATCCTGACCGGGGGCGGCGCTACCGCTACCGACTAACTGACACGCCAGATCAGGCGCGGCGACGGTGACGGAGAACGTAGCCTCACACACAGCGCCGTCTTGCAGTTCAGCGCTGTAGCTGATGCTATACTGTCCGGCTTCACCCCACTCGATGCCCAGTTCGCCCGCGTCGCCACTGGCGATCACGTTGCCGCCGCCATCGACTATCTGCCATTGCTGGCTGACGATCTCACGTCCGGCTAGGCCATCGTATCCGGCGCTGTAGCTGGTGCTACTGCCCGGCAGGACGAAATCCGCACCTTGAATCACACATGCGAATTCCGGCGCGGTGACGGTAATCACGGCGCTATCTTTAACGCTACTGCCGCCCGCATTGCTGACGGTCAGGCGCACGATGTAGGTTCCAGCCTGTTCGATCTGGAACGATGTGTTGTAGTTCACGGTATCCGTCGCCACAACGGTATCTTCACCATTGGCGCGGAGGAACAACACCCACTCCCACGCGGTCACGTTACCCTGACTGGTGTTCGTCAGCGAGATCGTGCCACCGGCGCTGAGTTCCGTCGCGGAGACGGTGAAATCAGCGATGGGCGGTTGCTGGCCGGAAACGATGTTGACGAAACGGGAGTCCGCCGCCGTCGCACCCTGACCACTGGTGTTCAGTGTGACGCTATAGCGGCCTGCCTCTTCGTATGTGTGGCAGACGACTGCATCATTATTCTGAACTGGCTCGCCACCATCGAAGAAAATCCATGTGGCGGTTTCGTAGTTCTGGCTGTTGTTACGCAGACAGACGGTGTACGCGCCGGTCTCATCGTCGAAGGTGATGCTCTCGACGCTGAAGCTGGCGGTCACGGTACCACCGGTGACGGCAGTCGCGGTCTTGATGACCTGCCCACTGGTCGCACCACCGGAACCGGAGACGTTCATCTCCACGGTGTACGTGCCGACGTTTTGTAACTCGGCGGTGTGCGGGCCTGGCCCTTCAAACGTGAATAGCACGTCGCCACTGGAATTCAGCACGCGCCATGACCACGTATCAATCGGGCCGCCGTTATCGGTATCACTGTTATCTTGCACGGTGATGATGAACGGTTGGCTGTCGCTCCACTCTTGCACGCGGGTCACGGTGAAGTCGGGGATCAACTCGCGTAGCGGCTCGTTGACGGTGACCGTCGCGCTGGCGGTTGCAGTACGCGGATCACCTTCACCGGCGCGATCACCGGTCAGCGTCAGCGTGATTTCCCAACGGCCAATTTCGTTAAGTACGAAAGTCGGGTTCTGGTCGGAACTGGTCAGATCATCCGTCGATCCATCCAGCCACACGGCACGCCACGCATAGCTGAGCGTTTCGCCGCTTAGCGTGCTGGAAGAATTATTGGTGATGACGATTTCTAGCGGGGCGTCGCCGCTACCACGCGATACGGTGAAGTCCGGCAACAGGAATGTTTCCTGCTCTTCGGAGATTTCCACCGTCACTTCAAACGGTAACGGATCAATCGACTCCGCGCCTTCTACGACAGCACAGGTCAACGTACCGTTAACCGTGATGGTTTCTTCGTAGTCGCGGGTGAAGTCATCGCTGACGACGACATCGCCGCCGCCGAAGTCCCAGCTAAAGCTCTCGACGTTCTCGGACGATTCAATGAAGAAGCGTACCGTCAACGGAACTTCGCCTTCTGGCGACACAAACTCGATATTCGGCGAACACGAAGCGGAGATCACCTCGACGACTTCGATAGTCACCGAACCGGCGGTCTGCAACGTGCGCCCGAATTCGTCGGTCAGCGTCAAGGTGACGGTATACGTCCCTTCGCCCTCGGGGTAGGTGTGCGACACTTCCGACTGGTCGCCGGCGGTGTTGCCGTCGCCAAAGTCCCAGCTCACAGTGTAACCGACATCGTTACTGCTGGTATCGCGGAATGTCACGACATCATCTTCAATCGAGACGACCTCGAATGAAGCGTTAGTCAGTCCCGGCCACGCGGATTCGGTGATCGTCAGGTTATCACTGACCGACACATCTTCCGCACCGTCGGCGCTGACGGTCAGCGTCACGGTATACGTTATCGGATCATCGCCCGGATACGCATAGGTGTGTTCGACGTTTGCACCGCTTGCGGTATTGCCGTCGCCGAAGTCCCATGAATAGGTGAGTTCCAGATCGGACGGTTCAACAGTCGCCGAACCGTTAAACGTATAAACACCGGACGGACCGCCGGAGGCATCAAATGAAACTGAAGTGATGAGCGGGTCAACCTCTACCTGCTGTTGCATAGCGGCTGGCGCTTCTTCTTCAGTCGGCTCTTCGGTTGGCTCGTCCGTCGGCTCTTCCACTACCGGCTCATCGGTTGGTGGTGGCGGATCAGTCGGCGGAGGCGGCGGATCGGTTGGTGGTGGTGGCGGATCAGTCGGCGGAGGCGGCGGATCCGTTGGTGCCGGTGGAGGCGGTTGCTCTTCCTCCTGTGGTGGCGGCGGATCGTCTTTATCGTCCGCGTCTTCTGCTTCGTCGGCGTCGTCTAATCCACGACGGGCGGCGGTGGGTACCGGCGTCGGCACGATTTCAGTCGCAATAACGGCGACTTCTGTCGGCTCGGCGGCGGGTTCACCCGTACCACTCGTTAGGATGACAACTGCGCCAACCAGCAAGACGGCGACGAATACGACAATCGCCAATATCTGGTTAGTCTTCAAGTTGTTGTTCATCAATTATCTCCAGAAAGCTTCCAACATGATTTACGAAACCGGTGCGGCTCGCAATTTGGGCGGAACCACAACGCGGTTCTTCCCCCGTGATTACAGATCACACGTACACGAAATAGTCACTACTATGGTCGATCACAACCTCCTGTAAGGTCTATCCATGATTTCCGTACAGTAACTCTACGATCAAGTGTAGCGTATTTACGATTTAATCAAACTCAATATAAAAGCTTTTTTATAAAGGACGGGGGGATTAGCGGCGGTGTAACGAGAATATATCGTTTATCTGACGAACGCCAACTTTGCTCAAATATTCACTTATCTAGCTTTAATGTCAGGGCGGTATTGACTTTAATCGTGTGTGATACCATGATTTTTGAAGTTTAGTTTGTTCTAAATCGCACAAAAGGATCGTAGCATGATTCGCAAAACATTGACCATCGCACTATTGATTGCCCTGAGCGTCATCCTCTCCGCGCAGATGTTACAGGCGCAGGACGAAGATGATCTGCCCGTCTTACGCATCGGCGTTCTGCCGGTGTTGAACACCCTGCCGCTTTACGTCGCACAGGCCGAAGGCTTCTATGAAGAAGCTGGCGTCAGCGTGGAGTTAATCAACTTCAACAGCGCCCGCGAACAGCAAATCGCCATTACCGCCGGTGAGATTGACGGCCTGAATACCGATATGGCGGTGCAGGCGTTGATCGCCGGTAGCGGACGCGATTTGATCGCGGTGCGCCACGAGCCGATACGCGGCGCTTATTTCTCCATCGTGGCCGGCGCGGATAGCGGCATCGAATCCATTGATGATCTGGTCGGCGCGGAAATCGCCATCGCCGAGAATACCATCATTGAATACCTGACGACGGCGATGCTGGCCTCCGCCGGATTGAGCGCTGATGATGTCGTCTATGAGGAAGTGCCGGAAATCCCGCGCCGCCTGCAACTACTCGGCACCGGCGAGCTACAAGCCGCCACCCTGCCGGAGCCGCTGACCACACTCGCCACCGCATTACAGGGCGGGACGGTCATCGCCAGCGATAGCGAACTGGACTTCGTGCCCACCGTACTCGCTTTCACCGGTGACATCATCGCCGAACAGCCGGAAGCCATCACCGCGTTCTTGAGCGCGTACGAGAGCGCCGTGAACGCCATCAACGCCGACGGCGAAGCGTTCCGCGATGTGATGAACGCCAACCTCATCATCCCTGAACCGCTACGGCCAACCTATCCGGTGCCCGCCTTCCCGACGGCGCAAGTGCCGACGCCGGAACAGGTGGCGCTGGTGGTCGATTGGATGGTCGAGCGTGGCTTGCTGGCCGAAGCGCTGAGTTACGAAGCGCTGGTTAATGGCGAATTCCTGCCGCTACCCACTATTGCTGAGATCGCCGTCGCCGAGGGCAACTTCGAGACGCTGGTCAATGCGCTGGTTTCCGTCGGGCTGGTCGATGCGCTAGCCTCCACCGCGACGCAATCCACCGTGTTCGCGCCGACTGATTCGGCCTTCGACGGCGTAGACCTCGCCGCGCTGGTCGATTCCGACGATGCGCTGGCCGAGATTTTGCTATATCATGTGATCGCCGGACAGGTGAGCGCCGCCGACATCATCGCGGCGGGAAGCGGGGCGCTGACCACGTTAGCAGGCGCGGACATCGCGTTTGAAGTGGTCGATGGCGTCGTCGTGCTCAATGGCGAAATCACGGTGACGCTGGCCGACATCGACGCCAGCAACGGCATCATTCACGTCATCGACGGCGTACTGCTTCCGGCTGGAACGGACGAATAAAACACGCAAAGACCACCCATGACGATCACGCAACAAACATCTGCCCGCCATTCGGCGGGCAATCGACAACAGACGCCCATCCTATCGCTGGAGGGCGTCACATTCGGTTATGCCCGCACGCCCCTGCTGGATAACTTCACGTGGCATATCGCGCGCGGCGAGACGTGGAGCGTGCTGGGGCCATCCGGAAGCGGCAAGACCACTCTGCTGTATCTGCTGGCCGGTTTGCGCCGCCCGCAGGCTGGCCGCATCACATTCAAAGGGCAGGCTGTCACCAAGCCGAACCCCGCTATCGGCCTGATGCTTCAAGCGTATGGCCTGCTCCCGTGGCTGACCGCCGAGCGCAACGTGCAACTCGGCCTGAAAATCCGCCGCGTACT
The DNA here is from genome assembly GCA_007693385.1 of Anaerolineaceae bacterium. Lineage (GTDB taxonomy): Bacteria > Chloroflexota > Anaerolineae > Aggregatilineales > Phototrophicaceae > J038. Next base: position 74,265 of record REDR01000028.1, read on the forward strand.
TAAAAAGGAACGTCACCGCATCCGCGCCGAGTGGATGGAGCGAATGCAGATCAGCCACATCGCCGGTAAATATCCGGCGCAACTATCCGGCGGGCAACGTCAGCGCGTGGCGCTGGCGCGGGTGCTGGCCTTGCAAACCGAAGTCCTCCTGCTCGATGAGCCGCTGAGCGCCGTCGATGAGTTGACGCGGGAACGGCTACAAAAGACCCTGCGCGAGATCACCGCCGAACTGAATAGCACGATGGTGCTGGTGACGCACAGCGTCGAAGAGGCCGCCTTGCTGACGCAAAACGTGCTCATCTTTCCGGAGGAGGGCACATTACGAGCGTCCCGCGTGCTGTGTAGCCCGTTCAGCGCCGATAAGCCGCCACACCGCACCGATCCCGATTTTCAAGCATTCTGCGCGGAAATTCGCGCCGAACTCGGCCTATAAGGTTAGCGCCATGTCACCGAACGCCCCCGCACCCCCGCATGACCGCTTCTTCGGCTGGCTGAATATACGCGCTGGCGCGTTGCTCATCCTGCTGGTTGATCTGCTGATTCTGGCCGCGCTGTGGCATGTGGCGGCGGTCAACGCCGATTCCGCATTTCTGCCGACGCCCGGCGTCGTGATGGAGCGCTTCTGGGAAGAATTGCAATTCGAAGACATCCACAACCTACCGCCCAACCACCTGCTGAACCAGACGTTCATCAGCACGCGGCGCGTCGTCCTCAGCGTCGGGATCGGCGTCGGGCTGGCCGTGCCGTTGGCGCTCCTGCTGGTACAGGTCAAAGCGCTCAACGCGATCTTGACGCCTCTGCTGTACTTCCTGTTCCCCGCGCCGAAAGTGGTTTTTCTGCCGTTGATTATCCTGTTTCTAGGGCTGGGCGATAACGCCCGCGTTTTCCTCATTACGCTGGTCATCTTCTTTCAGGTATTCGTCATCGTGCATGACGCCACCGGACAGGTACCCACCGAAACGCTGGAGTCGCTCAGTTCGCTCGGCGCGGGGCGCTGGCATTTCCTGCGTTATGTGTATCTCCCGATCAGCATTCCGGCGGTTTTCACCGCATTGAAGATCAGCACCGGCACGGCTATCGCGGTCTTATTCATCGCGGAAACCATCGCCGGACGCACCGGACTCGGCTACTACATCAAAGCCGCCGATCAAACATTCGTGTATCCGACGATGTACGTCGGCGTGTTGATGCTGTGTTTGGTGGGGCTGGTGTTGTTCGTGTTCTTCTGGGTGGCGGAGCAATATCTGAATCGCTGGCAGAATAGCGACCAGACCGGCCACAAAGTCGGCGGTTAGATCAACACAAAACAAAAACCCGACGATTGTCGGGTCTCTGTCCACGTTGTTCATGATGTATGATGGCGATGCAAAGCCGGGTGATCGGCCATCTGCGGTGCGCGTCAGCGATGTGCGATGTAATGGTACGAATGACAGCTACAATGCGGCATCAATGTGAAGGCATGGTGATCGTTCATATTGCATGAGTACGTAGGTCAATGTCGGCTTCGTTGTGCCTTATGATTTCGCCAACTGTGGTCGCTGGTTATAGTTGATGTTGTGTTAAGCTACAATGAGTGCGTCGAAAAACCACAGCGAATGAATTCGGTTAGGATGTGGCGACGGTGTATCTTTGATGTCACCCGGCTACCTGAAACTATCTTAACACAGCGCTGACAAAAATGGTCTGAAGCTTTTCCGAAAAAAGTCTGAAAAACGTATAAAAAGCGTTAACGTCCGAACAGTTCCATCATGTAATCCATCGAAAGCCCCTGTTCTTCCAGATGAGCGCGGAGCTTGCGGCGGGCATCGTGCATCAGCTTGTACAGCGCGTTACGGTTGGTGTCCATCTGCTCCGCGACGACATCCATCGGCACGCCACGCAACGCCACCGCCTGAATCACCTGATACTGGCGCTCGGTCAGCGCTTCGCGCATGGCGGCGTCGATGCGGTGCAGTACGTCGCGCCGTTCGGTGCTGGTTTCCGGGCCGGGCGGGTTATCATTCAAGCCGGAGCTAAGATCAGTGTTGGTGGGGAACAGTTCGCCGTCGGCGGTGATGTTTTCCAGACTAAAATCTTTGTGGCGGGCGCGACGCAGATCGCTGATCGCCAGCCGAACCGCGATGCGGCTCGCCCATGTGGTGAACTTGCTCTCGCCGCGAAACATATCCTTGCTAGCGATCACGCGCAAGGTGGCATCCTGTGCCAGATCATCCGCCATACGCTCGATTTCACGGTACGCCAGCGAGCGCAAATCACTACGATCCTGACTCAAATAATACAGAATACTGCGCCGCACATGGCGCTGTAAGTCTTCGATGGCGTTAGCCTGCGTCTCGCCATCAGCGCGGAGGTCAGCCAGCCATTGCTCGTTGGTGCGGTCCGTGCGGGTTTGGCCGTCGGTCATGAGTCTGTGTTGGTATCCTCTTGATAGGTGATCCGCATGACCAGCTTGCCCAGCCGTAAGTCGTCACCATCGCGCAGGATGCGCGGCTGATTGGGCACAAGGCGCTGGCCGTTGAGGTATGTCCCGTTACGACTATCGTTATCCACCAGTTGCAACGAGCCATCACGCCGCACGATGCGGGCATGATCGCGGGAGACGCCTTTTTCCAACGCGCCGTATTGGGTTAAATTGATCGCGGGGGTGTTACCGGTACGCGAGTCTTCGCGCCCGATGATGAGTTCGTCGATGTCTTCCGCCACAAACTGAAACGTCGTCGGGTTAGAATCCACACCCAGCATCAACAGAGTACGCGCATTAAACCGCGCCGACCCCCACTTCGCCCGCCCTTCTTCATAATCGGCATCTTCCAATGATTTGGTTGAAGTCTGCTGGGTGGTATCCGCCAGCAAAGCGCCGCATATCACGCAAATTTGCGCGTCAGGTTGATTAACCTGCCCGCAGTCTTTACATTTTCGGATTTCTTCCATTGTCTCTCAACTTTACAAGATACACCGCATGATCTACGTTAATTGTACCATTGTCTGAGCGTGGCGCGAAAGCGCATAAACACTGTACAATATGTGCTGGCTAAAAAGCAAAAGGGGAATGAGAGTCGTGGTTTACGCTTTTCAAATACGGCTTGAAGCGCTCTGGCGGGCGATTGGTGACCGCCACTTCATCAAACAGATGCTATGGGTCGGCCCGATATGGGTACTGACAATGCTCATTATCTATCTCAACATTCAGTTTCTCAACGCCCGCTATCCTGATCCGGTGCGCCCCGATGATCTCCTGCTCGACCTGATACCGGAAACCGAAGCGTTCATCTTCATCGGCGATCTAGCGACAACCGGACTATTCGCGGTGACGATCCTGTATTTCGGCTTCTGGCAACAGGCCATGCACCGCCTGCCGAAGTTGTTATTCCTGCTGGCGGTGATGTACACCATCCGCGCCTTCGTCATCAACCTGACGCCACTGGCACAGATTCAAGCACCGGCGGATAACTTCCACGAATCGCATTTCATCGCACAGACGTTCTATCACGGCATGTACTTTAGCGGCCACACCGCCAGCGCCTTCATGCAGGCGTTTTTCTTTCGCGGTTACGCGCATCGCTGGGTACTTTTCGTGCTGGCGGGCACGGCGGCCTTCTCGTTGATCGCCAGCCACAGCCACTATACGATTGACATTGTCGGCGGCTTCTTCGTGGCCTACTTCGTGGTCAATTTCGAGTGGATGCGGCTGGTACCGCGTCGCTGGCACGAAGCAGAATGGGCGCCATGGCACGATGTCCGGCAGGCGCAAGCGGAACGCGCCGCCCCGATGCCGGAAGCCGTCGCCTCGATCAACGAAGCGCCGCCTCGATGATCTTGTATTTTTGCGCCTCGTCGATGGTGGTCCTGGCCTCCGCGAAATCGGCGAGCAATTCGTCGTATTTGAGGAAGGCATTCGCCACCAGCACCAACCGCCCGCCCGCGTTCAGATGCGCGGGCGCATCTTTGATGATGCGATGCGCGACGTTGGTATGCACATCAAACGAGCGATGAAACGGCGGATTGCACAGGATGAAATCGAAGCGTCGATCCGCCGCTAACGCGCTGTACACATCCCCGGCCAGCGCCTCCGCCGTGATGCCGTGATCGTCGAACGTGGCGCGGGCGCAATCCACCGCCAGCAGATTGTCGTCAACCGCGCACACCGTCGCGCCGTGTCGCGCCGCCATCAACCCGATGATCCCCACGCCGCAACCCATATCCAGCACGTCTGCGCCGCGCACGCGCTCCCAATCGAACGTCCGCAGAAGATACGCCGTGCCCGCGTCCAGCGCTTCCCAGCTAAACACGCCGGGCTGTGTCTGCACCGTCACCGCGCCCTGCGGCGTCTGGTAGATGGCCGGGCGGATCGCATCCGGCGGCGGATCACCCCACGACGACGGATAAACCGGCGCGGAGTCTTTATACGCCACACCGACGCGATGCCGCCATTTATACGTCAACGTCTGCGCCCCGTCCAGCAGATCACCGGCGTCGCTGATGAGGGTCTTGGTGGCACGCTGGCTTTCGCCGACGATGTAGACCGCGCCGCCATCTTTGAGCGACTGCGCCGCCCGCCATAATATCCCGCGACTGTGTTCTCTGCTTTTGTCGGCCAGCATGATGACGACATCATAGCCGCCGTCCGGTGGCGGGTACGGCGTTTGATGCAGGTGCATATTGCCCGCCCGCCCCTTGACCACGCGCTGGAGCGTGTGCAAGGCGCTATGGTGCAGGTCGAACACGTCCACATGCGCCACGCTCCGCGCCAGTAGATACGCGAAGGCCGGATCACCGGCGAAGCACAGCGCGACACTCTGCGACGATTCCAGATTGATGACCGTCTCCAAAAGACGGGTACAGGTTTTGATGTCCATTTGAACCTCTAGCTTTATCTATGTCGGTCTGCTCGCGCCTATCCATCATCGGGCGGCGGCGTGATGGTGGTGGTGGGCGTCGGCGTTGCTGTGCGCGTCGGCGTACCTTCGCCAACCGGACGCTCCTCACCGAGCGCCGACTGCGGCAACCAGCCAGCATCGCCCCGCGTCGGGATGACATACCACCAGCGCCCCTCTGACGTGTTGAACCATTCGCGCCGCGCCCCACCTTCCACGATGCCGCGCCCGATAGTGATGATGTCGCCGGGCTGTAGCTGGGTGGAGTCGGCGGGGTCGCCACCGACAAAAGGCCGCACGCCGGTTTCAATCTGCACATACAGCCGCGTCGTCTCCACCCAATCATAAGGCACGGTGGCCGTCGGGGAGGGCGACGCGGGCGAACTCTGCGGGCGCGGCGTGGCGGTGAGTTGATCCGGCGCGGCGGTGGGGAAGATCGCATCGACGCCCATGATCGGCGTCGGCGTGAACGGCAGATTGCTGATCGGTGGCGCGATTTCCGGCGGCGCGACGGTAAAGAACGGCGTGACCGTCGGCAGGGGAGTCAACGATGGCGTCGCGCTGACTTCGCGCACGATGACCGCTGGATCGTCACTACTGCCGCCGCCGGTCAATAAGGTGAACCCCAGCGCCAGAATCGCCCCGATGGAGGCCATCATGCCCAGCGTAATCAGCCCCGCGAACCAGCGTCCGGGGGAGCGCCGGACGTGCGCGTAAGGCGTCGGCGTGATGACATCGGGGCGGCTGTGATCTGTCGGCGGCCTGTCCGTCTCGATGCCGAGCGCGGTGGCGAACGCGGCGGCGAATTCACCGGCGGAGTCGTAGCGGCTGGCCGGATTCTTCGCCAGCCCGCGCAGGATGACTTTATCCAGCGTGCGCGGCAATTGCGGGTTGCGTCCGTTGGGGCGCGGCGGCTGGCCGTTGATGTGTTGCATGATGATAGCGACATCGTTCGCGCCGTCGAACGGATACGTCCCCACGCACAGCGTATAGGTCAGCACCGCCAGCGAGTAAATATCACTGCGATGGTCGATCTGTTTGCCGATGGCCTGCTCCGGCGACATAAACCGCGCCGTGCCCGGCATGGAAACGTCGGTGCGCGTCAGCTTGGCGGCATCCATCACCCGCGCAATGCCGAAGTCAGTCAGTGAAGCGTCGCCGTCGGCGTTCAATAGCACATTGCCCGGCTTAATGTCGCGGTGAATGACGCCGCGCCGGTGCGCGTAATCCAGCGCGGAAGCGATCTGCGTCAGCCATTTAGCGGTATCCGGCAACGACACGCCGCCGCGTTTCATCGCGTCATCCAGCGTGCCACCGGGTAGATACTTCAGCGAGATGTACGGCGTGCCGTCCACCGTGCCAAAGCCGAAGAACGGCACAATATGGGTGTGGTGTAGCTCCTTCGCCAGTTCGATCTCGCGCTGGAAGCGTTCCACCACTTCGGGATGATTGATGTAGCGGTCATGCAATATCTTGACGACCACATCCTGCCGTCGATGTGTGTCATAGCCCCGATACACCATCGACATCCCGCCATCTTGCAGACGCGATTGTATGATGATGTTGTCGATTGTGCGGTTAATCAGCCGTTCGTGCGCCATAAGTCCATCATAGCATGTTACCGCGCCGATTGCAGAGATAGAATCAGCGCCCCACGCGATCAAAACGCGGCGACCAGCCCATCCTTGCGCGGATCGCTCCCGCCGTACAGCACACCGGCGGAATCGCGGCGGATGATCTGCCCGCTACCAAACAACGCCCGCCCGCGTCCGCTAACCGGCGCGATCTGGTGTCCCATCTCCGCCAGCCGTGCCATCGTGCGGAACGAGAAGCCGTCCTCAATCGCTAATGTACTGCCCGCCGTGCCCGCGCTCAAGCACCAGCGCGGACGGTCTAGCGCTTCCTGCGGATTGATTTCATCATCCACCATCGCGCTGATGACCTGTAGATGCCCCTGCGGTTGCATGAAGCCACCCATCACGCCGAAGGCCGCCCACAATTCGCCGTCCCGCGTCGCCATGCCGGGGATGATGGTGTGATACGGGCGCTTGTTCGGCGCGAGTCCGTTGGGGTGGTCGGCGGCTAACTCGAAGTTCGCGCCGCGATTCTGCAAGAAGACGCCCGTCCCCCGCGCCACAATGCCGCTACCGAATCCCATGTACAGGCTATTGATGAACGAGCAAGCGTTCCCCGCGCCATCCACCACGCACAAATAAATGGTATCCGATGAATTCGGCGGCACGCCGAATGACGGATGCGCGGCGCGTTGCGGGTCGATCAACTGGCGGCGCGAATCAGCGTAGGCGCGATCCAGTAGCGCTTCGACGCGGACATCCATCGTCGCCGGATCAGCGATATAGCGCCGCGCATCCGCGAACGCTAAGCGCATCGCCTCCACCATCAGATGCACGCGCTCCGCGTCGTCCCATGCCCGCTCGCGCATGTCGAAGCCGTCCAATATTTGCATCGCCATCAGCGCCGCCAACCCCTGACCGTTGGGCGGATGCTCATGCACGGTCACGTCGCCATACGTCGCGCTGATCGCTGATCCCCATGTGGACGTATGCGCCCGCAGATCGTCGAGCGACATCACGCCGCCCAATGCCTGCACCGTCTCCACGATGGCGCGGGCGGTCTCGCCTTCGTAGAAAGCCGCCGCGCCGCCTTCGGCAATCGCCCGCAGAGTCCGCGCCAAGCCGCGCAACCGCACCACCTCCCCGACACGCGGCGGCGCACCGTCCGGCAGATAATCCTCTGTGTTCGGGCTTTCCGCTAAAAATCGGGCGGTGTTCGGTGCGCCCCACGCCGCGCCAAACACCGGCGACACCGCATAGCCATCTTCGGCGTAATGGATGGCGTCCGCCAGCACATCGGCCAGCCCCATTGAGCCGTGCCGCGCCAGCAAATCCTCCCAGCCGCGCACCGCGCCGGGCACCGTGACCGCGTGGACACTGCGCTCCGGTATCGCGTCGGTGATGCCTTGCGCCGCCAGATGCTCAATGCTCAGCGCGGACGGGGCGCGGCCACTGCCGTTTAACGCGCTGATCTGGCCGGTGGCCGCGTCGTAATACAGCGCGAAGCAGTCGCCACCGATGCCGGTGGAGGCCGGCGCGGTGACGTTCATCACGGCGGCTGAGGCGATGGCGGCGTCGGCGGCGTTGCCGCCCTGCCGTAAGATGTGCAGACCGGCCTGTGATGCTAGCGGATTGCTGGCGGCCACCATGCCGCGCCGTCCCAATACCATCGAACGCCGCGAGTTAAAATCAAATGACATCGGCTTCATGATTGCTCCTCATAATCTGGTGTTGTCGGTTCAAACTGTCCCGATTATAACGCGGCGGGCGGTCTGTATGGCCTGCAAAGGTTATTTACCGCCCGTTTAGGTGGCTATATCGTTGATCTTATGTGGCGGTGATAGACTGTCCTTTAGTGGCGATATATTTCGACATTTTGACGGCGCAATACATCAGGCGCAATCCGTTGCGCCGTGACGCGGATTGTAACCGTAGGGGCGTAGCGTCGTGCTACGTCCGCGATACATGCCGCACAAAACCATCGCCAACGATACAAAACGTATCTTTGTGATAGAATCAATAGTATGTGATGAAAGCTAAAGTGGCCGATGACCAAACCTATCGTTCGTGTACGTTCATTGACAAAGACGTTTATTGAGGGCGAGCGCCCCCTCCGTGTGCTGGATGGCGTCGATCTCGACATCACCGAAGGCGAATTCTTCGTGATACTGGGCAAAAGCGGCAGTGGAAAATCCACCTTGCTCAACTTGCTCAGCGGCATCGACAAACCAGACGCGGGCACATCGCCGCAGATCACTGTCGGACAGACCGACATCACCACACTGGACGAGACACGGCAGACGCTTTTCCGCCGTGACAATATCGGCGTCGTGTTTCAGTTCTTCAACCTGATCCCGACGCTAACCGTGCTAGAGAACGTCACCATGCCGCTAGAATTGCGCGGCGTTAAACGCAAAGAGGCGGAAAGCGCCGGTTTGCGGATGCTGGAACGTGTCGGGTTAGGGGATCGCGGTGATGGCTTTCCGGATAAACTGAGTGGTGGGGAACAACAGCGCGTCGCAATCGCGCGGGCGCTCATCCACCAGCCGCTAGTCGTCCTCGCCGACGAGCCGACGGGTAATCTGGACGAAGATACCGGACAGGTGATTCTCGATCTGCTCTTGGAATTGACGCGGGATGCTGGTAAAACGCTGATAATGGCGACACACAGCCCTGAGATCGTCCCCCGCGCTGACCGTGTGTGCCGCATCGTGGACGGCCAGTTGATTATCACCCGCGAGCATGGCGAACTAACCGCCGCCGGTCAAACGCTGGTTGCTTCTTCGGCATAATGCTCTATGATTAGACTCAATGGTTGTGGGAATGTGCCGATGTTATGATAAGTACAATCAGGGATTATCGGCCGATGAGCATGAAAGGTTAACTTCATGGGAGACCCAGACCCGATGATCGTTAAACAACTTTTAGCAGAATTACGCGATGTTAGCAAAGAGAAACGTCGCACCGCCGTGATGAAACTCGGCATGTTAGGCGGCGATCAAGCGCTACGGGCGCTGATGATGGCCGTGCAGAATGATTATGAAGACTTGATCGTGCGGGGACGCGCCGCCATGATGCTCGGAAAATTGCGCGATCCCCGCGCAGTTGATCCGCTTATCCGTGCGTTGAACGCGCCCGGCCACCAGACGCCGCTACAGGCGGCGCAGGCACTCGGCAAGATCGGCGACCCGCGAGCGATAGAGCCGCTTCTGATGCTGGCCGCCAACGGGCGCGACAAAACCCGCGAAGCCGCACTCGAAGCGCTCGACAGGCTCGGCTACACCGAAGAGAACTCCGAGCTAGAGCCGGAGATTAACTAACGCGGGGGCGCAATCGAAAGAACGGGGTGCATCGCCGCATCGCGTCGCACGCCGCATTATCGGGCTTGACACAACACCGCCAAACGCCCTATAATTCAGCTCACGCTACGCACCCGCCGCGGTAGCTCAGTTGGTAGAGCAACGCACTGAAAATGCGTGGGTCGCCGGTTCGAGTCCGGCCTGCGGCAATTACGCCCGATCTCGCTTGAGATCGGGCGTTTTGATTCAGCCTACGGTATCCCAACGCGCCCCCGTCGCAACGAATTTTTAACGGAATCTTAGCCGCTTTGTACAGTAACCTGTTCTGCACAGAGATGTATTCCATGCTAAACTGATTCCGTATAATATCAGTAGACCGAAAATGTCTGCGGGAGAGATCGACATGAAAAAGCTAGGTTTAATGTATGCTGGCCTGCTGGCTTGTCTGGCGATGATCGTATCGCCGGTGTTATCACAGGCGGATTGTCCGCTTGTCGTGACGCAAGCGCTGGCCGCCATCGACGACAACTGTCAGGAATTGGGGCGCAATACCGCCTGTTATGGCTATCGGTTGGTCGAAGCCGACTTTTTCGACGGCGCGACAGCCTCATTCGACGCCCCATCAGACCGTGCCGATTTAGTCACGCTCCGCAGTTTACGCACCGCCGCGCTCGATGAAGCGACGCAACAATGGGGCGTCGCGTTGATGCACCTGCAAGCCGACATCCCCAATCTGTCGCCCGGACAGGCGGTGACATTCATCGTCATGGGCGATGCCAGCATCGAGAACCGCGTCCCGCCCGATCAGGCGCAACAGACCGGCCCGCCGATTACCGCCACGCTAGCGGCGGACACCACCGCCCGCGAGCGCCCGTCCATTGACTCCACCGCATTGCTGAATTTACCGAGCGGTAGCGCGTGGCCTGCGGACGCCATCGCGCCGGATGGCGACTGGGTGCGTATGTGGGTGGGGACGGATATTAGCGATACCGCGTGGGTGCCGCGAAGCGCCGTCGCTGGCGATCAGGTCATGAACTTGGCCGTCGTTGATCCCGATGCTTACGCGCCGATGCAGGCGTTTTATTTCACCACCGGCATCGGCGCGCCGCGTTGCCGCGAAGCGCCGGATTCCATCACCATCCGTAGCCCACAAGATCAGTTCGTCACGCTGAACATCAACGGCGCGGACGTTCGCATCGGCTCAACGATCACGCTACGCAGTAGCGCGGAAAATACCGCCGTTTTCACCGTGCTAGAAGGCACGCTCGAATTACCGGATGGGCGCATCATCGACGAATGGGAATCGGTGGATGTCGCAACCGGCGAAGATGGCACCGTCACCAGCTTCGGCGAAGCGCGTCCGGCCTCAGATGATGAGCGCGATGTCGCGCACGGCATTGACGAGCGCTTAGCCAGCAATCGCGGCGAAGGTCGTCGCCTGCACGCCATCACCGACATGGACGGCATGGATGACATGGATGACATGAACGGCATGAGCGATATGGACGATGAAGTGATCCATATCGTGCAACAGGGCGATACGCTGTTCGACATCGCCATGCAATACCGCGCCAGTATGCAGGCTATCGTTGACGTGAACGGCGTGCAAAATCCCAGCCGGATACCCGCCGGAACGCGGCTCGTCATCCCCGATGCCGGTAGCGGCTTCGCCGGTCTGCGCCAGCCGGAACGCCCACCGGCGACACGCCCACCGTCGCAACCACCAGCCACCGGTGCCGGATGCGAGGGCTTCCGCGCCACATCGCCATTGCAGGGGCTAGCCTACGGCGATAACCGCTTCTTCTGGGACGCCGCGCCGAACGCGGACGCTTACCGCGTGACGGTGGTCAATAACGAGAATGGCCGCACCGTATCGGCTAATACCACCGCGCCAACCACCAACGTATCAATCAACACTGACGGGCGGGCGCTCGGCCCGGGATTCAGCTTCGGGTGGTATGTCGAGGCTTTGCGCGGCCGCTCGGTGATCTGTACGACTGATCGCGTCAGCATTCCCAGAGAAGCACCGCCGCAGACCGGGCCGCCGATAGATGGCCTGACGGCCAGCGTCAACTGTTCCAACTTATCGCCTTACGACTACGCGACGGTGACATGGAGCAATGCCGCCGGTGGTAGCATCGATATTATGGTGAGCGATATGGGCAGTGGCACTAGCTACACCAAGATGGGCACAAGCGGCTCGGAGACGGTGTACTCATCTTACTACAGTTACAGCATCGACGGTCTCATCGTGACGGATGGCGTCAGCACGATCAGCTTTGGCGGATGCGTGCCGTAGGCCGCCCGCACCGCACGCACATCAAATGATATGGAAGGCTTCCTGCCGCCCGTCCAGCCAGTAAACACGGCCACCGGTCAGCAGGATGTCTTCCTCTAGCGCGATGCGGACGATCTGATCGTCCCATTCGGCAACCGGCGCGGTGACGTTCAACTCATTGGAATACGCGGTATCATCATACACCGGATAATCGCCCGCGCCCGGTACGCCGTCCTGTTGATCCCACAGGCCGATTGTCGGCCCGGCGGCGTGGCCGTGATAGCCCAACGGATGACAGTAGATATGCGGCGCGATGCCCGCTTCGCGTCCCTGCGCCAATGACGCTTTCAGCACTTCGTTTCCGGTGCGCCCGACGGTCAAATTCGCGTTCACGATGTCCTGTAGCGCGTTGCCCTGTTTGAGTACCGCCTTCAGACCTTCCGGCGCGTCCGTCTCGCCGCGCCGCAACACGTAAGCGTGCTGTTGCTGGTCAGTCGCCAGCCCCAGATAGTAGAAGCCCATATCGCAATGGAGCAGGTCGCCGGGCTGGATCACCGTCCGCATACTATCTTTATCCTGTAGCGCGTTGAACGGCTCGCCGGGCGCTTGCAGTTCGCACGTCGGATGAAACCATGCAGAAAGCCCGATGTCGTGCATCGTCTGGCGCATCCACCAGATGACATCGTGCGTGGTGGTGATGTTCGGCGTGATGACATAACCGGAGAAAGCGCGGGCGATGATCGCGTGGCCGATCTCGACAATCGACGGATAAACGCTCATCTCCGGCGCGATGCGGCGCTCCAACCAGCCGACGGCCACCGCCTCCGCGCTGACCAGCCGTTCGGCATACTCCGCGCCTAATGCGCCGATCAAGTTCTCCGCTTCGGTGTGCGATAGGCCGTCAGCGAAGGCCGTCACCTGCGACGTGTTAATGCCGATGCTCTGCGGGTCATATTCGCGGATCGTCCGCGCCAGACATTCATACTGCCCTTCGCGCTCCGGATTCCAGCCGCTTTCGTAGAAGCCCGGTATCCCGTACCGGCTGATCGTCAGCCGGTCTATTCCGCCATCCGCCCGCCGCGCAAAGACTAATATCGTCCGCCGCCGCGCCGACATCGCCGGTTGCGGTAGCAGGCTCATGATAACCGGGTCTTCGTTGTATTCGCGGGCGATCACCAGCCACATATCCAGACCAGCCCGCGCCATGACTTCCGGCAAAACAGTCTCTAATCGTTGCTGTAACCACCCGTTACGGATGTCGTTCTGCTGGCGTAGCGGCAAGATTTTGTGCCGGTAGGCTTCCAGTGGGGCGTATGTTCTGCGCGTCATCGCGTGGTTCTCCTTACGTTTTTTGTTTGGGTAGGGGTGATCTTATCGTTCTTCAAATCGCGTTCAGGTGCGCCTGAATCTCCGCGACGGCCTGCGCCGCTTCCACGTTGAAATTATACATCGCGCCTTTGCCAGTGTAGAACACGCCGACCAGATACAGCCCCGCATGGCCGAGAATCTGCCGTTTGCCGGTATCCTGCCGGTGATAGTCACCGTCAACGCGCATCGGCCAGCCCTGATTGTCACGCTGGACGGGTTCATGAAAATAATGGTCAATCACCGGCCCGTAGCCGGTGCCCATGATGACCGCATCGACGGCCACCCGCGAGCCATCCTGCAATTCGACATCGTGCGGATAGAAGCGCACCGGCGCATCCACACAGCGCACATGACCGCTTTTCACCACGTCGATCAACTCGTGGCCGCGTGTGCCGCCCGCCGCGCTACTCTCTTCTTCGGTGCGCGGCGCTTTGATGCCGATAGCGTCCAGATTCTCGAACTTCAAGCTGTTGATACGCGCCATCAACGGCTCGGCGAGGCGGCGCGGCAGTCTCTCGCTGATAATCACCCAGAGATGTTTGGGCAGGCCATACGGGTAACGCGGGCGAAGCATAACGCCGGTGCGCTGTGCCAGCAGAACCGGATGCACCACGTCGCTATCGCGCCCTAACTCGGTGGCGATGTCTACGCCACTCGGCCCATTGCCGACCACCATCACACGGCATCCGGCGAACGGCTCCGCGCCGAGATAATCCGCCGCGTGCAAAATCCGCCCGCAGAAGGACTCCATGCCGTCAATGTGCGGCATATAACGGTTGCCGAATCGTCCGGTAGCGGTGATGACCGCCGCGTACCACGCATCACCGGAATCCATCCACACGCGCCAGCCGCCGCGCTCCGGCTTGATGCGATGCACGCGCACCCCCAGCCGGACATTCAGCGCGTTCTCGCGCACGTAATCGACCAGATAGCGGTGATATTGCTTGGCAGTCGGGAACAGGCCGAAGCGCAACGGGAAGCGTTTGCCCGGCAGATGCGAAAAAAAGCGCGTGGTATTCAAGCGCAGAGAAGGGTATAGGCTGTTCCATGTAGACGCGATTTCGTCGGCACTATCGACCACTTCATAGCGGATGCCGGCCTGTTGTAAAAAATACGCGCTGGCGATTCCGGCGGGACCGGCGCCAATCACAAGCACATCAGGGGTCGGTGTTGTCATATAGTGGTTTGTCTCTCTACAAATTTGATCGTCTAGCTGAAACTAGCTTACTACATCACGGCGCAGACCGCACAACCCCACGCTAAGACCGCCGGTGTCGCCGCGTCAACCCGCCACCCAGCAATGCCAGCAGAGCGAACAACACCCCCGCGATCAACAAGAACGGCGCGATGTCGCGGGCGGGACGGCTGACCGGCGGCGGATCATCCGCTACGATGGGCGCGTCTGCTGAGGCTTCGGCCTGCTCCGGCGCGGGTGGGGCGGCTTCCGGCTCGATGGTTAACGCCTCTATGCCGTCCATCTGCTCTATGATGGCCTCTGCCGCCTGCTCAACGTCATCAGCCGCCATCGCGTCCGCCATATCAGCCTGCATCACCGCTTCCGGCAGTTCCGGCTCGGCTTCTTCGTCGGCTGGCGCTGAAAAAGCCCGCATCGCGCCGATCCCGTCGGCGTCATCGACTTCAGCATCCGGCAAGGGCGCGAACGCTTCTTCGGCCATCCCGTCGAATACGTCATCGGGCGGCGCGTCGAACGTGACCGGCGGCGTGGTCGGCATGGAAGCGACGGCGGGAATCGGCGTCATGATGGGTGAGGTATCCGGCGCATCGGATAGCCACAACACCGCGCCCAGCACGATGAAAATGAACGAAGCCGCCGCGCTCAATAGCGCCATCGCCGGAAATTGTGTGATGCGGCGCGAATCACGGCGCGGCGGAGTCAGCGACGGTTGCGCCGGACGCCCGACCATCGCCGGGGTCAACGAGAAATCACGCGGCGCTTTCAGCGCGGGCAAGCGGCGCACCAGCGCGACGGTATCGCGCAGGGCGTCCAACTCAGCGCGGAGCGCATCATCCGTCCGCAAGCGAGCCTCTAGCGCGGCGCGTTCAGAAGCCGGTAGCGTCCCGTCGATATATTCTGATAGTTGCTGGTATTCCTGTTCGCTGAAGTCTGGCATCATAACGTTAAATCAATCGCTTGGCTGGCAGGGCGCGGAGACAGCGCATCGCGTCTCATCGCATCACATTACAGACGATAAACCGACGGCAGAAGTTCCCGAAAACCTTGCAAACAACCGCGCAAGGCGGCGCGGGCGCGGCTGATGCGCGACTTGACCGTGCCCAGTTGTACGCCCACCGCCTCCGCGATTTCCTGATAGCTGAAGTCTTCGACATCGCTCATAATCAGCGCCACACGCTGATCGGCTTGCAGGCCGTCGATGCAAGACTGAATAGCGCGGCTTAATTCGGCGGATTGCGCGGCCTGTTCCGGCGTCGGCGTCGATTGGTCGGGCAACGGTGCGCCGTCCGCATAATCTTCACTGACCAGATCATCCAGCGCGGTAGCGGGGCGGCGCTTCTCGTAACGCAGATGGTCATAACAGGTATTGGCGGCAATCCGCATCAACCATGCGCGGAAATTCCCGCCGTTGTACGTCTCAAGACGACGAAACGCCGTGATGAAAGCATCCTGCGCGGCATCGGCGGCGCGGGCGGGTTCGCCCATGATGCGATAGGTCAGCGTGTATACTGCGTCCTGATAATTCCGTACCAGCCCGTTGAAGGCTTCCAGATCACCATTCTGTGCATTTTGAATCAGCGTCTGTTCGTCGGCCATTGACATTTATGCCCTGCGTGGGTAAGATGTTCAGCAGATAATCATACCACAATCCGCCGCCAAAATCGCGTGCTGGATGCCGTATAAAACATAAAACGCCGAGATGGTGGAATGGTATACACGGATGTCTCAAACACATCTGCCTTCGGGCTTGTGGGTTCGAATCCCACTCTCGGCATGAAAAAAGACAGGCCAGCGCTGGCCTGTCTTTTTGATTCACCCGTTGCAGATCACCACTAGGTAATCGCGGTCAGCGCCCGCGCTTCGATCAACAGGCCGCGTTCCAGCAACAGCTTAACGATGCGCTCGGCGTTCTGGCGCGGCGTACAGCGCACGGTATCCAGCACGATCTCCGCATTGGGTGGCGCTTCATACGGATCATCAATGCCGGTGAACCCTTTGATCTCGCCGCGCCGCGCCTTCGCGTACATGCCTTTGATGTCGCGCTCCTCGCATACTTCAAGCGGCGTATCGACGAACACCTCAACGAACGCGCCATCGCGCATCATGCCGCGCACCTCGTTGCGCGTGGCGGTATACGGGCTGACCGCCGCGCAGACCGCTACGCCGCCATGCCGCACCACCTCCGCCGCCACAAACCCGATGCGGCGAATGTTGGTGTCGCGGTCTTCTTTGCTGAATCCCAGCCCTTTCGATAGATGCGTGCGGACGACATCGCCATCCAGCATCGTGACCTGACGGCCATACTCCAAGATCAACGTAATCAGCAATTCGGCGGTGGTCGATTTGCCCGATCCACTCAAGCCGGTGAACCAGATGCACACGCCCTGACGATGGCGCGGCGGATGCGCCTCCGCGAGAATCGACGCCACCTCCGGACGGCTGAACCAGTCCGGCAGAAGACGCCCCGCCGCCAGATACTCGTCTCGAACCTGCGTGCCGCTAATGTTCAGCGTGCGCTGGCCGTTGAGCCTGTCGGATTCTTCATAGCGGCCTTCATCCGGCAGATAGGATAGCATCTTAAACGGCACCATCTTGACGCCTAGCTCGGCCTCGTGTTCGCGCAGAAGTTCCTGCGCGTCATACGGCCCATAAATCGGCTGGCCGTGACTGTCGTTGCCCGGCCCGGCATGGTCACGCCCGACGATCAAGTGATTCGCGCCGTAATTGCGGCGGATGATCGCGTGCCATAACGCCTCACGCGGGCCGCCCATCCGCATCGCCAACGGCAACAGCGACAGCACGATGCGGTCTGGTTCGTAGTATTTTTCGGCCAGCGCCTTGTAGGTGCGAACCCGCGTGTAATGATCCACATCGCCCGGCTTGGTCATGCCGACCACCGGATGCAACAGCAAAACGCCGTCCACCGCAGACGCCGCCCGCTTGGTCAGTTCTTCGTGGACGCGGTGCATCGGGTTGCGCGTCTGGAAGGCGACCACGTTCGCCCGTCCGCTAGCTTCCAGCAAGGCGCGAGTCTCGGCGGGGGTGCGACGCAGATCGAGAAAGTCGAAGTATTGCGGCGTCTGCAACACGCGCAACGCGCCAGACAGGTTGACACGCCCCCAGCGTGCCATCTCCGCCACGATGGGATGCGCCGCATCCGTCGTGCCAAACGCCTTCCGCGCCATCTCCTCCCGATCCCATTCGTACATCTCATCAATCCGCATGATCGCCAGCAGGTTATTGCGGCGGTCACGCAGGGCGATCTCCGCGCCGATTTGCATGTCGGGCGTCGGCTCAACCGGTAGCGTAATCGGCATAGGAAACAGCGTGCCGTCACTCAACCGCATATCATCCAGCACGCGCCGATAGTCGGCTTCACCCATGAAGCGATCAAGCGGCGAAAAACCGCCGACGGCCAGCAATTCGAGATCGCAAATCTGGCGCTCGCTCAGTTGGCAAGATGGCAACGTGGCGGCGTGTGTTCTAGCGACTTCCAGTTCATCCGGCGCGACGCGCAGATCAACCAGCCGCCCCCCATACGGTGTAATCAATTGCATGAATCATGTCCCCCTATAGACGATTATTCGTTATTTCACGGGCGCATCGTCGTTTTTGTGGGAGCGCAACGCATTGCGCCCGCCGACTGCACCCGATTGTATGGAGATTAGGATAGGCCGAATCGCGGCAATTGTGAATAGTTGAACAATCAAAAAGGGGCGTAGCACGCTACGCCCCCCGTTATTACTATGGATGCTACGCGGTATCCAGCGTTACGGTATGGTAGCGCCGATGATGTCGCGCACCAGCGCATCATGGCTGGAGAAGTCATCGTTCGGGCCGAACTGCACCGCGAACGCGATTAACACGCCATCAATCGAAGCCGCGATCAAGGCCGCATCTTGCGGCGCGAAGCCGCCGTCGATGATCGTCAGCGCGGCGGAGATGCTGTCACTGACTTCATAGGCCATGACATCACCCGCCGATTCCAGCAAGGCGGCGAACGCGGTCAGCGTCAGCACCGGATCATTCACGTCATAATCCATGAACATGGCGAACTCTTCGTCGATCACGAATATCGTCACGCCGACTTCACCATCAACCAGCGTGCCGAAGCCGTCCGCATCGCGCAGGATGCTGAGTGTCGCGGAGTCAGTCGCCAGCAGAATCTCTTCGCCCTGCGTGTCCGCCATCCAACCATCGGGCACCGGCGCTTGCATACCGGATTCACCCACCACAAAATCGCTGAATGCGGTGTCGGTGGTCGCAGTGGTTTCCGGCGGACGCGGCACGAAGCCGGTGCGTCCACTACCCGCCGCTTCTTCCTCTTCTTCTTCTATCACGACGGCTACACTATCACCGTATAGCGGCACACCTTCGTACAGCACACCGCTCAGGATGTCGGCCACGATGTCGGCGTAATCGTCGAAGGCGTCGCCCCGACCATATTGCACCGCCCACAACACGAAGCCATTCGGGAATTCAGTCGCCAGCAAGACGGCGTTTTCCGGCACATCCTCACCGGCATCGGCGAAGTAGATCGCCGCCGGAAAATCAACCAGATCGAACGTATCTTGCACGCCGGTCAAACCGGAAAGCACGGTGAACTCGTTCAGAAGATCAGCCGGATTATCCGATGTCAGACCTTCCATCTGCAACACATCGAACGATAACGGCCAGAAGCTAACGCCCACCTGCCCGCTTGCTGGCACGCCCATGAACTCATCACGCACCAGTTCCAGCGTCGCTTGATTGCTGGCGATATAGCCCAGATCGAACATGACATCAGCCGCCCAACCTTCAGGAACACCCACCGAGAATCCGTCAACGCCGATGGTATCGCCTTCCGGCAGTGGGGGCGGCTCAAGCGGCGGCGCTAGCACCGGCAGATCGAACACCGACTCGCCCTGATATTGCTTGGTCGATACGATGTCGATGATGACATCGCTGTAATCCGAGAACGGATCGTCCCCGCCGTAACGCGCCGACCACAACACGAAGCCATCAGGATATTCGGTCAGCATCACCACCGTGTTTCGCAGTTCGCCATCGGACGGCAAGACAAAGGCGAACATAATCTGAACGTTGCCATCATCGAACGGCTCAATGCTGGCGTTCAATTCCAGCAATTCGAGCAGTTCCGGCATCATCTGATCTAGCGGCAAATCCGGCAAACCGATAGAAGCCTGCAACATCGGCGAAAGCACGATGAAGCTCATGCCGAGATCACCATCAGGCGGTATCCGTTCTATTTGATTGTTCACCATGATGTCGCGTGCCGCCGCGCTAGTGGCGAAGAACACACTCTCACCGGTATTCAACGTCACCCAATCCGACGGGATTTCGACATCAATGCCGTTATAGCCGAAGCGGACGAAATCGCCGGTGGGGGTGACATCAGCGCGATGTTCCGCCGTCTCCAACGAGAGCGTATAACCGCCCGTGCCCAGACTGCCCCAGCGCGACGCGCCGATCAAGTACGTGCCATCCTGCGGGATGACGTAACCGACGATCTGCGAATTCAACCGGCCAATGCTGGAGTCTAGCGCGTCGTCATTGCGTGCTAGCTCGATGCCAATCGCATCATACAGATAAAGATAGGTGTCAAGCTGGTTCATGTCATCCGCGATCATGGTGATCGTCACCGTGTCGCCCGCCTGCGCTTCAAATGCGTACAGTTGCTCGTCCTGTCCGTCGGTGATCTCGCCGCGCACGGAGTCGCCATAGTTCAGCGTGCCGACCACCCGCGCATCACTCGACGGATCAATCGGCTCCAGTGGTTGGGCCAATTCCAGCGTCAGCGCAAAATCGCCGTTCCCCCGCGTGCCCCAATGTGAGGCGCGGATGACGTATTGATCGGTGGCAGGCAACACGAAGCGGTCAATCTGCGAATTCAAGCCAAGCGTTCCGCCCGCCGCGTCATCATTGCGTATCAGTTCCGTCTCGCCGTCCGCCTCATATAGATACAGGTACGGGTCTAACGTGCTGGTATCGTCGGCGATCATGGTGATGATTACCGCGTCACCCGCCTCGCCGAAAAAGGTGTAATAGATGGAAGACTTGCCTTCGGACTCGGCGAGTGTTCCGCGCACCGTGTCCCCGTAGCTGATAGTCGTGGCATCCTCGACCTGTGCCGCGACGGGCAAGATCGACCACAACATCAGCAGAACCAAAGATAAAAGCCCTACCGCTTTGTGTTTCATTACTGCTTCCTTTCATCCTGAGATAATCAACAGGTCACCATAAGCGCATCTACGCCAACGTATGATGCGCCGCTAGCCACCCGCGAATGTGGCGGAAAGCGTTCTAGGCAACGTCTCATATATACAGCATAAACCAAAAACGCGCACAGCGCACACCGGGACGCGGCGGGATCAGGGCGCGATTCCGTAGGGGCATAGCAGGCTACGCCCCTTTTTTGAAAAACATCACACGGTCAATCAGCGCTCTACATCCCGCGCCTACTGCATCGCGGCGCGGAGCGTCGCGCACGCCGGACAACTACCATCCGGGCGCACAATGGCGAATCCGGCCATCGGGTCCGCGCCGTAATTGGTGAAATCAACATTCCACACGATAATCATGCGAATATCGCCGCGCTGACGGGCGATGCGAACCGCGCTATTCAGATATTCCGCTTGATCCTGCACCGTCATATTGGCCGCCCACTCGAAGCCCGGCGGCAACGGCCCGAAGCCCTCACCGGTCAGATAACCGAGTTCGGTGAAGCATAGCGGCCTGTTGCCGACGATGCTCCGGTACGTGTCGATCATCCCCAGATAGTAACGCGAATAGTGGCCGCTGTTGCCGCGTGGATCGCCACTACGCGCCGACGGTGGCAGGATGCCTTCGTTGTAGTGAATGCCGACGCAATCCAGCACATTACCCGCGCCCGCCGCCATCATCTCCCGCACGAAGCGGTCATCGTTCATCACCCGCGCCACGCCGAACGCGCCTTCCGCGCCAGTGGGGGCGGGGGCGGCGCTGATGACCAGCACATTCGGGTTCGCCGCTTTGATGGCGTTATACGAAGCGCGGAGCATCTCGGTATAGTTCGCGCCGCTGATCTGTCCCTGCGGCCATTCGCGGTCAATGTTCGGCTCGTTCCATACTTCGATGGCGTCCGGGCCGAGCGCGGCCACGCCACCCAAAAACGTCGCAAACTCCTGTATGTACTGGGCACGATTCTGCCCGAGTTCCGCCGGATTGCCGACCACGCCCAGCAGAATCTTGAAGCCAGCGCCCTGCGCCTGCTCGATGATGCCGCGTGCGATCTCTGGACTTTGCCCGCGATTCCAGCGCACCTGCCGCTTGACCCACGTCATGCCGCTATTACGCATCAGATCGGGGTAGGCGAAGCTCTGCACGTGGCCGCCTAGCTCAAAACCACCGGCAATCGGTGATGTTGGCGGCGGTTGGGGCGCGGGTGGAACTGGCAGGGTTGATCCGGGCGGCGGTGCATCACCGGAGATGACCAGCCGTTGCCCGACGAAGATCAGGTTCACGTTGGCGATGCCGTTGGCCTGCGCGATGACCGCCACGCTGGTATTAAAGCGGCGGGCGATATTGCCCAGCGTATCGCCCCGCACGACGGTATAGGTCGTCTGTTGTGGCGGCGCGTCCGGTGGCGGCGGTGGCGGTGGCGGTGGCGCGTCGCCGGTTGGTATCGCTAATTGCTGGCCGGGAAAGATCAAATTCACATTGCTGATGCCGTTGGCCTGTGCGATGGCCTGTATGCTGACTCCGTAGCGCACCGAGATGCGATACAGATTTTCGCCGCGCTGGACGACGTGTACGGTTTGGCCGTCTTCCTGTTCCTGTGCGCTGACCCACGTACTAAAGCTCAACGTGAGCGTCATCAAGAAGACCAGCAGAATAATTCGGCGCATGATGCTTCCTTTCGTCAATCGGTGGCTATTAAGGCTTTTTGTTAGTTTAGCATAGGGTGAAAAATCGCGCTCATTCATTACCCTACGCTTTGTACAATATAGCGCGGATTCGACGCTTTACGGCCTGATTTTGTCAGTTTTTGCTACTTTTTATCGCCTGATTTTAGTCAGTTTTTCCGCATAACGTGTCGCACTATTTTTTATATTATATGGTGTGTGTTGCTGAATTGGTAAAAGTGACTAAATGGAGTACATCAATGGCTAAATATATGCTACCCGACAATGTGAAGGAATCAGCATCCGCCCTGTTGAAATGGGCGACGGAAAACGACGTGCGCGAGTTCGACATCCGCTTCATCGACCTCAAAGGCGTGGTGCATCACTTCAGTATGCCAACCGAAATCATGGACGAAGGCGTGTTCGAAGACGGCTTCGGTTTTGACGGCTCGAGCGTGCGCGGCTTTCAGGCGATCAACGAATCCGACCTGATCTTGATGGCCGATCTATCCACCGCCCACATCGACCCCTTCTTCGCCCGTAAGACCATCGCTTTCATGTGCGATGTCTACGACCCGATCACCCGTGAGCCGTATGGCCGCGACCCGCGTGGTGTGGCGCGTCGGGCGGAAGCCTATCTCAAGACTAGCGGCATCGCCGACACCGCTTACTTCGGCCCGGAAGCTGAATTCTTCATGTTCAGCAATGTACAGTACGAAACCGGCCCCAACGTCAGCATGTACCGCGTGGACTCCAAAGAGGGTTTCTGGAACAGCGCGTCGAATGATCCGTCAATGGCCTACCTCAACCGCATCAAAGAGGGTTATTTCCCGCTCCCGCCGCTAGATAAGACGCACGATGTCCGCGCCGAGATGACCGAGACACTGCTCGGCGTCGGTATTCCGGTAGAAGTGCATCACCACGAAGTCGGCGGCGGCGGTCAGGCGGAAATCGACATCAAGTTCGCGCCGTTGATGCAAATGGCCGACTACCTGACGCTGTACAAGCACGTCATCAAGAACGTGGCGGCGCGTCACGGCCTGATCGCTACGTTTATGCCCAAGCCGCTATTTGAGGATAACGGCTCCGGTATGCACGTCCATCAATCCCTGTGGAAAGATGGCAACACGCTGTTCTATGGCGATGAATACGCCAACCTCAGCGAGATGGCGCTGTACTACATCGGCGGCATCCTGAAACACGCGACTTCGCTGATGGCTTTCACCAACCCCACCACCAATAGTTATCGTCGGCTCGTCCCGGGATACGAAGCGCCTGTCAATCTGGTGTACTCCAACCGTAACCGTTCTGCGGCCATCCGTATCCCGGTTTATATCAATAGCCCGAAGGCGAAGCGCATCGAAACCCGCTTCCCCGACCCCACCGCCAACCCGTATTATGCCTTCCCCGCGCTGTTGCTGGCCGGTCTGGACGGCATCAAGAACAAAATCCATCCCGGCGACGCGGTGGATGTCGATCTGTACGAAGGCAACGTCGAGACGCCCACCGTGCCGAAGGGCGGCCTGAACGCCATCCTCAACGAGCTGGAGAACGACTACGAGTATCTGCTGGCCGGGGGTGTGTTCACTGAGGACATCGTGAAGAGCTACATCGAATACAAGCGCGAAGAAGAAGCCGATCCGGTGGCTATGCGCCCGCACCCGTATGAATTCCAGCTATATCTGGACATCTAAGCGGCAAAAAACGCAGTAAAATCAACAACAAAGCAAAACCATAAGGGCGTAGCGTGCTACGCCCTTTTTACGTGCAATCGTGTGCTGTGCCCTCTGCCGCTATAACGCGCCTTTGAAAACCCGCCCGATGTAATTCTGCTCACGGGCATAAGCCAGCAATTCTTCGCGGAAATCCGGATGTGCGATGCTGACCAGACCGTGTACACGCTCCGCGATGCTCCGCCCCCATAGATCAACCGCGCCGTACTCGGTAGCGATGTAATGCACATCGTAGCGCGTCGTCACCACGCCCGCGCCCGGCTTCAATTGCTTGGCGATACGGCTAATCTTGCCGCCCATCGCGGTACTCGGTAGCGCGATGACGCTCACCCCGCCCTGACTGCGAACCGCGCCGCGCACAAAATCGAGCTGGCCGCCCGCGCCGGAATAGAACTTCGTGCCGATGCTATCCGCGCACACCTGACCGGTAATGTCCACCTCTAGCGCCGAATTGATCGACACCATCTTGTAATTCTGCGCGATGATGTACGGGTCATTGACGTATTCGGTGGGGTGCATCTCGAAGATCGGGTTATCGTTGACGTAATCATATAGCGCGTGCGTGCCCAATATGAAACCGGCCACCACCTTGCCCGGATGGATGCTCTTCATCGCGTTGGTAATAACGCCGGATTCGATCATGTCCATCACACCGTCGGAGAATAGCTCGGTATGCACGCCGAGATTGTTATGATCGCCCAACTGACGCAATACCGCGTCCGGGATGCCGCCGATGCCTAGCTGTAACGTCGCGCCGTCCGGCACCAGTTCGGCCACATGGCGGGCGATCTGTTGCTGTTCCGGCGATGGCGGCGGTGAGGGCACTTCCGGCAACGGGTAATCAACTTCAACAACGTAGTCGATCTGGTTGAGATGGATGAAACTATCGCCCAGCGTGCGCGGCATGTTGGGGTTCACCTCCGCGATGACCATCCCCGCCGATTCCGCCGCGCTCTTGGTGACGCCGACTTCCACGCCATACGAGCAATAACCGCGTGCATCCGGCGGGCTGACTTGAATCACCGCCACATCCAGCACCAGACGCCCCTCACGGAATAAGCGCGGAATTTCTGACAGGAAGACCGGCGTAAAATCGGCCAGACCTTCGCTGAGTGCTTTTCGCACGTTCGGCGCGATGAATAAGCTGTTGATGCGGATGTGTTCTGCCATTTCCGGCGTGATATAGTTGCCCGGCCCCAGCCCTAACAACTGCACGATCTCGACATTTTGCAATGTCTCGTAGCGGTCAACCAGCGCTTCCAGAAAGCGTAATGGCGTTGAGCAGTTACCGGTCAAAAAAACGCGCTGACCACTTTTGATGAGGCCAGCCGCCTGTTCAGCGCTGATCGAGTTATATTTCAAATCCATCTTACCCCCTGCGAATAAGGTATCTTCTGATCTGTATACCTACGAAGATACCCCGAATCACGGGAATCGTAACAGTATCATTTGCTGTACGTCCCTATGTCAAACGTCACGGGATAGCCGGATTCACGCCGCGTCGCCGTCGATGGCTGGCAATGTGATGTCGCATGTCACGCCGTCACCATCGGCATCAGTCAACGGACAATCCACCGTCGCGCCGTCCGGCAGATTCACGCGAAAATCCCCGTCCTCGCCGCGCCAGAACAGACCATCGCCATAACGCAAGATCAGATTGCGTACACGCCCGCATTCCCATTCAGACGGCAACGCGACGCGGCTCTCGGCGGTCTGCACCACCACGCACTCACCAGGGAGCAGGCGTTGTGCGTTGACCTGCGCTGTGCCGTCGAAGCCCAGCACGCCGCCCCGCGTGATCTGTAATTGATGCACCGATAGCGCCACGTCCGCCGGATTGTACAGCGCCAGCGCTTCGCGGTTATAGCGGATTTGCGCCGACTGCGCCGCGCCCAGTTCAACCGGCGCGACGATGGGGACGATCCCCGCG
The DNA here is from genome assembly GCA_007693385.1 of Anaerolineaceae bacterium. Classification (GTDB taxonomy): domain Bacteria; phylum Chloroflexota; class Anaerolineae; order Aggregatilineales; family Phototrophicaceae; genus J038. Next base: position 100,399 of record REDR01000028.1, read on the forward strand.
CCGGATGGCACCAGTCCGGCGGGATCATCGCCGCCGGTCATCAGGGCGACAGCCGCCACCAGCACCGCCAACACCACGCCGACCAGCGCCAGCAGTGGCAGACTGGATTTCTTGCGCGAACCGGCGGGCAAATCATCTAATGGCTGGGTGTCTGGCCTGTGCGCTGAACTGGCGACGGGCGATTTCGCCATGCCGTAAGCCTCTGCCAGCGCTTCGATGAACTGTGACGCCCGCTCGTGACGTGCGTCGGGGTCTTTGCTCAGCGCCTTCAAGATTTCATATTCCACCGCTTTCGGGATGTCGGCCTTGATGGTGGTGGGTGGCGGTGGCGGGTCGCTGATGTGGCTCAGCGCGATCTGCATGGCGGTATCCGCCTTAAAGACCTGCTGACCGGTGACGATCTCGTACACGATCACCGCCAGCGAATACACATCACTCTGCGGGACGACGCTCTCGCTAGCTAGCGCTTGCTCCGGCGAGATATAGCGCGGCGTGCCGAAAGCCGTGCCCATCGTCTTATCAATCTCGGTCTGTTGCAACACCAGCCCGAAGTCGGTCAGGATGGCGCGGTCAGTCGATTCTTCGATCAGCACGTTAGACGGCTTCACGTCACGGTGAATGATGCCGTGACTGTGCGCGTGATCCAGCGCGTCGGCAATCTGCCGCAAAATCGCCAGCATACGCTGTACCGGCAGAAACGCGCCCGCTTTCTGAATCGCCTTGATCTCGTCGGCGAGATCGCGCCCGCGTACCAGCTTCATCGCCAGAAAGAACACCTCATCTTGCTGGCCGTATTGATAAATCGGGATGATGTTGGGATGATCCAGACGGGCGACGGCTCGCGCTTCACGCTCGAAGCGTTGCGCCAGCACCGAATCCGATTCGACCATCTCCTGCGTCAATACTTTGACGGCGGCCTCGCGGTCTAGTTTGTCGTCCTTGCCGACGTAAATCCGCGCCATGCCGCCCGTCGCCAGCACGCGCTCGATACGATAATCGCCCAGACGCTGGCCGATGCGCTCATCTTTCAATGGGTTCGCCATAAGCGGCTCGCCTCCTCAAATTTTCGCTTAATCAAATATCCAGTAGCGGCATGACGTACACCACCGGCTCCTCGTAGGGATGCGCGGTGCGGATCGCGGCGACCACATCGCGGGCGATGGCGTGGCGGCAAAACGTCTCGATGCGCCATTCGTCCTCCGCGTTGATCTGGCCGATCTCGCCGCTATGCGGATCAGCTTCCGCCGATGGCTTGAAGCGCCCGACTCCGGCGTTGGTGAACGCACAATGCGAATAATGCCCGACGATGCCGCCGCCCGCGCCGGAAATCGCGTCCAGCACCGCTTCCAGATGATCCTCCGGCACCGTCGTGACGATGTACACGTTTTCAAAATCCATAGTCAACCGTCCGTCTGACTGCTTCGCTCAATCGTCTAATCGCTCAACATCTGATAGGCGTTCTGCGCGTAATCCAGCGCCGAGCCTTTGGCCGGCTTCAACGCCTTGCCGGACGCCTGCACGGAGGCGATAGCCGCCTCGACATCCGCCCGTAGTTGTACCAGATCGCGGTCATTCGGTTCGTACTGCGTCGCCGCGTCGATCAACATGCCAGCGATGGCGGCATACGATTTACTCCGTAACAGCAGACGCGCCAGATCAACCACCAGACTCACGATGTTGTCCTTGTCCTCCATCACCAGCGCCAGATACAACGCCTGCCGATAACGCAACACCGCATCGCCCAATTCGCCCGCTTGCACGGCGGCATAGGCCAGACTGTTGAGCTGTAACGCCTCTTCTTCCTGATCGCCCACTTCGCGGGCGATGTACAGCGCCGACGTGTGGAAGCGCATCGCCTCCGACCAGCGCTGAAGATCGCTAAACGCGCTCCCCAGCCCGCCCATCACGCGCCCTTCATAGTCGCGCTTCTCCTGCGCTTTGAACAACGCCAGCGCTTGCTCTAGCGTGTCGATGGCGGTTTCGGCGTCGCCGTCATCCAGTTGCGCGTAACCGAGTTTGAATAGCACGATAGCTTCGTGTTGCTGGTCGTCGGTGCGCCGCGTCAACGTCAGCGCCGAGCTATAATCCTGTATCGCCTGCCCGGATTCGCCCAGCAATTGCCGCGCATCGCCCAGCGTCATATACAGTTGAATCAGCGTGATGTCGTCGGCCAGCGATTGCGCGATACGCACGCCCCGCGCCGCGTGCATGATGGCCGGTTGCGGGTTGGCCGTCTTGACCATCAACGCGGAGAGCATGTCTTCCGCTTCCAGTATGCCCTCTTGATCGTCAATGGACTCATACGCCGATAGCACTTCGGTATACGCGGCGATGGCTTCGTTATCCATACCGGCGGATACCTGACGCGCCGACATCTCTTTTAACAGCGCGATCTGCTCGTCCGTGTCGCCGGATTGCCGCGCCGCGCCTAGCGCATTGCGTAGCGCCACATCGTCCATCGTCTCGATTGTCTGCGGGGCGGCGGGCGGCGGTGGGGGAGGCGGCTCACTCATCATGTCTTCCGGCGACACTTCCGGCGCGGGTGGCGGCGGCGGCATAGCGATCACGTCCTCCGGCGCAGATGGTGGCGCGGCCACATCGTCCATGCCGAGCAGGTCGTCGTCATCGTCGGCATAGTCATCATCGAACGCTTCATCGTCGTCTTCGTCATCAACGCTGACCACGTTGTACAGACGGCGAGCGCCGGTATCGTCATCTTCCACCGGCTCCAGCGCGTCCTCATCGACGGCGTATTCGTCGGAGTCCGGCGCGTCGTCGTCATCGTCCAGCACCGGCACGACGGGGCGCTCCTCTTCGGGATAGGCGGGGAACGGCGAACCACCGGCGCTGACATCGCGCATCCGCATCAGGTCGTAGACGTAGCCGCGTTCGTGCGCGAAGTCGCCCGCGTCGTTCAACACGGCGGCCAGATCGAGCGCGGTCTGCCGATCCCCTTGCTTTTGCGCCCACAGCGCCAGCGCTAAAAATGTGTCCATCTCCGCCGCGAGTTTATCGTATTGCGGCGCGTCGGCGTATTTGTCGGCGTAATCGTTGATGGCGGTCTGCGCTTTCTGGCGCAAGCCGTCCAGCTTACCGGCGTTACTCAAATAACGGTGCGCGAATTGATAAACGACGGGGTGCATCCGGTAGTGATAACCGCCGTAGCGCGTGGTGCGCTCGACCATGTGCAACTGCGTCAAAATGTTCATCGCCTGCTCAACAGAGGCCGACTGTGCGCCGCTGACCATGCTCAATAGCTCGCCCGTCGCGCCATTGGGGAACAGCGCCCCCATAATCAGCATCAAACCCTGTAGCGCGTTATTCAAAGCGCGGAAGCTGACCGTCAACGCCAGCGTGACGCCGGTCGCGCCACTGGATGCCGCCACCTGACCGACCAGCTTGAGGAAGGTATCCGGCGTTTGCTTGCTGGCGACCATCGCCCGCGCCGCGATGATGACGCTCAACGGCGATGTGCCGATAGTCTGCACGATCTCGAACACGTCGTCGTCGTACTCATTGACCGCGACGCGCCCCTCCCGCTTGAACAGGGCGGCGGCCTGATCGTCTTGCAGTGAGGGGACGTGTACCGTCTCCCACGGGCCGCTATATGCTTCCGGCGCGACGATCAACAACGGCAGACCATCAGCGCACCGGCTGATGAAGCGCGATAGCACGCCGGCGTCAATCGTGCCGTCAATGACGATGAACGGCTTGTGCGTGCGTAGCGTGTTCTCCACCGCGCCGACCATGCCTAGCGGCGTGTCCGCGTTGGCGATCTCCGCGATGCCATACGCCCGCCCGACGCGCACCAGCAATTCCTCCAGACGCGGCTCATCAACATTCATCCATAGCACCCCCGCCGGTTGCTGGACGTAAGCGCTGGCGAGTGTCGCGGCGAGCGCGGTACGTCCGGCACCAGCCGCGCCATACAGCAGTACCGCTTCATTGGCTTTGAGGTGCGTGTATACCTTCGCTAGAATAGCCTCCCGTCCGATCAGCTTTCCCGCGCTCATCACCGGGAGCTGTTTGGCGTCCTTTGCAATCGCTTCATGTGGCGTGTCTACGGCCATTTGCATGATCCTCAACATGACGAAAACCGATTAAGATGGCACGGTTTGCTTTTAACCGTTAACGATAGGGGTGACGCCCGTCATTATAGCGCGTGCCCCCTAACAGTATAACCCGCCACAAGCTAAGCGGCAATTTTCCCTTTGAATACAGTTATATTTCAATTGTGTGCGCGGTGGGCATCCCACCATACCGCAGATGCCAAAAACAAGAAACACACCGTTTAGATGCACCGGACGATATGCGCCTAATTGCACGCAAAATCAATCAATCTGTGTTATACTCTGTCGTAATTATGGCACATTTCATATTTCATCGATTGAGTTTTCATCGGAGGTAGCACCGTGAGTCGTTGGGGAAATAAGTACGTGATCGGCCTCACGGGGAACATCGCGGTTGGTAAGAGCGTTGTGCGTCAAATGTTACAGCATCTCGGCGCGGTGACGATTGACGCCGACGGACTAGCACATCAGGCGATGTCCCCGGGCGCACCGGCCTACAAGCCGGTTGTCGAAACATTCGGCCAGATCATCTTGAACCCGGATAAGACGATCAACCGCGCCATGCTGGGCAGTATGGTCTTTTCTAATCCGATGCTATTGGAAAAACTGGAGGCGATCACCCATCCGGTGATCGGTGGCGCGATTGATACGCTGGTCATGCGAGCCAAGCAGAAGGTAGTCGTCATCGAGGCGATCAAGCTACTGGAGGGCGATCTCGCCAAGAGCGTTAATGAGGTCTGGGTGGTGGACGCCAGCCCGAAATCGCAGTATGCCCGCCTGACCGGAAAACGCAAGATGTCGCCCGACGACGCCAAGCGGCGCATCCAGTCACAGAATCCGCAAGAAGAGAAGCGGGCGGCGGCCGATGTCATCATCAACAACGATGGCAACGTAGAGCAGACATGGCAACAGGTACAGGCCGCATGGAACAAGATCAAAGCTAAGCTTCAGCCCAAACCCGCGCCGGACGACACGCAACCCGCCGCACCCACACGGCCATCCAAACCGGCAACGCCGCCTGAACCGGCGACACCCGCGCCCGCCCAGCAGACGACACCGCCCGCGCCGCAGACTCCCGCCGTCACGTCGGGCACCGACGCCATCGACACCAGCGAGATTAACGTCAAGCGCGGGATGCCCAACCACGCCGAGATCATCGCCGATTTCATGCGTAAAGAGACCGGTAACGATGTCGGGCGCATGGACGTTATCATGTCGTTCGGGCAGAAGAGCTATCTCATCGCCCAGCACGGCGATGCCGTCGTCGGCGTCATCGGCTGGCAGGTGGAAAACCTCATCACCCGCGCCGACGAGCTATACGTCGAGGACGTGCCGCAGAAATCATCGGTGATCTACGCGCTATCGGAATCCATCGAAGAAGCATCGCGTGAACTGCAAAGCGAAGTCAGCTTCGTGTTCTTGCCACCGGACAGTCAGGAACGCGCCGCCGTATTCGTGCAGGCAGGCTATGAAATGACCACCATCGAGCAGATCAAGATTCCGGCATGGCGCGAAGCGGTGCAGGAACTCATGGATGAGGGCACGCTGGTCTTACAAAAGCGCCTGCGCGATGATCGCGTGTTGAAGCCGATCTAAGCCATGATCGGCGATCTAAACCTGTGATCGTCCGCAATGATCGACTAGAATAACGTCCATGTGCCGCATAATTTGAGGGACGCTATGCAAATTCGCACTTTTCCGCCCCTGTCATGGGCGCTCAGTTACCCGCGCCTCAGCGCGTGGGTCATCCTCTCGGCAGGCATGATCGCCCTGCTGGTCATCGAAGCACGCGACATCGGCTTATCCGCCGGTAACTGGCTGGCGCTGATCGTGGCGACGGTACTGGTCGCCGGTGCGTGCGTGTGGATCGTTAGCTGGGAAGATGCCGACGACAGCGCCGACTCTGCCGACGACGCGCCAGCAGACGATACCGACGCGCCAGCAGACTCTGCCGACGCCGAAAAATCTGCCGAGACAACCACCTGAACCCGCACCCGACAGGCAAGAATATGCTAAAAACAGCCGGTAAAATCCTATACCGGCTGTTTCGTGTACATTTGTAACAATTTTACACCGTCAAATTTCCCCTATAATCGCCAATATAAAAAACTTGTGGGATAACGTTATATATGTTAAATTCCTGCATGTGTTCGCGCATGTCATCATCTGTTGGCGTGGATACAGCGTGTACGCGCCCTTTGTGTGTATGCGTCGGAAAGTTAGTTCTTCTTATTTCAGGAGGAAAGTGACATGAGTAAAGCTATTCGCCTTGCGGTACTCAGCAGTCTGCTGATTATCGTCACCTCGTTGTCCGGTGCGCTCGCCGTTCGTGCCCAGCAAAGCACGCTGGTCATCGGCTTCTCACAGGAACCGCCCAATCTGTTCCCGCTTAATAACCTCGCCTATGGCGGCCTGCTAGAGAATTTCTACGTCCGTAACCTGTGGGAGTTCGATGTCGAGAACACCGCCTATCCGGTTATGGCAACGGAAATCCCGTCCGAAGAAAACGGGCGCGTGGTATTCACCGAAGACGGTGACACCGCCGTGACCGTCACCCTGCGCGAAGGGATGCTGTGGTCTGACGGTACGCCGATCACCGCCGCCGACTGCGAAGTGTGGCACACCATCCGTAGCGACTCCAGCACGTCAGCCAGCGTCAACCGCGCCGCCTACCCGTCGGCCGTCAGCAGTTTTGAAATCGACGCTGAAGACCCCCTCACGTTCACCATCACCTACAACGGTCTGTTCCCCGACTATGTAGGCGCTAACGAGCGTGCCGAATGCCAGTACCCCGGCCATATCTTCGGCCCGATGATCGAAGACGGTGGCGTGCTGGAAGATAACGACTACTTCCTCGGCGGTGCGGACTTCGACGGCCTCAAGACCGTCGGCTATGGCCCGTACGCGATGGAAAGCTGGGACATCGGTAGCGTGGCGACCTTCGTCCGCAATCCGTTCTGGGATGGCCCCGAACCGGCATGGGATCGCGTTGTCGTGCCGTTCATCGCCGAAAGCGCCCAGATGCGTAACGCGCTACAGCAGGGCGAAATCGACGTTGCCTTCAACTGGGGCGACGATCAATTCGACAACTACGCCAGCATCGCCGATGTTGAGGTCTTCAACGTGCCCAGCGTGTTCGCTGATGCGCTGTGGATCCGTAGCGGTGAGCTGGGCAACAGCGACAATCACGGCGGCGACGCGCTGATGGACGTGAGCGTACGTCAGGCCATCGCCCACGCGATTGACCGCATCAACCTCGCCGAAGAACTGGTCGCGCCCGGCATCCCGGTGCCGCCCGCATGGTATCCGTCGCAATTCTGGCCGGATGATCTGGTCTTCCTCGAGTACAACCCCGACGGCGCCCGCGCCCTGCTGGACGAAGCCGGCTGGGTCGAGACTGGCGCTCCGTTGATTGACGGCGGCGACGGCGTCCGCGCCAAAGACGGCGTTGAACTAAGCAACCTGCGCCTCGTCAGCACGCAAGACGAACTACGCAACAACTACCAGATTTTCATTCAGGACTATCTGGCGGAAATCGGTATCGGCGTTGACGTGCAGATCATCCCGGCGACCACGCTGTTCGCCAGCTTCGTTGACGGCGGCACGCTGACCAACTACGAGTGGGACCTGGCGGTCTTCGCTTACAGCGTCAACCCGCTAACACCGGTAGGCATCCCAACCGCCTTCGGTTGTGAGGGTGTCCCGACCACCGACAACCCCGACGGCTTCAACCCGTGGCAGTTCTGCGATCCGGAATACGATGAAATTGATCGCCTGCTCGCCAACACCTTGCCCGGGCCGGAGCGTGAAGAGTTGACCCATGAAGCGGTACGCCTTCACACCGACTTCGCCTTCTGGAACGGCCTGCGCACCCGCGTGACGTGGTACGCGGTGTACGACACCGTTGTGAATCCGGAAAGCGTGGCGGCCAACGTCGGCGCTCTTAGCTCCAACTGGTTCGCCATGATCGAGCTGTGGGAACCGGCGGGTTAAGCTGACCATCTTTCTGTAGTGTATGCAATACTGCTGGGCGGGGACGTTGTGTCCCCGCCTAGTTCATTCTGTTACCGCGAGACGATGATAGGTTGCGTTGCTTATGACCCAATACATCATACGCCGAGTCATGCAGGCGATCCCGTTATTATTCTTGATTAGCGTCTTCGTTTTCTTCCTCATCCGGCAGGCGGGCGACCCGTTCGCCGGACGTATTCTGGAAGCAGGCACCAGCGCCGAAGACCTCTCCCGACAAAGACGCGCCGCCGGACTAACTGATCCGGTCTGGCTACAGTTCATCCACTGGTATCTGGGCGATGACTGGTATCAGCGCGATTTAAGCGGCGACGGCGAGCCGGATACATTCGGCAGGCGACAGGGCATCCTGCGCGGCGATCTGGGCGTTTCGGTGCAACGCAATGAGCCAGTCGTCAAGACCATCCGGCGCTTCTTACCGTGGACGTTGCTACTCGGCGCAACCGCGCTGACGACGACCATCGTATTCGGCGTCGCCATCGGCATGTTAGCCTCGCTACGACCTTATTCCATATTTGATAACATCGTCACCACACTCTCATTCGTCACCTTCTCGACGCCGATTTTCTTGATCGCGCTATTGAGCGTGTTCATCTTCTCCGTCAAGTTTCGAGAATGGGGCTTGCCCTATCTACCAACCGGCGGCACATCCGACTGGCGTGCCGGTGGCGCGACATTCGGCGACGTTGCCCAGCGACTGATCCTGCCGACGGTCAGCCTCGCCGCCATTCAGATCGCGGCTTATTCGCGCTTCATCCGCGCCAGCATGTTGGACGTGCTGAATTCGGACTACATCCGCACCGCCCACGCCAAAGGACTCAAGCGGCGGCGCGTGGTCATGCTTCATGCGTTCAAGAACGCCTCGTTCCCGCTTATCACGCTGGTGGCGCTGGACATTCCGGTTTTCCTCAGTGGGGCAGTCGTCACGGAGACCATCTTCTCGTGGCCGGGCATGGGCAAGCTGTTCATCGACAGCCTCAACCAGCTCGACCCGCCGATCCTGTTGGCCTTCACGCTGTTCGTCGCGCTGACGGTGGTCACAATGCAGTTGATCGCCGATATTGTTTACGCATGGGTTGACCCGCGAGTCCGCTATACATAGGGAAGTGTGAAAATGGCAGTCGATACGATCAACAACGCGCCCATCGTGGCGCTGAAAAGTGAACCCAAGCCGCGCTCTTTGATACAAATCGCGATCCGCCGTTACCTGCGGCATCGCATGGCGGTTTTCGGCACGTTTCTATTGCTCGGCGTGATCTTGTTCATCACGCTCGGCTCGTTGTTCTACCGCGAATCCGAAGGCAACATGACGCGCTTGCGTGGCCGCGAAGCCCCGCCCGGCACGCTCATCACGGTAGACCGGCGCGGCGATAGTGGCGAGATGAAAACCGCGATTCTCGGCACCGACATTAGCGGGCGCGATGTGTTCATCCGTCTGATCTACGGCGGGCAAATCTCCATCGCCATCGGCGTGACTTCGGTCACTATCGCGGTCACGCTCGGCACGATCATCGGGCTGGTAGCCGGTTATTTTGGCGGCTGGGTGGATGGCATCCTCAGTCGAATAACGGAGGTCTTTCTCGCCATCCCCGCGCTGATCTTACTGCTTGTGTTGTCGGCGGTATTCTCCAAAGATACCGCCACCGTCGAATTGTTCGGACGAACGTTAAGCCGGACGGTCATCTACATCGTGCTATTGATCGGCTTCACAAGCTGGATGCCGCTGTCGCGCATCGTGCGGAGTCAGGTCTTGTCGATCAAAGAGCAAGAGTACATCCTCGCGGCGCGGGCGATTGGCGTGCGTAATTTCGCCATCATCTTCCGCCATCTGTTGCCGAACGTGGTCGCGCCGATTGTGGTCGCGGCGACTCTCGGCGTCGGCACCGCCATCATCACCGAAGCCTACCTCAGCTTTCTCGGCTTCGGCGTGCAACCGCCGACGGCGACATGGGGCAACATCATCGACGGCGCACGCGGCCACATTGACAATCGCTGGTGGCTGTGGGTGTTTCCCGGCTCGATGATCGTCATGACCGTGCTGGCGATCAATTTCATCGGCGACGGCCTGCGCGACGCACTCGATCCGCGCTCCATCGAATGAACCAGCGTAGGCGCAATTCAGCGTAGGCGCAAAATCGGGCGCAATACGTTGCGCCCGACGGCTTTTCACCGCGTTCAATGTATTGGCGTCTGCGGCGGAGCGTGTATAATATAAAGATGTCGTCCGCCTCCCATGCGGACGGCAACCTGACGCAAAATAAGCAGGCATACAAATCATGCTGACAAGACGCAACGGAAATTTAATAGGCCGGTTGTTCGCGTTGACTTTATTCGCCGCCATCTTCGGCGTCGGCTTACTGATATTTGACGCACTGACCACCACGCCCGACACCGATACATCCACCGCCACTGCCACGCCGCGCTATGCTGACCCCGCGCTCGGCGTGATGGCGACAGCCGCCCCCGTTGACAGTCCGGCAGACGCGGAACTCGCCTCAGCGCAGACCGTACAACTGCCGGGCACGTTCCCGCTAGACGGGGCGCAAATCGTCATCCCGTCCATCGCGGTCAATTCGCCCATCATACAGGTCTATCTCAGCGGCAATAGCTGGGATGTGGATTCGCTCGGCCTCAACGTCGGCCACTTGCAGGGCACGACATGGCTTAGCGGCAGGCCGGGCAATATCGTACTCAGCGGCCATGTCGAGATGGGCGACGGGCGGCGCGGCGTATTCACCAATCTCGGCGAACTAGAGGACGGCGCACTCATCATCCTGCAACAGGGCGACACCGAACGGCGCTATATCGTCACCGAGAAATCAGTCGTCACGCCCGATAATCTCGATCCGGTGCGCCCGACCAGCGACGAACGGCTGACGCTCATCACCTGTGATGACTATGACTTCTTCAGCGACGCTTACGCGACCCGAACCGTCATCGTGGCCGAACCGATCAACTAGCCGTGATCGCAGGACGTATCCGGCGTTACGTGCTGGCGCGGGTGTGGTATGTGCATCCGCAGACGGTGCTATTCCTGCAAACCACCGCGACGGCCTCCGTGCAGACCATGAAGACCGCCGCCCAGCCCAGCACGCAACGCCTGCACCTGCGGAATCTATTCGCTGATGGCCGCCGCTATTTCATCGAAGCGCGGGCGGGCGGCTTCCGCATGATGACCACCAGCAAGGTACTATTCCGCGCCCGCCGTCGCACCAACGCCACCGCCATCCTACGCGGGCAATTCGCCCCGTTCGGCGACCTGACGCGGCTCGACCTGATCGCCCGTATAACCGTCGGCCACCTGCTCAGTAGCCTTCTGCTACCGTCGTTCATGGCGTCTCTGCTGGTGGCGATGCCGTGGCCACCGCCTCTCATCGCGCTGTTGATCGCTTCGCTATACGCGCTCTCGTGGTTCGGCCATCGCTACAACGCCCGCCTACAGGCGCACGATATGGTGTGGTTCGTGCAGAAATCACTGGAAGATGTCACCGTGTCCGATATTCCGTCGCTGGAAGCCAACCAGCCGGATATTCTCGAACATCAACGCGACTTTGAAGACGAATGGGAACGCTTTCTCGACCATCTCAAGCATCAGCACACGCCGGAAGGCCACGCGCCACCCGACGAAAGGAGCTAAACGCCATGTACAAATACCCCGCGATCATCGCTTTCGTGATCTTGCTGGCACTTTCCGCCTGTAGCCCGTACCTCAACACCGCCGATCAAGTGGACATCCGCCGCGTTAATCACGCGCTGGAGCGCTTCAACCAGCTTGACAGCTTCACCACACAACTCGAAGGCCACATCGAGCAGGATTTGCGCGTGTCTTTCGCCCGACAATCAGAAAGCATGACCAGCGATATGCAAATTAGCGGCACCGGACGCTCACAGCGCAACGCGGGCGGCAGTTTCGACATTGATATGCAGATGACGATGGCGCTTGACATCCGCGAAGACCGCAACACCATGCGCGGCGATGTCAGCTTCGAGATGGTCATGATCGGCACCGGCATCTATATGCGGATGAATGAAGAGGCCGGACTAACCGAAGCCGGATTGATTGACGCGCCATTGGGACAATGGGTTTTCGTTGATTTCGACCAGATGACGACGTTACTGCCCGCCGAAGCGCTGGAAATGGTCGATTCCTTCACGTATGACGGGCTGACCGAATACCCGATCACCGCGAACACCGTGCGCTCGATCAGCCGCCCATCACCGATCACATCGGGCGGCGCTCAGTTGCGCGGCTATCGCTTCGATCTGGACATGCTGGCCGTGCTGGATGAGATCGGGTTGGCAGACATAGACCAGATGTTCGCGGAGTTGCTCATGCTGGATGATTTGAGCGGTTTCGATGAGATGGGCGGGCTAAGCGCGTTCGGCGGGATGTTGCCCCAGATGGAGCGCCTGATACGCGATATGTATGAGGACACCACCGTGACCATCACCGCATGGCTGGACGAGAACGACACCCTGCGCCGTCTGGATACCGACATCACCATGCGCTATGACATCGAGATGATGGGGGTACGGATGCAGATGACGCAATCCAGCAGGGAGACGGCCACCTATGCCGATTTCAACCAGCCGATGACCATCGTCGCGCCGTTTTGACGGTTTGCCATAAATTCACAGTCAGAAGCCGCCAATATCCGGCTAATGGTCACAATTTCATGCGTTGTACACGTCTGCTATAATGACGACAAATTGACATCAGATCGACTCTAAAAAGGCGAAAAATATGAAGAGGTTAGTTCTGCTTTTAATCGCCCTGTTGCTGATGGTCACGCCGACCTTCGCGCAGGATGAACCCGAAGACCCATCTGCCGAATTGCTGGCTGTCGTCACCGGCGTACTGGAAGATATGGCGGCGCTGACCGCTTTTCGCATTGACGGCAACCTCAGCGTTGACCAGCGCTTGCAGACCGGCGATACACAGGTTCGCACGCGCTTCTCGCAAGCGCTCGACATGAACATCGCCCGCAACGATGACGGCGTGGAGAAGATGCGCGCCGACATGGAACAGACCATCAATCTCGGTCTGGGCATCGGAAGCGGCGGCTTGCGGCTGGAATTGCTCATGCCATCGCGTGCTGACGGCATCATCTACGCCCGCGCCAGCGAATTCAGAGGCTTGATGCTCAACGTGGCCGGCGATGAATGGGTGATATTGGGCGAAGACGTGGACGAAGCCGCTTTCCTCAACGAAGCGTTCCCCTCCACCGAAGCGCTGATTACATCGCTCAGCCGCATCATCGACTACCCGATCACAGAGGAGACCGTCGTCGAAGTGCGCGAACGCCGCGCCCAGACCATCCGCTACGAACGCGGCCAATATCCCAGCCGCAGAATCGAGATTGTGTTCGATGTGCCGGTACTGCTGGAAATGGGCGTGCTGGATTCCGCGTTGCGGACGGTTGACGCGCCCGCGCTCGGCCTGACCAACGCAGAGTTAATCGACGCGCTGATGGAAGGCTCGCGGCTGGCAGTCAACTTCTTCATTGACGATGAAATACAGATGTTGCGCCGCATCGAGACGGAATTCAGCTATAATGCGTCGTTCGTCGCCGTCGGGGAAGAAATCTTGCTCGATCAGGTCAGCGAATCACGCTTCACCTACACGCAATTCGACGAGGATTTTGAAGTCGCCGCTCCGGAGCGCTTTCTGACGGCTAGCGACTAAATACAGACGTGTAGGGGCGCAATACATTGCGATTGCGCCCCACGTGTTTCAGGTAGGCGTAGCGTCGTGCTACGCCCCTACAAAATCTACGCCATTTTGACGCAACGCCCGCAAAAACATCATTCCTCGTCGCCGACGCGCACCAATCCGGCCAGCCTGTCGGCGACGGCTTTCACGTCATAGCCACCCTTAGCGATCTCCAGAATCAGCGTGTACGCTTGCTCATCCGTCCACGTGATCGTGCCGCCGTGCAGATGCAGAAAGCGCTGTACCGCGCGGCGGGCGGTGCGCTTATTGCCGTCCGCGAATAGGTGATCGTGTGCCAACGAATGCAACAGCGCCGCCGCTTTATCGGCCAGCGTCGGATACGCTTCCTGTCCGAATAGCCGCGTATAAGGGCGGCTCACCGCCACCCGCAACAGATGGCGGTTGATGACGGTTGGCCGCTTGCCCAGCACATCCTCATTGATGCTGTACACATCCGCCGCCGACAGGAACTCGTCGGCGTTCATGTCGCCTGCGCCTCGCTGACATGCTCAGCGATCCACAGCGCGATCTGCTCCGGCGTATGGTCGCCGGTGGCGCTGGCGACGATAAAATCCAGCGCCGCCTCATCATTCCAGCGCACCGTATACCCGTTCAATTCCAGAAACAGGATCGTGGCGACGGTGGCCGTCCGCTTGTTGCCATCGACAAACGCATGATTCCGCGCCAGCGAATGGAACAGCGCCGCCGCCTTATCCGCCAGCGTCGGGTAAGCGTCCGCGCCGAACGCGCTCGACTGCGGGCGGATGGCCGCCGCTTCCAGCAGATCGACATCGCGCAGGCTCGCCCGCTTTCCGACGATCTGCTCGTTGATGATGATGAGTTCGACCAGCGTCAAATAGCGCGTCATCGCTTGTCCAGCTCATCCAACAGCCAGCGATGGCCGTCGATTGTCTGCTGAACGCGCCCGCGAAATTCACGCTCGCCCGCCTGCGCCTCGACGTATTCGGTGATGGCGCTCATGATGACCTCGCCGATCTCGCGCTCTTGCTGGCGGGCGATCTCCTGCAATTGCAAATTCAGCAGAATCGGGATGTGTATATCCACCGTCGCCCCTCGCTACTTGGTGGCCGCGCCACTGGTGCGATATTCGCCGGAGCTATGCACGTAAACATAGTTCAAGATGTTGCCGTCCTCGTCGCGCAAGTCGGTATCGCGCAACCAGCGATACACATACGACGCATCGCTGATGCTCATGTTGACACAGCCGCGACTCTGCCGGTAGCCGAAGTTATCGTGCCAGTACGTCCCGTGCAGGCTGATGTCCTGATCGAAGTACATCACAAACGGCACGCTCTGCAAATCCCAGCCAGTCGGCGCACCGGTCGCGCCCGACATGCCATCGACCTCTAGCCGCGCCCATATCTCGAACAGGCCTTCGCGGGTGTCCCAACCGGGCACGCCAGTAGCGATCAGCGTCGCATAGACCGGCGTATCGCCTTCATAGGCGACCAGCGTCTGCTCGTATAGGTCAATCGCCACCCAGCGCCCCTCCGCGCCTTCTGGACGCTCAATGCGGAACGCCTTCGCCACCATGCGTTGCTCAATCCACTGATCCGGGCCGATCATGTACCAGCGCCAGTCGTTATCGTCATAAGCCTCCGCAAACACATTGACGCGATCATAGCGGAACAGCAAGCGGCCATTCTCGCGGTCTTGTGATGCGCCCGGACGCGGTGAGGTGAACAGCGTGCCCAGCACCCACGCGAATTCGTTGTCTAGCCCGTCCAGAATGCGCACACCGGTGAAGAATGACGGATCGTTATATTCGACCACAGCCGACTGCAACCATTCGCCGCGCTCGGTCTGCACCCAGCCGTCCACGCCGGTATTGACCACGTTCACGAAGTTGAAGCCGGGCGGCATGTGCCGCACGACATCGCCGCCCGGCGCGTTGAACACCGGCGGCTCGGTATTCTGCACGCGCCAGAAGTTATAAGAATTCAGCGTCACGCCGTCCACGTTGATCGGCAGGACACGCGGCGCGGGGAAATCTTCCATCAAGCGCAGGCATTCATCGGCGATAGGCTCGCCGGGTACGGTATCATAGCAAATCGAAACATCAAAAGCGGCGTGGGTTGGCCGCACACCAAAAGAGACGAAGGCTAGCGTCAGCGCGAATATCGTCACAAGCGGTTTTATCATTGTTTTCAAACTCCATAACATAGTTATGCCTATAACATGGTTATATAACATAGTTGCATCTATACGGTAAATTCGATGAAATGATACCACAATCTAACGATGCGCCGTATATCGCTTAACCGACGATTGCTCGGCGTTTGGCGTGTCAAATCAGCGCGGATAATGGTTATAATAGGCGGACGTGTTCGTGCGGAGGCCGTCGAGAAGTATGGATTTACTGACTTGGATTTATGCGCTGTGCGCGTTGACCGGTGGCGCGTCCCTGCTGATATTGGCGGGGCGGGCATTCCCGATCATCACCGATCTGCCACCAGCCGGACGGCAAGCCATCCTCAACCGAATGCTATTGGCGTCGGCGCTGGTATCGTTCGGCAGTATCGGCCTGCTAGCCGTCGGCCTGTTCGACTTCGACGCGCCCCACAGCTTACTGAGCGCGGCATTCTTCGCGCTATTGTTCACGCGCACATCATTTGCGACGCTCAAATGGATGTTACAGCGCAAAATATCACAGGAAAGGGACGCCCCATGACCGCCTACCCGCCCATCCGCTTGCCCCTCATCGGGCTATATGCCGATCTGGAATCGCTGTTCGAGACGCGGGACGTGCGCCCGTGCCAGCAAGCGCTGGTACAACTCGGCCCGCAATACAGCCAGCAAGGAGTCGTATCGCTCAAAGACTTCCCGACGGTGCTCTATTTCCCCGACAAGCGCACGTTCAATCATTTTCTGGACGACATGAAGAAGGGCGGATGCACCATCCGCCGCGACGCCGCGCCCAGTGGCTACGGCAAACGCGCCACCCTGCGCGATGAGGTCAGCGCGGAGGGCTATTTCTCCGGCGACGGGGGGCTAGACATCGCCATCGGCTTTCAACTGATCCCGGAGCCGGAACTGGACGGCGTGCTATTCGAGAATATGTTGCCGCAGAAAAACGCGCCCGACCAGCTCATCAAGCTGATTTATCGCTATGTGGCGCGGGCGTGCGTGCGCGGCGTGGACGGCATCCCGCTAACCGGCTTCTATGTCGCGCTCGGCCTGCTGGATTTCAACCGGCAAGCACAGGCCGCCCGCCCCGAAGGACAGAACCAGATTTTCACGGTGTTTGACCGCATCTTCGACATGATAGACCGCGCCTTCGCCGGTGGTAGCGGGCAGGACTTCGCAACGATGGCGACCAACATCACACCGGCGATGGCCGACGCCATCGGCCGCGCCACGCAAGCCGCGTTCGATGACGCGCTCGGCGGGCAGACGCGCATCGAAGAGCCGCCGGTCAATATCCGCGTCCGCTTTCCGATGGACGAGCGCGAAGCGGTGACGCCGGTCTTTACCGCTAGCGGCGGGACGGTGGAAGATGAGACGCACGACGGCACATTCTGGACGCTGACCGGCACGATTCCGGCCAGCGCCTTTCACACTGATCCTTCGCTACTGGCGGAGAAGCTCCGCGAAACCGGCGCCACCGTCGAAATCAAAGATTGAATTGTCACGCATAGAAAGGGCACAACCAACATGAATGACTGGGCACAACAGGCCGCCGAACTCACCATCACGCGCCTTCTGCCGCGCCTTGAGCCACTGCTGAAAGACGACGCGCACCGCGAAGGCTTCATGCGCCGCCTGCACATGCACCTGCCGCGTGCGCTGTGGCATCTGCACCGCATCTACGGCGATCAATTCGATTTCTTCTACCATCTGGAGCAGTTGCTACACACCGCCGCCAGTTATCACGGCGAACGCCGCGAGGCGCTCAAGCAGTTGGATGCACAACGCGAAGCCGATCCGCTATGGTTCAAGCGCGAGGACGCGATAGGGGCGGTGTGCTACGTCGATCTGTTCGCCGGTGATCTGCGCCGCCTGCACGATAAAATAGACTACTTCAAATCGCTGAAAATCCGCTACCTGCATCTGATGCCGCTATTCATGACGCCGGAAGGCAACAGCGACGGCGGCTATGCTATCAGCGACTTCCGGCAGGTGCACCCCGATCTCGGCACGATGGACGACCTGCGCGAGCTGACCGACGCGCTACGCGCCGAGAATATCAGCGTCGTGCTGGATTTCGTGTTCAATCACACATCCGACGAGCATATCTGGGCACGCAAAGCGCTAGAAGGCGATCCGCATTACAAGCGCTTTTTCTATATGTTTCCGGATCGCACCATCCCCGACCAGTACGAGCTGAACCTGCGCGAAATCTTCCCGGAGCAAGCGCCGGGCTGTTTCACCTACCGCGCCGAAGTCGATCAATGGGTGTGGACGACGTTCAATAACTTCCAGTGGGATTTGAACTACGGCAATCCTGACGTATTCAACGCCATGCTCGGCGAGATGCTGTTTCTAGCGAATCAAGGCGTGGAGGTGTTGCGGTTGGATGCCGTCGCGTTCATCTGGAAACAGATGGGGACGCCGTGCGAGAACCTGCCGCAGGTACACGACATCATTCGCGGCCTGAACGCGATGGTACGCATCGCCGCGCCCGCCATGCTATTCAAGTCCGAAGCTATCGTGCATCCCGATGATGTCGCCAGTTATATCGACTGGGACGAAGCGCCGATCAGCTACAACCCGACGATGATGGCGCTCCTGTGGGAAGCGCTGGCGACCCGTCAGGTCGGGCTATTGCGCCATTCCATGACCAAGCGCTATGAATTGCCGCCGGATTCCGCGTGGGTGAATTACGTGCGCGTGCATGACGACATCGGCTGGTCATTCGCCGATGAGGACGCCGCCGAGCTAGGCATCAACGGCTTCGATCATCGCCAATTCCTCAATCAATTCTACACCGGACGTTTCGACGGCAGTTTCGCCAGTGGTCTACCGTTCAACTACAATCCGATCAATCGCGATATGCGAATCAGCGGCATGTGTGCGTCGCTGGCCGGACTGGAACGGGCGGAAGAATCCGGCGACGCCGAGCAGATCGACCACGCCATCAAGCGCGTCATCCTGCTCTATAGCGTGATTATCGCGGCGGGCGGCATCCCGTTGATCTATCTCGGCGACGAGATCGCCATGCTCAACGATTACAGCTACCGCGATGATCCGGTCAAGGCTGATGATAGCCGCTGGGTGCATCGCCCGCGCTTCGACTGGGAACGCGCCGCCGGACGCCACGACACCGCCACCGCGCAAGGCCGCGTATTCACCGCCATCCGCGACCTGATCGACGCCCGCCGCGCCCATCCCGCCTTCAGCGATCACAGCACGCTATTCTTCGATACGCAAAACGAGAGCGTGCTGGGCTTCGTCCGCAATCACCGCGCTATGATCCTGTGCAACTTCAGCGAGCAACCGCAAAAACTGCGCCGTGACGTGCTGGCCGCCTACTGGAATATCCCGACCGCCACCCGCGATCTGTTGACAGGGGAGGCGTTCAAAATACCGAATCTGTTCACACTCGCGCCTTATGATTTCCTATGGTTGGCCGATTGATGCGCGGTCGTGCGGCCGGCAATGTATATACATTGCCGGTAATCTGAATTGCGCCGCTGATCGCCGCGCTGTCCAATTGCTTGACAACCCTATTCAAACTGAATTATGCTCATATTGATATGTAAAACAGAAGATAATCGGAACTAAGGACGAACAACTATGACGGATCAAGACGCGACGAACCATCTACAAATACCGGTCAACGTATGGGTCGAGCTACACGCCGACGACCGCGACGCCCGCGATGTGCTGGTCAAAATGGAGGACGGCAACCTCTATACATCCGTCTTCGTGACGCCGAGCTACATCACGCGCCAGATGGAACTGACATTTGAATTCAGCAAGCACATTGAGGACACCATCCCCGCACGTTTTTGTACGCTGGATGTGCCCCACATCGTCGTCGAGTCCCTCAACCGTGAGGCCATCGAAGACACCATCGACAACCTGCTGGCGATGGGCTTATTCGGTAGCGCCTTCACACAGGTAACAGACCCGCCCGAAGACCCCGCCAACAGCCAGCCGACAACTAGCAACGGCGGCACCCGCGCCACACAGGAAGTCGCGGCTGTCGTCCTGTCGGATGTCCTCGTCGTGGAAGATTAGCTCGCGCTACAGATCGCCAGCACATCATCCCAACAAATAGCGCCCGATACACGCGCAAAAACACGGGGACACACGATCTATTCACGATCCTGTGATGCCGGAGCGTTTTTGGCGTGTTTTCGTTTTGCGGTTGAACATCATCCCGCCACACGCCATAATTGCCAGCAGAAGCGGCCAAGCCCGCCCAATCCTAAAATCAGACGCAAAACAACACACGGAGTAATCATGTCCGCACAATCCTATCAAGACAGCGAACTGTACCGCATCCGCCACAGCCTCGCGCATGTGATGGCCGAAGCGGTGTTAGAGCGCTTTCCGGGCGCGAAAATCGCCATCGGCCCGCCCATCGAAGACGGCTTCTATTACGATTTCGATCTGCCGCAAGCCCCCACAGACGACGATCTGAAGTGGATCGAGAAGCGCATGAAGAAGATCATCGGCGGCAATCACGCCTTTGAACAGCAGGAGATCAGCGCCGAAGACGCCCGCCAGCTTTTCAAAGACCAGCCCTATAAGCTGGAATTGATTGATGATCTGGTCAACGGGCGCGTCGATGAAAACGGCGAGCAAATCGCCGAACCCGCCGAAACGCTCACCATCTACACGCAGAATAAATTCGTCGATCTGTGTCGCGGCCCGCACGTCGAAAGCACGAAAAACCTGAACGCCAACGCTTTCAGCATCCGCCATCGTCCGGTAGCCGGTGCGTACTGGCGCGGCGACGAGAAGCGCGAGCAACTGACGCGCATCTACGGCACGGCATGGCCGACGCCCGACGAGTTAAAAGACTACCTGCACCAGCTCGAAGAAGCCCGCAAGCGCGATCATCGCGTGCTGGGCGAACAACTCGACCTGTTCATCATTGATCCGCTTGTCGGCAAAGGCTTGCCGCTGTGGAAGCCCAACGGCGCTATCCTGCGCGATACGCTGGAACGCTGGTTGCGGCAATTGCAGATTGATAGCGGCTATCAGCCGGTCATCTCGCCCCACATCGGCAATCTGGAGCTATACAAGACATCCGGCCATTACCCGTACTACAAAGAGAGCCAGTACACGCCGGTTGATGTCGATGAGGAGAAATATCTCATCAAGCCGATGAACTGCCCGCATCACATCATGATCTACAAGAATGACCTGCGGAGCTACCGCGATCTGCCGGTGCGCTTCGCGGAATTCGGCACGGTGTACCGCTACGAGAAATCCGGCCAGCTTAGCGGGTTGGTGCGCGTGCGCGGCTTCACGCAGGACGACGCCCACATCTTCGTCACGCCGGATCAACTGCTCGATGAATTCAAAGGCGTGGTGAAGCTATTCCAGACGGTATTCGACACGCTCGGCATGACCGACTTCCGCGCCCGCGTCGGCATACGCGGCGAAGGCGACAAATATCAGGGCAGTGATGATCTATGGCAGAAAGCGACGGACGCCATCCTCGCCGCCTGTCAGGACTTGAACCTGAATCACACCGTCGAAGAAGGGGAGGCCGCCTTCTACGGCCCGAAGCTCGATTTCGTCCTGCGCGACGCGCTCAAGCGCGAATGGCAACTCGGCACGGTACAGGTCGATTACAACCTGCCAGAACGCTTTGAACTGGAATACGTCGGCGAAGATAACGCCCGCCATCGTCCGGTGATGATCCATCGCGCCCTGTTCGGCAGTGTGGAGCGCTTCGTCGGCATCCTGATAGAGCATTTCGCCGGTAAATTCCCCGCGTGGCTCGCGCCGGTGCAGGCGATGGTGATTCCGGTGGCCGATGGGCACAACGAATACGCGCACAGCATCGCCGCCGAACTGCGCGAAGCCGGTCTGCGCGTCGGCGTGGATGATGGCAAAGGCCGCATGAACAAGAAAATCCGTGAGGCGCGGGGATTGCACATCCCCTATATGCTGATCGTCGGCGATAAAGACATCGAGGCCGGCACGGTCAGCGTGCGCCTACGCACCGACGAAGACCTCGGCGCTCTGCCCCGCGCAGACTTCAAGGCGCTTCTACTAGAGAAAGACCGCACCCGCGCCCTAGAGTTGGCGTAATCAGCCGTATAAACGATTTGGTGTCACCTTTTTTGAAAGGGTTTTTGTCACCTTTTTGAAAAAAGGTGACACCAAAAACTTTTGGCAGGGTTTTTGAGAGGATTCAAAAGTCTTTTTTGGTTCTTCTTTCTACAGAAAAAAGAACGAAGAAAACAAAGAGAATCACTGCCGGAAACACCCCCCACGCGATCAACATCAGCCACCACAGATAATCGATGTCATACGTGAACACCACGACGCTATCGCCCGCCGGTATCGCCACCGCCCGAAACGCGACATCCGCCCGCAATACCTCAGCCGATTCGCCGTTCACCGTCACCGACCATCCGGGATAGAAAGAGTCCGTCAAGACCAGATAAGACCGCTCCTGACGTGCCCTGACCGCAATTTCCACCCGCGTATCATCGTAGGCCACTACCTGCGCCCGCCCGCCTACCGCCCGCATATTGAACGGCGCGGCGTCTTCCGCGTCGGCCATGTACGGCTGATGAATCACGGTATGCACCGCCGGATCGTAGCGCGACGAGCGCATGATGTTCAGCGCCCGCGCCGTACCCGCCCACATCGAATCCGCGACGTACCACCCCGCATCGACCACGCGGGCGCGGGGTAGGGCGGTCTGATTTTCGTACAGCTTGACCTCCGCCGAGTAGATGCGCCGCCAACCGTCCGGCGTCATCTGCCAGAAGTCGCCCGTCCGCGCATCGACCAGCGTCACCGCAACCACCACGACGCCGCCATCCGCCGCGCTCAGGCGCACCACATCCGGCGCGGTGAAATCCGATGCGGTGTATTGCATCAGTTGGAATGATTCAACCGACCGCGCCGACTCTGCGGGCGACAACGCGACATCATCGAAATAGGCGGCAGGTAAAGAACATACGTTCTCATTTGTACAGATGTACAACAGGTGCAATTCATCCGCCGCGAATCCGTCATAGTTGCGGAACGTTGCGTCGCCCGCGTCTAGCGGCGTGCTGAACGCAGTATCGAAGAAAACGCCGGATTCGACCACATCATACACCTTATCCAGCAGGAGATAGCGCACCCCACTCAGATCAAGCCAGCGTCGCGGCGGGATGCACGCCCCGCGACAGTCCGGCAACGCCAGATATTCGCGCAAGCGTCCGTCGGTGGTGCGCGGCGCGTCCGGCGGCGTCAGCAATTCCGCGAACGCCGAATAGTAGATCGTCGGCAATACGCCACCGTCGAAGCCGTCCACCGTCGGGATGCCCCACGTCAGCGGCAGATTAGGCGCGGCGACTTCATTCAGCTTCACGGCGGTGAACGCATGATCCACCGCCACGCGCCCCATACCCCGCGCCGACCAGCGTTCGCGCAAGGTCGCCTCATCGCCCAGATCAAACGCCTGACGGCTGATGCTCAAGAAGCGTTGCGGCGCTGAGGATTGTTCGGCGGATTCCTCCGCGAAGGCGCGTAACTGCTGAATCGGGAAGCGCGGCTCACGGTACACCGCCGGATCAACCAGATCGTTATAAGGCAACGTCGCGGAAGCCAGCCACAACTCCGCGACGACGGCGAACACGATCACGGCGGAGATAGCCCGCGCCCGCGCCGACCACATCAGCACGCCAAACGCGATGAACGCGCCCGCCCACAGCGCCAGCGTCGGCAAAGTGGGCTGTGCTGGCTCTGTGATGCGTTCTGCGCCGCTTTCCGCCAGAAAAGATGCACCGGCCAGCACAGCGATCAAAAAGCCGTGAATCGCCAATATCGGAAGCGGACGCACGCGCCGCGCCATCAATGCGGCGGTACCCAGCGCCGCCAGCAGAGCGCCGCCCAGCGCGAACAGCGCCAACCACCGCGCCGGAACGCGGAACAGGTTAAAGCCCGGCGCACCGGCCAGCAATTCGTAATAAAGCGGGTTGTGCCGTCCCAGCGCAAGGAAGAAGCCCGCACCGGCGATTAACCCCCACGCTAGCCGCGCCCGTCCCGCACCAGCTATCACGCCGATCACCGCCAGCCCCAGACCGACCACGCCGAGATAGGCCACATATTCGCTGAACGGCTGACCGGCGGCGCTGGGGAGCAAGCCGCGCCCGATGATCGCCGGATCGAGCGAGAACGCGGTGGCTTCCTGCCGGTTCAGGCCGTCGCCGCGATTGGATACCGCGATCAATTCCTGCGTCGGGGCCAACTGCGGCAGGGCGATCACCACCGCGCCGAATGCCGCCACCGCCACCAGCGCCAACGGCTTTATCAGCGCCCGCGCACTATGTAACATAGTCTGACCGCCTTCATCGTGCAAATAGGGCAGACACAGCGCATACAATCCCAGCCCGACGCCCGATATAAACGCGGTCTGCGTGTGGCCGGTCAACAACTGCAATCCCCACATCAAGCCCAATAGCGGCAGGTAACGCGCCGGACGCTTGTAAGCGACATGAAGCGTCAAGAACAGGAACGGCATCCACGCCAACCCCTGCAACTGGTTGATCTGCTCCGACTGTGCGCCGAAGTATCCGCCGAACGCGAAAACCACGCCGCCCACCAGTGCCGCCAATACCGGCACGCGCAGAGTCACCCGCGCCAGCCAGAACGCACCCAGCGCCGCCCACAGCGTATGCAATAGAATGCTGACGCGCACCGCGTCCGGCGCGGCGAGCGGGATCGTCAACCAGTTCGGCGGGTAAAACGTCCCGATCTGGCTATTGGCGAGAAGCGGCACGCCCATGAACAGATCGGGCGACCATAGCGGCAATCGCCCGTCCAGCAGTGCCGCGTCGCGGGCGTCCCAGTACGGATAGAAGTAAGCGAACGTATCGCCGCGCCCCAATATCAAATCGGTGAACGTCAGCTTGTACAGGAAGCCCGCCGTCAACGCGACGAGCAACAACGCGATCAGCCCGTGCCAGCGCCTCATCGCCTAATCCATCTGCACGCCATAAAGCGACGCCAGCACGTCCAGCGCATTCGCCGTCTGCTCGGCGATGACATCCTCCGACCAGCCCAGCGCCGCGCCCGTCCACGTCGCCAACTCCGCAACACCAGCGCGACTCAGCACGCCGCGCATCGCTAGCGCGGTGCGTCGCAACAATATATCTTCCAGCCGCACCACCTTCTCATGCGCCGCAATGAACATGATCTCGCGCCGCGTGTAGTCCGGCAAGCTGTCCAACGGCGCATCATCTTCCATCCCACAGAACGCGACGACCTCCAGCGCCCGCGTGCCGTAGCGCTCCAACAAAGTCTCCAGACGTTGGCGACTGTAGCCGGTCTCGACCTGATATTTCGCCAGCCAGCCATCACGCCCGCGCACCGGATAATCCGCGCCGCCACCGATGGGAATCTGCGCTGTATGGCCGCGCCGCGCCACATCCAACCGATGAAGAACGTCATCCGTCACTTTCTCCGCGAAGGCGCGGAACGTCGTCCACTTGCCGCCCACCAGCGACAGGATCGGGTAATCGCCACGCACGCCAGCCTCTATGGTGCGGATGCTGTGGTCGCGGCTGATCTGGCCGGGCGTCGCCGCCGTGCTAGCCGGTAACGGACGCACACCGCTATAGCGAAAGACGATATGTTCCCGTCCGACGCGAATATCGGGGAACACCACGCGCACCGCTTCTAGCATGTAATCGACTTCGGCTTCGGTACAATGCGCGTCGTCGGGATCGTCAATCGGGATGTCCGTCGTGCCGATCAACACGCGATCCATGAACGGCAGGATCAACGTGATGCGCCCGTCGCTGTTCTCGAAGAACAGTTCATCACCGGCGCACGCCGCCAATAGCGCCGGATGATCGACCACGATATGCGAGCCTTTGGTGCCGCCGATGAAGTGGCTACCGCGATTCAGCGCGTCATTGGCGTGGTCAATCCACGGCCCGGCGGCGTTGACCACCACCTCCGGACGCACCGTGACGCGCTCGCCGGTCAGCCGGTCTTCTAGCTCAACGGCCTGCGCCGTCGCGCCCACCACGCGCACGTAATTCAGCGCCCGCGCGCCGGGATGATCGGCTTCCGCATCCAGCACCAGCTCTAGCCCGATGCGCTCCGGATACGGCATCCACGCATCGTAATATTGCGCGGTATGCACGATGTCAGGGTTCAACGCCGGACGCCGCGCCAACGACGATTCCCGCGAGTGCAAGCGGTGGCGGGGGAGGGTCTGCTGGCGGGCGGTGAACAGGTCGTACATCGTCAAACCGGCTTTGATGACCAGCGCCCCACGCTGACTCGGCGCGTCCAGCAAGCCGAGAAACTTCAACGGCGCGTTCAGCAAGCCGGAAGAATAATTGAAGATCGGGATGGTCGTCGGTAGCGGCTTGACGTAATGCGGCGCGTTTTGTAGCAAGCGGTTACGCTCCGCCAGCGCCTCCCGCACCAGACGGAACTCGCCGTTTTCCAGATAGCGCAGGCCGCCGTGAACCATGTGCGACGACGCCGCGCTCCCGCCCGATATGAAGTCGTTCATCTCGACCAGCAGGACATCGACGCCCTGCAAAGCCAGATCACGAAAGACGCCGACGCCGTTAATGCCGCCGCCGATGACCAGTACCGGCACATCTGACTGTGCCCGAATCGCTGAAAGTGTCGCTTGTCGTGTCATAGGATTTTTTCGTTTCTGTCCGCCAACGGTTATGCGGTGATTATAACATCGCGGGGAGTAAAGAAAAGCGGGGGTAGCACGCTACGCCCGCCATCTCTGGTTAAAGCCGGTTTGCGGTATATCTAAATGGTGATAGGCTGGTGCGGCGAAGACAGCAAAATGCTAGCTTCGGCACGGGCATCCTCAACGGCCAGTATCAGCGCGATGTAGCCGGATTGCCCGGTCACATCGGTGGGGATGGTGAAGTAGGCCATGTTATGCTCATCAAAGACCGCGCTGTAGGTGAATGGCCCGTTGGCACTGATGACCACTAGACCGATTGATTTTCCGCCGGATTCCGGCACCGGGCCGACGGAGACTTCTATCGTGTGTCCGACTTGCGCGGTGGGGGGCGCACTGACCGGCAACTGACCGGACAATATCGGCGATTGTTGCGACGGCGCACAGCTTACAACCATCAGCAATAACCAGCCGACCAGCCCGCAGGCCAAAACCCCTTTTACAGCAATTCGCGCGTAGGCCACCTTATCGAAAAAACATATCTTACCTTTCGCAGGTTTTCATCGTAATCAGTGTATCACCATTCCGCGCCGTATGCACCCATCCATCGCACCATGTCGGCGCTGTGACATTCCGGCAGGCGCGATCTACCCGTCGCCTAATTTGCTTTCCAACTGATTCAGACAACCGCGCAATTCATCAATCGCCTGTTTTAATTGCTGTTTTGTCGCCGGATTCGCGGCGGTCACGCCGTCCCGAATCTCTAAAATTTCCTTCGCAATCAGCGCATTTTGCTTGGAAAACAGCCGTTTTCCGGTTTTTAGCGCGGAATCATCGAATAGGGTAGGGGACTTTGAGCCGCGTTTCTTCGTCGGCTTGGGCGAATCAAAATTGTTGCGACTCGCAACAATTTGCGCCAATTCCCGCGCTTCTTTGATCGCCGCCGACGCCGGTTCGATACGGGCGAGTCGCAATAACTCATCCTCACTCAAGCTGATGTTATCGCCAATCGTCCACACCTCATCCGGCAATCCGAGCAACGTGCGACACCGGCTGAACGCGGCGCGATGCGTCACGCCGATGCCGTTACTCAGCAATTCGCTTTTGCCGGATGGCACGCGATAGCCCAGCACCTGCGCGTAATAAGCGCGATCACTGCCGCCGCGTGTCATCGCCTCAAACGGGCGGAACGTCTCGCCGCTACGCTGTAGCAAATCCATCAGCAACAGCGCGAATTGCCGCGCTCGCCCAATCGCGTTGAGATCAGCGCGGGCGGTGTTCTCGCTGGCCTGCCGCCACACGCTGAAGTGTTCGACAATCAACGACGGGATATTCTCCCATTTATCGCGCTCCTGCGGTTTGCCGTCCGCGCCGTTGAAATAACCGTACAGCACATGATACGCCAGCCATCGGCGCTCGCCGGTCTCCAGCCGGTACTGGTTGCCACCGGCGCGATGCAACGTCACCGGATTCGCCAGCCCATCGCGCCGGATGCTGATCGCCAGATCAATCACCTGCAAAAATCCGCGCTCCACCGGCCCGGCGACTTCTTCGCGCTTCATGTCCTCTTCGTCATGATTTTGCGCCTGCACCGACTCCGCCCACAGCACATCATCCAGACGAAAGCGCGGGCGTCCGGCGCGTTTGCGCTCCGCGTTGATATGTTGCAACCACGCATTGAACAGATCGGCGATGTCCTTCGGTTCGCCCGACCAATGCGCCCGCACATCCGACGGCACCGCGCGGCGCGGCTGTTTGGCATCCGGATAAATGCTGAAGATCGACACGCCGCGCACGTTCTGGCGCTGGCCTTCGCGCCGCGATAGCTCTCCGAATAGCGCCGCGTCCGCGTCCGACATGGACAGCTTCGGCGTGTCGGCAGAGGTGGCGGCGTCGTCGCCCTGATCCGGTTGCTCGTCGGGTTGATCCGCGCCGAACGGATCAACCCCCGCTAATTTACCTTTACGGTTCATGTCCCCATCTCCATCTCTACGCGGTCAACAATCGCCCACATATCGCGCGCCGCGCCGCTATCCGGCGCGAAGCGATACACCAGTTGGCCGACGGTGGACGCCTCCGCCCACACCGTCCGCATATAGACTTCCGGCCACACCAGATCACCATAACGCGCTTTGAGCTTGTTCAGGTTTTCTTGATGCACCAGCGTGCTAGCGCGGAACATCGTCGGCACAATCCCCATCACGTTGATATTTTCCAGCCCCCAGCGCTTGCGCGTCTGTTGCATCATGTCGCGGTGCGTGAAGCTCTCCACCAGACCATCAAAGCTGAGGTACTCGCATTTAGTCGGGTAGATGATCGAGTCCGTCGCCAGATAAATCGAGCCGTGCAACAATGACGGCGTGGGCGACGTGTCGAACACCACCACATCGACCAGATCATGCAAATCACGGAAACGATCCGCCACCGCGAACGCATCGGAAATCTGAATCGGGATACTGCGCGTCTCCACATTAGACGGCACCACGTAAAGCTGACCTTTGCACGGCTGGCTACTGCTGGCGAACAGATTCGGATTGACCGGCTTCAGCACTTCCTGAAACGGCGCACCGCGCACCAGCAGATCGTACAGTCCCGGGTCTTTCTTCAATCCTAGCGAAACCGTCGCGTGTCCTTGCGCGTCGGCATCGGCCAGCACCACACGATAGCCGCGTATCGCCAGTCCCGCCGCGACGTGTATGGCGATGGTCGTCTTGCCAACGCCGCCTTTTTCGTTGATGAGCGTGAATGTTTTCATCACATTTTTTCCATCATCTATTTATCAGCAGAATCTACCAGAATGATAACATCGTGTGGGCGGGCTGTCATGCGGTGATCGCGTTTTGTGCGGGTACGATGCGGCGCGTCTTATATAGACTCATCACACTATGTTACATAGTCACACCCGACTGATTACACACATGATGATAAAATAGACTGCATAGGCGGGTGATTCCGTGTAAAAGGGTGCATCAGCGCTCATGCCACAATCCGCCGATTGAGAACGCAAAGACGAGAAAGTTGAGAAGGAAAAAGACATGAAGAAAATCGCTGTGTTAACCAGTGGCGGCGACGCGCCCGGCATGAACGCCGCTATCCGCGCCGTGACGCGCAAAGGTATCGAGAACGGACTGGAAGTATTCGGCGTGCTGGGCGGTTATCGTGGATTGGTCGATGGCGAATTCCGCCATCTGCAACGGCGCGATGTCGGCGGCATCATTCAGGCTGGCGGCACGTTCCTATCCAGCGCCCGATGTGAGGAATTCCGCACCGAAGCCGGTCAGCGCAAAGCGTTACGCAACCTCAACCAGCACGGCATCGAAGGTCTGGTCGTCATCGGCGGCAACGGCTCACAAACCGGCGCTAACGCGCTCCACAAACTCGGCTTTCCGGTAGTCGGCGCGGCCTCCACCATTGATAACGACCTGTACGGCTCGGACATCACCATCGGCGTTGATACCGCGCTCAACATCGCGCTAGAGGCGATTGACCGCCTGAAGATCACCGCGACATCGCACGAACGCGCTTTCTTGATCGAAGTGATGGGACGCGATTCCGGTTATCTGGCGATGATGGCCGGTATGGCCGGGGGCGCGGAGGCGATCTGCGTGCCGGAAATCGAGACGACGCCGGAACAAGTCGAGCAGACGCTACTCGGCGCGTATCAGCGCGGCAAAACACACGCGATTGTCGTCGTGGCGGAAGGCGCGAAGTACGACGCCGACGCGCTATCCAATTATTTCCGCGAGCATACCAAGCATGTCGGCTTTGACCTACGCACCACGCGACTCGGCCATGTGCAACGCGGCGGCCTGCCACTCATCAGTGATCGCATTCTGGGCACGCGACTGGGCGCGGCGGCTGTCGATGAACTGCACGCGGGCAATCATGGGGTGCTGGTCGGCGTGCGCGGCGGCTTCGGTGGCGAGATCATCACCACGCCACTGGCCGACATCGCCGGTAAGAACCGCCCGCTTGATCCGGCCATGATGGAACTAGCGGAAGCATTAGCGAAATAATTCACAAATGGGGCGTGCGATCTCGTGTGGTAAAGCACGCCCCACCGTTTCGCGTCTTAGGTCGCGTCCGGCTTCTTGAGGAAAAGCGCCGCCCGCGTCACTTCGATGCACACATCACCGCTTTGATTGCGCCCGATGTGCTTCATCTCCACCACGCCGCGATCTGGATTGCTCCGGCTTTCGCGTTTGTTCAGGATGACCGTCTCCACCGTGATCGTATCGCCATGAAAAAGCGGGTGTGGGTGACGGATGTCCGAATAGCCCAGATTGGCGACGATGGTACCGGCGGTCAACTCGTTGACCGTGATGCCGACCACCACGCCCAGCGTAAAGATACCATTAACAATCCGCTTACCGAACTGTGTATTCGCCGCGAACGCCTCATCCAGATGTAGCGGCTGGGTGTTCATCGTCAAACTACTGAATAGCACATTATCCGTCTCGGTCAGCGTGCGCCCCAGCCGGTGCTGAATCACCGCGCCGACTTCCAGTTCTTCATAGTACAGACCG
The DNA here is from genome assembly GCA_007693385.1 of Anaerolineaceae bacterium. GTDB lineage: Bacteria > Chloroflexota > Anaerolineae > Aggregatilineales > Phototrophicaceae > J038. The sequence continues at coordinate 131,545 of REDR01000028.1, forward strand.
GCCATCACCGCCCCCTAAAAGCCGTTATTCTCGATGACCTGCGCGTACCATTTGCCGCTATCTTTCAGGATGCGCTGTTGCGTTTCGTAGTCCACATACGTGATGCCGAAGCGCTTGCTGTAGCCCTCCGCCCACTCGAAATTATCCAGCAACGACCACGCGAAATAGCCGCGCATCGGTACGCCTTCAGTGATGGCGCGGTGGACGTTGGTCAGGTATTCGCGGTAGAAATTCAGGCGGCGCTCGTCGTGTACCGCACCATCCGCGCTGACCTCATCGGCGAAGGCCGCGCCGTTTTCGGTGATGTAGAGATGCTCCGGCGCATAGTTCTGCCACGTCCACATCAGCAGGCGATACAGGCTCTCCGGCGAGACCTCCCAGCCCATTTCGGTATGCTCGCCGGATTGCGGCACATCGCTAAAGCGCAATATCTCAACCGAATCATCATGGCGCACCACAAGCCGCGTATAGAAGTTCACGCCGAGAAAGTCCGGTGCGCCCTGAATCCGCGCCATGTCACCGTCGCGGATTTCCGGCATGATGCCCGCTTCATCGTACAGCGCGACCATATCCGCCGGATATTCGCCGCGATACAACGGATCGAGAATCCAATTATTCTGGAAGCTCATCGCCCGCGCCACCGCCGCCTGATCTTCGGCGCTATCGCTGGCCGCGTCCGCCCAATTCAGGTTCAATACCAGCCCGACGGACGCATCCGCGCTGTTCTGCCGGATGACCGGCACCGCGCCGCCATGCGCCAGCAAGAAGTGGTGCATCCCCGCCAGATAATCCGCCCAGCTTGTCTTGCCCGGCGCGTGGATTCCGGCGCAATAGCCGAGAAATGTGAACACCCACGGCTCATTAAACGTCATCCAATGCTTGACACGATCCCCCAGTCGGCGCGTGGTCACGTCGGCATAGTTGATGTACGCATCGACCACGCCGCGATGCGGCCAGCCGCCACGATCTTCTAACGCCTGCGGCAAATCCCAGTGAAACAGCGTGGCATACGGCGTGATTCCGGCTTCCAGCAAGCCATCGACCAGCCGATCATAAAAATCCAATCCGGCGGGATTCACCGCGCCGTCACCCTGCGGCAGGATGCGCGGCCACGCGATAGAGAAGCGGTAAGCATCCAGCCCGATCTGGTCGCGCATCAGCCGGATGTCGTCGGGGTAGCGGTTGTAATGATCGCACGCCACCGCGCCGGTATCACCATTTAACACCTTGCCCGGCGTCGCGCTGAACGTGTCCCAGATGGACGCGCCGCGCCCGTCAGCCGTCGCCGCGCCTTCGATCTGATAGGATGCCGTCGCCGCACCCCACACGAACCCATCAGGAAATGTGATTTTCGCCATGTTTAAGAGCCTCCATTGCTCGTTAGAATGATCCGACATAAACCCGCCCATTGTAGCCCACATACCGCACGATGTACCATTGTCCAAAACACGGGTTATGCGCCGCCCGCACAAAGGGCGTATCCCGTACATTGTACAAAACCGGACGCTGTGCTAATCTTCCCGCTATGAAAAACTGGACACCTTACTTCATCATTCTTATCATAGCGACGGCAATATTCGCCCCCACCGTACAGACCATCCCCAACGGATCAAGCCATTACCTGATGATCGACGTGGGCGAAATGCAGATCGTACTCAACAACTGGGGCACGCCACACGCCACCGGCTACCCGCTTTACGTGATGACCGGCAACATCCTGACCGGCATCTTCACCGCGTTCGGCATCGCGCCATTGATCGCGCCGGTGATCGTCTCGTGGCTGTGGGGGGCGCTGATGCTGGCTGTGCTGTACTGGCTAGCGCGGCACCTCAACGGCGGGCGCGACTGGCTGGCCGCGCTGATCGTGCTGGTCTTCGCGCTCACCCGTAGCCTGTGGATTCACTTCGTCGTCGCGGAAATCTACACCTTCGCGCTGATGTTTCACGCGCTACTGCTGGCCGTCGCGCTCAGCCGCATTAAAGACGCGACATCGCCCGCCCGCATCTACTGGCTGGCGTTTCTCGGCGGGCTGGCCGTCGCCCATCACCGCGCCACCATCGTCATGATTCCCGCGTTGCTGATCGCGGTATGGCCGCATTTCCGCCAGCAATGGCGCAATTTGCCGCGCATCACCGCCGCTAGTCTGGCGCTCGGCGTGCTGGGCTTCCTGCCCTACGCTTACCTGTATGTGCGCGGGCGCTCCGGCGCGGATTGGGTGTACGGGCAACCGGGCACGCTCTCCGGCCTGTGGGATGAGATCATCGGGCGCGAAGCGGAGCGCTTCATCGGCCTCGCCCCCAGCTTCGATGCGTTCTGGTCGCATGTCGTGGACGTGAACATGACGCTGATCCGCGACATCACCCTGCCGGGAATCGTGATCGGCGTGGTCGGCCTGCTGTGGGCGATACGCCAGACTGAGCATCGCCGCCCCGCCGTGATACTGGCCGCGCTCTCGCTGGTCGCTTATCTCTTCCATGCGATCTTATACCGCGATGTACTCTCCGCGTTGATCTTGCTGGTGACGTTACCGCTGATTTTCGGCTGGATGTATTCAGCGCTCGCCCTGCGCGAAATCGCCGCGATTCCCGCCCGTGCCCGCCGCGCCGCGCCATTGATCGCGCTGGCCGCCATCAGCGCCTATCTCGCCGTCTACAATACGCCGTTCATCCATTCGCTGACCGGCGACCAGACCGGCGTGCAGACCATCGCACAGGTCAACCGCGCACCGGAGAATAGCACCGTCATGCTGGCATGGGGCACGCGCTACTTCGCCGCCTCCGCCGAGCAGATTCTACGCGGCGGGCTATCCCACATCACGCTGATTGATGATAAAGTCGATTACGCCGCGCTATCCGCGCCGATCATCACGCCGGAATACACGTTTTTCAACCAGCCGTTGACGTGGTGGCGTGACCGCCTGACGTGGGATGGGCTGTATCTTTCGGCGGTTGCGCCGCATCTGGTCGCCATCCACGACGCGCCGCGCCTCAGCGATGCGCCGGTGCCGACGATCACGCCGGTCAGCGCCTCAGCCGTCTGCGATGATGGCCTGATCTATCTTGATGTGGTGTGGCAAGCGCCCGCCACCCCGCCGCCGCCGGACTTGAGCATCTTCGTGCATGGCGTGGCGGCGGATGGTGAATTGATCGCACAGGGCGACCAGTTCGCGCCGGTTTACGGCTGGCGTCCGTTCAGCACATGGCAACCGCACGAGCAGGTGCGCGACATCTACCCGCTAAGCCCGACGCCCGACACCGTGCAGACCATCCGCTACGGGCTGTATCGCGGCACGCCCGACGGAGGATTCGAGAATGTACATGAGTTTGAAATTGAGGTCACTTGCGATCTTTAGATCATTATTTCTATTAGTAATCATCTGGTTGCTGGCCGCCTGTGACGCGAACGGCGAGCCGGTCAGCAGAGACCCGACGCTAGAACCGGTCAGCATCGTCAAGCGGTTGGCGACCATCGCCCCCACCGCCACGCCCGACACCGACGACAGCGAGCCGGACGCCCCCGCGCCCACACTCGCGCCGCCCACCCGGACGCCAACTCCCACGCCCTACATCGGCGTGTTTCTCGGCGAAGCGGCGGTGAACCCCTTCGCGCCGGTCACGCGACTCGATCCGGCGGGCGCTTTCGTGGATGTCCCCACACCGGAACGCCCGTTCGCGGTGCGCGTCTTCTGCGACATCCCACACAACGAGCTATTCGGCGCGGGCTGGCGCGAAGATACCGCGCTGGTCGATGAACTGCGCTGTCCGATTCAGATCATGTTCGGCTTTCGCGGGCGCGTGCAAATCTTTGAGGGCGGCGCGATGTATTCCCGTCCGGAAACCGGCGAAGTGTGGGCGATCCAGCCCGGACGCGGCGGAGAGGGCGGCGCGTACTGGTACGTCGGTTCCGCGCCGGAAGTGGGCGAAGTGCAGTTCGATGACGTGCCGCCCGGACGCATCATCCCGACGGAAGAGATCGGCGCGGTGTGGCTGACCGTGCCGCAGGTGCGCGGCGCGATGGGCTTCGCGATTCAAAATGCGTTCAACGGCGATATTAACGTCCAGCGCTTCGACGGCGGCTCGCTGTTTCTGGATGCCAGTTCCGGGCAGGTCTTTGTGCTATCGCTCGACGGCACCGCCGCCGGACCTTACGCCGGTGATCTGCCCGAAATCGGCAATTAGCAAAGAAGGTGCCAAAAAATCGCTAATCAATCACACCATATCTTCATCAACCTGCGTGGTGACGGTGTGGACGCCGGTCGCGCCGGACGGGAACACGCCGCGAACTTCCGTCGGTTGCAGGTTGCCTTCCGCCGTGTAACAGCGCACTTGAAAGCGATGTTGACCGGCTGTGAACGGCCACATGAAGCGCCACAGCACCCACGTCGTATCGGATAGCGGATCGCGCAGTTGTGCGTCCTGCCATTCGCCGTCATTGACGCTGACCTGCACCCGCGAGATGCCCTTCGCGCCGGAATACGCGATGCCGCCCACCGGCACGTAAATCTGCCCGTCGTGTTCTTCCGCCGCGTTGACCGCCACCGTATCAATCACCGATACCGGCTGAACCCGCGCCGCCGCATCCCAGCGCCGCGCCACCCAGTAGCCTTCGCCCCAGCTATCGGTCACTTCGATTTCGGTGATCCATTTCGGCTGTTTCATGCCGTACAGGTCAGGGATGTGAATCCGCAACGGGAAGCCGTGCCGCGCCGTCAACGGTTTGCCGTCCCATGCGTAGCACAACATCACCCGCGGATCGCGGCGGATCAGATCAATCTCCACCCATTCATCGAAGCCATCCGCGCTGATGAGCCGTAGATGCGTCGCGTCGTCAGTCAGCCCCCAATCATCCAGCAGGACGTGAAACGGGATGCCCGTCCAGCGCGTGGTGCTGATAAGATCGCCGGCGATGCGATTCGAGATGCACGACATGGTGACGAAGCGATCTTCCGGCTGATAATTCTCCAGCAGTTCCGGCAGGCTGATCTCTAGCGGCGTCTCCACCAACCCATCGACGCGCAGGCGGTACGTCTCCCCGTTGATGTTGGGCGGGCGGGCGCTGATGTCAATGCGGTAATGCTCATCTAACGGGGTGTATTCCGGACGTGTGCCGGGCACCGGTTGCACGGCGGCGTCAGCATTGGGCAAATCCTGCGGCAGATCAGCGACGATTGTTTCTTGCGTCTCTAGCGGGCGCGTCGATCCTTGACGGTACAGGTTGAGCAACGTCCCCGCGCCCAGCCCGATCACCGTCACCGACGCCGCCATCCCGCTCACCTGCACCAGAAATTGACGGCGGTTAATCTGCTTGACGCTGTTGGCGGATTCATCGAAGTACGGTTCGCTCAGCGTCCGGTACGCCCACGCCAGCGCCAGCCCCCACACGCTATACAGCGCGACAATCCACACGACGCTGGGCAACGCGCCCGCCTGCGCCACGAATTCCGACGCGGAGCGCACCGCGCCATGAATCAGCGCGAAGGCCACGCCCAGCCCGAAGCCGCCCAGCATCGCCGTGCGATACGGCGCATCCGGCCAGCGCTTCAACGCCATGAAGATCAGCGCCCCGACGCCCGCGCCAATGCCGACCACAAACAAAATGCCCTGTATTTGCTCCAACGTCTTGGCCGCGCTCGATGTCTCGCCCAGATTAAACGTCTCGATCATATCCACGATCACGTTAATGCCGAAGCGGATCACATCGCCCGGCAATACCCGCGCCAACCAGTCGAAGAAATCAAACGGCACAAACGGCAGATCAGCCGCCTGCTCACCGACGAACAGCACCGCCATCAAGGGCGCGGTCAGCAACCCGCCGATCACCGCGCCCAGCCACCACGACGGGCGCTTCTTTTCCGCCTCATTCACCGCAGAATACGCATCCACCATCACACCTCACCATAAAACTACACATTTAACGATCAAATCCCCACCAGAACAAGCAAACACCGCCGCAATCCATCGGGCGCAACCCATCCCGCCACATGAAGCGTTATGGCAGTTCCCCGTGTTATCCATTAAACTGTAAATCATAGACGAACGCATACGCCGCCCGCATTCATACCAGTATAGATGATACATTCTAGGACATGATGATTAAAAATGAGTGATCGAAAGAAACTACGCCTCAACCCCGATAACTTTATCAACCGCGAATTGAGTACGCTCAGTTTTAACCGCCGCGTGCTGGCGCTCGCGCTGGAGCCGTCCATCCCGCTATTAGAGCGCCTCAAGTTCGTGGCAATCGTCGGCAACAACCTTGACGAGTTCTTCATGGTGCGCGTCGCTTCTTACGTGCAAAAGATGGCGCTCGGCCTGAACACCGCCCGCCCCGATGGGTACAAGCCCGCACCGCTATTGAACCAGATACGGCAGGAAGTCACCGACATGATGGGCGCACAACGGCGCATCATGCGCGACCTACTGCACGAATTAGAGGCGTATGACGTGCGGATTCACCGCGTCAATAACCTCACCGACGCCCAGCGCGAAGCCATCCGCCAATACTTTTATTCAGAAGTATATCCGGTACTGACGCCTCTCGCCGCCGACCACGCCCGCCCATTCCCGTTCATCTCCAACCTCAGCTTGAATCTGGCGGTATCGCTCAAGCGGCGCGGCAGTAAAGAACTGGAATTCGTGCGGATCAAAGTGCCCAAGACTCTGCCGCGTCTGGTCAATCTGGGGCGCGATGTCGGGCGCTATGGCGGCGATTTCAGCCCCGATCATTTCGTATGGATTGAGGACATCATCGCCCATAACCTTGATCTGCTGTTCGCCGGTATGGAGATCATCGAGAATTATCCCTTCCGCGTCACGCGCAACGCCGACATCGACTATGAACACGAGCAAGAAGATGAATTGCGCGATCTGCTCTCGGTGATTGAAGATAGCCTGCGCGAACGGCGCTTCGGCTCTGTCGTGCGCCTCAGCGTGCCCGCCGACATCAGCCCGATCATGCTCAACCGCCTGACGGACGAGCTACAGGTTGACCGCGATAGCGTGGTGTATACCGTTGATGGGGCGCTGGGATCGTCCAGCCTATTCGAGATGATGTCGGTAGACCGCCCCGAACTGAAGTACCCGCCGCATGTGCCCCGCGTGCCGGAACAACTGCAACATACGTCCGACATTTTCGCCGCCATCCGGCAAGGCGACATCCTGTTTCATCATCCGTATGACTCCTTCGTGCCGGTGGAAGAATTCTTCCGGCAAGCCGCCAAAGACCCCGCCGTACTCGCCATCAAAGCCACGCTGTACCGCGTCGGCAAGGACTCCGCCATCGTGCAGGCGCTACTCGACGCCCGCGAGAACGATAAACAGGTGGCGGTACTGGTCGAGCTGAAGGCGCGTTTCGACGAAGAGAATAATCTGGAATGGGCGCGGCAACTGGAACGAAGCGGCGTGCATGTCACCTACGGCGTCGAAGAACTGCCGGTCAAGACGCACGCCAAAATATCGCTGGTGGTGCGCCGCGAAGCCGACGGCGTGCGCCGCTATGTGCATCTGGGCACCGGCAACTACAACGCCAGCACCGCCCGCCTTTATACCGATCTCGGCCTGTTCACGCTACAGCCGGAGATCGGCGTGGACGCCACCAAGATATTCAACCGGCTGACCGGCTACGCGCCGGAAACCAGCTATAACCGCCTGCTAGTCGCGCCGGAATTCCTGCAAAAATCGCTGATCGCGCTGATCGACAACGAGATCGAAGCCGCCAAAGCCGGAAAATTCGCCCGTCTGGTGTTTAAGATGAACCAGCTGGAAGAAGATGTCATGGTGCGTAAGCTGTATCAAGCATCCGCCGCCGGTGTGCAGGTTGATTTGATCGTGCGCGGCATCTGCTGTCTACGGGCGGGCGTGCCCGGCCTCAGCGAGAACATCCGCGTGCGGAGCATTCTAGGCCGCTTTCTGGAACATCCGCGCCTGTATTACTTCCACAACGCGCCGCCGGAGCAGAAACTATACGCCGGTAGCGCCGACCTGATGCGCCGCAACCTCCGCAACCGCGTTGAAGTGGTGTTCCCCGTGTTGGAGAAGCGCCTACGCAAGCGCATCCTGCGGATTCTCGCCACCGACCTCAAGAGTAACGCGCTGGCGTGGGAGATGGACGCCGACGGGCAATATCAGCGCGTGGAACGCGCCGACGGCGAGCCGCTGGTTGATAGCCAGATGATTTTCATGCGTGATAGCGCCGGATTGAATATCGACCTGCACGAAACCGGCATCCGGCAAAGAGCGTCCACAGTAGCGCCGGACGCAGAGCCAGACACGGAGACGGAGACAAATCAACAACCAGAGGAGACAGACGCCCCATGAGCGACAAGACCGAACAACTACGCCAGATACGCGACGAGATTATCGCGCTGACCGAATCGCCGCTTTATGACTACCGCACCGAAAACGGCTATTTCCCCGTCATCGGGCAAGGCGACCACGACGCCGCGATCATGTTCATCGGCGAAGCGCCCGGCAAAAACGAAGCGCAGACCGGACGCCCGTTCTGTGGCGCGAGTGGCCGCGTGCTCGATGAGATGCTGGCCGCCGTCGGCCTACAGCGCGAAGCGGTCTACATCACCAACATCGTCAAAGATCGTCCGCCCGATAACCGCGACCCGCAAAAGGCCGAAATCGCGCTGTACGCGCCTTTCTTAGACCGGCAAATCAACATCATCCAGCCGCGAGTCATCGCCACGCTCGGCCGCTTCTCGATGGATTTCGTGCTGGAACGCTTCAACGCGCCGCAAGCCGGACAGAAGATCAGCGCGTTACATGGGCAGGCCATCGCCGCCACCGCCGACTATGGCGACGTGTGGATCGTGCCGCTATTTCATCCCGCCGTCACGCTATACAACGCCAGCCAGAAGCAAACGCTACTGGACGACTTCGCCGCGCTCAAGCGCTTCGCGGAATAATCGCCCAACCGTGAAACCTTGCCGACGCCTTGACGTATAGAAGATCATAGCCATCATGTAGATATGCGAAGGGATCGTCACCATGCAAACAGAAACTCACGAATTAGCGTCATTCGGCGAACGCGCTGTCGCCATCATTATTGATAGCGTCATCCTCAGCGTGATCGGCGGCATATTCGGCGCAGGCGGCGGCGCGGTCATCGCGGGCGGCTTCGTCGGCTTCATCATCGGCGCGGCTTATCAGTGGTACTTCCTCACCCGTCAGGACGGGCAGACCATCGGCAAGATGATTCTCGGCATCCGCGTCATCAAGACTGACGGCACGCCGATCTCCGACGCCGAAGCGATCATGCGCTACGTCGGCTATCTCATCAACACGCCGCTCCTGCTGATCGGCTGGCTATGGGCGCTCATCGACGACTCGCGGCAGGGCTTCCATGATAAGCTGGCGAATACTTACGTGATTAAAACATGAGCGTTTCACACTGGCAAGCGGACGGCTCGCAACCCGTCCGCGATGTTGATTTTCTAGTGGTGGGTGCGGGGTTGGTCGGCTGTACCGCCGCCTATTTCGCGGCGCAGGGCGGGCGCGATGTGGTCATCACCGATCAAGCCGACATCGCGCTCGGCGCGAGTGGCCGCAACGCCGGATTCATGATTACCGGCCTCGACACGTACTATCACCGCGCCATCGAGCGCTACGGTCATGACGTGACGCGGCAAGCATGGGCGCTCTCGCAGGAGACGCACCGCATCTGGCACGATTTCGCTGAACGGGGGAATGTCCGGCTGGATCGTTGCGGCTCGCTCCTGCTGGCGGAGAGCGCGGCGGAGCGCGACGAACTGCGGACAGCCATCGACGCCATGCACGCCGACAACCTGCCCGCCATCTACCACGACAGCGACCCGCTACGGCGCGGCTATCTCGCCGCCATCGAACAGCCGGACGATTGCGCGGTGCATCCGGTGGCGCTAACGCGGGCGATCTTCGCCGCCAGTGGCGCGGAACTCATCGCCAACAATGAGCTTTATCACATCGCACAGGCCGACGACGGGGCGGTACTGGTCTATACGCGGCGCTTCATCTTCCGCGCCGCCCATGTCCTGCTGTGTACGAATGCCTACTCCCCGCGCATTCATCCGTATTTCGTCGGCAAAGTCACGCCGACGCGGGCGCAGGTTTTCGTCACCGAGCCGCTAGCCGAGCCTTTGCTCAAACCGTGCGGCTACAGCGATTACGGCTATATGTACTATCGCATGACGTTCGACAACCGCTTCTTGATCGGCGGCGGACGCCATCAGCACAAATCAGCCGAAGACGACACGACCGAAGACCGCATCAACGACGCGGTGCAGGCCACCCTCACCGAATACTGCCGCCGCTACTTTCCGGAGATATTCGACGCGGACGGTACGCCGCGCATCAGCCGACGCTGGGCGGGCATTATGGGCTTCACGCCGGACGGCTTGCCGCTCGTCGGGCGCTTACCCGATATGCCCCGCGTCGGCTTCGCGGTGGGATTCACCGGTCACGGGCTGGCGCTGGGCGCGGGCACGGCCAAACGCGCCGTCGCCCATCTGCTAGACGACGCCGACGCCGGTTTCTTGAACGCCGAACGGTTAGCGGATCGTTAAGCCGCTTGTGCAGATCGCCACCGTGCGCTAAGATGATGTCAAACGCAAAAACAATGAAGGTTGGTTGCCGTGAACGAACATTATGAAAAGTGGGACGAATACGCGCCGCGTGGGTTAATTCTCATCGGCTTCGGCTTCACGATGATTATGCGGGCGGCGCACGTACGTAGCCAGAAGAAGGGCTTCTTGCGCTGGGTGATCCAGTTCTTGATCGGGCTGGTCAGCATCAACTCCGGCATCGCGTTATTCGGCGAAGCGGTCAAAGAGCGCACGCTGTACGAGATGGACGTGAAGGAACTCCGCAGGCAGGACGCCAAGGCTGAGAGCGAAGCCGTCACCGAATAAACCGAAATAGACGACTCCCCCGTCACATCCAATAGGGGCGTAGCGTGCTACGCCCCACGCAACCGATTACGCCAGCAACACGTCCGGGTTGACGACGTTTTCATATTCGCCCGTCGTCAGCGCGTTGATGACCAGCTTCACCGCGTCAAAGCCGACGTTGGTCTGCGCGTCGGATGTGCTGGCCGCTAAATGCGGCGTGTGTAACACCCCGTCCAGACCGAGCAACGGATGATCGGCGGGCGGCGGCTCTTCGTGGTAAACATCCAGCGCCGCGCCAGCCACATGACCACTACGCACCGCTTCCGCTAACGCCGCATCATCGATCAATGCGCCGCGTGCCGCGTTGATGATCCGCACGCCGCGCTTCATTATGGCAATGGCGCCCGCGTCGATCATCTGATACGACTCGGGCGTGGCGTTAGCGTGCAGGCTGATGAAATCCGAACGGCGATACAGCGACTCCAGCGTGACCAGATCAACCCCTATCGCATCCGCCACCATCGCATCGGGGAATGTATCGTGCGTGATGACGTGCATCTCAAACGCCCGCGCCCGCGCCGCCAGCGCCCGCCCGATGCGCCCGAAGCCGACGATGCCCAGCGTTTTGCCGCGCAACTCCACGCCGGTGAACAATTTGCGATCCCAGCGCCCTTCCAGAAGCGATTGATGCCCCTGCGGGATGTGCCGCGCCAGCGCCAGCATCAACCCGAACGCATGCTCGGCGGTGGAGATGGTGTTGCCGTCCGGCGTATTCATCACGCGGATGCCGTGTTGTGTGGCGGCGGGCAAATCCACATTATCCACGCCGACACCGGCACGGGCGATCACCTTCAAGCGCGGCGCGGCAGATATTAATTCGGCGTCGGCGATAGTGCCACTGCGGATGATGAGCGCGTCCGCACTCGGCACGGCGGCCAGCACTTCCGCCCGCGTCATCTTGGCCGGGCCGTTAACGCTGAAGTCGGGATGATCTGTCAATAGCTTCACTGCTCTGCGGTCTACGTTGTCCGATACAACGACGTGATACATTTTCTCTCCTCGAAAATTCGTCTGCTAGATTATGCTTTTAGGAACGCGCTCAGGCCGTCCAGCACTTCTTCTAATGTGCCGATGCTCATGTCTCCCATGTGGCCGATGCGGAACGTCTCGCCTTTGATTTTGCCGTAGCCTTTATCCATCACGAAGCCGCGCCCGTCCATGAAAGCCGCCATCGCGTTCACGTCGATGCCCTTCTGCCGGTTGTCTACGGCGGTCAGCGTGGGAGAGCGATAGCCCGCCTGCGCGAACAGGCCGAAGCCATTGGCCGTCGCCCATTCCTCCGACATATCGCGCAATGTCAAATGCCGCGCCCAACGCGCTTCCAGACCTTCGGCTAAGATGTCGTCCAGTTGCTTATCCGCCGCGTACATCAACGAGATCGGCGGGGTGGAGGGCGTGTTGTGCTTCTTCAGGCTCTTCTCAATTTCCACGAAGTCAAAATAGTACCCGCGCCGGCTGACCTGCTCCGCCCGCGCCAATGCACGATCACTCACGGCGGCGAACGATAACCCCGGCGGCAGGGCGAACGCCTTCTGTGATGAAGTCAGCGCCACATCCAGCCCCCACGCATCAAAGCGCAATTCCGCGCCGACGAAGCCGCTAACCGTATCGACCAGTATCAGCGTCTCGTCGCTGGCCTCGCGCACCGTCGCCGCGATCTGCTCCACCGGATTCGTCACGCCGGTACTCGTCTCATTATGCACAAAGCACACCGCGTCATATTGCTTCTGCTTCAACGAAGCCGCCACCAATTCCGGCGTGTGCGCCTCGCCCCACGGCACCGCCAGCACATCCACCGTCTTACCGTTGGCCTCGCTGATCTGCGCCCAGCGCTCGCTGAATGCGCCGCCGACCAGATGCAACACCGGCTTATCATCGCGGATGCAATTGCGCGATGCGCCTTCCCATAGGCCGGTGCCGGAAGACCCCATCACGAAAACGCGGTCTTGCGTCAAAAAGGCGGCCTTTAGCTTCTCCTGCAAACGGGCGAATAAGTCGGCAAAATCCGCCCCGCGATGCCCGATCATCGGCGCGGTTTGCGCGTCCAGCACTTCGCGGCGCACCTCTACCGGCCCGGTCAAAACCAAACGTTTATGTTGCGTCATAGCCTGTTCGCCTCTCTCGCCTCATCCATTAGTAACGGAATGCCCTGCATTGTACCCACAACTAGCGGACGTGAATAGCACGAAACGCGCCCGCCCCGCGTTCTAGTCGCATTCAATATACATTCGATTCTCGTTTATTCGACCTAGCCTTAATTATTCGTTGATGCTCTCTGAGTGTACAATGAGTTTGTGTACTTTTTTACGATCAACCAAAAACTGAGGCTCATTTCAAGCCAATCATCAGGGACGAAGATTATGTTTGCATGGTTCGAGAGGTTAAAGCTCTGGCAGAAGATGACATTGACGCTTCTGCCCGTCATCGTGGTACCGGTGGCGCTTTTCACTTTTGTCGGCATCTCGCGCTGGTCAGAAGCGACGGAAGAATCGGTGCGCGAAGTCGAAACAACGCAGATCAATAGTGAGCGCTTGCTCGTGGAGCAATTCCTCAGCACGCCGCCCAACAACATCAACTTGATTGCCAGCGCGCCCCCATTACAGGGATTAGCGGCGGCTATTCAATCCGATAACGACACCGCGATAAACGCGGCGCAACAACTGGCGGGGCAGACGTTCCTCACATTATTCAACGAGAGCAACGTCCGCGTCGGTGACGAGATTCTACCGCTATACGAATCTATTCGCTTCTTTGACAGTACCGGTCAGGCGCGGATATGGATCGAGCGTGAATACACCGCCGATAGCACCGCCGTCATCCGCCGCGATGCACCATCAGCCACCGGCGCGGAATATTTTCAAGCGGCCATGAGCAACCCGCCCGGCCAGATTTTCGTCTCTGATCTGCAATTAGCCCGCAACGACGACGGCTCTCTGCGTGTCAGCCCTAATAACTTGCCGATACCGGTCATCTATTACAGCGTACCGATCTATGTGGACGATGCGCCCGGCGGCGTCGCTGTGCTGACACTCTACGCCCAGCACAGCCTGTCACTGATCGCCTCGCCCGACGAAGGTGCCACCCGCTTCGCGCTGAACCAGCAGGGCGAATTCGTCGTCAATTCTCAAGACCTATCGCAAACATTCCGCTTTGAAGAAGGCATCGAAGAATTCTTCGAGAGCGCTGGCATGACCATCGGCGGCGCCGCACCGTTAACCCCCGCCGAAATCCAGACGATTCTCAATGTCGAGCCGGGCACCACCGGCCAGATGACCACCGAAAGCGGGCTGATTGCCTTCTATACCACCCTACAGCCGCCCGGCGCCGATCATCGCTGGGTGCTGGTCAACGGACGCGAACGCGCCACGCTGTTCGCCACCATCGACAACCTTTCACAACTTGGTCTGGTCGCTATCGGGCTGGTGCTGGTCGTCAGCATCGGCCTGACCATCTTCGCCTCACGGCAGATCGTGCGCCCCATCCAGCAACTACAGGAACGCGCCCAGCAGATCGCCGGTGGCGACATGACCAACATCCAGCTAGATGAGGCTTCGCTCAAGCGCACCGACGAAATCGGCCAGTTGAATCGCGCCTTCGCGCAGATGTCAACGCAGATGCGCGATTTATTCGTCGATATGGAACAGCGCATTCAAGACCGCACCAACGACCTCGAGACATCCGCCGAAATCGCCAGCGCCGCTAATCAGGTGCGCGAAGTGGACGACCTGCTCAGCCTCGCGGTGAATTTGATCCGTGACCGCTTCGATCTATACTACACGCAGGTTTATCTGGTCGATGAGCGCGGCGAATACGCCGTCCTGCGCGATGGCACCGGCTACGTCGGGCGCAAATTGATCCAGCGCGGCCACCGCCTATCGCTTGAGGAACGCTCGCTAGTCGCCCGCGCCATCAACGAAGCCGAGCCAATTGTGGTGCAGGACACCATCGGCGATCCCAACTGGCTCGCCAATGATCTGTTACCGGATACACGATCCGAGTTGACCATCCCGCTTCGCTCACAGAACAAAGTGATCGGGGCGCTGGACATTCAGCACAACGTCAAAGACGCCTTCACGCCGGAGGCGATCCGCCTATTCCAGACGATGGCCGACCAGCTCGCGGTCACGTTCGATAACGTTAACCTATTTCAGGAAACACGCCGCCGCGCCGTTGAAATGGAAACGGTGGCGCAGGTGGGCGCAGAAGCCAGCGCCAACCTCGACCTCAACGAACTGCTGTTCAACGTCTCCAATCTGGTTAAGGAGCGTTTCGGCCTGTACCACGCCCACATCTACCTGCTAGATGAAGCCAGCCAGAAGCTAGTGCTGGCCGGTGGCGCGGGCGAAATTGGCAAGATGATGGTTGATGAGAAGCGCAGTATCGCCATCGGCGCTCCTAAGAGTATCGTCGCCAGCGCCGCCCGCACCAAGCGTCCGGTGGTCGTCAACGATACCCACGCCGAAAAAGACTTCCTGCCGCATCCGCTACTACCGGAAACACGCTCGGAGATGGCGGTGCCACTCATCGCCGGTGATGATGTCGTCGGCGTACTGGACGTACAATCGGAACGGCCAGCACGCTTCACCGAAGAAGATCGCCGCATCCAGACCACACTCGCCAATCAGGTGGCCGTCGCGGTGGAAAACGCCCGCGCTTACACGCAAACACAAGACGCGCTCAAGAGCGTGTCCGACTTGCAATCGGCGATTGACGCCTCCGCCATCGTCGCCATCACCGACCAGACCGGCAAGATCACCTATGTGAATGATCGCTTCTGTGAAATATCGCAGTACAGCCGCGAAGAGTTGATCGGTCAGGATCATCGCATAGTGAATTCCGGCTATCATTCCAAGACGTTCATCCGCGATATGTGGGTGACCATCGCCAACGGTAAAACATGGCAAGGTGAAATCCAGAACAAGCGCAAAGATGGCACGTTCTACTGGGTGGATACCACCATCGTGCCCTTCCTCAACGCCGAAGGCAAGCCGCGCCAGTACGTCGCCATCCGCTACGACATCACCGCCCGCAAGCAAGCGGAAACCGAGCGTAATCTGCTGTACGACACTTCTATCGACTTGCTCGGCTCGGCGGGACTGTCTGACGGCTACTTCAAAGACCT
>REDR01000064.1 GCA_007693385.1 Anaerolineaceae bacterium
TTCCAGACAGCCTATACCAGAAGGCACAGCAAGTTGCAGATCAAAAGTCGGTGTCTGTTGATGAGGTTATCCGCACTCGATTAGAAGAAACATTTGATCAACCTCTATTCGATTTGCCGGATGACGAAAAAGAAGAACTAAAGGCTATGGCTTATTTATCCGATGATACGCTCTGGACTATTGCCCGTGAGCAAATGCCGAAGATAATCCAGCAACGTATGGCACTACTGATGACCAAAAACACGCAAGGCACTATCACCGATGCCGAGCATAAAGAACTTACTGAACTGGTCGAACGCGGCAACAGATTAACACTTCGTAAGGCTCAAGCCATGAAATACCTTACAGAACGCGGCCATAAGGTTACATTGGATGACCTCAAACCAGCCGATGAGTGATATGTCGTGGACAGAAATTGTGCGCCGTGTTCACCAACGTGCCAACTTCCTATGCGAATATTGTCAGACATCACAGCGCATCACAGGACAAGCGATGCATGTTGATCACATTGACCCATCCGGCGATGATGTACTCGATAATCTATGCTTGGCTTGTGGCAATTGTAATTTGAGCAAAGCGCAAGCAACATCAGCCATCGACCCGGAGACCAATGAAATCGTCCCATTATTTAATCCTCGCACTCAGATTTGGGGAGAGCATTTTGAATGGTTACCCGATGGAACTCGCTTAAAAGGACTTACATCAACTGGTCGAGCAACCATCGAAAGGCTGAAAATCAATCAAGATCGTGTTGTTGATGCGCGTGCATTATGGGTCTTTTCAGGTCTACATCCACCTAAGTAACTTATAATTTTTGTGAGGAAAGCATGACCTCAGACAACCGTTACCTGCACCTCATCCGGCAGGACTGCCCACTACCACCCGGCACACATGTTGTCGTCTACTGTCGTGATTCGGGCGGTGATGAACAGGATCGCAGTGTGTCACAGCAGGTTGATGTCGCCCGTGAATACTGCCAGCATCATAACCTTGTGCTGGATAAGGTCTATGTTGATGAGTCGAAGCTATCATCCAATACCGACAAGCGCGATGCTTTACAGGAACTACTCTCCGACCTGCGCCGCCGATTCAGGCATATCAACGACCGCTACAAACGCGAAAAAGCCAGCCGTGAGAATCCCTTTGGTGTGATCTTCTGGAAGTCCAACCGGCTCGGACGCGACAGCATCGAGGCAACCAACATCAAAACCGACCTGCGCTTGCGCGGTATCACCATCGTTGACCTGATGACATCTGCCAACACGGGCAACGCCGCCGTCGATGCGCTCATTGAAGCCTTTCAGCAGTGGAAGGATGAGCAAGACCTCGAAGAAATCTCGCAGAACGCTAAACGCGGATTAGCGCAACTTGTCGGCACACGGGATAATGACCCGGAATTCCTCCGACACAATCCTGACTGGGAATGCACGGGCGGCTATCTGGGCATTCGTCCCGGCGGCGTGCCGACTGGCTTCAAAGGTGAGCGGGTGCAGGTCGGCGTGTATGAGCGCAAGAAGGGGCGAAAATCCGGCGAACCGCGAATTGTTCAGCGCCTTGTGCCTGATCCTGAGACGTGGGAGCGTTGTTATCTGGCGTGGCAGATGCGGCATGAAGGCGCAAGCTACGGCGAGATTCACAAGACCACACGCCTGTTTAAGAACGTCAACGGCTACGATACTTTCTTCTCTAATCGTATTTACACGGGTGATATTGTCTACGGCGGCAAGCTATACGAGGAATTCGTTCCGGCGCTGATTCCGCATGAGTGGTTTGAAGCCGAGCAAAAGCGTCAGGCGGAGAACGCCAAAAAGCACAACGGTAAAACGATGGATCGCAACCGTGAACCACGTCGCGTCGGGAGTAATTATCTACTCTCCGGGCTGGTGGTCTGCGGCCATGTGGATGGCGAAGAACACCCGATGAATGTCGAGAGCATCCCGGCCAAGAAGGGCAAGCGCGGCAATTATAGCTTCTTCATCTGCACGACGATGAAGAACTCACGCGGTCAGGCTTGTCAAGCGAAGCGCGTCAGCACCAAATCCCTCGACCAGACCGTGATTGAGAATCTGCTGGCGCATGTGTTGACTATCGAGAACCTGCGGCCACTGGCAAAGAACATCGCGCAATCACTCGAAGAGCGCAGTAGTGATGCCGGAACACGCATCGCCGCGATTGAGGACAAGCTCGCTGAAGTGAAGAAATCGCTCGAAAACATCATGGATGCGATTGAAAATATGGGATACGCCAAGCATCTGCAACAGCGTTACGACGAGCGCCGTCGTGAGGAAGAAGAATTGCTCTCTGAATTGGCGGTACTGGAAGCCTTGCAGGTCGATCCGGGACATATCGCGCAAATCAGCGATGAGGCGCTGGAAGGCTGGATTTGCTACATGCGCGATGCACTCGAAGGCGATGATAAGGGATTGGCGCGGCGGATTATTCAGCAGTTCGTAGCGAAGATCGTAATCAAAGAGGGAACGGGAACGCTCTATTACACGTTCCCGTTCCCAGATGATTCGTATATGCCTAGTTTACGTGACTTGGACCTGAGGAGACTCGAACTCCTGACCTCTACAGTGCGATTGTAGCGCTCTCCCAACTGAGCTACAGGCCCTTGTGTGTTGAGCCACGATTTTAGCTTTCACCCCGCCTCTATGTCAATAGACAAAAAAACAGGAACGGGCTACACTTAAATCAGGTTGCATCAACCTAACACTGACCGGCACCTGTGCAGAGACACACCTGATGAAAGAAACCCGCGCCCTGATTGAGCGTATTATCGAAGTCAACAGCGCTATACAGCATTTACACCTGTCATTTGAAGGATCGCCCGGACGCATTAAGCCGGGGCTGAGCCTGCTAGTCGGCGTAGCCGACATCGCCCACCCCTACCTGCGCGAAAGCTGGTGGCCGGTCAGCATCAAAGATGATTTCATCGTCGTAGAGCGCCCCGCTAAAGAGCGCTACGAGATCGGGCAGGTCGTCAACGCGCTCGGCTACATCGGCAAACCGTATCTATTCCGGCGCAATCTACGCAACGTGC
Source organism: Anaerolineaceae bacterium (assembly GCA_007693385.1). GTDB lineage: Bacteria > Chloroflexota > Anaerolineae > Aggregatilineales > Phototrophicaceae > J038. Next base: position 3,044 of record REDR01000064.1, read on the forward strand.
TACTGGTGGCGCACGACACGCCGCCGACGCCGCTATTGCTGACCATCCCGTGGTTGCTGGGCAATAAAATCAGCGTGACGCTGGTGCTGACCGGCACGGCGCGGACATATAACACCGAGCATCTTGACCGGCGCGTGGAGATCATTCGCGGTGATGAAGGCTTCACATGGCCGGATCAGGTGATGAACGCGGGCTGGGCGGATCAAGTCTTCGTCACCACCGGCGGCGCGGATGAAAACGCCGCTTTCCGCATGGTATACGACCACTTCGAGACGCTCCGCGCTAGCGTACAACCGAATTATCTATTCGGCGTTTTCCGCCCGATTCTGCCGTGCGGCGTCGGCGCGTGCGGCGCGTGCTGGCTGGCGTCGAAGCGTGGCGCGGCGATGATCTGCACCGATGGCCCGGCGTTCGATTTAACGCAGATGGTGAGATAAACATGGCAATAGAAATCACACGTTCGGGTAAACGTAGCCTGATATTAGAGACACCGGTGATGAACGCGGCGGGCGCTTTTGGCTATGGCGATGTCTACCGCGACATCATCAAATACGAGAAACTCGGGGCGATCATCACCGCGCCGATCAGCTATGAAGCGCGAAGCGCGGCACGCGGCGGGCGCGTCGTGCCATTGGATTCGGCGGTGTTGTTGCATACCGGCCTGCCGAATCCGGGACTCAACAAGGTCTTACGTAAATATCGCAGTCTGTGGGAGTCGCTGGCGCTTCCGGTGATCGTGCATTTGATCGCCACCACTGACGAGCAAGTACGCAAAGCATCAGCCCGCCTCGATGAAGAGGATTGTGTGGACGCCATCGAGCTAGGTCTGCGCGACGATATAACGTGGCAGGAAGCCTCGCGGCTGGTCGGGAGCGCGGTGACAAAGACCGATAAGCCGGTGCTGGTGCGCCTGCCGGTCAGCGATGCGTATGAGATCGCGGACGCGGTAGCGGGGGCGGGGGCGAGTACGCTGGTCGTGGCCGCGCCGCCACGCGGCACCGCCCGCGATCCGCAAAGCGGCAAATTGATAAGCGGGCGCATTTACGGGCCGGTAGTCAAGCCGATTGTGTTGAACATGGTCGGGCAGATTGCGCGGCGGGTGGATGTGCCGGTAGTCGGGGCGGGCGGGATTCATTCGCCACAGGATGCCCGCGATTATCTGGACGCGGGCGCGGCGGCGGTACAGGTGGACTCGGTGATCTGGCGTTCACCGAAGGAGCTAGAGATCATCGCACGCGATCTGGGCGGCTACATCGTCACGCGGCAGACCGACGCGATGCCGGATGAATGGCATCGTGGCATGGGCGACACGGAACAGGAACGACAACGCCGTAAAAATCGGCGGGATGCGTAGATCATCATGAACCGTTTTGAGCGATTGCTGTACAAACTAGCGCAGAAATACACGCCGCAACAGATACCGCGCCCGCAGGAGATGCAGGCCAACCCCGCCGACCCAACCGCCCACATCCGGCGACTGGCGCGGCGGCTGGCTTTCGATGGTGTGCTGGTGCTGGTCGGTGAAGTGCCGCCGGAAGTCCGCACCGCGCAGATCATCCATGTTGAGGACTGGGTGCAGAGCTACTCGCGGCTGTATCGCGTGCTGACCGAAGCGCTGTTGCCATCTTATGCGGAGATCGAAGCGTTCTATGCCGATAGCCAGATGCCGGTAGCGGTGGTCTTGCGCGGGCAGGCGTTGCCGGTGCTGGGGATAATGGCCGGCTACATCGTGCCGTATGTGGCGCTGAGGCAGGACAAAGCCACGCAATCCAGCGCGGAGGTCAGCGCGTTGATCGACTTGATGCTGAAAGCGCTGGCGGCGGATGACCTGACACCGGCGCAAACCGACGACTTGAAAATGCAATGCGCGGGCGCGATCAAGCGCATCATGAACGCGACGTTGAAGCAAATCTCATTGACCGATTTCGAGCGTCCGGCGCTGGCGTTGGTGCGGCGTCCGCGCCAGCAGGCCGAGCCATCGTTCGATATGACGTACATCGAGACGGACGATCCGCAGACGCCGAGCGAACAGTTATTCCGCGTGCCCCTGCCCACGCGCAATCCGTCGGGCACGCCCAGCACCAGCAGGCGGCCACCCGTCCCGCCCCTGCCCGACGATGGCGACGACAGCACAGCGTCGAATCCGCCATCCGGCAGGCCGATCAACCGGCGGGATAGATAGCATGATAAGACAGTTGAGGAACTAGAAAACATGAGAGTTTACCATACAGTGCCAACCGGATTCAGCGGAACGACGCTATACGCGCTGAACGCGCTGAAAGATGTTTTGCCGGAAGTCTACGCGACGCAATCCACGAAGTATCGCGGGCGTGACGACATCTTGAGTCAGGAAATACCGTATTTAGGCTGTGGCTGGAACGACGTGTTGCATTTCTCGTCAGTGCATCCGGCGCAGATACGCGGCGCGGTGGAGTCGGTGGGCTTCGCGTGGAAGCCGATGGACTGGTTCGAGGTTGACGTGGTGGCGCTGGGCTTCAGCAAGGAGAACAGCGTGCTGTATACCTCACCGTTCAGGCAGAAGGCGATAAAGGGCATCAGCGACGAAGACTTCGTGCCGTTCTCGCTGGAAACGCTGGCGATGCTCAATTCGATTCCGCAGGCGGCGTATGAGTATTTCAACCACGCCAAAGCGCACGACCAGCGCCCGGTGTTGTTCAACTGCGTGCCGCATGTGCTGTATCACGGCGCGATAGACACTAGCGGCGACGCGGTGACGCGCATCACCGTTTAAGGCGCTAGTCGGCGTCGGTAGACTGCGTCGGGTCGGCACAGATGGGCGGGCCTTCCGGCGGGTATGTCCACGTCTGGCGCAGGTTATAGCGGACGGCGAGGCGCTGATAGTCTTCGTATGTTTGCAGGAGCGTCTGGCAGTCGCCGCGCAGTTCGGCCACTTCACCTTTGAGCAACCAGCAATCAACAATGCGCGATTCGGCGGGCGCACCCTGTATGTCTTGCAGGGTGGTACAACGGTGCAGGGCATCCGCCGCTTGCGGGAAGTCGCCGCGCAAATAGTGTTCACGGCCTAGCCGGTACCAGCCATCCGCCCACGTCGGCGCACGTTCCACCACTTCCCCGCAATAATACAGCGCGGTTTCGCTCTCGCGGAGCGTGGTGGATAGCTCACACATCCGCAAACGCGCTTTGACGTTATCGGGATCAAAAGCCAGAATGTGAAAGTAAGCGGCGGTGGCGGTGTCGAATTGTCCGGCCTGTATCGCGTACAGGGCGCGTTCAAATTGTAGCGCGAACAGCTTGTCGTTCTGCTCGATGGCGCTCTCGATGGCGGCCAGCGCATCGTATGGCCTGCCGAGATTGCTCAGACTGCGGGCGAGGGCGCGGTGCGCTTCGATGTCGCCGTTCTGGATGACGGCGATCTGCGCTTCGCGGAGCGCCTGCTGATGAATGCCGCTAGCGCTGTATATCAGCGAACGGGTGGCGAGCGCCAGCGCATGACTGGAATCTTGATTCAGCGCCCGCGTCACCAGACGGGCGGCGGCGTTGGTCTGCCCGTTGATGTGTAGCGCGAAGGCGTGAACCGCGATGATGTCGGTGGCGGTGGGCATTCGTTCATACGCTTCGGTGGTCAGGGTCAGCGCGGTTTGACGATCTGCGGCGCGGTCATAGTCATCATAACTGCGGTAGACGAGCGCCTGCGCCAGCATGACCAGCGCCTCCGCATTGGCGCGGGAGGGGTCAGCTTGCCAGACGCTCTGCGCGTGGTCGATAGCGCTATCGAGATCACCGGTGTTGAAAGCGCGGGCGGCACTCTGTAGGCTGGCGGTAGGCGCATTGAGAGCGCGGCGCGGCAGGCGATCCCCCAGCCAATGCCACGACACCGCGACCAGCCCGAGCAATACGGTCAGCGCTAAGGTCAGAATGGGTAGACAACGCCCGCGCCGCCGACGGCGGAATGACAGGCGCGATTGTCTGCGATTGATACGCATGATGTCTTTTTCTTCGAGATGAAACGACCAGATTCACACGGATGAGCGACACGCGAGAAACGCGCCGTTTGCATCGGCGCAATGTCCACCGGATAGCACGCCCCACAGATGATCCAATACTAACCTATCCGCCGCTAACCTGCCACAAAATGCTCAACAACCGTGCGGCGGGGTGATGTTGGGATTGATGCCGACATCGTACAGATCATAGCGCAATTGGATGACGCCGCTAACCGGCGGGCTGGCCTCAAACAGGCGCAGGACGGCGTTCTCCACCGCGATATTGACATAATAGCGCACGACGACATTCTGATTCGGCGCGACACGCGCCACCCATAGCTCACCTTGCACCGCCGTGATCGCGCCATCATCCATCAGGCGCACCAGCGGCACATTGAGCGAATCCGGCGCGAAGTGATAGCGCCAGACCTGTTGACCGTGCAGGACACGCCGTTCACCGGCGGGCACGCCCAGCGCGACGCCGCCCAGCACATCGCCGATGCGCAAATCAGCCAGCAACGCGGCATCGCCGTCCGCCGCGCCGTAACATTCATCGTCTAGCAGGAGGAACGTCTGGCCGCCGAGCCGCACCGCCTCACGGCGCGGGATGGCATCCTCCCCGAATAGATCGCCCGCCCCCTGCACGACGATGCGGCGCTGGTTGCCGGTCTGATGATACCATGTGCTGAGCGTGGTCTCGGCGCTGGCGGGGCGCGGCGTTCCGGCGAAGTTGCCTTCAAAGCGGAAAGCGGCTTGACTGTGCCAGCCGGACAAAAAGACCAGATTATCATCAATACGCGGGAAGCTGACGCGCTCGCGCATCCCTTCCGGCGGGGCGATAGCGGTCAGGTAGTCGGCGGTGGCTAAGCCCTCAATAGAAGCGATGCGGGTGGGGATGATGGTCGGCTCACGGTCACAGGCGGCCAGCAGAACCGCGCACAGCACACACAGCGCGACGATCCGCGCCCGCCGGATGGACAGCGCCGCCGTCATCGCACCGCGCCCGCCGAGCGCAGGGCGTCGATTTCGTCGGATTCATAGCCGAATTCAGCCAGCACCGCGTCGGTATCCGCGCCGTAGCCGGGCACATCGTCACTGATGTGCGGGTCGCTCTCGCTGATGCGGATGGGGCTACGCATCCATGGCGTGCCATCATCGAACACGCCGAGCAGACCGCGCGCGATCAGATGCGGGTCGGTGTGGATGGCCGCCGGTGGGCGGGCACGCATGAAGCAACAATCGGCATCGGCCAGTTGCGCCTCCCATTCTGCGGCGGTCTTTTGCGCGAATAGCGCGGCCAATTCGTCGCGCAGTTCGGCCTGTTTGTCGATCTGGCCGTGAAGCGTCACCAGATCAGGCCGCCCGACGGCGTTGCAGAAATTCAGCCAGAACTTCTCTTCTAATGCGCCGATGGAAACCGCCGAGCCATCGGCGGCCAGATACACGCGATAATAAGCGAGGCCGCCGGTCAAGCCGCCTTCGCCGGGCGCAGTACCCATCGAGACGCCCTCCACCCAGTTATACAGCGCGAAAGGCAACGCGGACTCCGCGAGGCTGATGTCCACATGAGCGCCTTCGCCGGTGCGTTCGCGGCGGAATAGCGCGGCCAGCATCCCGCTGAGTCCGGCGTATGCGCCGCCGATGTCGGCGATCTGCCCGCCGAGTACCTGCGGCGTCGCCATCGCGCCGATGATGCCGGCCAGCGCGGTATAGTTCAGGTCGTGGCCGCCGAGCGCGGCATACGGCCCATCCGCGCCCCAGCCGGAGAGCGAACACAGCACGATGGCCGGATTCGCCGCTTTGAGCGCCTCATAATCGCAGTTGAGGCGGCGCAAAACATCGGGGCGGAAGCCTTCCAGCACGACATCGGCGGAAGCCACAAGGCGATGAAACACCGCCTGCCCTTCGGTGTTCTTCAGATTGATGATGACGCTCCGCTTGTTGCGGTTGTTCATGCGGAAGAACACGCTTTGATCGTCGATTTGTGGCGGCATCCATCGCGCATAATCGCCGCCGTTGGGGTCTTCCACTTTGATGACATCCGCGCCCATATCGGCCAGCATCATACTGCACACCGCGCCCGGTAGCAGACGGGTGAGGTCTAGCACTTTGATTCCTGCTAAAGGGTGCGACATTTACCAAGCCTCCGTTTTTCGGACGATCAAGCGTCGTCAGATGCGAGCAGTACGTCCAGCACGTCGATGATGTCCAGCGCGTTGACCGGGCCGGGGAAGTAACCGCCGGGCGCTAAGTTGCCATCCCGATCAATGATGAACGTCTCTGGCACGCCGGTTATGCCGTAGCGCCGCGAGATGCGCGTGCCGGTATCCGGGCCGTTGGGATAGGTCAGGCCGAATTCTTCAATGAAGTTGATTGAATTCTGGGCGCTACTTTCAGCATAGGTCACGCCGAGCATGATGACCCCGTGCTGGCTGTATGTCTCGTGGATGTATTGCAGTTCCGGCGCTTCATCGCGGCACGGGGCGCACCAACTCGCCCAGAAGTTCAGCACGACGATCTGCCCGCGCAGATCGTCTAACGAGATGGTTTCGCCGTCGAATGTGTTCACGGTGAAATCCGGCACCGGATGACCGGCGCGGACGGTTTGCTCCTGCCTCAGCAGTGCCGCGCCGACCACCACGATAGCGAATATCACGCTGAACATGAGGAACAGCGAGCCGAATTTTGACGAACGGCGGGCGATAGGATGTCTCATCGTGTCTCAATCTCCATCTAAATATTGGCGGTTGCCGGACGTGTCGGCGGCATGGCGGACTGGTCGCGGGCGGCGCTAGTGACTTTGCGCGGTTGCCCCGGCCATGTGGAGATGATCGTACCGAGAATCAAGATCAGGCCACCCCACCACACCAGATTAACGAGCGGGTTGACATACACCTTGAACGTCGCCCGCGTGAATGTGAATTCTTCCGACGGGATCAGCAATACGTAGAAGTCGTTTTCAAATGTGCTGTGCGCTCCGGCGATGGTCATCGGCATCTGCTCGAAGTGGTCGATGCGCGGGCGCAGTTGCGCGACTTCGCGGCCATTGCGAATCACGGTGATGTCGGCAATGGTCATCAGGCGGCCATCTTCGGCGATGGCGTCGGTCATGTTGTCGAAGCGCATTTGATAGTCGGCGTCAACCTGCATCACGTCGCCAACGTTGAGCGACTGCTGGCGCTCCACCTGAAATAGCGTGCTACCGATGACGCCTAGCCCGATGACGGCGATCCCCAGATGCACGATGTAGCCGCCATAACGCCGCCGGTTGCGGGTGAAGATGGTCAGCAGGGCGACTAGCGGATTCTCGCCGCGTGTCTTGACCCGCGCTGAGACGCCGCGCCCGATCTCGTACAGCGCGACATAACCGGCCAGTATCACCACGCTATAGGCCAGCAGAGCGACGGGCGCGGTGACGCCGAATAGCATGATCGCCAGCATGGTGAAGCCGGTGAGCGATAGCGGCACGATCATCGAACGCCCTAGCCGGTTGAGCGATGTCGCCCCCCACGCGGTCAACGGCGCGACGCCCATCAGCAGGTACATCGCGGCGAAAAGCGGCGGCGTCACGCGCATATAGTATTCGGTACTGAGCGTGATCTCTTCGTCCAGAAACAGCACGGACGAAATCGGCGCACCAAAACTGCCCCAGAATATCGCCGCCGTCAGCGCGATAAAGATGATATTGTTCAGCACGAACATCCCCTCACGGCTAACCCAGCCGGTGAAATGATGTTCGTCGCGTAGCTCGCCGCGATTCCAGCGCCAGACCAGCAACCCCACCGAGACTAGCGTGATTCCCGCCCAGAATAAAAACATCGGCATTCCGATATTGCTACGGGCGAAGCTATGCACGCTGGAGATGATGCCGCTACGGGTGGCGAAGGTGGCGAACATCACCAGACTAAACGTGCTGATGATGAGCAACATATTCCACACTTTGAGCATCCCGCGCTTCTCTTGAATCATGACGCTGTGCAAGAAGGCGGTGCCCACCAGCCACGGCAAGAGCGCGGCGTTTTCTACCGGGTCCCAGCCCCAATAGCCGCCCCACCCCAGCACATCATACGCCCAGCGCCCGCCGAGAATCAGCCCGAGCGACAGGAACAACCACGCGACCAGCGTCCAGCGCCGCGTCGCCCGTATCCAGTTAGTGGAGAGGTCGCCGCTAGCCAGCGCCGCCATCGCAAACGCGAACGGGATGGTGAAGCCGACGAAGCCGAGATACAGCATCGGCGGATGGATAATCATGCCGAAGTGCCGCAATAGCGGGTTCAAGCCCTGCGCGTTGTTGGCGAGGAGCGATTGCGGCGGCGCTTCGCTGTTGGGCGGGGCGAAAGTCGAATCAACCGCGTTGGCGATCTTGGTCTGTATCGCCATGGTGTCGTTGGCGGGGAACCAGACGCGCTCGAACGGGTTTTCCAGAAAGACCGACAGCGCGAGGAAGAAGGCCAGCGTCGCCATTGAATACACGATGACATACGGCATCAGGCGACGTTCGCGCCGCCAGTTGATTAACATGGCGAGCATGATAAAGACGCTCATCGTCAGCGACCAGAACAGGAGCGATCCCTGCTGTGATCCCCATAGCGCGGTGAAGCGGTAAAAGTCAGGCGTGTTGGGGTCGGTGGTGGAGCGCACATAGTTGATCTGGTAGTCGCCCACCATCAGCGCGATGACCAGCATCCCGCAGGAGATAATCAACAATGGGAAGGTGGCGATAGCGGCATTGCGGGCGCTAACCACCCAGCCCTCACGATTGTAACGAGCGCCATACAGCGCCGCCGGTATCGCGTACAGGCAGGCGACGAAGGCCAGAAGCATGGTAATAAAGCCTATTTCAGCCAGCATTATAGAAGCATTTCCTCACACTACGACAAAACATACACAACACATCTCGGATTATAACGGATTTGACCGGTGATTTATAGACGGTCACAGGCCATATTCAAACAGCACCCGCGCCGTGCCGCCGTCCAGCACGCGCAGAAAATCATCTTCGATGACAAATAGCGCGGCATTTTGAAACAGGCCGCCCGCCGTGATCTGCGGCACGATGTCGCGCCCGATCTGGCGGCAAAACAGGCCGAGAAAATCGCAACGATAGACGGTATAGCTGATGATGATATAACCCTCTTCGCTGATGTCGTTGACGCCGCCTAGATGGTAAACATTGCCGCCGACGCGCTGGCTCTCGAAATGGCGCACGCGCTCGAACGGGTCTTGATTGACCAGCGAGAACGCGGCCATCACCAGCGCGAACACCACGACGAACAGCGCCAGACTGCGCCCGATGCTCGCGTGTTGAGCGTAGAATACCAGCCCGACGGTCAGGCCGGCGATGGCGAAGCCGACGCCCCAGCGATGCACGCCCAGAACAGGCAAGAAGAAGGCGCTTTCGTGGTCGATGTGCGGCGCGACGGTGTACAGCGCGAAGCCGATCAGCGTCGGGATTAGCGCGGCGATGACCAGATAAATCGGGCGATAGTACAGGCCGGTTAAAAAGGCGTCGATGCGGTCAATCACGGGGAGTCCTCCTGCACGAAACGAAAGTCAATGACGCTGTGCGCGTCGTTCAGTAGCGGGCGTCCGGTGGTGTCGCCGCCCGCCGGTTGCCAGATGTAAAGCTGGCGCGGCGCGACATCAAGCCCGGAGAAGTCGCGGCGGATGTAGGCCATCAACCGCGCAGAGCCTGCCCAATATGCTTCGCCGCCGTCGTCGCTTGCGACATCAAGCGGGGGGTCATCCCCGTGCAGGGCGACCACGCGCAGGCGATCATTGGTGGCGGGGGCTGTCAGGCCGATGTCGATGAATACCGCGTGAGCGCTATCCGGCGACCACACCGGCGCGATGATGATGCCGCGCTCGCTGAGGGCGTGCGCCCATGCGCCATCCGCCGCCACCACGTACACCGATCCCTCGCCTACGCGGTGGACAGCGCGTTCTGAGAGCAACGCACCGCCATCCGGCGACCAGTTAAATCGGCTGATGACGTCCATACGGTGGCCGTCGATCTCCGCTAGGCGATGCGATCCGCCGTCGATCATGTCCAGCGCCATCAATTCGCCGCGTGCGCCTTCGATGAACGCGATATAGCGGCCATCTGGCGACCACGCGGGCGCGTCGAGACGATAGCCGTCATGATATAGCGGCTCGACGCTATCGCCCGCGATGTCATACAGGCTGAGTCCGCCCGCGCCATTCACGAAAGCCAGTCGTTCACCATCCGGCGACCATGTGAAAGCGCGGGGGCCGTCGCGGATTTGCAGAATCCATAGAGGCGTGCCATCGCGTGATAGCAGGTGCAGATCGCGCCCGACGGCTAACGCGATATAGCGGCCATCCGGCGACCACACGACGCGATCCGCCGGACGATCTAGCAGGGATTGCGGGCGGTTGTCGGGATCATCTACCGCCCAGATATGCGTCCCACGCTGACGAAATTCGCAGGAAAAGACGACGGCGGCGCTATCCGCCGACCATGCGCCCACCGGAATATCGGCGTGACAGTCGGCGTAATCGTCGGGGAGCGTGGTCAGCACTCCGTCGGCGATGTGGTAATGCGCTACCTGTAGCGTGTTGGCCGCGCCGGAGGGGATCAACGCGCGGCGGCCATCCGGCGAGAACAAGACGCGCCGCCATACGTCGATGGGCGGCTGTTTGCGGAAATGAAACCGGCGCGATGTGTCGATCATCACCAGATAGTCGGCGTTGTCGCGCACGTCAAAAGCATAGGCGACGATCACATCGCCGCCCGCCATGCTCCGCCCGAGCGTTAGCGCCAGTACGATCAAACATAGCACACCGGCGGCGGCGATGGCGGCGATACGGGTTAGCGTGCGGAAGATCATACTCGGCTCTCCGGTCTGGCATCGGGTCGTTTTGTTTTTTATTTGCTGTCACCTTTTTGAAAAAAGGTGACGCCAAAAACTTTTGCAAGGGGTCAAATACTTTTTCCGTTTTGAAGAAAGCCAACGTCAGAAGTGTTTGCAAGGATGCAAAAGTTTTTTGGTTCTTTTTTACAAAAAAGAACAAGAATCTTTTCGCTTTTACTGTCACCATTTTTATAGGACAAGTTTCGCGGTGCGCCCGCCCTAATCTTAGCATACACGCTCCTCCCCCGCGCATGATACTATTAGAGGAGCGTTAGGGACGCAAGATGGGGATGATTGCTGTGAAACATATTGCTGACAACGTATTCGGGGTTTTTGATTTCTTCGGTTTTTTGAATATGTATATCATCGACACCGGCGCGGGGCTGGCGCTGGTAGATACCGGCATCGGCGAGCGCTCCGTGCGGCGGCTGGAAAAGGCATTGCGGGCGGATGGCTACGCGCTGGACGATATACGCCACATCTTGATTACACATTTCCATGCTGACCATACCGGCGGCCTGTCGATCTTGCAGGAACGCATCGACGTGCCGACATACGCGCACCATCTGGAAGCGCCCTATATACGCGGGGACGCGCCGCCGGTCTATGCCGATCCGGACACCCTGCGCGGGGTATCGCGGCGGATGTACCGCAGTCTGCAACAGGAATTGAAGCCCGCCCGCGTGGATGTAGAAGTCAGAGACGGGCAAAAGCTGAACCGTGTGTTGCCGAATTTGCAGGTGATCCATCTGCCCGGCCATAGTCCGGGGCAGGCGGGTTATTATCTGCCGGAGTCGCGCATTTTGATCGGCGGCGATGTGATGTTCAGCTTGCCGTTCGGGTTGCGGATGCCTTTCCGCGCACCGTCGCCGGATTGGGAAGCGGCGAAGCAGTCCGTCCGGCGCGTGGCGCGGATGGATGTGCTGGTGTTGTGTGTGGGGCACGGGCGGCCACGTCTGGGCAACGCCGATATTCCGGTGGAAAAGTTGGTCAAGCGGATTGGCGGCGACTCGCGTTGATGCTCACAACCGCACTGTATGAAACCCTGATTGTTCTGGGGCTTCTGCTGATCGCCAGTCTGATCGCCAGTAAAATCGCTTCACGTTTCGGCGTTCCGGCGTTATTGCTGTTCGTCGGCATCGGTATGCTGATGGGTTCGGAGGGCATCGGCGGGGTGATCTTCGATAATCCGCGACTGACGCAGGACATCGGCATCGTCGCGCTGATCTTCATCCTGTTTTCCGGCGGTCTGGATACCGATTGGAGTGACATCCGTCCGATATGGCGCGAAGGACTGGCGCTATCGACGGTGGGCGTGTTGTTGACGGCGCTGGCGGTTGGCTTATTCGCGCATCTGGCGCTGGGCTTCAGCCTGCAAGCGGGGATTTTGCTGGGGGCGATCATGTCGTCCACCGACGCGGCGGCGGTGTTCGGCGTGTTGCGCGGGCAGGCGATCAACCTTAAGGGCAATCTCGGACCGACGTTGGAGCTAGAGTCCGGCAGTAACGATCCGATGGCGGTGTTTCTGACGCTGGCGATGATCGACCTGATCGTGAATCCGGTGGCGACGCCGTTAGCGCTGGTGCCGCGTTTGATCTACCAGATGGGGCTGGGCTTCATATTCGGGTACGTGCTGGGGCAACTGGCGCTGTGGATGATTAACACCATCAATCTGGAATACGACGGGCTTTATCCGGCGCTGACGTTCAGCTTTGTGCTGTTGCTGTACGGGCTGACAACCGCGCTGGATGGCAACGGCTTTCTGGCGGTGTACGTGGGCGCGGTGACGCTGGCACGGAGTAATTTCATCCACAAAAACAGCTTGATTAACTTTCACGACGGCATGGCGTGGCTGATGCAGATTGCGATGTTCTTGACGCTGGGCTTGCAGATTTTCCCGTCGGAACTGGTGGACGTTGCGCCGCAGGGAATCGTACTGGCGGCGGTGTTGATCTTCGTGGCGCGTCCGGTGGGCGTGTACGCTTCGCTGTGGTTTGCGCCGATGAATAGCCGCGAGAGGGGCTTCTTGTCGTGGGTGGGTTTGCGCGGGGCGGCGCCGATCATTCTGGCGACGTTCCCGTTATTATATGGCGTGGAGACGCCGACGCCGATATTCAGTCTGGTATTTTTCGTGGTGCTGACATCGGTGCTGTTGCAGGGCACGACGATTGTACCGGTAGCGCGTTGGCTTGATCTATACGATCCTGAGCCGCGCCCGCAGTCGCTTCTCGCACAGATCATGCAGGGCAAATGGTTGCGGAATAACATCATCGAACTGGTGGTGCCGCGCCATGCGGAGATCGTCGGCAAGCGAGTGATCGACCTCGACCTGTCGGACGTGACATTGCTGGTACTCATCAGCAGGCGCGATAACGTGATCGTGCCGAGTGGCAACACGATCATCGAAGCCGGCGACCATGTGCTACTGCTGGTCGATGATGATGACCGCGAGAACGTGCGCGAGCGATTGCTGGCACCGGCTAGCGGCGGGTGAATTTGCCGCATGTGCGGAAATGTGCCATATTTAATCAGGGATGACGAACGCGGCCAGACATCAACAGCGTTTTCGCCCTTCTTATGTTATACTGTTGCAAGCGTGACCGCCCGTAGATAGATGCGTCCGTCGTGAGCATCTACGCGGGGACAAATGTTAACGCGGTCATGCGCGGATTAGTAATCTGTTTGTCGAATCGCAGATGGCGGCGCGGGGACAATTTATGCCCGAAACCATTAATTTACGGGATTATCTGGAATACATCGACAATCTACTGGAAGAACGCCAGCCCAATGAGGCCGCCTTCCACAGTCGGCACATCATCGGCCAGCGCCCGAAGGACATCGGCGCGTATCGGCGGATGGGGCGGGCTTTGATCGCGCTCGATCAGTGGGACGAAGCGGGCGAAGTCTTGCGGCGCGTGTTGAGCGTCGTGCCGGACGATCAGCGCGCACATCTTGGATTGAGCCGCGCCTATCATTACACGCGCAAACCGGCGCAGGCCATCTGGCATCTGGAACGTGCGTGGGAACATGACCCCAACAATACGACATTAAGCGACGAACTGCGGCAGATGTACTTCGTGCATCATAAGGTTGAAGATGCCCGCCTGCAATTGACGACGGGCGCGGTGGCGCGGCAGTACGTACGTAATGGGCTGTACGATCAGGCGATTAATCTGCTGGCGAACACGCTGAAGCAAGCGCCGGATCGCGTCGATTTGCGGCTGTTGCTGGCGCTGACCCAGCGCGAAGCCGGTCAGCACATCAAAGCGGCGGAGACAGCGCTGGATATTATCTCCGTCCTGCCGGATTGCCTGTCGGCTAATCGCATATTGGCCGAATTATGGCTGATGGAGGGGCGGCCATCGGACGCTCAGCGCTATCTGAGCCGCATTGAGGCGGTTGACCCCTATCTGGCGGTGCGGCTGGCCGGTGGTGAAGACGCCGACCCCAACTTATTTCAGGTGATGTATGGCGATTACGAACAAAGCGCCATGCGCGAGATGGCCGACGTGCAACCGGACTGGCTCTCCGATCTGGATGATGACGCCACGCTGTTGCGCGATGACGACGAGAGCGACTCCATGCTGGCGGTCAGCGATGCTGACGACGACCCGTTCGCCGATATTGTCGAGCCGGAAGAAGCGGACGACGACCCATTCGCCGATTTAATGGCGATGGACGATGACGACGCGGACGACGATCCGTTCGCCGACATTGTCGAGCCGGAAGAAGCCGTCAGCAGTGGCGGTGATGATGACGATGATTGGTGGTCATCGGCGAGTGATGATGAATGGTTCAGCGACGCCAACGAACGCGCCGGACAGATGACCGGCGAGTTGAACGCCGATTTCGACTCGGTGATGGCTGATCTGGAATCAGAGAAAACCATCCGCAAGCCGACGCAAGGCTTGACCGGTCTGCTCTCTCTGCTGGATGATGACTCCGCGCTGGCCGACGAATCGCGTCCGGTGGAAACCACCAGCGCCGATGATGACGGCGACGACGCACACGGAGAAGATGACCCCTTCGCGGGGGTGGCCGATGGCGACGATGATCTGCCGGACTGGTTGACGCCGGAAGGCGACGCGGAAGAACCCGCCGCGCCGGAAGCGCCCGCGAGCGATCCCGACGACCCGTTCGCGTGGATGCGCGATAGCGGCATTGAGGTTGATGAAGACGCCGACGTGCGCCGCATGAGTTCCGAAGCGCTGGAAGATGATGACCCCGCCGAATACGCCGGAAGTAGCGGCCAGACAGACCCGTTGGCGTGGTTGAAGGATAGCGGCGTCGAACTGGACGAAGAAGACGATGATGCAGTCATGGCGGCGGAAGCTGGCGAGGACAAACCGGCCACCGATCCGTTGTCGTGGTTGAAGGATAGCGGCGTCGAGATGGATGACGGGGACGATTTCGCCGACGGCGATGAACTAGATGATGTAACGCTACAGCTAGGCGAAGATGACGAAGCGGATGATGAACTGATCTTCGATGACGAAGGGTTATTGGACGAAGCGCAGGCGATAGAAGACCTTCTCGCCGCCGATTCGACTGCGACAGAGGGAGAGGCTGATATGTCTGATCGTGATGCCGATGATTTTAACTGGCTGGATGATGACGGCGACGACGAGTCCGGCGTCGAGGCCGAACCGGATTGGCTGGCGTCTATGGCGGATGATGACGGCGACGACGAAACAACGGACGAAGACCTGACGGCCGACGACAGCGCAGACGACGACGAAGGCGACTTCGAGGCGCTGTACGCGCTAGAGCCGGAAGAAGAAGACAACGACTCGCTCGATCTGCTGGCCGAAGACGGGGACGTGGACGGCATCGTGCCCGGCCCGCGCACGGCGGACGACATGCCCGAC
>REDR01000128.1 GCA_007693385.1 Anaerolineaceae bacterium
CTGGTTTATCTGCCGGTGGTGCATTGACTACTGACGTTCTAACGCGGGCGTGCTGAAACGCGGAAAAACGCTATAATTGAAGCTATAACGATCTGTCGTCGCTAAAAAAGAAGCCGGAACTTATGTCTGAAAAACGCCTGATCGGTACGCCGCACCTGAATAATGGCCTGTTTGCCGATTATTACCTGAATGAGATCATCCCCGCATCGTCGGAATGGCGCGATGGGGAGCTGTTCGCCTCAGCGAAAGCGGTCTTCCAGCGCCTGCGTGACCTGCGCGGACGCACCGACCCCGCCGCTTTAGATGAAGCGCAACTCGAAGAACAGTGGGTGAAGCCGGTGCTGGGTGCGCTGAACCTGCATTATTCCGTGCAGGTCAAAATTCGCTATCGTGACAAAGGGCATCGCAAACCGGATTATGTGTTCGTCGGTAGTGATGAAGAAGCCCGCGCCCTGACCAATGAAATCTACGCGCCGGAGCAGATCGCGCACGCGCTGGCGGTGGGCGATGCCAAGCGGTGGGGCGTTAATCTCGACCAATCCGCCGTCAACCAGCGCAACCCGGCCCAGCAGATCGACCAGTATTTGCGCTACAGCGAACTGCCGTGGGGTATCCTCACCGACGGGCGCTACTGGCGGCTGTATCACCGCGATACCAGCAAATATAACAGCTATTACGCGGTTGATCTCGATCACCTGCTGGAAAACGATGATATTGAGGCGTTCCTGTATTTTTACGTCTTTTTCCGGCGCGAGGCGTTCACGTCTGGTTGGCTGGCGAAAGTGCTGGCGGGCAGTGAAGACTTCGCGCAGAAACTGACCGATAAACTGGAAGATGAAGTGTATGAAGCGCTGGAACTGATCGCGCAGGGCTTTCTGGAATACCGGCGCAATCGACTACAACCGGACGCGGCCACACTGCACGCCATCTATGAGCAAAGTCTGGTGTTGCTGTACCGTCTGCTGTTCATCTTCTACGCGGAGAGCCGCGAGATACTGCCGCTCAACCAGAACGATGAATACACCACTCAACGCGGACTGAGCGCGATCAAGCGTCTGGTGGCGCAGATGGTTGATTTCAAGAAGACGCTGAACCGCGATAGCGGCGAGGTTTTCCAGCGATTAAGCGATCTGTTCTTCTTCATTGGCTCCGGCCATGAACAACTCGACTTGCCGCCGTACAACGGGCACTTATTCTCGATGACGGAACACGCTTTTCTGGTGGATAAAGCGGTTGGTGATGCTTATCTCGTCCCGGCGCTGGATAAGCTGGCGCGGGTGGATGTGGTGGAGAACCGGCGGGCGAAGCGCGTTTTCGTCGATTACCGCGATCTGGAAGTGCGCCATCTGGGGAGCATCTACGAGAAACTGCTGGAATACGAACTCGACATCGCCACCGAGCCATTGACGCTGAAGAACGGCAAATACGCCCCCGCCAAAGCGGACGAAACGCCGGTGAAGCGGGCAGGGCAGGTGTATCTCCGCACCGGAAGCAACGAGCGTAAAATCACCGGCAGTTACTACACGCCGGATTACATCGTGCGCTTCATCGTAGAAAAGAGCATCGAGCCGCTACTGACCGACATCACCGCCCGCCACGCCGACATGGACGACGAAGGGCTATGGCATGTGCGCGACGCTGAGGCGCTGGTGCGCGACGTGCTGGCGCTCAACATCCTTGATCCGGCGACGGGAAGCGGGCATTTTGTGGTGGATGCGACCAGCTACATCGCGGAATGGTTGACCGCGCTGGCCTTGCGTCCGGCGGACTTGGGCGAGGAGGACGAGCTGATCTACTGGAAGCGGCAAGTCGCGGGGGCGTGCATCTACGCGGTAGACATCAACCCGCTAGCCGTTGAGCTGGCGAAGTTGAGCATGTGGCTGACCACGCTGGCACAGGGCAAGCCGCTATCGTTCCTTGACCATCATTTGCGCGTGGGGAATAGCCTTGTCGGGGCGAGCATCTTCGACATCAGCGACGATCTGGACGCCGACCATCGCCGCAAGAAGCGGCAAAAAGACGCGGAGAAAGCCGCCGCCGTCGGTCAGATGATGATGTTCAGCGATGCCGACTTCACCGAAGGGGTGCGCTTTGCGGTGGAGCAGATGGCGGCGATTGAGGCGACGATCCCCGACACGGTGAGCGACGTAAAACAGCAGGAAGCGCTGTATGCCGACCTGACCGAGCGCTTGAGCGTGTGGAAACAGGCGGCGGATGTGTGGGCGGCGCGGCAGTTCGGGCTGGTGCTGGCTGATCCGTTGGGCGAGCGCTTCGGCCAAAAAGAATGGCGCGACATCCACAGCCTGCCGTTCGATGAACTGCCGCCGTATGTGCGGGCGGTGGTGCGCGAAGCCCGCCGCATCGCCGACGAGCATCAATTCTTCCATTGGGAACTGGCGTTTCCGGAGATATTCTTCAACGCGGACGGCACGCCGCAGGAGAACCCCGGCTTTGATGCCGTCATCGGCAACCCGCCCTATGTGCGGCAGGAGCGCATCCAGCCGATTAAACCGTATCTGTCGATGCACTATGAAGTGTATAGCGGCACGGCGGATTTGTTCCTGTACTTCTACGAGCGCGGCCTGCAATTCTTGAAGGACACGCACCGGCTCGGCTATATCACATCCGGCACATTCATGAACAGCAACAGCGCGAAGCCGTTCCGGGCGTACATCCACGACAACGCCGCGCCGGAATGGATCGCCAATTTTGGCGAGAATCAGCCGTTCAGGGGCGCGGAGATGGTGTACCCGACGATTGCGATATTACGCAGAGGCGAGAGGCGCGACACGTTCCATAACCTATTTATTGAAGGCAACGTGCGCTTTGCCGAACTGGGGGAGGCGCTGGAAAATGGCGAATGGGTGGACAGCCTGAGCGAAGCCACCAGCATGGATGAATGGCGCTTCCAGTCGGCGGAGTTGACGCGGTTGTTTCGGAAATTGGTTGGGAAGCGCACTACGCTTGAAGAACACGTAAACGGAAACATCTATCGCGGCGTTGTAACCGGATATAATGAAGCCTTCATTATTGATGTTGAAACGAGAGATCGCTTAATAGGTCAACATCAATCAAGTGCAGAAATCATCAAGCCGATGTTGAGGGGACAAGATTTACGCCCCTGGTATCGACAGGATAGCGATATATTTCTAATTGTGGCCTATCAGGGCATTGATATTGAGCTATATCCTGCCATCAAAAAGTATTTAGAACAATATCGCACACAACTCGAACCTAAGCCTCAAACATGGGATGATGCAAAACAAGGTAGGTGGTTGGGGCGAGCTTCTGGAAACTATGCTTGGTATGAGTTGCAGACTTCTGTAGCCTATCGGGATATATTTGATGGCGAGAAAATCTGTTGGCCTGACATTTCCAAACTTCCGAGATTTTCTCTGGAAACTGGTAGTTACTTTAACAACACTGCTTACATGATCGGAACTTCTTCACAAGCATTACTGTGTGTTCTGCAAAGCCGCCCTGTCTGGTTTGCGCTTTCACAACTTGCTCAACCTTTACGTTTACGGGGAGGGCTATGGCAATATCGCCTATTCACGCAATTCATGGAACGCCTGCCCATCCCCATATTGACCGCGCAACAGGAAAGCAGTCTGGCCGCCATCGCGGAAGAAATCACCGGATTGGCGCGGGGGCGCTATGCTCTGCATGAGGACTTCCGGCGCACGCTGGTCAGCGAGTTCGACGGCGACGAGATTTCAACGCGGGTGGCGCTGTATCGCTGGTGGGAGATGGCCGACGAGAAGGCGCTCAGCGACGAGATCAAGCGCCGTTTCGGGCGGGATATTCCGCTCAATAAGCGTGCGGAGTGGCGCGGGTATCTGGCCGATGAAACCGCCAAACATGCCGACCTGACCGCGCAGATCATCACGCTGGAAACGCGCATGAATGATGTCGTCTACGATGCGTTCGGTCTGGATGAATCCGAGCGCCGCTTGATTGA
>REDR01000011.1 GCA_007693385.1 Anaerolineaceae bacterium
CCCGTTGGGGTCACAGCTTTACCCTCCTCCTCATCCTCTGATGGGGAGTTTTTGTTTCCCGTGTCAGCGCTATCATACAACGCCGCTCGGAGCGTGATGAACCTGTCCGCCCACGGTTTCAGCCGGAAATCGACAATCCGCTGTGTATCCAGATTGTAGACCACATAGCTGAACAGGTTGCGAACCATGCCCTGTTTATCCTCATCGTCACTGATGTCCCAAAGCTGATTGATCTTGTCAATCGCTTCCAAACACAAGGTCAATTCGAGCGCGACTTTTTCCGTTTCCGTCGTGCGCGATTCCCAGTGTGCTATCTCTCGTTCATTGTTTTCCTTCCTCCGTAGATATTCTTCACGCGAAAAATCACCATCCTCATACAGATGGCGTGCCGCTTCGATGCGGCGGTAGCATTTGGCGATAGCGGCGCGTTTCTGTGCCTCTAAATCGAGGCCATCAGCCACGCCACTCGCCCGCAGGGATTGAATGCTGAGTTCGGTCATGATGTCGATGTCGTCGGATTTGACGGTCAACAGCTTGAGCAGTCGCCGGAAATCGTCCTCATACACCTCACGCCTGACCGAGCGATTGGTGCATCCGCATTTTACGCCGGGCTTATGGCGATAGCGGCCTTTTTCCGCGCCGCCTTTGCCGCCCAACCGTGAGCGCAGTTTCGGGTTATCCTGCTCAAGCGCCATCTGCTCACAGTGATAGCAATAGGTGATGCCGTTGAGCGGGTAGGGGTGCGAATGAATCTTGATGCCGTTGTTGGGCGCGGTGTGCTTGATGGTGCGCTCGGCACGGACTTGCCCGACGCGATACAGCAATTTCAGGTCGAACACGGCGCGATCTTCATCAAGGTGAAAGCTCTCCACCGGAAAATCATGCGGATGACGCTCACGGGCGCGGGTCTGGGACACATGCCCGCCGTACTCCGGCCAGTTGGCGACCACGCGGCGCACGTCGGCGGCTTCCATCGGTTCGGGGTTGCCCTGACGATTGCGCCACGGCCAGCCCTCAATCTGCATCTGGTAAGCGATGGCGTCAATGCCTCTGCTGTTCTCAGCATAAACGCGCAGAATACGCTCGGCGGCATCGGCGTAACAGCGCCACATCGCGCCCGCGTCAGGCGATTTGTCGGGCGTACCTTTGACGAACGAGCCATCGGGCATGTACCACGCGCCTTCATCGGTCAGCACGAGATAGCCGTCTTTGTTTCGCTTGGTGCCGAAAGGCGGCAATCCAACGGTCTTGCCTTGCCGTTTGCGATGGGCGATCATGTCCTTGTAACGCTGGGAGACGTCAATCGCGTACCATTCATCAAAGATGGCGCTGAGTTGGGCGAAGATGCGGCCTTGCGGGGTGGAGAAATCCATCTGCTTGCCCGGCGCGGCCAGCACGAGTTTGACATCGTGTTCGTCTACAAAATCTAAGAGGTCGCCAATGCGCCAGCCTTTCCGGTGCAGACGCGATAAATCGTTCGCCACCAGCGCGACGACATCGGGATCGCCGAGCCGCTTCTTGAGCGCCAGCCATCCGGGACGGTTCTTCTCTTTGGTGGCGGTCTTGTGGCCGTCGGCATCTTCGTGCCATTCGGGAATCCAGCCGTGCTCGTCACACACACGCTGAATGTTGGCGCGTTGACGTTCCGGGCTGTTGGCGTCGCTATCGTCGCGAGTCCATGATAGGCGCACATAGCAAAGCGCGATATTGCGTTCCGGGTACTTGAGGGTGGTTTTTGTCTTGCGTGGCATGTGATGAATCTCCTGTTAAACCTTAAGCGTCGAAAACGGTATAGCGTAGAGCAGAACGACGCGATATAGTTTACCGAAGGTCGTTGCGCTAGTTAGGGTAGTGCGACGGCTCAGGGCGGTTAGGTGTTCGTAGCACCTCTCCGTCCGCATCATCACTACCCTGAAAATACCGCTAATCTGCTTCGTTGTCAACTAATTCGGATGAATTGTTCAAATGTTTGGCCTGAATCCGTGCGGCGATCCGCATAAAATCGGCCAACCCTTGCACGACATCATCGGCGGCGAATTCTGCACCGCGCTTCTGTGCAATGCGCTGGCAGACCTGCTCGGCGTAGGCGTTGATGTCGGCTTCAGCAGGTGGCAGATATTCAATCGGGCGTTTGCGTTTCCCCATTTATTCTCCCTTCGGATAATGCTCAAGCCCGTGTAGCACAAAATATCGCGCCAATGTTGCGGCCTTCACATCGAGATCATCAGCCAGCTTGCCGATCGCCTCGCGCTCCTCGACCGTCAGCCGGATGCTGATGATCTCCGGTCGCTTGGGTTCAGCGCGTGGTAGCGGAGGGTAGGGTGGTTGCATGGTGTCTTACTCCTTTGATCCTGCTTGACGGCGGCGCGAAATTGACTTCTTGATGCGTTCCTTAAGGGATCGCTCAATCTCCTTATCAATATCGGCCAATGCGTTTTTTGACTGAATCAACAGGTCATGAAACATTTCAGCCCGCCCGGGTTGATTGAGGTCATTGATATGGTTCGTTACGGCGAAACATAGCTGAACATCATGTGATTGCATCACCGCGATGAGACCCGGAATGTCGGGATGATGGCGTAGGTCGGATAAATCGTTGATGAGTAGCATCACCACGCCTTCCTTTTGTAGTGCCGGGATGATGTCCTGCAACGTTTGACACCAGATTGGCGTCCAGCCGCGTGCCTCACAGACATGCTGAACCGTCTCGCGGGGCGCCTTCTTGATGCCGTATGTATAGAAGCAGACTGCGTACTGTTGCGAATCTTCGTTCATGTTGAAAAACTCCTTATATGGTTTGTTCGATGAATTCATGGTAGATAATCGGGCGTGATGAGTCGCGAAATTTCAGCGCGGATTTGCCGAAAACCGCCGATTCGCCTAAGATTCGCTAAAGATTCGCAAACGTGAGGGGAAAACATGAGCGGATTGATTCCGGTGGATGTGCATGAGAAACTGGTCGGGTTGGTGAATGATGGACTGACCGATGAATTGAAGGCGTTTTTGGATGAGCCGCATCCCGACTCGGCGTGGTGGCCGTTGCGGTCGTGGCTGGTGGATTACAGCTTCGAGCGGTTGCGTCCGGGCACGAGCTACTACATGGAGGCGCTGGCCTGCCGTCAATGGCTGGCGTTCAGCCTGCGCTACCTGAGCGCGTTGATGGTGGGGCGCGAGAAAGCCTATACCGCTGATAGTGTCGTGAACGTTATCCAGAACAGCCCGCTGGTAGTCGATACACTGTTGTTCGAGGATAAATCAGCCTGCATCGACGTGCTGACGGATGTCTACCGGTTGCCGCTCACAGATGAGGATTTGCCAGAACGCCCACAACCAGCAGTCATGCTCCGCGACGAGGTGCAGAAGCAAATCGGCGCACCGCGCACGGTCACTATCTGGACGCAGAAGCTCATCGAGCAACTGTCAGCCAGCATCCAATCCGACCTGAGCGACAATCCATCGCCAGCCACACCCCACACCCCGAACGAAAGCCACGACCGGCTGACTTACGAAGCACGGTTCGATGCGCTGTTGCAATCCGCAAGGGCAGGGCGAAGCGATTACACGCTCATCCGGCAGATCGAACGCAGGCGTGATGACTTCATCACCAAGCGCGACGCGATGCGCCTTACCGGAAGGCGACTATTCCGCTTCACGTTGCTCGGCGTGCTGGCGGTTGTACCGCTTCTGCTGGCCGGTGGAAGTTCGGCGACGGTGGCGGCGTATGGCATCCTGCTGGTGCTGTTCGCGGCGTATGTGCTGTACATCGTGTTCGTGAGCATGGTCTATTACGTGGCGGGCGGGCATCTGGATGATTTTGAGGGGGAGCTTGGCGGATAAAAACGCCTCATCTCAACAGCGCGTGATCCCGAATCAGGTTACAATGACAGGGGAACT
>REDR01000097.1 GCA_007693385.1 Anaerolineaceae bacterium
CCTCAAGGACTGGCAATTCTAAGCTTCAGCGCCGGAGACTAAAGCCATCCGGCTACAAAAAGACAAGCCCCCTCAAGGGGACTGTTCAAAGCGCCTGCCTAAAAGAGTCGCCTTTAGGCGGCTTGGACAGCTCAGCGCCGGGCTTTAGTCCGGCGCGGTAAAAGGATGTGCAAATTCAATATTCATATGCCAACCACGACAACTTGTTTTCTTTTATCCACGAAGAAAATCATCCCGCCACCGGCCAGCCGATCAATCTTCGCCGGTGTACTCGAAGAGCAACGCGCCCAGCGTCAGGTAGATGGTGTCGATGACCAAGAGGGCGGCCAGCCAGCCGCCCACGCCATCGCCCAGCAGGACATCGTTCGTCGCCCCCACCACGATGACCACTAGCGGCAACGCGGCGGGCAATAACACGATGGGCAGTAGCGTCTCGCGGGCGCGGGTTTGCGCGGTCATCGCTGATAGTAGCGTGCCGATAGCCGACAACCCCAGCACGCCGCCGATCAACGTCAGCGCCAGCCCCACCCGAAACAGCGACACGTCATACAGCACGGTCATCACCGGCAACAAGATCAAGCCGACCAGCACGGTGAAAATCAGGTTGCCGGTCAGCTTACCGGCGTAAATGGCGACGCGGCTCACAGGGGCGATCAATAGCGCGTCCATGTTGGCCTGTTCGCGCTCCTGCGCCATACTGCGATTCAGCCCTAAGATGCTGGCGAATACCAGCGTCACCCACAGCACCCCGCTGACCACTTCTTGCCGCACATCGCGGTTTAATTCCAGCGCGAAACTGAATATGAAGATGCTCAACAATGTGAAAAGCGCCATCGAGCCGACCAACTCGCGGCTACGCAATTCCGCCTGAAAGTCCTTGCGGACGATGGCGGTCACGGTGCGGAAGAAATGCGCCACGTTGTCGATCATCGCGCCGTCACCATTGATGTAACCCGCGTGTAGATCGCGGGCAGGTCGTCCAGTTCAGCCGTCGGCGAATCGTGCGCGATGTCGCCCCGCGACAGGATAATCACCCGTTCGGCCAGCCGTGCGGCGCGGTCAAGCTGATGCGTCGCCATGATGATGGTGCGCCCCGCGTCGTTTCCGGTGGCGCTCAGCAGACCGTCGAGCATAAATGCCGCGCTCTGGTCGAGACCGGTATACGGTTCATCAAACAGCAACACATCCGGCTGATGCAACAGGGCGCGGGCGATGCTCAAGCGCTGGAGCATCCCGCGTGAAAATGTGCGGACGAGATCATGAGCGCGGCGCTTAAGTCCGACTTGCGTTAACATGGCGTCGATGCGCTCGTCGGCGTCCGGCAAGCTATACAGGCGGGCGAAAAAGCGCAGATTCTCGCGGGCGGTCAGCGTCTCGTATAACAGCGCCTTGTGGCTGACGAGGCCGATCTGTCGCCGCACCGCCGCCGCTTCGCCCGGAAGCTCCCAGCCACCGACGCGGATCACCCCCGCCGTAGGCCGCGCCAATCCAGCCAGCAGGCGCATCAACGTTGACTTGCCGCTACCGTTCGGCCCCAGCAACGCGACGAACTGCCCGCGCTCCACACGCAGATTCAACCCGCGCAGAACCGGCAGAAAGCCGAACGACTTGACCAGATCAACCGTCTCGATGATCGCGCTCATACGTCGCTTTTATCCGCCGGATGGTCGCCGCGTATCTGCGCCAGACGTTCGCGCAGTTCGGCTTTGCGGCGCTGATAAACATCGTGATTCATCGCGCCGGAGTCGTGCGCCGCTTCGATCTGGTCGATCTGGCGCAGGATGGAGTCGATCATCCGGTTCTGCGATGCGCCGCCACTATCGCCGCGCCGGAAAGCGGCGGTCACGCCGAGCAAGACCAGCGCCAACACCGTGATGGCGATCAGCACGACGGGCAACAGCACATCAGATGTGATGGTATCGCCGCGCTGTGACGAGCCGACGGCCAGCGCCGCCCCGCGTATCTCATACGTGATGAGGTCATCCGGCGCGGCGGTCAACGGGCCGCCCAGCAAGCGCACGTTCTGGCCGTTGACGATGCGCGGCTCGTCGGTCAGTATCCAATCGGCCTGCGCGTTGAGGCTTTCGCGGCGCAATAAAAGCGCCATCGCCCCGTTGAGTTGATAGCGCGGCGTGAACGCGATCACCGCCCCATCGCCGCGATACGGGATGATGTATTGCAGATTGATCTGTACGGTTTGGCCGGGATAAATCGGCGTGGTCAAAAACACGTTGCGCGTCGCGTCGTCAAAGATGGCGTTGCGATCTGACGGTGCGCCGACGAATATCGCGCCCGGCGGCAACTCAAAAGTCAGCGAGACGCGCCGACTATCCGCGCCAAAACGCCGCCCCGTGAGGAACGTCTCCGTTCCGCTATTGACCACAGTGATGGTATCGGCATATTCGAGGAAGCCGCCCACCGCGTCGATCTGCGAAATCCAGCTTTCGATCTCGATAATCGCGGCGTCGTCGGTAGTATCGAACACCATCAGCGACAGGTCGATCTGTGACATAGCGGGCGCGGCGGATGCGGTCTCGCTGACGTATGGCACGCCATCATATTCGACCACCGCGAAATACACATAACCGCCGACGAACGGCACATCATCGAACGTGAACGCGCCATCATCGCCCGATGTCGTCTCGCGGGTGGTGCGGCGCTCGGCGGTGTCCACGATGACCAGCGTCACATCCAGACCGGCGGGGCGTTCGCCGGTGCTGGCGTTGACCACATCACCCACCACGCGGCCATCCGTCGCAGAGGCTTCAGCCGGTGGCGCGGACATATCAATCGGCGCGGATTGCGTCTCGATGCCGGCCATGATAACCGCGTCCGGCGTGGCGGTGGCGTCGATCACTTCCGGCGTGGGAGTCGGCGGGGGAAGCGTGGCGATGATGCGCGGCTCGCCGCCCAATCCCTGACACGCCGCTAGCCATAGCGAAAAAAACAATGAGATCAGCATGTAGTAGCGGGATGATTTTAAGGTCATGATGCGTCGGCGGGTGCGGCCTCGCGGTTGATAGTCTGCTCAATGTGATAGTCGATGATCTCGTCGATCTGCGCCGCGTCGGTATCCGATGGCGCGATCAGTTGGCCGGAGTCCAGCGTTTCCAGCCCCTTCAGCGCTTGCACGCCGCGTTGAACCCAGCGCTCACGATCAACGCGGTATTCGGCATCGTCTAGCTTGCCGATGGCGTAATCCTCATCCAGATCGTGCAGATTAGCCAGCACGCGATCATAATATATCTGCAAGCGTTCGCGTTGCCCTGTGATCTGCGCCGCGATTTGCGAATCGGAGTCGGGCGCGGTGTCGGCCTGTTGCGGCGTGGAATCCCAGAACGGGTACAGCAAAAAGACCGCGAAAACCAGCACAACCAGCAAAGATAAAATCAAACCTTCAAGGCTCATCGGTGCAAATCTTCCTCGAGGCGGCTACGGTAATTATCATCAAGCGGCGAATCGGACGGCGGCAGATCGTCGGCGTCGTCCGGCTTGCGCCGCCAGCCGCGAAGCGTCATCAAGCCCAGCCCACCGGCCAGCACGACGGCGACCAGCGGCCCGGCCAGCGCCAGTCGACGCAATCCGCTACTCTGCGGCAAGCCGACCACCTGCTCGCCCGATTCCGCAACGAAGTAGTCGATGATCTCCTGCTCGGTGCGGCCATCGGCTAACTGACTGCGGATTTCCGCCCGCCACTCAAAGCAAGTCGGCGCCATGCAGGTGTGTAGCGGCTCGCTATCGCATACCGGACAGAAGATGCGCCGTGCAATCGCGTTGACTTCATCGTATGTGATTTCGGTCAATAGGCGCGTCTCGCCATCACCATCCGGCGCATCGTCCGGCGGTGCGGTCTGGGCGCTGAGCGTGGTATGGCCGACCAGCGCCAGCGCGACACACAAGCCAACCATAACCAGCCCGCGCCAGAAGTACGGAGCGTGCGTTTTCATTTAGTTCGTGCCTGAAAATAGCTGAGCGCCCGGATGATCTTCCGCTAGATTATTGCGCGAACCGCCATCTTCAAAGCGGCTGGGACATTTCAGCAGAAGTTCCGTCGCGTAAAACACGCCATCTTCGCCCAACGTGCCGGTCAGGATGGCCTGCGCTTCGTGGCGTAGCAGATCGGGCATCACCGTATTCGACACGAAAACCGGCACGCTAGCCGACGACGAATCGTTAGCGGCGATGAACAGCGCCTCCGCCAGATTATCGAATTGCGCCGGAATGTGGGCGATGGTGAAAGCGATGTCAAGATTTTCGCGGTCATAGCGGATGGTATCGCCGATCACCGCGCCACTAATACGCACCGTGCGATCCGTGAATGCGGCGGGATCGTCGAGTATCTGTTCAATTGTGGTGAACGATTGCGCGGTGGCCGATGTGCTGGTCAGCACCAGAAAGCCTATTGAGGCGATAATCAGCAAGCCGCCGAGCATGAACTTCCAGCGCCCGCCGGTTTGTGTGGGGGCATTGGCGGCAACCTGTCCGCCTGCCTTAGCTTGCGGTTTTTCCCATGTAGCCTGCGTCATCAAAAACGCTCCTTAACGGTTAAGCTCAATTGCGTGGGATGAAAACCGACACAAAACGATCCAATGACGGAATCACATCCCCTACCCGTATTCTATCTGATTCCGTGAACGCTGTCACGATTAATCGCAGACCGTCCATGTATTTCAGATTGTTGGCAATCATCGCAATGTCACTATAAAGGGCGTAGCACGCTACGCCCCTACAGATTTTCGTTTTGGATTGTAGGGGCGCAAAGCATCGCGCCCGATGTTATCCGGCAGAGGGCGACTGCCCACCGTTGCGGAAGCGGTCACGGCCAATCATCGCCATGCCGACGCCACCGATACCGGCCAGCCCCGCCAGCAGAAACAGGATGCTGAGTCCTTGCGGCGTGCTGGCTGTCTCTTCTTCGTCCTGATGCGTCAGCGCATCAATCGCCTCTTGCAATTCGGCGGCTGAGGTAGACACCGGATCATCAACCGGCGCGTCGTCATCGGCCTGCGCGATAACCGGCACCGCGATCAACAAGACGATCAGCAAGGCGAGCCATAAAGAGCGCGTTTTCAGTCCCATGTTTTTCTCCTTGATGTGTGTGTCGTTGTCAGCTTTCACGGGCGCGGATAAGCGCGACTGACAACAGCGTAATCACCTGTTATTGTACCGCGTTCACCCCGAAACGAGTAGGGAACGCCCGCCACTAGGCGCGATGGATTGCGCCTTCACGTCAGGATTCATCGTGCGGATCGCGGCGTAAATCACGGAAGAACGCAGAGAGCAGAGCGCGGGCTTCATCGGCCAGCAAGCCGGGGTCCACGTCCACGCGATGATTGAGGCGATCATGGCGCAGGACATCAACGATACTGCCCGCGCATCCGGCCTTCGGATCAATGGCGGAATAGACCAATCGCGGCAGACGCGCCAGCACCATCGCCCCCGCGCACATACAACACGGTTCGAGCGTGCAATACAGCGTCACGCCATCCAGCCGCCAGCGTTGCAGATGCCGCGCCGCCTGACGTAGCGCGATGATTTCGGCGTGGGCGGTGGGGTCGTGGTCGGCTTCGCGGCGATTATGGCCGCGCCCGATGATTTGATTCTGGTACACGGCGACAGCGCCGATGGGCACATCACCAGTCGGGAGCGCCCGTTGCGCTTCGGCCAGCGCTTGCCGCATCCAGTGTTCATCACCCCCGTTCATAGTGCGGGCGGCTCAGAACAGGCTCAATTGATTGGGGGCGTCGTCGTCCGGCGCTTCTTCGTCGTCGCGCTGTTCCGGCGGGATCGGCTGACCGTCCGCATCATGCGGCACGACATCCAGCTGGATACACGACGGGCATTGACATTCCGCCGGATGCGCGTTGCTGACCGGTTCCGGCGCGGCGTCCGGTTCGATGATGTCGGCGGGCGGCACAAAATCGTCGGCGTTGTCGTCCTGCCGCATGGTGGCCTCGATGTAAAGCTGGCGCAATTCGTCCTCGCCGAAGCCCACTTTCTGCATGACATGGGTCAGCGTCGGGCGCGTCACTTCGTCGCCGGTGCGGGCGACATATTTATACTGTTCGCGCATACATCTGCGCCATTCGTCAGAGAATACCGACATACGCCCTCACCCTCTCGTTTGATTTGCATTGTGGCCGTCGTCGCCTTCGTAGGCGGCCAGCACGCTCAAAATCTCGTGTCCGTAGGCGTTGAACTTCCACGGGCCGATGCTGTCAATCTGCCGCAGATCATCGAGCGTATGCGGGGCACGCTCCGCGATTTCCCACAGCGCCCGCTTGGGCATGATGACATCGGACTCGACGCCGCGCTTGCTGGCGCGTTCCTTGCGCCAAGCCTGCAAACAGGCGTAACGATCCGCCGTGATCGGGTCAGGTGCGCTATGACGGCGCGGGCGTGGCGGTAGCCTGTTGGCTTGCTGGCCGCGCCGGATCGCCGACATGAGCGCCTTGCTGAACCATTGAAATTGACGGCAACTCAAGTTCTGCTTCAACCCTTTGCGTTCGGTAGGCGGGCGACGCGCCAGATTGACGAGCAATTTATTGTGCAGGATTCGGTGCGGCGGCTTGTCGTATTTCTGCGCCAGATGCTCGCGGGCGTCTATCAACTCGCGCAGGATCATCAATTCACGATCCTTGAGCATACGCGGCACGCCGATATTCCAGAAAGCGTGCGGGTCGGGTTGGCGCGGCGTGGCCGCCGGTGTCTGGCAGACCTCCGCGAAGGCTTCCCGCGCTTCGGCGATGCGGCCTTTTTCCTCTAAAACCAGCCGCAACGCATCGCGCAGGGTTGGTAGATAGTGCGTGTCCATCTGTGCATAGCGCAAGCTGGCCTCAGATAGCGGGCGCTTGCCCCAGTTATCGCGCTGATGACGTTTGTTCAGCCTGATACCGATGTAACGCTTGATGAGTTCGCTGAGGCCGAAAGCGTCGAATCCGCATACCCGCGCCGCCACCATCGTATCGAACAGGTTGCAGAACACGAAGCCGTAATCACGCTTCAAACAGGTGATGTCGTATTCCGCCCCGTGAAATAGCTTTTCGATCTGCGGGTCGGCCATGATCGCGCCGAGTGGCGTGATGTCTACCGCTAGCGGGTCGATGATGTAATCCGCCTGACGGGTGGAGACTTGCACCAGACACACGCGCTCTTGATAGGCGTACATGCTGTTCGATTCGGTGTCGAAGGCCACGAGGGACTGCGTTTTTAGGTGCTGTATCAGGTCATCCAGCGCTTGCGGCGTGTTGATCTGTTGGGCAGGCGTTAGTTTTGTCTGTGGCATAAGCTTGCAGTTAATCAGCGATCAGATAGCCGCCACCGATGGCGGCACGCCTCCTATTATAGAGTAAGAAAGGGATGCGTCGAGGGGCAAGAAACGGTCTGCATTACATTTTGACACCCCCATGCGTTTGTGATATATTCTACACATCCTGATGACCGGAGCATTTTATAGGGATTCGTAAACTAAATCGTATCCTGCACCGTTAATTTTATAAGAAGTAGCCTCAGTTAGCTTCTGGAGGTCACATGGCTACAGCTACAAAGCAGAGAAGCGCTATTGTTGACAAGGCGCAAAAGAAGGAAGTTGCGGTAGAGGTCGCCGGGCCGACTCGCCGTGAGTTCCTCTATTATATCTGGGGGGCATCGTTACTGATGTTTCTCGGGCAATCCACCGCATTCTTCATCTGGTTTGCGCTTCCCCGCTTTCGGGAAGGCGAATTCGGCGGCGTGTTCGTGTTTGACGGGAGCGAAGTTCCTGCACAGGGCACGAATCCTACCGAAATTCCGGCGGGTCGCCTGTGGATGGCGAACACCGGCGAGGGCTTTCTGGCATTGTACGCCGTTTGTACACATCTGGGATGCTTGCCGGGCTGGAACGAAAACACCTTCCGCTTTGAATGCCCGTGTCACGGCTCGCGGTTTGAGCTAAACGGCGACTTCATCACCGGCCCTGCGCCGCGTGGGTTGGATCGCTATAGCGTGACGCTGGTCTTCACAAATGGCGAAGTCGTCGCCTCCACGGACGGCGAGCCGATCCCGCTACAGGGGCGGGAAATCGCAGAGGTACGGGTTGACACCGGAGCGCGTATCAACGGGCCACCCATTGGCTCGTAGAGTTGGGTTGTTACGTTAAGATTTTGGGCTTATTAGGAGAAACCGTATGTCGATTATCCCTGTCCCACCCTTTCTGGAGGACATCCGGCGCAAAGGGCTAAAGCGGGCAACGTTTGAAGGTGTTGATAACGTCGTGGAACGTGTCACCGCCGGAATGAACGTGCAGGACATCCGCGAAGCGTTGCGTGGTGAAGCGCCGTCGCGCCGCCCGAACCCGCGCCTGCAACCGCACGCCGATAGCTTCTGGTTGCACATGCGCCCGAGCTATTTCCACCGTGATATGACCGGCCTTTACCCGACTTTCCGGCTGGGTTGGCTGTCCACTTATTTTGTATTCTTCGAGACGCTGACCGGCATCTTCCTGATGATCTGGTACACGCCGTCGCCCGATGTCGCGTATGCCAACATGCTCAACATCATGAGCGGTGTGCCGATGGGTCAGCTGGTGCGTGACCTGCACCGTCTCGGCGCGGAGGCGATGGTGTTGATCGTCGTCTTGCACATGCTCCGAACGTTTTTTACCGGAAGTTATAAGAAACCCAGACAGTTCACATGGTTCACCGGCATGATTCTGCTGGTGGCAACCGGCTTCCTCAGCTTTAGCGGCTACCTGCTCCCGTGGGACCAGCTCGCGCTGTGGGCGGTGACGATTGGCGCTTCGATGGTTGAAGCCGCACCGCCGGAAGTCGTCGGCGAGAACTTGAACTTGCTGTTGCGCGGTGGCCCGGACATCGGCGCAAACGGTCTATTACGTTTCTATCTGCTTCATGTGCTAGCCGTGCCCGCTATCCTGTTCATCTTCACCGGCGTGCATTATTACAAGGTCATCATTCACGGCCACAGCTTGCCGCCACAAAAAGAGAACATCGGCGAAGATACCGCCAAGCGCGTGCCGCTTGACAAGCGCGTGTACTTCATCCCCGACGCGCTGACCAGCGAAATGATGTGGATTGGCGTGACGACGTTCATTCTGGTTCTGCTGTGTATCTGGTTCTTCCATGCGCCGCTTGAATCCCACGCCGACCCGCAGGTGACGCCGATGGGCACCACCGCGCCGTGGTACTTCCTGTGGATTCAGGGTGCGCTGAAGCTCGGCGATAAAGTGTTATGGGGCATCATCTTCCCGACGGTGGTTCTGGTCGTGTTCATGATTATCCCCTACATCGACGCCAACCCCAGCCGCCGCTATGCTGACCGCCGCTTCGCCCTCAGCGCGATGTTCGTGGTGATGTCCAGCATGACCGTGTTGAGCTATATGGGTCTGCCGGAGTACGGCGTGGCCTCCTCCGCCGACGAAGAAATCTTCTACGCGCTGACGCATGAACCGGCGCATAATAAGATGGGCTACATCCTGCCGATACCGTTCGAGCAGTTGGCGCCCGGCATGTATACGACATGCCAGTTCCAGCAATGTGAATTGGCCGATGGACAAAGTGGATCGGACGGCATCGCCGCGCTAAACGAAGAACTACAGGATAGCGCGTTAGGCCGCAGTGTGCTGGCGACGATGACCGGCACCGGCAATCCGGTCACCGCGCAGATGACCGCGCCGCGCTTCCGCGCTGTGCCGTCTAGCTCGCCGCAACTGGAAAGCGTGCTGAACCAATTCGCCGGTATGGTTGATGCGGCGGATGACGAACTGTTCAGTGGTTGGGGCGCTATCGTCATCACCGAAGCGCAAAACAACCTGCGCCGCGTCGATGTGCTGATCGTCTTTGAAGAAGGCACACTAGACGAAAACGGCGATCTGGTCAGGGTTACGAACGAGGACGGCTCGCCGAGTTATCTGGTGCGCGAAGCTCACATCTTCATCCATCGTGATTCGGCTTACTTCCAATAAAAAGCTGTACATAGCCCCCGTCCACCATACAATGATGGGCGGGGCTTGTTTTGGTGAAACACCATCAGAGGGAAAATTACATGCTACAACGGATGCTGATTGATAAGATCGAGAACCGCATCCTCGTGGGCGTCGTGTCGTTTGTCGGGATCATGGTGCTTGTGGGGTGGGTTGCTATCAACGAAAGTGCGCGGATGCAATCGTTTGAACGGCAATATCTGGCGCGTTCTGTCGAGCGCGGCGCGGAGTTATACGCTTCAAACTGTGCCACCTGTCACGGCACGGATGGGCTGGGTATTGGCGGGCAAGGC
Source organism: Anaerolineaceae bacterium (assembly GCA_007693385.1). Classification (GTDB taxonomy): domain Bacteria; phylum Chloroflexota; class Anaerolineae; order Aggregatilineales; family Phototrophicaceae; genus J038. The sequence goes on from REDR01000097.1 coordinate 10,270, forward strand.
CCGGCATTGAACAGCCCGCACATGTTCGGCTTTGACTATTTCGCCGAGTTCGTCACGGAGCGCACCCTGCTAGAGCAGGAAGAGCAACAGCTTAATAACGAACTGGACGACCTGCGCGAGGAACTGGTATCCGGCGACATCAACGAAGAGCGCCGCGCCGAAATCCTTGAGCGCCGTGACGCCATCAACGAGCGCATCACCGGCGACGATGGCATCCGCCAGCAGATCGCCATGATCGACGAGGAGATGCTGACATTAGCCGACCAGCTATTGCCCGCGTCTGACAACGAATACCCCATCCGCATCACCGCCGACGGCGAAGTGCAATACACGGCTGACCGTCTGGCGCAGGTGAGCTGGTCGGGCACGCTGTACGATTACGTCTTCACCACGCTGGTACATGGCCGCCCCACCAGCATCAGCTATTGGGGCAGTCCCGGCAATGAGGTTCAGATGGTGGCATGGTCTCAGCGTGCGGGCGGCCCGTTGCGCGATGACCAGATCGACGACCTGACGAACTTCATCCTCAACTGGGATCGCGGTGACGACTGGACGATTGAGGACGCGCTGGCCGTGCGTCAATACGCTATCGTGCCCGGCATCGGGGGCGATGTTGAAGTGACCGGCGAACCGGCGGGCACGGACGTTGCCGCGATCTTGCAGACCATCGCTGACGAAGGTATTCGCGGCGATGTCGCACGCGGCGAAGCGCTATACAATAACCGCCAGACCAGCGAACTCGGGGCGCGTCTCGGTTGCTCCGGCTGTCATACCGGCGGCGTCGCTGGCCCGGCCACTGTGGACACATGGGACGCCACGCTCGAACTGCGGCTGAATGATCCGGCGCTGGCTGGCTATACTGCCGAAGAATACATCATCGAGAGTATTGTGCTACCGCAGGATTACATCGTCGAAGGCTGGGGCGCGAACATGCCCGGCGGCTTCGGCCAGAGCATGAGCATTCAAGATATTGTTGACGTATCGCTATATCTGCGCTCCTACAGTGACGCCGACCACAGCGACGGCGTTATGCAACCGGCAGACGGATAAAAATCCGCCTATCCCGCCGGATAAAAACACGAAACAACGTAGCCTCCGCACAGCGCGGGGGCTTTTTTTTATTTCGGCTGATTCAGCGCGTAGATGATGCGTAAGCCGTCCAGCGTGAGGGCGGGCGCGATATGGTCGATAACATCGGTGTGCTGGTCGAATAATGGCGCTAACCCACCGGTGGCGATCACCGGCACCGCGTCCGCATCCATCGCGCCTTTGATGCGCCCGACCAACCCTTCGACCAGCGCCACGTAGCCCAGAAAAATCCCGCTTTGCATGGCGTGGATGGTATTGCTACCGATGGGACTCGGCGGCGGCTGGAGGTCGATCTTGTGCAGGCGGGCGGCGCGGCTGACCAGCGCATCATGCGCCAGATTGAGGCCGGGCGCGATAGCGCCGCCGCGATATGCGCCATCGCCGGAGACGACATCAAACGTGGTCGCCGTGCCGAAGTCGATCACGATGGCCGGACTGCCATACAGCGCCACCGCCGCCGCGCTGTTCACAATGCGATCCGCGCCAGCCTGCTCCGGCTGGTCAATGGCGATCTGGATACCGGTTGGCGTCTGCGCGGTGACGACGAGCGGCTCTATTTTGCCGTAACGCCGCACCAGCTCAACGAAAGCCAGCGTCAACGGCGGCACGACACTGCTGATCGCCACGCCGGTGACCATGCGCCAGCTAATGCCCACCCCCTCGAAGAAGTTACGCACCAGCACCGCGTATTCGTCCGGCATCTTGTCGGCTACCGTCCGCGCCCGCCAGTGATGCGCCCAGCGCCCGGCTTCCCACACGCCGAGATGTACATTTGTGTTGCCCACGTCGATTGCTATGAACATAATGTCGTGTTCCGTGTTGCGCGTCGCACGTCACGCCCCGCCGAATATTGAAATGCACCGGAATACTACCCCGTGATGGGCTAACTCGCAAGTGTCGTGCTAGAATAGAGGCGGGCTTGTGCTGGTGATCTTTGTACCGCCAGCTATGATGAGGACGGTGACACCGTGACAGGAAACACGACCACACAGACGCATATCCGCGCCGCCACACTGGACGATGTGCGCGGTATCGTCGATCTGTTCTGTCAGCGCATTGAACGCTGGCAGACTACCGGCGCGGATGGCCGCGCTGAGGAAGTCGCCCCCCACGACCTGAACATTTACGCTCGCTGGTTGCATGGCATCACCATGCAGGCCGCGCCGTGGATGACCGTCGAGACCGGCGCTCTGTTACTCAGCTATCTAATCCGGCGGCGTTGCGTGGCGCTGGTCGCGGAGCATGGCGGGCAGATCGTCGGTTACGCGGAGGCGTATCCCGGCGACGAAGCGCCGCCGTATGGCGCGATATTGCATGTGCTACATCTGGTCGGCGACTCGCCGCAGATCATCGCCGCGCTGTGGGACGAATTGACGGCGTGTGCCGGTAAGCGTCGCCTATCGGCCACCGCATCCAGCTATGACCGCGAAACCGCCGCCTTTTATGGCGAGTATGGCCTGTCGCGCTTTGAGCAGATCGAACAATATACGCTGGTCGCGCAAAGCGGGCGCGGCTTTTATCAGGCTACCGAGCATCATCGGCCACACGTTGACCAGATCGACGGCTGGCTGATGCCGGTGGGACGCGCTCAAAGCGCCGCGACACACTGGCATACATTGTGGCCGGGCATCTGGGACGCACTTGAGCCGATCCGCCAGCGCCGCACCCACCGCCTGCTATTCCACGCATCCGGCCAGCAAGCGATGGTTTGCATCCGACAACAGCTTTATACCGAGCGCGACGCGGAGGTGTTCTGCTGGTCGCCGCGCCCGTTGAGTTCGCCGCTACTGGTCGCCATCCGCGATTGGAGCTACCGCGAAGGCTATCGCACATTGATCTTCACCGTCACCGCGCAAACCGCCAAGCTATTCACCGCCGACGCGGAGACAACGCCGTATAAATTCGACATCTACCGGACTGAATAGGGGGCGGCCATGCCTATTTACGAACCCGATCATATTGAATACAGCATCACCGACGGCATGATCGGCATTACACTGGATGATGGCACACGCCTGCCAGCATACTGGGCACACCCGACGCTCGGCAATCGCTTTCCGGGCGCGGTACTGGTGCATGACTGGTGGGGGCTGACCGACATCGTGCGCCGCATGGCGGCTTTGTTCGCGCAGATGGGGCATTACGTCATCGCGCCGGATTTATTCGGCGGCGAACAGCCGAAAGATAACGCGCAGGCGATGGCGCTCATCGAGCAGACCAGAGACAGCAATTACCAGCAGGTGAGCGATGCGCTGGATGTGTTGCGTAATCATCATCAGTGTAATAAGTCGATGGCGGTGATCGGTATTGGCATGGGCGGCAGTCTGGCATTCGAGGCGGCCATCAAGCGCGAGGACTTGCAAGCGGCGGTGGCATACGCCGGATTCCCGCACCGTTTCATCGGCAAATTCGCGCAAGCTAACACGCCGATCTGCGCGTTTTATGGCGAAAACGAGCCGCACATCAAATCGCGGGTGATCCAGCAGATGCGCCAGCAAATGCTGGAATCCGCCGAGCGCATACCGCACGAAATCCACATCATCCCGCGCATCGCGCATGACTTCTTCTCGACGGAACTCTCGCCGGAGGCGCGGCAGGTCAGTCGCGGGGTGTTGAAATCGACATTTGATTTTCTGGACAATCACCTCAAGCCACCGAAGCGAGCCGGTGATCGAAAGCGCTATTGAATCCGGCGCGGGGAAATAAAAATCCCGCCTGCATCGCATGACGGGATTGATAGCTCCACAGCCTGGATTCGAACCAGGAACCCATCGGTTAACAGCCGATTGCTCTGCCGTTGAGCTACTGTGGAATGTACAGACGGAATGTTAGCAAAGGCGTATGTCATTGTCAAGTGGTCTTTTGCGACAGGGGATGTTTTGACGGAGCGATCAATCGGGCGCAATCAATAGCGCCGCCACAAACAAGGGGGAAATTCGTGAACATGAGAGCATCTATCGAAGTGCGGCGCGTCGCTGATCGGCGCGATTTTGCGGCGTTCTTTCGCTTCCCGTGGACGCTGTACGCCGATGATCCACACTGGACACCGCTACTGTTGTCGATGCGGCGCGAAGTGCTGGATCAATCGCGTAATCCGTCGTGGGAATACATGGAGGGCGATTACTTCGTGGCGTGGCGCGGCGACCAACCGGCGGGCACGATTGCCGCTTTCGTCAACCATCGCCACAACGACTATCACGGCGAAAATATCGCCTGGTTCGGCTTCTTCGAGTGTTACGACGATCAGGCGGTGGCCGACGCCCTGCTCCATACCGCGCTGACGTGGGCGCACGAGCGCGGCTTGAGCGCGTTGCGCGGCCCGCAGAGCTTCACCACGCATGAGGAGTGCGGCTTGCTGGTGGATGGCTTCGCGCGTCCGGTGATGCTGATGCCGTACAATCCGCCCTATTATCAGGCGTTGATCGAAAACGCGGGCGGCTTCCATAAGGTGATGGACACGTACAGCTATCACATGGACACCGAAGGCGGACGACTCAACGAGGCGCAGATAGCGCGGATGAGTCGCGTCGTCGAGCGTCTGCAACGGCAGATCAACGTGCGGTTGCGCGTCGGCGAGAAGGCGACAGCTAAGCAGGATTTCGCCATATTCAAGGCGCTCTATAATCAAGCATGGGAGAAAAACTGGGGCTTCACGCCGATGACCGAGCGTGAATTGGATGCGCTGGTCAAAAGCCTGTCGCAATTCTATGATCCAAGGCTGGCGTGCTTTGTCGAAGTGGATGGCGAGGCTGTCGCCTTCTCGCTGGCCGTTCCGGATTTCAACCAGATTTTACAACGCGCTTATCCGCGTCCCGGCGTGCCGGAGTTATTCACACTGCTCAAAGCGCTGTGGCATTGGAAGATTCGCCCCAAGATGGATTGGATGCGCCTGCCGTTGATGGGCGTCAAAGAAGCGTACCGCAACAAAGGGCTAGACATCATGATGCACCAGCACCTTTATAATGTGCTGGTCGCGCCGGATACCCCGTATAAACATCTTGATGCTGGCTGGGTACTGGAAACCAACCAGCCACTGATCGGCCTATTGTCAAAATCTGGCATGAAGCGCTACCGCACCTATCGCTTTTACGAGAAGCCGACAGGCGCATAGATCAGTCGTCGCGCAATTGCCCCATCACCCACTCGACGGCCTGCTCCGCGCTCTCTTCACCGGTAATCACGTTCATGAAGGCGGTCTGTAGCGTGCGGGCGACGGTGGTGGCGAATGGCTCCGGCGGGGCGATGATCGCCCCGTTCAGCATGGCATCATACGCCGTGACGGGCACGCGCTCGTCCGGAAAGTCGCGGAGCGCTCGCGGCTGTGAGGGGAGCATTCGGATCACCCCCGCGAATTCAGCTTGCCGTCCGGCTTCCATCATCCAATTCAAGAAGCGTCCGACTAACACCTGTCGCTCGGTGTTGCCGGTGGTCATCACCCACACCCAGCCGGACATGACGCCGGTTGGCTGGCCGTCGGCGGTGGCGATGGAAGCCGCCGCCAGTCCGTTCTCCGCGCTGATCTCGCTCAGGTACAGGTTGGACGACACCAGCGCGGAACCAAACGCGCCGCCACTGGTGATGATCGCGGCGTAGTCGTTGATGCTGGTGTAATCCAGCGCCGCCTCATCGAGCAATCCGGCGCGGTACAGCGCTTCATAAAATGTCAGCACGTCGGTCAGCGCGTCGGCGTCCAGCGTCAGCGATTGATCCTGCTCCGGTTGCAGGCCGCTAGCGGCCAGATATTGCGCGTAGAATGTCAGGTTGATGCTATTCGGGCGGCGCGTCGGCATCAATAGCGGAATTCCGGCTTCGATCACGTCATCAAATGCGGTGCTGATCGTCGTCAGTTCCGCCTCTTCCAGCACTGCCGCGCTATAGACGATGTGCTGAATATCGACCAGATACGGCAGGCCGTACAGCGTGTCGCCCACCTGCCCCATACGCAACGCCGGGCCATATAATGCGGCGATGGTGGACGCGCTCACGATGCCGTCTAGCGGATAAACCAGACCGGCATCAACCGCCGCGACCAGATCGCTACGACGGATCAGCGTCAGATCAGGCAGAGCGCCCGGCGCGACGCCGCTCGCGGTGCGTAGCGTCGGCATGATCGCGCCTTGTTCGCCGCCATAACGCTTCAAGCGGAAATCGACCTGTGTTTCGTCTTCTTCGGCTTCGACAAAGCCGTTGATCTGCGTGTTGATGATGTCGTTAACTTCGGTGCGATCAGAAGGATTCAGCGTGTCCGGCCACCACAGCGCCAGCGTCAGCGCTTCCGGGACGCTATCGGCGGCGGGCGTCACCGTGACCGCCGTCGTCGGGATCGGCGTTGATAAGTTGGCGTCCAGCGTCGGCGCGGAAGTCGCCGCCGTCAGTGACGTGGCGGAGTCGGCATCATCGCCGGAGCAAGCGGCCAGCAATAGCAGACAGGATAGGGCGAGGCACAGCGAACGCATACGCATTAACCTTTATGATCGGGCATGATAGGTTACATTGTAGCACGACGCTACTGTATCAACATTATAGCGGATAATCCGCGTTGTCACTGCGCTTTTAGCCAGCGTTCCGGCGGCAACATCTCACCGGCACGGATGGCGACGGTGAGGCGGTTCTCGGCGGGCGGGATGGGGCAATCGTACCGGCTGTTATAGACGCAGTACGGATGATAAGCGCGGTTGAAGTCGATGCGAAATGTCGCGCCGTCGATCTGCGCCGCGTCGATATAGCGTCCGCCGCCGTATGTGTCGGGGTTGGTGTCGGTGAATGGCAAGAAGAACCCGTGATCGGTCTGGAACAACGTCAGCGTCACCGCCTGACCGTCGATCTGCACGGTGAAGCGTCCGGCGCGGCGATAATTGCGGATGGTGTTTTGTGTGGTGAAGATTTGCGCGGCCTGTTCATCGTCCGGCGCGTCTAACGTCACGTCGAAGACGAGTGTCTCGTCGTAATCGTAATACGCTAACCCATCGAAGGCGGCTTTTTGCGCGGTGGTTAGCGGGGACTGTCCGCTCGATGCGAACAACGCATCACGTGATTCGCGCCACCGGATGTTTTCAGATTCGCTCATGGCTCATTCTCGCAGATCAAACGGGGGATATAATCAAGATGGCGGAGAGGGTGGGATTCGAACCCACGGTACCCTTACGGATACAACTGTTTTCGAGACAGTCCCAATCGTCCACTCTGGCACCTCTCCGCGTTGTGATGATTGCCATAGTCTACCGCAAAACCGCGCATAGATAAACCCCGTTTTGCCCGACAGCGCACGGATCATCGCGCTTATGTTGGGCATAGTACGCTACGCCGCTACAGATTATCGCTTGTAGGGGCGCGATCTATCGCGCCCTGCGCGATTTCTACTCAAATCATTGCGTCAGCCACGCCGAGCCGTGCGCCGGTAGCTCGAACGTCAACGCGCCGTCCTGCGCGGTCAATTCCGGCAAGCCGCCCAGCAAGTCACGCCACGCGCCACCCTCACCTTCTGCCAGATTCAGCGTGACCGACTCCGGCTCGCGTCCGGCGTTGAATACCGCGTACACGGTGCGCCCATCCAGCCGCCGCGCCATGCCATACAGCCGCTTGTCATCGTCGATCAGCACCGCCTCAAAATCACCATAGCGCAAGATGTCGTTTTCATGGCGCAGTTTCATAATCATGCGGAAGAATTCACCCAGCGCCGGATCAAGGTCATCCCACATCACGCACCGGCGGCTATCTTCGGGGAATTTACCGGTTAATCCGGTTTCTGTGCCGTAGAAGATCGTCGGGGCACCCGGATAGGCGAACAGGAACGCGAACGCCTGCTTGAAGCGTTGCCGATTGCCGCCGCAAGCGGTCAGCAGGCGGTCAGTATCGTGCGAATCCAGCAAGTTCATCTGTGACTGGAGCGCGGGCGCGGGCGTATCGGAGCGCAGAACGAACAGCCGATCATCGAATTCTGAGGCGTTGAGATACTGCATGGCGAAGAAGCCGCGCACCGCCCACGCCAGCCGGTAGTTCATCGTCGCGTTGAACATATCGCCCAGCAGATAGTTCGACGCATCGCGCCATTCTTCGGCAATCGTCCACGCTTCCGGCTTGACGGCGGCCACGCGCTCATTGAAGCGCATCCAGAACCAGTCGGTATTATCGAACGGCACATCCGCCCGCCAGCCGTCGATTCCTTTATTCAGCCAGTGTTCGGTGATGCCGCCCGCGCCGACGAAGAAGCGCACCATTTCCGGCGTTTCGACGAATTCCGGCATGAAGCCCAGCCCCATCCAGCCGTCGAATTGCTTCGGCCATTTGCTGAAGTTGAACCAGCGATAATACGGCGATTGCCGCGATTGCGCCGCGCCGTCGCCGAATTTGCCGGTGACATCAAAGTAAACGCTATCCGATGAACAATGATTGAACACCGCGTCCAGCACAATCTTGATGCCGCGTTGATGGGCGGCCTGCACCAGTTCATCGAAGTCGGTTTCTGTGCCCAGCATCCGGTCAATCTTCAAGAAGTCAATCGCCTCATAGCGATGATTAGACGACGCCTCAAAGATCGGATTCAAGTACACGCACTCCACGCCCAGATCAGCCAGATAGTCCATCTTCTCGATGATGCCGCGCAGGTCGCCGCCGAAGAAATCACGGCCAAGCGGCGGGTCTTCCGGCAAATCGCCCCACGCTTTGAACATCGGCTCGTGACCGTAGACGCCTTTCATCGCGGCGATGACGCTCTCATCGCTCTGCGACTTGGCGAAGCGATCCGGGAAAATCTGATAGACCACCATGCCCCGCGTCCATTCGGACGGCATCTTCTGCGGATCATACACCGCAAGGCGATACGGCGCAGTCGTCCATTCGCCATACGCCGGACGGTTGCCGAATTCGCTATCCTGACTTTCCATCATGCGGCGCTCGTCGTATGTGCGCCCATCGACAAAGAAATAGTAGGTGATGACGGTGATTTGATCCGGCAGGAGGATTTCCGCTTCCCAGACATCGTCTTGATCGCTGGCCTGTAGGCCGACGCGCCACGTATAGCCGCGCCGCCTATCGGTCAGGACGACTTCCGGCTCGGCGCGGGCGGATACTGTCAGCTTGAGCGTCACCGTCGCGCCGATGGGCTGTGAGCCGGGCGGCACATGCGAAACCGGCGCATCTTGTCGTAGCCGGAGATAGTTCTGGTGGCTGAGGTTTTGCGGCATGTTGCGTTTACTCCTAGTCATGCTTATCGTGTCCATGCCTTCGCATGGTATCTTGTAACTACTCGGGTTGAAAAACAAAAGAAATTCTGAACTTTTGATTTCTTCCATTTTCAATCAGCCAATAAACCGTATCGCGCCCGCGATACATCACGCGATTTCAAAGAAGAAGACCGCGCCATGCGCCACATCATGCAGGACGATCTCACCGGCAGACACCGTGACGCGCTCACCGCCTAGCAGATCGGTCAACTGTGCGCCGTCAGCGATGCCACCGGAGCGCACCGGCACGCGGATCGTCGCGCCGGATTCGCCGCGATAGCCGACCACAACCAGCCGTTGCTCCGGCGCTTCGCGCAGGAACGCCCACACATCATCCGCGCCGTGCAAATCCTGATAGCCGCCTTCGCGGAGCGCGGGCGACGTTTTCCGGCAGGCGATCACCTGCTGATGGAACGCCCGCAGGTCAGCATCCCACGCGCTTTCATCCCAGATCATACAGCGCCGATTATCCGGATCGCCCTCCCCTTCGAGGCCGATCTCGTCGCCGTAGTACAGGCACGGCACGCCCGGATACGCCATCAGCAGTGCCGTACCCAGCCGCACCAGCGCCACGTCTTTACCGGCCACGTTGTAGATGCGGTGCGTGTCGTGACTGCCGAGTTGATTGAATTGCATACGGGCGATCACCCACGGCACCGCCGCGCGGAAGTTGCGTAGTTGCTCCACCAGCGCGAATGTCGGTAGCAGATGCGTGTCGCTCATCTCTGGTAGCCAGTGTTGCTTGCCGTCGTGCCCGCCCAACCAGCGCCACATCGGAATGTTAAAGCCTTCGTAGTTCATGGTGGCGTCCATCTCGTCGCCCTGTAGACTCGGCGTGCCGTCGAAGAAATGCTCACCGAATAGATAGGCGTCGGGGTTCTCCTCTTTGACCGCCTGCCGGATGCCCTGCCCGACTTCCTTGTTCAACTGGATGCCACCCTGCCGTCCGGTCATGTTGTACACATCCAGCCGCCAGCCGTCAGCGTTATATGGCGGGCGCAACCAGTGGCGCAGTACCGCGTCGCGTCCGGCGTACATCGTCTGTTTCAGCGCGTCGCTGGCATAGTTCAGCTTGGGCAATGTCGGCACGCCCAGCCACGCCACATAATCATCCGGCCATTCGTTGAACGTGTAGAAATCGGCATACGCGCTATCAGGATTCTCCGTCGCGTCGGTGAACCATTCGCCGGTGTTGCTGGTATGGTTGGGCGTCACGTCGAGGATCAGCCGCATATCGCGCTGATGCAGGGCGTCGGTCAGGTCGCTTAACGCCTGATTGCCGCCCAGATGCCGGTCTACGTTGTAGAAGTCGTCAATGTTATAGCGATGATTGCTCTTGCTGGTGAAGATCGGCGTCAGATACAGCGCATTGACGCCGAGATCAGCCAGATAATCCAGCTTTTGCCGGATGCCGATCAGGTCACCGCCGAAGAAATCCATACTGCCGCTTTTCTCCCAGCGCTTGGGCAAATCGCCCCATTCGCGCCGCACGACGGCATGGCCTTTGTATTCCCATTCGCCATCATTCGGCGTCAGCGACGGGTCGCCATCGCAGAAGCGATCCGGGAAAATCTGGTAGAACACCGCGTCGGATGTCCAGCGCGGCGCGGCGAAGTCAGCCAGCAATTTGAAGTCGAACAAATCCGGCGTGATGGCGCGGCTGATGCCCAGCGCGTTGTAGATATACAGGCCGTGATCGCTGAGTAGCTCAAAGCGATAGTGCGTTAGCGGCATAGTCACGACGATTTGCGCCCGCCAGAAATCCGACAGCGTATCGGATTCCGCGATCTGCATAAAATCGCGGTGGCCTTCGCCGTCTGGCGTGGTGCGGATGGCGATATTCACCACCGGCGCATCTTTCGGCACGCGCAGGGTCAGCGTGACCGCCGTGCCCAGCGCCGGCAGTGGCTCCGAGACATACCGCGCCGAGCCGTCATGATGCACACCATCAGTCCAATGAAATGAGGTCATGTTGTGTTGTTGTCCTTAACCGTATACAGCGCGTCAGCGCTTGGCGATGTCGCCATAAGATTCTTCTTGTTGGTCGGGGCGGCGGCGATACAGCCATGTGAAATGCGCCAGCCTATCCTTGCCTTCATCCTCGAACGCCTCCACGCCGAAGCGCCACGCCCAGTTGCCGCCTTGCTTGCCCGGCGTGTTCATGCGCGTGTCCGAGCCGTAGCCGAGAATATCTTGCAGAGGCATGACAAACGTATGAGCCGACGACGCCATGCCCAACCGGATCATCGTCCAGACCGGATCGACCACTTCGCCCTGAATATAGTCTGATACGAACTGTTGCGCGTGTTCACCGGCTTCGCCGTCCAGCCACCAGCCGAGCGTGGTGTTGTTGTCGTGCGTGCCAGTATAGGCCACGCAGTTGACGACGTAGTTATGCGGCAGGAACAGGTTTTCGGGGTCGCTCCACGCGAATTGTAAGATTTTCATGCCGGGCAAGCCCAGCGCATCACGCAATTCGATGACCGGCTTGGTGATCTCGCCTAAGTCCTCCGCGATGATCGGCAGTTCTCCCAGCGCATCTTTCAGCGCGTGGAAGAAATCAATGCCCGGCCCTTCAACCCAGTGACCATTGACCGCCGTCGGTTCTTCGGCGGGGATTTCCCAGTAGGCTTCAAAGCCGCGAAAATGGTCGATGCGTACCATATCGACCAGTTCCAGACACGCCTTAAAGCGGGCGATCCACCACGCATAGCCGGTTGATTTGACCACTTCCCAGTTATAAAGCGGGTTGCCCCAGCGCTGGCCGGTTTCGCTGAAGTAATCCGGCGGCACACCGGCGACCACCGTCGGGTTGCCGGACTCATCCAGATAGAAGCGCTCGCGGTTCGCCCATACGTCACTGCTATCATGCGCGACGAAGATCGGCACATCGCCGATCAAGCGCACGCCGTTATCGTTGGCGTACCCGCGCAGTTCGCCCCATTGCCGGTAAAACAGCCATTGCAGGAACTTGTGCTTGTTGATTTCGTCGGCCAGCTTCTTGGCGGCGGATTCCAGCGCATCGGGTTCGCGCAAGGCCAGCCCGCGCTCCCACTCCGTCCACGGACGCCCGCCATGATCGTTCTTGATGGCGATATACAGCGCCCAATCGTCCAGCCAGTCAGCATTATCCGCCGCCCACTCCGCGAAGGCGGCGCGTTGCGCGTCCGTCGCGTTGGATTGATAGCGTTGATAAGCCAGATTCAGCTTGTGTTCGTGATATTGAATCACCGGGCCGTAGTCCACGCGATAGCGCGGGAAGTTGGGCAGGTCGCTGAGGTCTTTTTTCTTCAGGAAGCCATCTTCGATCAGTTTATCGAAGCTGATGAGGTTGGTATTGCCCGCGAATGCCGAAAGACACTGATACGGCGAATCCCCGTAACTGGTCGGACCGAGCGGCAGTAATTGCCATATCGTCTGGCCGGATTCCACCAGCCAATCAACAAAGCGGAAGGCATTCGCCCCCAGATCGCCTATCCCGTACCGTCCGGGCAGGGATGTCGGATGCAGTAGCACGCCGCTAGAACGCGGGAACAAAGTCATGTGTATCGCCTTTCTCAACTGGATGTTACGTTGCATACATCCCACTATGTTAGTCGAGAAAAGGCGCTATCGCAATGCGTTAAAGCGGCGGGTCATGCGGGGTGTTTTACACCACGCACCGCCTACGCGGTGATGCGATCCTGTGGCAAGAACTGGCGCACCGTCTCTAATAGATGCGTCGGGCTGACCGGCTTGCCGAGATAAGCGTCACAACCGGATTGGAAGCACAATTCGCGCACCGATTGCGTATCATCGGCGGTGATGGCGATAACCGGAATATGGCACAGTTCAGGCGTGGCTTTTAGCTTGGCGGTGGCGACGGTGCCTTCTAATTCCGGCAAGTTGACATCCATCAAGATGAGGTCGGGGACTTCATTCGCGGCGATGTCCAGACCGGCTATTGCATCTTCCGCCTCGACGAGTATATAGCCCATGCCCACCAGCACGCGCCGCGCAAATTGACGGTTGGTTGCGTTGTCGTCCACATAGAGTATTGTGTGTGCCATTTTCATTTCCTTAAAGTTTTGTACGGCCAAAACGCTATACAAAAGATTTATTTTGCGTATACGTTACGTTTGTTTATCAGGCGCGACACAGTTATATTCTAAGCGCTTTTGCGCCTGCCTCCGGTTAGAATGTTGTTACGCTTGTTCAATAAACGTAACAAACAGCCGTACATCCCGCGTGAATTGCGCGCAATGGATTGCGCCCCTACCATCCGGATCATCAGAAAATCGTTGCGACGGCTAACTATAGCTGGCCGTCACGTTTTTTGGTAAGCCACGTCCGCAAATCCATCACATCGGGGATGACGGCGCGTGTCTGTGCGACATCAACCGTATAACCGACATCGCGCAACCAGCGCCACATGACTACCACCTCTTTCGCCATGAAACGCTCGAAAATCCACAACGGGAACGGGAATGACGACGGCTTCTTGCCCATCACATCGGCGTAGATTGCGCGACATTGGCCGATGCTCTTTTGATCGCCGACTAGCGCGATCTTACGTCCGGCATATGCCGCCGGATCAGCGAAGACCGCCGCAGACGCCGCGCCGATGTCGTCCACCGCGATCCAGCTTTGCGGCGCATCCTCTCCCATCACTCTCGGCTGTAGATGCCACGCAGTCATCGCCGGATAAAACGCCTTCTCGGTCAGCACTTCCATGAAGCCCACCGGAAGCAGAATGGTATACGGAATACCCAGCGATTCGATGTAGGCTTCGATTTGCGTCTTGGAATCAAAATGCGGGATGCCGGTATTCTCGCCCTTCATCGCCGACGTATACACCAGATGAGCGCCGCTATCACGGGCGAGATCGGCGACGTTCTTCCCCTGCGCGATTTCGCCTTCAACGCCGCTAATCTGCGTGTTCTGCACGCTGAAAACGCCCTGCACGCCGTCAAACGCCGCCTTGAGTGAATCCTTATCGCCCATGTCGCCCTGTACCACCGTCGCGCCAATTTCGCGCAGAGCTTTCGCGCCGTCACCCTCCGCATTGCGCGTCAGCGCCCGCACGTTGAATCCCTGCCGCAACAGATGGCGAACGGTCGCGCCGCCCTGCCCGCCCGTCGCACCACACACTAAAATCGTCTTTTCGCTGTTCGTCATCATCACGCTTTCATATAACTTACACCATGATGATTATGCGATAGAACGAAGCTCAACGCAAATCAAGCAATTGACGGGCGGACGCCACAGCGTCGGCCAGCGCGACCACCTGCTCGTGGCCGTCCGCCAGCCGCTTGAGCTTGACCACACCCTGCGCCGCTTCGTCCGGGCCGATGACCGCCACCAGCCGCACGCCCTTCTTATCCGCATGGTTGAATTGTTTGCCCAGCTTTTTATCTTCCATGAATAACTCGGTGCGGATGCCGCCTTCGCGCAGTCGCGCCGCCAGCCGCGCCGAATCGCGGCGGGTGGATTCGTCAAACACCGTGACCAACGCCTGCACCACCGTCCCGCCGATGTCGTCCGGATACAGCGCGAACACGTCCATCAGATCAATGATGCGCTCAATGCCCAGCGAGACGCCCGTCGTCGGCAGGCTCTCGCGCCGGAATAGGCCGATCAGGTCATCGTAGCGCCCGCCGCCGCTAATACTGCCGATGTTCGGCTCGGTGATGACCGTCTCGAAGATCGGGCCGGTGTAATAGCCCAATCCGCGCACCATCGTCAGATCGAATGCGTAGTCGTCCGGCGTCACACCAGCATCTTCAAGGTCAACCGCCAGCCCGCGCAACTGCGCGATGCTAACTCGCGCCGCTTCCAGATCACCCAGCGCGGACTCCAGAAAGTCGAGATTGCCGGTGCCCGGGCGCTGTTGCGTGATGAGGTCGAGCATCCGGCGCACCACATCCGGCGCGATGCCGCGTTCCTCTAGCTCGCGCCCGACGCCATCCGCGCCGATCTTATCGAATTTATCCACACTGCGATACAGGTCGGGCAGTTGCGCGTCCGGCACGCCGGAATATTGGCCGATGGCGGTCAGCAGTTGGCGATGGTTGATCTTCACCGTGAATTGCGGGAAGCCCAGCCGCTTGAGCGCGGTAACGACGACGGCGATCACTTCCGCGTCGGCGCTGGTATCGGCGACGCCGACAATATCGACATCGCATTGATAGAACTCCCGATAGCGGCCTTTCTGCGGACGTTCCCCGCGAAATACCGGCGACATCTGATAGCGCTTGAACGGGAACGACAGACTGCTCTCGTATTGCGCCACCACCCGCGCTAACGGTACGGTCAGGTCATAGCGCATGGATAGCGCCTCTTTACTGCCGCGCCCGTGCGAGACGCTGTAGATCAAATTCTCCGCTTCTTCGCCATATTTGCCGAACAAAGTCTCCTGTAGTTCGATGATCGGCGTCTGTAGCGGCTCGAAGCCGAACGTCTGGAAAACATCGCGCACCGTGTTCATCACATACTCGCGCTTGAGCATGTCGGCGGGCAGAAAATCGCGGAAGCCCTTCGGCGTGCGGGGATTGACTTTGCTCATGTGTTTTTGTCTCCTGTGCGGTTTGTCAATTGGTCATCAATCGGCGCGGACGTTATCGCGTGGCCGCCGCTTCAAGGATCAGATTATGCCACGCATCAACCCGCGCCATCCAGCCCGCCGGAACATACACCGTGCTATCCATCTGCAAGACCAGCGCCGCCCCCTCAAAGCGCGTGCCCGGCGTCAGGCGTTCGCGCTGAAGTAGCGCGTAGCGCGTGCCATCCGGCGCGGTCTTATCGCCCAGATAAGCGTCGCGGGGCGTCGGCGATTCGGCAACCGGCGGGCTGTGCGGGCGCTCGATATGGCCGATAGCCTGCACGCGCAGGTTGACCACCTCCACCGGACGATCCAGCGCGTGCCCGTAGGCGCGGCGATGCGCGGCGTGAAACGCTTCTTCGATGCGCGTCGTGCCATCAAACGCGATGTTGAGTTCGTGCGCCTGCCCCTGATAGCGGGCGTCCAGCGACGGGTGATAGTCCCGCGCTTCGCGGGTGTTGATGCCCTCCGCGATGAGGTCGGCTTGCGCCTGCTGGAGCATATCCTGTAGCAGATCAGCCAGTTGACTCAGCGTGTCGCCGGTCACCGACTGCAAAACGGACTGCGAATAGTCGATCACCACATCGGCCATCAGCAAGCCATACGCACACAGCACGCCCGGATAGCGCGGCACGAACACGCGCTCAATGCCCAGACGCGCCGCCACATCCGGCGCATGAAGTCCGCCCGCGCCACCGAACGCGACCAGCGTGAAATCTCGCGGATCATAGCCCCGCGCAACGGTCACGCGGCGCACCGCCCGTTCGATATTGGCATTGGCGACATCGAGGACGCCGTGCGCGGCCTGCACGCGATCAAAGCCGATCTGCGCCGCCAGCGCATCCATCACGCTATGCGCCGCGTCCATGTCTAGCGGCATCGCCCCGCCTAGAAAATTGGCGGAATCCAGCCGCCCTAAAACCGCGTTGGCGTCGCTGACGGTGGCGAGAGTCCCGCCGCGCCCGTAAGCCGCCGGGCCGGGTTCCGCACCGGCGCTCTGCGGGCCGACGCGCAACGCGCCGCCCGCGTCTATCCGCGCAATTGAGCCGCCGCCCGCGCCGACCGTCTCAATATCCAGCAGACGAATCCGCAACGGCAAGCCGTCGATCTGCGATTGCGGACTGCGGATGATCTCGCCCGGACACACCGCGACATCCGTCGATGTGCCGCCCATGTCCAGCGTGATGACCGCCTCAAATCCGGCAGTTTGCGCGACGTGATACGCGCCGATGACGCCCGCCGCCGGGCCACTGAGCGCGGTCTGTACCGCCTGCTGTGCCACGCGCCCCGCGCTGACCACGCCGCCATCGGATTTCATGATGCGTAAGCCGCTATGCGCCGGTAATTCGGCCTGTATCTGCGCGACATAACGCGCCATCACCGGACGCACGTAAGCCTCCAGCGCGACGGTACTCGCCCGTTCATACTCGCGGAATTCCGGCAGGACATCGCAGGAGAGCGCCACCTGCTCCGGCGCGAACAGGCCGCGTTCGATGGCGCGTGCCTGAATCAAACGCTCGTGCGTCGGGTTGACATAGCTATACAGCAAACACACCGCCAGCGACTCGACGCCTTGCGCCTGAATGTCATCCAGCACGGCATCCAGCACAGCCACGTCGAGCGCGGTCAGCACATCGCCGCGATGGTCGAGACGCTCCGGCACTTCATAGCACAATCGGCGCGGGATGAGGGGCGGCGGTAGTTGCGGGTGGAGCGCGTAAAGCGACGGGCGATTCTGCCTGCCGATGAACAGCAAGTCGCGGAATCCCTGCGTGGTGATGAACGCGGTCTTAGCGCCTTTGCGCTCTAAGATGGCATTCGTCGCCACCGTCGAGCCGTGCGCCACGCGCTCCAACGGGCGATCACCGGCCAGCCGCCGCACACCTTCCAGCAACGCCGCCGCCGGATTGCGCGGCGTGCTGGGTAATTTGTGGATGACCAGTTCGCCATCTTCAACGCGCACCAGATCGGTGAACGTGCCGCCGATGTCAACCCCTATCAGCATAAGCGCCTTCTTTCTGAATGATGCGCCGCAGATCACCATGCGCGGCGTCTGCGGCGACGTTGCATACGGTGGCGGTCTACAGCGCCCCGATTTCCTTGAGTGCTTCCTGTACCAGCCCGCCGATTTCCGTCGGGTTCTGCGCGACACGCGCACCGACAGCGGTCAGCGCGTCCATCTTCGCGGAGGCCGTGCCCTTGTTGCCGGAGATGATCGCGCCAGCGTGCCCCATCTTCTTACCGGGCGGCGCGGTCACGCCAGCGATGTAGGCCACAACCGGCTTGCTGACGTTATCCTGTATGTATTCCGCCGCTTCTTCTTCCGCCGAGCCGCCAATCTCGCCGATCAGCACGATGGCTTTTGTCTCCGGATCAGCCTCAAACGCGGCCAGCGCATCGATGAAGCTGGTGCCCGGCACCGGATCGCCGCCGATGCCGACACACGTCGTCTGGCCGATTCCGGCGGCGGTCAGTTCATACAGCGCTTGATAGGCCAGCGTACCGGAACGGCTGACCACACCGACCGGGCCGCCCGGCTTGGCGACTTCCGTCGGCGTAAAGCCGATGTTGGCCTTGCCCGGACTGAGGATACCGGCGCAGTTCGGGCCGAGCATGGTCACGTCGGGATAGTCGCGCTTCAGCGTGTTGTAGATGCGGGCTTGATCGTGCGCGGGGATGTGTTCCGTCACGCAGACGATCAGCTTGACGCCGCCCGCCGCCGCTTCTAGCACCGCATCCGCCGCGAAAGCCGACGGCACAATCACGAAGGACGTATTCGCGCCGGCCTGCTCCACCGCTTCGGCGACGGTGGCGTAAATCGGGATGCCTTCTACGTCCGTGCCCGCTTTGCGCGGGTTGGTACCGGCGACGATTTGCGTGCCGTAATCGCGGTTACGCAGACCGTAAAAGCGCCCCTGCGAGCCGGTCAGCCCTTGCACGACGACGCGGGTATTCTCATCAACAAAAACAGCCATGTTTAACTCTCCCCTGCGATTTTGACGGCGGCATTGGCGGCGCTCAGCATGTCCTCGCGCATCTGCAACCGTTCGGACTCGTTCTCTTTGAGGATGGCGCGGCCTTCGGTGGCGTTGGTGCCATCCAGACGGGCGATAATCGGTGACTTGAGTTCGACGCGCTCCATCGCCTGAATGATGCCGCGTGCAACCTCATCACAGCGCGTAATGCCGCCGAAGATGTTGATGAAGATGGCCTTCACGTTTTCGTCCTCATTGATGACGGTCAGCGCGTTCGCCATGTGATCGGCGCTAGCACCGCCGCCGATGTCAAGGAAGTTGGCCGGTTTGCCGCCCACCTGATTCACGATGTCCACCGTGCTCATCGCCAGCCCCGCACCGTTAGCGATGATGCCGACAGAGCCTTCCAGCCCGACGTATTGCAGGCCGAGTTCGCTGGCGCGGCGTTCGCGCTCGTCGTGCGGTTCCAGACCATCGAACGCGCCCCATATTTCCTGATGGCGGTAGACGGCGGCGTAGTCCAGACTGACCTTCGCATCCAGCGCCCGCACTTCGCCGTCCGGCGTCAGGATCAACGGGTTGATCTCGGCTAGTGTCGCGTCGCCTTCGATGTAGCAGGTGTATAGCTTCTGCACGATGTCCACCGTCGCATCTTCGGCGCGGGGGTCGAGATCGGCGGCTTGCACCCATGCGCGGGCGGATTCCGGCGTCAGGCCATCTACCGGATCAATCCAGATTTTAGCGATGGCGTCCGGGCTTTCTTCCGCGACCTGCTCAATATCGACGCCGCCCTGCGCCGACAACATGCCGAAGTGTAGCTTCTTACTGCGATCCAGCGTCAGCGAGACGTAATATTCCGCTTCGATGTCGGACGCCTGCTCGATCCACAGGCGGCGCACCACATGGCCTTTGATGTCCATGCCCAGAATATTACCGGCGTGCAGGCGCACCTCATCGGCGTCATTCGCCAGCTTGATACCGCCCGCCTTGCCGCGCCCGCCGACCTGCACCTGCGCTTTGACCACCACCGGATAGCCGATTTTCTCGGCCTGCTCGACGGCTTCTTCGACGCTATCGGCTACGCCGCCGGGCGAGATCGGAATGCCGAAGCGCTCGAAGTATTGCTTCCCCTGATATTCAAATAAATCCACCGGTCTTTCTCCTTGTTGTATTTAGAAATTAATCATGTGGCCTTCAAGACCGTGCGCCGCTTCTTTGATCGCCTCGCTGAGCGTCGGGTGCGCGTGAACATTGCGGGCGATTTCCTCCGGCGTTAATTCCGCCGAACGCGCCAGAGTCAACTCCGGCAGTAGCTCGGTGACATCCGGGCCGATCATGTGAGCGCCCAGCATTTCACCGTATTTCTTATCGCTAATCAGCTTGACAAAGCCCGCCGTCTCGCCCAGTCCCAACGATTTACCGTTCGCCATGAACGGGAACTTGGCGACGTTGACATCATAACCGGCTTCCCGCGCCTCTTTTTCGGTATAGCCGAAGCTAGCGACCTGCGGCTGGCAGTACGTCGCACGCGGCATCATGCGGAATTCCAGCCCGCGCGGGTTCTGTCCGGCGATGGCCTCCGCCGCGATAATGCCCATCGCTTCCGCCACATGCGCCAGCATCAGCTTCGCGGTGACATCACCGACGGCGTAGATGTGGGGGACGTTCGTCCGCATCTGGTCGTCAATCTGAATCGCGCCGCGCTCGGTCAACTCAACGCCGGTATTCTCCAGCCCGAAGCCATCGGTGCGCGGTTGGAATCCGATCGCCTGCATCACGCGATCCGCCTCTAGCGTCTGCTCCTTGCCTTTGGAGTCGGTGACTTTGACCTTCACGCCGTCGCCGGTGTCCTCGATGCTCTCGACCTTCGTGCCGGTCATCACCTTCACGCCCATCTTCTTGTAGGCTTTGTGAAGCTCTTTGGATACTTCCTCGTCTTCAAGCGGCAGGATGCGATCCATATATTCGACCAGCGTCACCTCGACGCCGTAATTGCGATGCACATACGCGAATTCCACGCCAATCGCACCGGCACCGGCGATGATGATGCTGGCGGGTACGTTGTCCTCCATGATCTGCTCTTCATAGGTGACGACGTTCGCGCTCAACTCGGTATTGGGCAATAAACGGGTGGTCGCGCCGGTGGCGATGATGCAATGCTTGAAGCGCACCGTCTCGGATTCGCCCTCGTTCAGATCGACGCTGAGCGTGTTAGCATCCTGAAAAGTCGCCCAGCCGTCGTAGCTGTCGATTTTATTCTTCTTCATCAGGAATTGCACGCCCTTGACCAGACGCCCGGCCACCTCGCGGCTACGGTCAAACGCCACGCCATAGTCGAATTTGACTTCGCCCTCAAATTTCATGCCGAATTTTTCGGCGTCATGCGTGACGATGTGGGCGAGTTCTGCATTACGCAACAGCGCCTTTGAAGGGATACAGCCGACATTCAAGCATACCCCGCCCCAATATTTCTTCTCGATAATCGCGGTCTTGAGTCCTAGCTGACTGGCGCGGATGGCGGCTACGTACCCGCCCGGCCCGGCGCCCAGTACAACGACATCATATTCTTTCGCCATAACGTTCCTCCTCAAAGTGAACTGTAAACGCGGGTAGCGCTATGAGCGCTACCCTTTAGTCGTGTTGAACGCTTATTAGTTTACCGTATGGTGTCGGGGATTGCCTACTACGGGGTATGCGGACTTAACTACTCATCATGTGGAGTCGCTGTCGTCCGCGTCGTCATTGTCGTCGGCAGGCACTTCACACAATGGGCGATCCGGCGCGGCATCCGGCGGACGTTTGCCGTCCGCGTCGGGGAATACACACGGCGTCCCACCGGCGATAGCGGGTAGATTCTCGCACGCGGGCAACAACCCCGCCTCATCACCGCACAGCGCCTCGCCCGCTTCCCAGCGCTCGATCAGCGCGTCGAATTCGGTCTTTTCTAGCGGCTGGCGTACCTCAATCGGGCGATCCAACAGCGAAAGCGGCAACGCCTCCAACCGCGCCAGTTCATACGGTTCGGGCAATTCCGGCACCGGCACGATGCGCCAATCATCCGCCGTGATATTCATGCTGAAGCGCATCCCGGCCACCACCGGATAGACCGACGTATCGCGGCGCGTGCGGAGCGCGGCAGAACCTTCCAGCACGGTCACGTCCAGATTGTGCGACGTGGCCGCCTGAAATAGCACCGTCGAACCCATGCTAATTTCTACTTCGTTGAGGACGAAGCTGACTTCACCGACGCCTCGCGGCGTCTGTACCAGCAAGCCACTCTCCGGCGCTTCGCGGCAACGCGCATCACCGATTCCGGTTGTCAGATAAAATGACTGCATCGGCGTGAATTCGCCGCTTTCGACTTGCTCCGGCGTCACCTGATTGACCAGTTCAACATCACCGAAGATGATGAACGTCACGTTCTGGCCGGGCAACGTATCCGGCAGATTAGCCTGTAGGCGGGCGATGGCGACGCCCCATTCGCCGGTTTCCTCGTTCATCGGCGCGACACGCAACGACGCCAGATTCAGCACGTCGGTGATGTCGCCGATTTGCTCAAAAGAGAATGTTGCCTGTTCCTGCGCGGTGGCATCCAGCAGGACATTGCCATAACAGATTTGATTGCGGCCTGTGCCGGTGCAGAATTCATCGGCGGCCTGTAGCGCCGTCTCCACGATGAACGGACATGCGCCGCCTTCGTCGGCATCAGCCAGCACACCGCCGAAGCCAACCATCATAAAAACCAGCATGAATGAAATGAGCAGATAACGTTTCACGGGAATTTCTCCAACGCTCGATACAGCAAAACGACAGCGACACAACGCACAATTCACGGGCGCAAGCCACCACCATGACGAAACGAAACCACAGATGATAAGATGATTTCCTGTTTCTATTTCAGCGCAGGTGGGCCGTAAAATCAAGCGATTATTGCCGGTTTTTTATGATTGCCGCCATATATCGCAGAAAAATCACCGGATGCGCGGGGCATCCGGTGATCGATAGTGCCAGATTTAGTCGCCGACGACTGGCTCACTATCGCGCAGGCGATCCGCGATCAGTTCCGCCACATCTTTGACGACAGGACCTTGCGGCATTTCCGTCTGTGCGGACTCGAACATCTGCATACAGAACGGGCAACCCACCGCGACGATCTCAGCGCCGGTGCCGGTGGCCTCTTCGTAGCGCTCCACATTGACCGCCTTATCGCCGTGTTCTTCTTCCTTCCAGAACTGCGCCCCGCCCGCGCCACAGCACAGCGAGTTCTTCATGGTGCGCGGCATCTCGATCAGCTTTTCCTCGCCGCCGATCACGTTCAGCACATTACGCGGCGCTTGCACGATGTCGTTTTGCCGCCCCAGATAACACGGATCATGGAAGGTGACATTCGGCTGATCCTTCGGCATGGCTTCCAGTGGCACGCGGCCTTGTTGGATCAACTCCTCGATCAATTCGGTGTGATGCACCACGTTATAATCGCCGCCGAACTGGTGATATTCTTTCGCCAGATTGTGGAAGCAATGCGGGCACGTCACCACGATGCGCGGCGGGTTCACCTCGTTGAGCGTCTCGACATTGGTCGCCGCCAATTCTTGATACAGGAATTCGTTACCGGCACGCCGCGCACTATCGCCGGTGCATGTCTCGGCATCGCCCAACACCGCGAAGCTGACGCCGGAACGGTGCAGGATTTTGACCAGCGCACGGGCGGTCAACTGGGCGCGGGGATCGTAGCTGGCGGCGCATCCCACCCAGTACAGGATTTCATAATCGGGATTCTCCTCGATGGTGGGCACGTCGAAGTCCAACCCGTTCGCCCAACGGAAACGCGCCTCGCCGATCTGCCACGGGTTGCCCTGACGCTCCATGCCGTTGAAGGCGGTCTGTAGCTCGGCGGGGAATTCACCCTCCATCAAAACTTGACTGCGGCGGATGTCCAGAATATCCAGCATCGGCTCGTTACCGACCGGGCAAATATCCACGCACGCGCCGCACGCGGTACACGCCCACACCGCCGACTCGGAGATGGCCGAGCCGATCAACGGCGACAGGCTGGCCTCGCCATTGGACAGATCAACCATCTGATCTTTCATCAGAAAGCGCTTGTTGACCTCATACGCGGCGGGCGATAGCTCCTTGCCGGTGATATACGCCGGACACACATCCTGACAGCGATTACACATGATGCACGCGAAGCCGTCGAAGATGTTGGTCTTGGTCAGATGCTCCAGATTGGTCGCGCCGAATTGCTCTTTTTCTTCGTCCTCAAAATCCAGCTTCTCCATCTCGCCCAGCGATGTACGCTCCGGGCGTGTCAGGTAGTTGAGCGGCGCCATGAACAGATGCGCGTGCTTGGTATACGGGAAATACGGCAAGAACAGCAAAATGCCGCCCAGCGCCAGCCACCAGAACACATGCCGCATGATCTGTAGGCCGTCGGCGCTCATACCGGCGAAGAGCGGCGAAACCAGCGTGGCGAACGGCATCCACAGATCAACGCCGTCGTACTGTTGCACCACGATGACCGCCTCACCGAGAAAACGCGCCCCGACATGCACCAGAATGAAGATCGCCACGATCATTGAATCGGTGAAGACGCGGCCTTCTTTGACCTTCGGATGCAATAGCACGTTGTCGTGATATTGCAGTTCTTTCTTGCTGGGCAAGGAGATGCGGCGCACGATGAAGTAGGTCACGCCGACCAGCACCGCCACGCTCAACACATCGGCCAGCAGGCGATACACGTCATACACGATGCCGCCACTCTTCAGCGTATTCTCGAAGCCGCCGAAGTAGCCGATCATCACATCTAGCGCGTTAATCAGAAAATAGTAGGTGAAGCCCCACACCACCGCCAGATGAATCAAGCTGGTCAGTCGGCGTGTCTTGAGCGTGGTACTCTGCGTGATGTACACGCTAACTGCCGTCCATGCCCGTTTGGGTAAATTCTTCAGGTGCAGGCGGCCTTCTCCGCGATTGATAATCAACCACACTTCACGGAATCCGTGATACGCCGCGCCAATCGCCACTAAAGCCAATAGAAAAAATAGCAACTTTTCAACAGATGTCAGCATGGAAACTCGTCCTTACCGTTCCAACACGATTTATTTGCGTTTAATTTAACCACAATTTGATTTCCCGCGCCACTGATTAAACACCCCAAAAACCCATGATTCCCGCGCCCGCGGGCGGTCATGTGGCGGCGATGTCTGGTATAATTGGCTGGTTGACTATGTAGCTGTAATGAACCCTTCATTGAGGAGTAACCCATGTTGCCGGATTTTACCCCCCTACTTGAACGACAGACGACGCCGATAGAATTCGCCGCCAACTATACCGTTGACGATCTGCGGGCGATGACCGACCCGAGCATCGACGCCATGCTCGGCTTTCTGGATGGTCTCGAAGACGCCGACGTAACATTCGACCCCATCGACCCGCACGCCGACGACCCTTACGCCGCGCCCGGCGAAGAGAACATCGGCTGGAGTCTGGCGCACCTGATCGTGCATGTGACCGCCAGCAGTGAAGAAGGCGCGGCGCTCAGTTCTCTGCTGGCGCGGGGCATCCCGACGAAGGAGCGCCCGCGCTACGAGACGCCATGGCGCGATGTGACCACCGTCGCGGGATGCGTGGCACGACTGGAAGAAAGCCGCCGGATGCGCCATGCGTATCTCGACACATGGCCGGATGCGCCATTTCTCGATGTTTACCGTGATGTGTCGGAGAAGTTCACCGCGCATTTCGGCCTGATGAACGCGCCCGCCGCCTACATCTTCGGGCTATCGCACGAAGTCGGCCATTTCGATCAATTCCGCGATGTTCGTCAGCAAGCATTAGCCGCCAGAAACAGGACGGGGTAGAAGATTAGCCGGAGGATCGCCCGATGCCCGTAGACGCCATCAGCCTTGAAGTGTTCAAGAACCTGTTCGCATCCGTCGCCGAAGAGATGGGAGTCACCCTGCAACGGGCGGCCTTCAGCCCCAACATCCGCGAACGGCTGGATTTCAGTTGCGCGATGTTCACCGGCGATGGCCGGATGGTCGCGCAAGCCGCCCATATTCCGGTACATCTGGGGAGCATGGGCGCGTCGGTGCGGGCCGCGATGGATGCGTTCGACGACATCCTGCCCGGCGACGTGATCGTGCTGAATGACCCGTATCGCGGCGGGACTCATCTGCCGGATGTGACCATGATTTCGCCGGTTTTCGCCGGTGGCGAGATCGCCTATTTCATCGCCAGCCGCGCCCATCATGCCGACGTGGGCGGGATGTCGCCCGGCTCTTTGCCGCTGAGTACCGAGCTGTATCAGGAAGGCATCATCATCCCGCCGGTCAAGCTGATTTTAAGCGGCTGGCTGAACGATGGCGTGCTGGATTTGATCGCCGCCAACAGCCGCGCCCCGCAGGAGCGCATCGGCGATTTAGAAGCGCAACTCGCCGCGCATCGCATCGGCGCGAATCGCCTGCTGGATATACTGGTCGAGCAAAGCGTAGAACGCGCCGCCGAACATGCCGAAGCATTGATCGACTACGCCCGCGCCATGACCGAATCGGCCATCGCCCGCATACCGGACGGCGAATATCGCTTCACTGACTATCTGGAAGGCGACGGACAGGCCGACTTCGACATCGCGATTCATGTGACTGCCCGCGTGACGGGCGCATCGCTGACGGTTGACTTCACCGGAAGCGCGGCGCAGGTCGCCGGCAATGTCAACGCGGTGGCCGCCATCGTGCGCTCCGCGACGTGGTACTGCGTGCGCCTGCTGGCCGATGACGAAATTCCGGTGAATGATGGCTGTTATCAGCCGGTGACAGTCATCACGCCGCCGCACAGCGTCGTGAATCCGGATTTTCCGGCGGCGGTGGCCGTCGGCAATACTGAGACCGGCCAGCGCGTGGTCGATGCGGTATTGGGGGCGCTATCGCAAGCACACCCCGACATCATACCCGCCGCCAGTCAGGGCACGATGAACAACCTGACGATTGGCGGCGCAGGCGTGGACGGTCAGCCGTTCGTCTACTATGAGACGATTGGCGGTGGTTGCGGCGCGAGTCCCTCCGGCGATGGCCTGAGCGGGCGGCACAGCCACATGACCAACACGCTCAACACGCCGGTTGAAGCGTTGGAGAACGCGCTCCCCCTGCGCGTGACCGCTTACGCGCTACGCGACGAAAGCGGCGGCGCGGGACGGCATCGCGGCGGCGACGGCATCGTGCGGCGCTACCAATTTCTGCGGCCAGCCAATGTCACCATCAACAGCGAACGGCGGCGACGCTCACCTTACGGGCTGGGCGGCGGTGCGGACGGCAAAAGCGGCAGAAACACGGTGACGCGGGAACGTGACGGGAAAACCGAGACGCTAGGCGCGAAACAAAACGTGCGCGTGGCGGCTGGCGATCAACTGACGATTGAGACGCCGGGCGGCGGCGGCTGGGGCAAGCCGACCAAAGCTAAGGCGCGTCGTCGTTAACCCTGCAGGCTTCGGCACGCGGCGGGACGCAATCGGCCAGCCACGATTGCTCATGATCGAACACGATGTCGATCACCTGCCGTTCGGGATGCGCCGCGATCAGTCGCTCGCGCAGGTTGGTATCCGGCGCATAGTTCCACACCGCGATGATGTCGCTCCTGAAATACGGATCGGTCAGCGCCATGAACGCGCCATAGGAGCGCCACACCATGTTATCGCCGGACGCGATGACCAGAATCGGGCGCTCATCGACGGCCTGATCGCGGACGCGCTCGATCACCTCCGCCGACACATAATTAAACCCTTGCAGAACGCTGATGCGCGGCGTGCTGTAAGCGTATAATCCCCACAATAACAAGCCCAACACCAGCGCATGGATCATCAGCGCCCAGTAGCGCGGCGGGCGCGTGCCGATCACCCACGCGAACGGCAAAGCGCCCAATATCGCCAGTGCGGAGAGCGATTCGGAATAGTAGCGCGTGCTGTAGCGCTGTGTGCCCACCCAATACGCCATATACATCAAGATCAAGCTGACGGCCACCATACCCAACAGCCACGTCCACATGATGCGGCGGTCTGGCTCGTGGCGCGGCGCGTAACGCAAAAGCGGCAAGCTCAGCAGGACGACGCCACCGGCCAGCCATAGCCATATCCGGCTATGATCGTCGTGCAGATGAAATGCGCTGAGGAAATCCGCAGACGCGGCCAGCGGCCAGCCGAACCAGACCACCACCGCGATCAACAGCAGGCGCGGGACGGCGCGACGTAAGCCGATGAAAACGCCGATCAAGATCAGCGCGAAGGCCGCCCCCGTCGGGCCGGGATAGTACGTCTGCCGTGATAGCCAATGTTCGCGGATCGTCCCGTCAAGCTCGCCGTCGTCAGCCATCACCGCCCCCGCCGACCAGCCGAACAAATCAGCCGCCATCATCGACAGATCATAGCGGGCACTGCGAACGCCTTTGCCGATGGTGTGCCCGTTGATGCCGTATCCCTCACCGAAGCCCAGCCGGTCATAGTCCCACACCATACGGTACAGATTGCGCGACGGGTCGCCGGTGGTCGCATAGCTGAAAAGCGGCAAGACCGGCGCGAAGGCCAGCGCACAGACCGCCAGCAGGAGATACGGCGCGGCGGAGCGCATCAGGCGGCGCGGGTCGGTAATCGCGGGCAGAAGGCTGACCAGCGTCCACAGCGCGAACGGGAGCGCCACCGCCACCGCCGTTGATGGCCGGATGATGAGCAGACATCCCAGCGACAGACCGGCCAACGCGCCCCACGCCAACCGCCGTTCGGCGCGTGTCGTGCGCCAGTAACCATACATGAAGCCAATCGCAAACAGCGACGCGGCGCTATGCGCCATCAATGTCCCGTTGAGCAATAGCGCCATCGGCGAGAAGGCGACCAGTGCGGCGGCGATCAATCCGGTATCCGCGCCGAATATCTCGCGGCCTAGCCGGTACGTCAAAGCGACGGTCAGCATGGCGCAAAAGCCATTGACCAGCCACATCTGCCCCATCCACAGACCGAACGCCAGCAATAGCGGCCAGCCCGGATGATATTTGCCGAAACGCCCGCCTGCCGCGTGGTCGGTGATGACGAACGGTTGCCAGTAGGCGCGAAAGTCGGCGGGGATCGGCGCGGTGATCTCGCCATTAGCGAAGATGTGCGCCTGATATTGATAGGCCAATTCGTCCTCAAGATGCGGCAAGCGGTCAAAAACGCGGTCACTCACCAGCGCCGCCATCACCAGCGCGAAGAAAGCCAATGCTAGTGCCGCGCCGTTATGCCAGTTTATCGCCATGTGTTTCACCGCCCTCCGCATAATTATGTACTAAACCGCACTGCTACGAATAATCGCCACTTGGCACGCGCATAGCCCTCCGATATAATACCGACATTTCGTAAGTGTTGAAAGATACCCGTCCCGCAGTGGCTTAAAGCCACACCGCAATCACGGGGCGCTGACCAGTTTCAAAAAGGAAGTCGTACTCATGAAGGTTATCCTGTTAGATTACGTGTACAAACACGGCGTCGCGGGCGAAGTGATTGACGTAGCGGACGGTTTCGCACGCAATTATCTAATCCCGAAGAAGCTCGCGGTGCAAGCCACCGAAACCGAGTTGAAACGCGCCAAGAAATTGCGCGAGCAAGCGGCGGCCAAACGCGCCATGCTTGAAGACCGCATGAACGAGATCGCCCGCCAGATCGACGGCGTGGAATTGATCTTCGGGCGGCGTGCCGCCTCCACCGGCAAGCTGTTCGGCTCGGTGACATCGCAAGACATCGCCGATGAACTGCTGGAAAAGACCGGCATCGACATCAACCGTCGCCGCGTCAGCCAGCAAGGTGTCCGCGAGATCGGCACGCATGAAGTCACCGTGCGGCTGGGTAATGAGATCGCGCCGGTCTTGCGTGTGACCGTCGTCCGTGAGGATGAGATGGAAGAATTCCTCGCCCAGCGTGAAGCTGGTGGCGACGCCCCCGCCGAAGGCGCGGAAACCGCCACAGCCGATGAGCCGGTAGCCGAAACCGTCGTCGAGCAAGCGCAAGAGATGGCCGCCGACGCCGCCGCATCTGTGGCGTCAGCCGTCGAGAGCGCCGTCGAAACCGTCACCGATACCGTACAATCTGCCGCGTCAGCCGTCGCAGACGCGGTAAGCGGCGACGATTCCGCAGTATCGGCGGAAGAACAAGACGACGACACAGCAGACAAAGCCTAACGGCGCTGTCTGTCTGAAATCGTTCGCCTCTTAAAATGCGAGTGGCCCCGCCGGTTCTTTGCGGCTTTAGGGGTCACTTTTTTTGAATATGGACGCCTACTCACTCGGAACCTACCTGCGCGAAGCCCGCGAAAAGCTGGAGCTAACGCTGGATGATGCGGTGCAGACGCTCCGCATCAAGCGGCAGTTCTTGGAGTCCTTTGAGGGGGGCGAGTTTGAAATCGGTGATCGCTCGGAGATGCAAGTTCGCGGCCTGCTCCGCAACTATGCGCGTTTCCTGCGCCTCGATGAAGAGACGGTCATCCGCTACTACGAATCAACCAAAGGCGGCGGGCGCGATAGACGACGCGGACGCGGCAGACGGCGCGAAACCCCGCCACCAGAACCGCGCCCCCCGCGCACGCGACGCGGCAAAACATCCCGCGATAGGCGCAGAAGGCGACCACCCGATCAACCGGACGACGCGACAACGCCTAACCCGACGCGCATCACCCCGCCACCGGCGGACAACGCGACAACCGCCACCCCGATGTGGGGCGAACAACGACAGGCCGAACGGCAACGACTGGGCGGCGTGCTGAACGTCATCGCGTTTCTGCTGATCGGCGGCGTCGCGCTGGCGGTGATCTTCTTCGTGGCGATGCAGGTCATCAATCAATCAGCATTCGATAGCGACGATAGCTCGCCCGACATCCTGCGCGAGCTACCCGCACAGCCGACGCGCACACCGGCACCGACGTTCACGCCGCGCCCCGTCGCCACCGACCAGCCCAGCCTGCAACACATCTACACCGGAAGCGGCGTCGCGCTAACTATCGAAATGCAACAACGCGGCTTCGTCAGCATCCGCACCGACGGACGCGACCAGATGGCGCGGCTGTTCACGCCCGGCGAAATCATCGAATTCAACGCACTAGAGGAGATCGTCGTGGAGACATCCAACGCGGCGGCGCTCAATGTCATCTACAACGGCCAGCAACAGGGATCATTCGGCGCACGCGGGCAGGCGGCCACCATCACCTTCACGGAGGAACGCTACAACATCAGCACCGGGCCCGGCCCACAGCCGATCATCCCGCCGACGTCTACCATCCCGCCCACAGCCGACAATCTGGCCGCTACATTGATGTTCATTCGCACGCCGACGGCCACCGATGGCCCCAGCCCGACGCCAACCGACACGCCGACCATCACGCCAACGGCGACCATCACCCCGACGCCAACCGATACGCCGACGGTCACGCCGACGCCAACCATCACCGACACGCCGACCATCACGCCGACGCCGGCAGCCACGCCCAAGATGACGCCGCCCACCACCACGCCATACAAGCCGCCGACGACCGCGGAGGCGCCCCCGACCGCCGAGCATCACCCCGACGCCATCAGCGACGGCCATCTTGCCGCCGCGCAACACGCCGGAAAACATCACGCCGACGCCGACGAAAAGCCCCTGACGCTGGACGAAAAGCGCCGAATCCGTGTATGGTTAGGTATCACGGTTAACGATAGCAAGCACGATCATTGACCGGCGTCGGGCATGGCGCGGTCATCTTATGGGAATGGGTAGAAAAACATGAGTAAACGTAACGGCAATTACTATCTGGTCAGTCTGGGATGCAGTAAAAACACCGTCGATTCCGAGAGCATAGCGCAGATTTTGAACCAGAACGGCCTACGCGGAGTCGGTGATCCCGATAGCGCGGAGGTGATGATCGTCAATACTTGCGGCTTCATTGACGCCGCCAAAGAAGAATCCATCGAGATGTTGAAGGCGCTGGTCAACATGCGCCAGCCGCATCAAATGGTGATCGCCGCCGGATGCCTCAGCCAGCGTTACGGCGCGGATTTGATTCAGCACGTGCCCGGTCTGGATGGCGTCATCGGCACGCGGCGCTGGATGGATATTTTCGACTTGATCCGGCGACTACGCGCTCGCAAGCATCCGGAGCCGCTGTATCATCTGCCCACCGAAGCGCACACCGTCGGGAGCGACGAGCGCGGCGTCTTGCGTGCCAGCATACAGGGCGCTAGCGCCTATCTCAAGATCGCCGATGGTTGCCGCCGCCCGTGCGCCTTCTGCGCCATTCCCAAGATCAAGGGCACGGCGGTCAGCCGTCCGGTAGAGAGCATCGTCGCCGAAGCGGTACGCCTGCAAGAACTCGGCGTCAAAGAGATCATGCTGATCGCGCAGGATAGCACCGACTACGGGCACGATCTCGGCCTCAAAGATGGGCTGGCGCATCTGCTGGACGCCATCGTGCAGGCCGCGCCGCATATCCCGTGGTTACGCATCATGTACGCTTATCCGGGCTACGTCACGCCGCGCCTGATGGAGACGATGGCCGAGCATCCGCAGGTACTGCCCTATCTGGACATCCCGCTACAGCACGGCCACCGCGAGACGCTGAAGCGGATGCGCCGTCCGGCCAATGTCGATTGGGTATACGACACCATCGGCCAGCTACGCGAGAAGATGCCCGATCTGGCGGTGCGGACGACGTTCATCGTCGGCTATCCGGGCGAGACGGATGAAGAATTCGACGGCTTGCTACAGATGGTGCGCGACCTGCAATTTGACCGCGTGGGCGCGTTCCGTTATTCGTATGAGATCGGCACGCCGTCGGCGGAACTGCCGAACCATGTGCCCGACGACATCAAACAGGCGCGATGGGAAACGCTGATGGAACTGCAACAGGGCATCAGCCTATCGCGCAATCAGGCGTTCATCGGTAAGACGCTGGAAATACTGGTCGAGGGACACGGCGAAGGCGAGGACGAGGACGGCCAGCCGGTCGGCGAGATGGTCAGTTTGGGGCGCAGTTACCGCGACGCGCCGGAGATTGACGGTTACGTGCTGGTGGAGGGGGAATTGCCCGTCGGCGAAATCGTGCCGGTACGCATCACCGGCGCGACCACATACGACCTGATCGGCACGGTAGACACCGGCGGGGCACAGGTCATCCAGCCCGGCCAGATCATCCGCGATGGCATGATTGATCTGGATTCCATCACGTAGGGGCGTAGCGTACTACGTCGCACACGGGCAAAATTTACGGGGCGCAACATATTGCGCCCCACATAACACAGCTACTCGTATTTGAAACGGGTGATCGCCAGCGCGAAGATCACCGCCGACGCCCCCAGCAGAACCGCCACCGGAAGCAGGATGTCAGTCAGCCCGCCGCCATAAAACAGCAATTCACCGAAGCCGCGCATCGCCCAGCCTATCGGCGTGAGCAAGGCGAGCGTCTGCATGAACGGTGGCACGATTTCCAGCGGCCACCATGCCCCGCCCAACGGCGCGGTAATCAGCACGAAGAAAGTCACGAGGCCGCTAGCCTGCATCTCCGTCTCGATGAACGTGCCCAGCAAGAAGGTGATAGCGGTCATGCACAGCACGAACGACATCATCAGCAGTAATAGCGGGATGATCTGATCGCCGAAGTTGACGCCGAGCATAGCGCCGAACGTGAAGGCCACCGCGTACTGGATCATGCCCATCGCAAAACGCGCCGTCATCTTGCCGCCCAATACCTGAGCGCGGGATACCGGCATGGTAATCAAGCGTTGCAGAGTCCATTGTTTGCGCTCCTGCAATAGCAAGACCGCCCCCGCCAGCACGGTGAACATCACGTACATGCTACCCATGCCGGGCACCGATTGCCGGAAGCCGATATTATCGCTAGAGGACTCGTCTTCGTCGTTGACGCGAAACGCGATAGTCTCCGCCAGCGCCGCCCAGTTCGCTTCGGCCTGTGTGTAGACCGCCGCGCCGAACGCTTCCGCGTCGCCGTCGCTCAACGTGCTGAACGCATCCGCGCCGACTCGCGCCGCGACACTAGCCGCGCCCACGCGCTGGACGGCGACCTGTACATTCTGCACCAGAAAATCCGGTTGGAGCGGATCAACGTCAGAGCGATAGATCACGTCCACGGCTGAGCCGGACAGCACCGCCGCCTCAAACCCCGCCGGAATAATCAGCGTGCCGCGCACCGTCCCCGCTGAGAGCCGTTCGGTCTGCGCCGCTTCGCTGAGCGTCGTCGCGTCGTCTAACGCGCAGATGTCGTCCGCGTCATTGTCCATCGGACATAGCACAATGCGCTCGCTGGTCTGGCGGATGGTCTGCAAGAAGCCATCAGCCAGCGCGGACGGTTCGCCGTCCTCACCCACATCCAGATTGACGACATCCATCAAAATCTGCGTCGTGCCGCCGCCCACCGTCTGCCCGTTGACAAAGCCAATGAGCAGAATCAGCAGAACCGGAATGACAACCAGATTCATCCAGATGCCTTTTTCACGAAAGCTGATCGTCAGATCGTTCAACGCCACATGAATCACTTTGTTCATGATAGATAGTCCTCCCTATACATCTTCGCGGCGCAGGAAAATAACCGCGCTGACCGCGAAGAACACCGCGCCGATCAATCCCATCGCGGCGGCGTCTAGCCAGATGTCGCTACTGCCAGCCGCCAACGTGGAGAAGGCGCTTTCGCCCCAGCGCACGATGGACAACCGCGTGATGGCCTCAAACAGAGGCGGCAATTCGCCAATCTGGAAGAAAGCGCCACCCGCCGCGCCCATGAATAGCGCGATCACACTGCCGACGATGTTGGCTTGCTCCGCCGTCTTCGCCAGCGCGGTGATAATCATGCCGATGCTAGCCGCCGCCAGTGATAGCACCAGCAACATCAGCGCGATTAACGGCCAGTTCGTGCCCCAGATCAGCAACAATTCGCCTTCAAGCGCGCTGGCGACACCGACAAACGCGATGAACAAGAAGACCAGTTGAAGCAACACGTTCGAGAACGTGGACAACAGCTTGCCGATGAGAATTTGCCAGCGCGGGGTCGGCGTGACCGTCAGGCGTTGCAATGTGCCGTTGCGCCGTTCTTCCAGAATACTCGCCGCGCTACCGCTAGCGGTGAACAGCGCGAAAAAGACCGCCTGCGCCGCGCCGAAGATCACCAGCAGGTTCAACGGCTCTTCGTCCTCCGCGATGGATTGCTGAGCGATGCCGACGGTGTACGCATCCGGGCCGAAGGCCGGCGCGAACACGCACGGATCAAGCGCCAAACTCTGCGCCGCCATGCCCTGATCGAACAGCGTTTGATAGGTGGACGCGATGGCGATTTGCCCCAATAGCATCTGATTGACGATGCTCTGCGTCACGGAGCGGATAACATCCGACGAGATCGGCCTGTTCAGGTCGGCGTAGACCTCCACCGGCGGCGGATCAACGTTCATATTCTGCGGCGTGAATTCCAGACCGGCGCTGAAGTCCGGCGGGATGATGATCGCGGCAGAATAGCGTCCGCTATCCACCTGACGGCGGGCGGTTTCCGCATCAGCGACCAGCACGGTATCGGTCAGCTCTAGTAAGATATTGTCTTCAGTGGTGGCGGGCGGCGTCTCGTCGCCGCAATCCAGCGCGGGGGCTGGCCGTTCGGCGTCGCCGTTTTGCGCCGGAATCAGCAGATCGACGAATATCTGGCCGTTGTCGCCTTCGTCGAGATTGACCAGCGCCACCGGAATATCACGGATCGGAGCGCCCGCCCCGCTAGCAATATCGCCGAACGCCACCGCGATGATCGTCGCCAGCGCTAACGGCGTAGCAAACATCAGCAGAAGTAGGCTTCTATCGGTGAATGTGGTGTAAACGTCTAAAGAGATGATCGTCCAAATTTTACGCATGGCGTTCAGTCCCTCAGCGCTCGTCCGGTCAGGTTCAGGAATACCGCTTCCAGATCAGGCTCGCGCACTTCTACGGACTGAATCGGGATGCCGTTTAGCGCGGTGATGATCTGCGATAGCACCTTGCGCCCGCCTAGCGCGGTGATGGTGATGATCGTCTCGGTGGTCTGGCCGGAGCGTACCGCCAGCATCGAGCCGGTGCCGCGCTTATCGACCACCGCTTCATCGTCATTTTCAACGATGGGGAGCGCATCCAGCCGGATGACTTCGTGGCGGACGCTCTGCACATTGGTCAATTGGCGGATCGGCTCCAGATTGGCCTCTTCGATTTGCTCTTCGCCCAGACTGATGATGATGCGGTCTTCTTCGCCGACCTGCTTGGTCAATTCTGCCTGTGTGCCCATGGCGATGACATCGCCGTGATCGATGATGCCCACGCGGTCACTGAGTTCCTGCGCTTCTTCCATGAGGTGCGTCGTGTAAAGCACGGTCATGTCGTACTCGTCACGCAGGCGGAAAACCGTGTCCAGAATACGGCGGCGGTTCTGCGGGTCGATGCCCACCGTCGGCTCGTCCATGTAAACCAGTTGCGGGCGATGCAACAGCCCGACGCCGATATTGACGCGGCGCTTCATACCGCCGGAGAACGTGTCCACGCGGTCTTTCTGGCGGTCAGTCAGGTCGATGAAATCCAGCACTTCATCGACACGCGCCGCCAGTTCTTTACCGAACAGCCCGTACATCTTGCCGAAGAATTCCAGATTCGCCCGCGCCGATAGCGTCGGATACAGCGCGATCTCCTGCGGGATGACGCCGATCAAGCGCTTGGCTTCCAGTGGTTGCTTGGTGATGCTATAGCCGCCGATCAGCGCATCGCCACTCGTCGGTTTTATCAATCCGCTAATCATGGAGATGGTGGTGGTTTTGCCCGCGCCATTCGGCCCCAGCAAGCTGAATATCTCCCCCTTTTGAATATCCAGATCAACGCCTTTAACGGCCTGCACTTCTGTGCCGTCATTGCGGCGGTAAGTCTTGACTAATCCGCGTGCTTCAACAATTGTCTGCATGTATATCCCCTCCCTTAAAACAGGTGATTGTGTGCTATCGCGGGCGTGATGCCCTGAAAAATATTACGCAAAAATCCGGCCATCGTTGCACACAAATTCATTGTGCCGCATACGTCACCGTATTAAATCCACCATCTGGCGGATAGCGCAATTGAACAATAACGCCGGGATAGGCATTTCAGGGGGGTATTTTGCAGGGACAAAAGGCGTCAAACGGTGTTCTTAGGCGGCCTGATGCCCCGTTGAACGGCCATCAAGATGATGTGTGCGATGGCGCACGAAATCATGTGCGATGGCGCACGAAATCATGTGCGATGGCGCACGAAATCACGTGCGATGGCGCGATGTTAATATTCGACGTAGCGCTTCCACGCATCCGGGCCGCTACCCACTGCGATCACCAGATAGCTGGTGCGCGGGGTTTTCGGCTCCCAGCGCAGGCGCAAACCGGCTTCGGTGGGCGTGCGGTTGCCCTTGCGATGATTGCACGACGCACAGGCGCAAGCGGTATTCGTCCATGTATCGCGCCCACCCCGCGAGCGCGGGATGATGTGGTCGATGCTGAAGTCGCTTTTTGTCAGCACTTTGTTCTTGACGATAGAGCCGGGCTGTACGCCGCAATAAACACAGATGTATTTATCGCGCACCAGCACGCCCTTACGACTCCAGTGGGCGCGACGGCGCGGCACATTGACGTAAGCGCGGAGGGCGATCACGGAGGGCACGGGGAACTTATCGCGCACCGTCCGCAAGAAGCGCCCGGTCTCTTCTACCATGATGGCTTTTTCGGCTAGTATCAGGCCGATGGCGCGGGGGACACTGATGATCGACAACGGCTCCCACGTACTGCCGTTCAGCAACAGCACTCTGTTCTGAGAGATAGCCAGTTGAGACACAGGTTCGGTCACCTTTCAAAAAACTCGAAAATGCTTTTCGACAATCTAATTATAACGCGAATCGCGCCCGCGTGTGCAAATTGGCGGTTCTATCCGGCGCAGTGCGCTATCGGGAATCCCCGCGTGGAACCCCCGACAGAACACCCCGACACACCACATCTGATCTACCAATAAATCGCTTGAAATATCGTCTAACGTTCTGTATCGCTGTTAATCTGTTAGTCAAGTAAAAGGGCGATGGACACCACACATCATCAAGATGATTGCGGCGATGTCCCCGTCTTGGTGGCCGATGTCGCGGTGAAAACAAAAAGGGCGTGAGCTGTTTTTTTAACCAGTCTCACGCCCTCAATATTGTGAATCCAGAAGGACGATTTTCACCTTAACATCATGCAAAGTTGGAAGTCAGTCGTGCTAATGACCTCCTGTATTCATGATGATGCGGGCGGACTGGCACGCGCCAAAATCAGCACTGATTCCCATCTCATTGCCGATTTTCACCGACAAGGGGTGACGGGACGCGAACAGATGCCATATGCTGGCCTGTTCGGAATAAATTTTGCTGAATAGTCGCCCGTAGTTTTGCATGATGTTTATGTTGTCTCTAAAATTTGTCCGTCATGGGCTTAAGCGAGCTTAAGCGCCTTTGATTGATGTTGAATTGAGCATCGCCAGAATGCTATCGCCGGTGATGAACACCCGCCGCATACCGTCAGGCCGACTGGCCTGTAGATGCCCCTTCTTGATGAGTCGCTTCAATGTGCTCAGGCTGATGCCTAGTGCGTCTGCCGCTTCCTGCCGCGAGTAGATCGCTCCCGGCTCAATCCGTGCTTTCTCCATGATGTGACCATCCTTTCCTACTATTTCAGACATTAGCATATAGTATAACGGGCGTCAAGGGATTTAATCAACCCTTAAATGGCCTCTACGGGTCAGGCGGGGTAAATCGGCGCGTGGGCGTTACGGATTTTTGGAAACCATCCCCCGCGCATCGACGGCGGCTTGACAACATCGCCCGCCCTACCGCATAATACGCCGTGTCGAGAATCGACTGCAAAGGCGATGAAAGAGACAGTCCGCGAGACTTCGCGCCGACAGGGAGCCAACAGCCTTAGACTGTGAGCTGTGGCCGGCATGAACGCGGAATTCCCTCTGGAGCCGGGAGGTGAACGAGCGCCGTCACCAGATGGCGTTGCCAGTAGTCTGCCCCGCATCGCGCCAGCGTGAACGGCGCACCCGATAGCGCGTTTGTCGGGATTAAGTGGGTGATGTGGTGAACGCATCATCAATCAGGGTGGTACCGCGAAAGATAACGCTTTCGTCCCTGAATGGCATCATGCGCGTGTATGCGTGATGCGGTTCTGTGGCGGGGCGTTTTTTGTTTTGATGCACCATGCAGATTTATTCGTTGGCGTGAAGGGGCGCAGATTTATGTTAGAACAACTGCAAGCTATCGAAGAGGAGGCGCTGGCCGCGCTAGAGGCGGCGAGCGACGAAGAGGCGCTGAAGGCGTGGTCGAGCCGTTACATCGGCAAGAAAGGCGCGGTCACACAGGTTCTGCGCGGGATGGGCGGCCTGCCCGCCGAAGAACGCCCGCGCATGGGCAAGGCGGCCAACGAAGCCAAAGTCCGGCTAGAGGCGGCCTACGAACAACGGGCTGAACAGGTCGAGGCGGAGGCGCTGGCGCGGGATTTAGCGGCGGGGGCGGTAGACATCAGCTTGCCCGGACGCACGCGCAAACGGGGCGGATTGCACCCATCGACGCGCACGCTGAGGCGCTTCTATGAAATATGGGGCGATATGGGCTTTCAGGTGTACCGTAGCCGTGATGTGGAGCTGGACGACATCAACTTCACCGCGCTGAACATCCCGCCACACCACCCCGCCCGCGATATGCAGGACACGTTTTACACCACCGACGAAGGCGTGATCCTCCGCACGCACACATCGCCCGGCCAGATTCACGCCATGCGCGAGCTAGGCGCGGACGGCACACAGCCCATCCGCGTGATCTTGCCCGGCATGTGCTATCGCTACGAGCAGATCACAGCGCGGAGCGAAGTGCAATTTCATCAGGTGGAGGGGCTGGTCGTCGGGCGCAACATCCGCATGAGCGACCTGAAAGGCACGATCACCGAATTCGCCAAACGGATGTTCAATCCATCGGCACAGGTGCGCTTCCGCGCTTCGTATTTCCCGTTCACCGAGCCGAGCATGGAAATTGATGTCGAGTGCTTCCTGTGTGCGGGTAAGGGCTGTAATGTGTGCAAATATACCGGCTGGCTGGAAATCGCGGGGTGCGGGATGGTGAATCCGGTTGTCCTGCGGAACGGCGGATATGATCCGAGCGAGTGGAGCGGGTTCGCGTTCGGCATGGGGCCGGAGCGCATCACGATGCTGAAACATGGCATCACCGATATTCGCTATTTCTGGGGCAATGACCTGCGCTTTTTGGAGCAGTTCTAAGCCCGCCCGCCCCTTAACATGAGCCGATAAACCGATAGAGTGAGAGACTAGACTAAAATGCTTGTACCTGTTTCGTGGATCAAAGAATTCGTTGAGATTGATATTCCGGTGGAATTGTTGGCCGAGAAGCTGACCGTCGCCGGTCTGGAAGTGGCGCACCTGAACTACATCGGCCTACCGCAGGAGACTGTGGACGGGGTGCGCTGGCCGGAGTCGCATCATCTGGTGTGGGATCGTGAAAAGCTGGTGCTGGGCGCGATCCGTGAGGTGAAACCGCACCCCGACGCGGATCGGCTGGTGCTGGCGATGGTGGATTATGGCGGCGACGAGTTGGAGCAATGCGTCACCGGAGCGCCCAATCTGTTCCCGTATAAGGGCAAAGGCGCGTTAGAGTCGCCATTGTGGACGGCATTCGCCGCCGAAGGCGCGGAAGTGTGGGACGGACACAGCGAAGAACCCCAGCGCATGACGCTAAAGGGGCGCAAACTGCGCGGAATCTACAACAAGAGTATGGTCTGCTCCGAGAAGGAGCTAGGCATCAGCGACGAACACGAGGGCGTCATCCTGCTCGATCAACAGCCGACCACATCGGACGGCAGGCCGTATCCGGCGGGCACACCGCTTCAGGACGTGATGGGCGATGTGGTGCTAGACATCGAGTTAACGCCGAATCTAGCGCGATGCTTTAGCGTGCTGGGTGTGGCGCGGGAGGTGGCCGCCCTGCTGGATAAGCCGATCCGACAGCCGTCGTATGACTTCATCGCGGAGGGCGCTCCGATTGACGGGCAGGCGGCGATCCAGATACACAACGCGGAACTGAACCCGCGCTTCACGCTGACGCTATTACGCGATACCGTGGTGCAACCATCGCCGGAATGGATGCAACGCCGTTTGAAGCTGGTCGGCCAGCGTCCGATCAACAATATCGTGGACGTGACCAACTACATCACATTTGAGATCGGCCAGCCGTTGCACGCTTTCGACTACGACAAGCTGAAAGCGCGTGCCGGTGGGAACACGCCGACGATCATCACGCGCCTGCCGGAATCCGGCGAAACGCTGGACACGCTGGACGAAGTATCACGGGAATTAGAGCCGCACAACATTCTGGTATGCGATACGGCGGGCGTGCTGAGTCTGGGCGGCGTGATCGGTGGCGCGGAGACGGAAATCAGCGACCAGACGACCAACGTCCTGCTAGAGGCGGCGAACTGGAATTTCATCAATATCCGGCGCACGATGCAATCGCAGAAAGTATTCACCGACGCCGGAACGCGCTTTAGTCGGGGCGTGCATCCGAGTCAGGCGATTCTCGGCGTGGGACGCGGTATTGAGTTGATGCGACAGACCGGCGGCGGGCAAATCGCGCAGGGCGTGATC
The DNA here is from genome assembly GCA_007693385.1 of Anaerolineaceae bacterium. GTDB lineage: Bacteria > Chloroflexota > Anaerolineae > Aggregatilineales > Phototrophicaceae > J038. The sequence goes on from REDR01000097.1 coordinate 51,838, forward strand.
GACGAGTACCCGCAACCACCGGCCACCATCACTATCGACCTGCACATCGCGGAAGTCGAGCGCCTGCTGGGAATGGCGTTGCCGATTGACGATGTGGCCGACATGCTGACGCGACTGGGCTTCGAGTTGACGCTGAAAAGCGAGATGATGCGCGTCACCGTGCCCGATCACCGCATGGACATCAGCGATGATCCGGTAGTCGGTCAGGCGGATTTGATCGAAGAAGTCGCCCGCATTTATGGCTACGACGCGATCCCGAATACCATCATGGACGATGCGATGCCGCCCCAGTGGGAGAACACCGCGCTAGAGCGCGAAGAAGCGACACGCGATCTGCTGGTGGCGCTCGGCCTGCGCGAGATCATCAGCTATCGGTTCACGACGCCCGCACGCGAGGCCGTGCTGGTTCCGGCGGGTGGGAAGCCCGCGCCATGGGCGGATGCCGGATATGTGACGATGGCGAATCCCATCGCTAGCGATAAAACCGTCCTGCGCCATTCGTTGTTGACCAGCTTGCTAGAGAGTGCGGTGAATAACCAGCGTTACCAGCAAAGCCAGCAGATTTTTGAGATTGGCGCGGTGTACTTCAAGCGGACGGGCGAGACGCTCCCGCAAGAGCCGCGCCGGTTGGGATTGCTCATCAGTGGTGAGCGCGGGCTGGCGGAATGGATGGGCGATCAGGCGCCGGGCGCGTTCGACTTCTTCGATGTGAAGGGCGTCGTGGAGGCGCTGATCGACGGGTTGCATGTGGACGGCGTGACGTTCCAGCGCACGGCGCATCCGAGCTTCCATCCGGGACGATCCGCCGACATGGTGCGCGATGGCGTGACGCTGGGGACGTTCGGCGAGTTGCATCCGCTAGTCGGGCGGGCGTTCGAGTTGAAGTCACCGGCGTTCGTCGCGGAGATTGATCTGGATGGCCTGCTGACCGCTTCTAACGCCGATTTCAAGTCGCGTTCATTGCCGATCACGCCGGCGGTCTACGAGGACATCGCGCTGATCGTGCCGGAGGATATGCCCGCCGATGACGTGCTGAATGTGATCCGGCAGGCGGGCGGCGACCTGTTGAAAGATGCGGTGCTGTTCGACGTGTATCGCGGCGCATCGATCCCGGAAGGCACAAAGAGTCTGGCGTATAGCCTGACGTACCAGACGGACGAGCGCACGCTGAAGGACAAAGAGGCGGCGAGCATCCGTAAGAAGATCGTCAAGGCGGCGGAGAAACGTCTGGGCGCGAAACTGCGCGGTTGAGTTGTAGCGGCGGCGCACCGGATTTTTTCCGCGCAACAACAGGCGAGAAATGCGCGGGAACGCGCAACAACGCGCAGGAAATAATGGGCGCGGGGGCGGTTCATTGTGCCCGCGTCCGTACATCATCATAAACGGTCGGGCGCATGGACGGCGGAACGTGTGTTCAGCCAGAATGTCGGGGCGGGCGGTATTCGTCCCCGACAACCGCCCAAGACTGGCAAAAGCAAAAAGATTATTGTTCTTTTTTCAAAAAAGGTAGCAAAAGAAACTACCTGATTAGTTGCCTGTGCGGTACAAAAGCACAGGCGGTTAGTCGTCGTCATCCAGACCTAAATCCAGATCAAGGTCGAGGTCAAAGCCGCCGATGGGGGCGTCGATGTCGGGGTCGATCAGTTGCGACGGGTCGAAATCGAAGAAGGGGTCGTCAAGCGGGAGCGGCGTCAATTCTTCGATGAGGACATCGCGCAACCAGTCGATGATTTGCGAGTCGAGGCCGTCCGCCGCCGCTAACATCGACGCGCCGCGTCCGGCATTGAGCAACAGCGCGGCGTCGGCGTGGTCGCCAGCCACCGCGAGCAATTCACCGGCGGATTGATAGGTGGTGGGGTCGTCGTTGCTGGCGACGATCAGCGACGGGCGCGGGTTGTAGGTTTCCAGCGCGGCACGCATGGCGGCGTTCATCACGGGCGGGCTGAGCATGACCAGCGCATCGCATCCGATGAGCGCGGAACAACCGACTAACGCGAGTTCCGCGCTGGATTCCGCGCCGATGACGGCCATCGCGCCGGGATCGACTGATCCGGTCTCCTGCAATGAGATGAACACATCTTCAAAATCTTCGATGAATAGCGGTTCGTCCGGCTCGACGATCAAGACGCTGTTGCCGGATTGCACCAGACCGGCGGGCAGTCTGCCCCATTCTTCGCGGGTCGCGCCGAGCAGAAGCACGCCGGGATAGCGGGCGGGCACGATGCGGCCTTCGATCTCTAGCGGCGGGTTCTCGTACAGGTAGCCGATGGCATGGCGTCCGCCGGAAAGCGTGACGCGCACCGAACGCACACCGGAGCCGACATCGCCGACGATGACCGGCGGCAGGCTACTGCCGGGCGGCAAGGCGGCGGCGGTGGGGTCATTTTGTCCGGGGGCGGAGAGGATGTTGTCCGCCGGATTGGTGGGGAAAGATTGTATCGGCGCGACGGTGGGCGCGAGAGTCGGCCCGGTCATCTCCCATGTGGGCGTGGGCGGGTCGTCGAACAGCACGCCGGAACAGGCGGTCAGCGCCGCGATCATCACCAGCAGAAGCCATCGCATGGCAGGAAATCCCCTCATAAAATCAGGCTGGACGCGCAAAAACGATCATGCGCTCAGAGCCATCTTCAAACGGGTTGTATTCGGTGTCGCCATATACCGCTTCGACGGCAAAGCCGCCCCTCTCCAACAGCAAGCGCAATTCCGATTGAAAGTAGTAATGCAGTACAAGCGGCGCTGTGGTGCGGACAACCGCGCCGTCGGCGGTGATTTCGTCGTAAATCCATTGGACGCGGAGCAATTGCGTCACGCGGTCAAGCTGGCTGTGCGACATCTGCATGACGAGATGGCCGCTTTCCGGCTCAAGGAAGGTGCGATCAAGGATCAGCGCGTCGGTTTCCGGCGTGGCGAAAATCTCGCCCGCGTTGGGCAGGTCGAGAACGAGCAGGCCATCGGCGGTGATCCACTGGCGCAAGCGCTGAATCACCGCGATTTGCTCCGCTTGCTCGTGGAAGTGCATCAGGCCGTTGTAGGGCACAAGGATCATGTCGAAGCGCTGGTCGAGAGTGTACGTTCGCACGTCGCCCTGATGCAGGATGACGCGCCCGCGCAGGTCGGGCGATGCGTCGCGGTAGGCTTCGGCGCGTTGGAGCATAGCCGGTTCGTTGTCGATGCCGTGAACGGTGTGGCCGCGTTCGGCTAGCGGGAGCATGACGCGCCCGGTGCCGCATCCGATGTCCATGATGGCGTTCGGCTGGTACTGCTCCGCTAATTCGATATAGAGCGCGATGTCGTCGTCTTTGCCTTTGTTTTCCGCATCATAGAAGCGGGCGATGGTGTGATAGAAGCCAGTCATGGCGCTGTTTAATCTCCCTTTTTCTGCTTCTGCGCGTGTAAGAAATCAGCGACGGCGTTCAGATGGGCGTCCGCCGCCCATAGTGGCGGGAAGATGTCGCGCTCGATCTGCGCGGCGTCGGCGGGTGGCCGTTCGATTCCGGCGCGTAGCAGGCGTTTGATGCTGATGATGACCTGATGATCCCAGCGCGTGAAACTGCGGGCAAGCGCTAGCGCGGCGTCCAGCGCGCCGCCGGATGCTGTGACGCGGTTAACCAGATTGAGCGCCAGCAGTTCATCGGCGGGGAGCGGTTCGGCGCGGAGCAGTAGCTCCATCGCCCGCGCATAGCCGACGACGGCCAGCAAGCGCTGACCGGCACCCCAGCCCGGCGTCAATGCCAGCCGCGCCTGCACGAATCCCATGCGGGCGGCGCTATCGACAATACGCATATCGCACGCCATCGCAATCTCGCTTCCGCCGCCGAGCGCGTAGCCGTTAATGGCGGCGATGACCGGCACGGGCAACGTCTCCAGACGGCGCAGGGCGTCGCCCATCAGCGTGATGAAGTCGAGCGCTTGATCCTGTGTGGTGAGTTGGCTCAACTCTTGCAGGTCGCCGCCGCTACAGAATGCCCGCGTGCCCGCGCCGGTGAGGATGACGGCGCGTAGCGTTTCGACATCGGCCAGATCAGCGACAACCGCCGCGAAACGCTCCATCGCAGAGCGGTTGAGCGCGTTCATCACATGCGGGCGATTGAAGTAAATGACGGCGATGCGCCCGTCGTCCAGATAATCAGTGTATATTGTCTCGTTCATGGCGGTAGTGTAGCGCAATCGCGGCGCATTCTAAAGGACGACTTGCGCGGCGCAGGTACGTAGGGCAAACGGCGTTTGCAGTTAGATGAGCGTTTGATAAAATTCAACTATTGATAGATGCTGAGGACACAAGATTATGTTGAGAAGCAAACGATTGATTATCGCTATATTGTCCCTGCTGGCGCTAGCGGGCGGGTTGGTGGTCAACGCGCAGTATGAACGCACGGTGACATTGCGGCAGAATGTGAATCTGCGTGCCGCGCCGAGCGCTGATGCGGAGTTGATCCAGACAGCACGCGCCGGGATGAACTTCAAGATAGGCGGGCGCACCGAGACGGGCGAATGGGTGCGCGGGATACTGGAGACCGGCGCGGTGGGCTGGATGGTCAACGGGCCGACGGGGTTAACGACGGGCGAATTGGTGGAAATCCCGATCACCCGTGCTGATGCGCCGTTCACGCTATCGCCGCCGCCTGCCGCTATCGCCGCGCCCGCAGGGACCGCGCCGGATGTTGCGGTGCCGGTTGCGCCGCGTCGTGCGGTGGGTGGCTTCGGGTATGGCGGTCACATGGCGGGGATGGACGGCGGCGCGTTCGACTGGATGCGGCGGGCTGGTATGACGTGGGTCAAGAAGCAGGTGCGTTATAGTGACGGACAGAGCGCGGGCGGTTATGCGGAATGGATCAATCGGGCGCACGAGAACGGCTTCCAGATTTTGCTGGGCGTGGTCGGGCAGGCCGGACAGATCAATAATCCGGGATACTTCGAGCGTTACGCGCAGTTCAATGCGGAGCTAGCCGCACTGGGCGCGGACGCCATCGAAGTGTGGAATGAGCCGAACATCGATCATGAATGGCCTGCCGGACAGATCGACCCGGCACGCTATACGGAGATGTTGCGCCTATCCTACAACGCGATCAAGGCGGCGAATCCGGGCACAATGGTCATCAGCGCCGCCCCTGCCCCGACGGGCGCGGAAGGCGCATTCCCGGGACGGGTGATGAACGATAACCGCTTCATCGCGGGGATGGCGGCGGCGGGCGCGGCCAACTATATGGATTGCGTGGGGGTGCATTACAACGAGGGCATCGTGCCGCCCACTGCGCGTAGTGGCGATCCGCGTGAACCGTCGGACTATTACACGCGCTATCTACCGGCGATGATCGACGTGTATCATGGCGCGTTCGGCGGGCGCGTGCCGTTGTGCTTCACGGAGTTGGGGTATCTGACGCCGGAAGGACTGGGGCCGTTACCGGGCGCGTTCGCGTGGGCGGGCAATGTGACGCTGGCGCAACAGGCGGCATGGGTGGCCGGTGCGGTCAACGTGGCGCAGAATTCGCGGCGGGTGCGGATGGTGATTATCTGGAACATCAACTTCACCAATTACGGCGCGGACCCGATGGCGGGATTTGCGATCATCCGTCCGGGCAATACCTGCCCGGCATGTGAGGCGCTGGCGAATCGGTAAACGGTGAACAGCTTCAGCGCCGGAGACTAAAGCCATCCGGCTA
>REDR01000068.1 GCA_007693385.1 Anaerolineaceae bacterium
AGCACATCGAGCATCTGGCGGTGTATGTGGCCGTTGCTGATGACCACGCGCCCCGCTTCGATGAATCCCGGCGCTTTTCGCCCGTCGTAGTCGCTGATCGTCGCGCCGGCCTCTTCCGCGCACAGCATCCCGGCCAGCACATCCCACGGCTTGACTTTCTGCTCCCAGTAGCCATCAAAGCGGCCATCAGCGACGTAACAGCAATCCAGCGCCGCCGCCCCCAGTCGCCGCAACCCGCGACTCCTGACCAGCATCGCGCCCCATTCGCGCAGGTTGTTCTGTGGCGATGTGTGCTTGTCATACGGGAAGCCGCTCGCCAACACGGAGCGCTCCAGCGCGGTCTCCGCCGATACAGTGACCGGCTGGCCGTTGCGCGTCGTGCCCGCCCCCCGCGCCGCGCTGAATAGCTCATCCGACATCGGGCTATACACCACGCCGACAAGCGGATTCATCGCCGAGTCGGTCAATGCCAGACTGACCGCGAATATCGGGATGCGGTTGGCGTAGTTGGTCGTCCCGTCTAGCGGATCGACGTACCAGCGATAGGGCGCCGTCTCGATGTCGGCACCCATGCCGCCGCCCTCCTCACCGATGATGTGATGGTCGGGGAAGGCGGTCAGCAAACGTGACACGATCAACGATTCGGCGGCGCTATCAGCTTCCGTCACCACGTCGATTGATGATGATTTGGTGGTCTGCCGAAAGCCATCCTGCCAGAAGTTCATCAACACGTCGCCCGCCATGTAGGCGATGTCGTTCGCCAGTCGCTCCACGCGCCCTAAATCAAGCGTCATAAGTTTCCCTCTTCTTCGCGTGCATACATCGTGCCGCCGATCATCGCCAGCACCACGCCGCCGATCAGCGAGAATAGCGGCAACGTGTTTTCTAACAGGTTGATGCTGTCGCGGTTGGTGCGGGCATCCTCCGCCGCATCTTCGACGGATTCTTGCGCCATCACATAATAGAACTCATTGACCGTGATCGGCATGACGACATCGAGAATATCGGGCGGCAGATAGTCGGCGGCGTCCGCATCCTGCTCCATTTCGGCCAGAATTTCCACGACGCGCTCGTAAACGTCCGGCGGGAACGTGGCGGCGCGATGCTCGTACTTGTGCGTATCGACCAGCACGCCCGTCGTCGGCTCGATATGATACAGCGCGACGTAATCGTAATAGTATTCCAGCGGCACATCCGCGCCCGCGCCGACCACCTCATTGACCGCCTGCGTGATCGCCCCGACCAGCTTGAGCTGGGCGGCTAACGGCAAATCCACATCCGGCAGATCGAGTCCGGCGGCCAGCGTCGCCAATCGCATCACCGGCAGGCCATCCGGCAGGCCGAGAAAAGCGACGTGGGCATCGTCCAGACGCTCCGGCGCGGAATCCGAGCTAAAGACGTACACCATCAGCGTATCTTCCGGGCTGTGATCGTCCGCCATCTCCGGCGGATCAAACAGATCAACCAGCGCCCGATCCGCCGGTGCCAGCCCGACGACGCGCTGGCCGTTAAAGTTCAGCGAAACGGTGGCGCGTGTGTCCTCATTCCAACCCTGATAATTGCGCTGATCGACGCCCACCGGCCAGCCAATCGTCAAGCCTTCACGCGGCCACAGCCCGTCTAGCGCGTCCCACGCCGCCGGATAATCGACTGCGGGCAGTAAATCACGGCGGTTCAGCGCGTAATGATACATCTGCTCGACCAGCGCTTCGTCACCATGCGCGACGGTCTGCGACTCGCGTAGCAAGATCACGCCGTCCGCTTCTTCTTCCACGCGGATATGGCGCGAGATGGTCAGGTCAGCAGAATCCGGCGTGTAGCGCTGAATCTGTAGCGTGTCGGCATCTAGCAGGGTTAAATAGCGCAATTCAAAAGTCCGCGTCACATCGACATCTGCCGGAAATTGCTTGAGGTCGGGCACGATGACGGCGGATAATAGCACGCCGACTCCCACCACCAGCAGGCCAATGCCCGGCAATAAAGCCCCCAATAATTTACTATTCATGAAGCGTTTTACTCCGAACTATGTGCGGTCTTCGATAAAAGTCATACGACAGTTGGTAAGGGCGTAACAGCTACGCTCCTACGCGAAAGATCGACGGTCAATCTCAAAAGAAAGCGATTATATCGGCAAAATAGCATCTATGCTTCCAATTGATGCCGCCGGTCATTCCGCGCTGACCGATAGCGTATAATCCGCCGGAATGGTGGTGACCGGCGCGAACGGCGCGACGACGATCACGGCGCGGGCGGTTTGCTCGTGTAGCAGGACGCGCCACGTATCACCCGTCGGGAATTGCCAGCGCGTCACGTTCACCGGCGCGTTATCGGCGTCATATTCGACCACCGCCACCCATGCGCTCTGCGGTAGCACGTTATCCACCCGCACCCAGCCATCGGCCACCCAGCCGCCATCATCCGCGTTGAAATCGGCGTAATAGTCGATCTCCGGCACCGCCACCGCATCAATGACGATGCCCTCTTCGTTGACCGCATCATCGGTCACGTACTTGAAGCGCACCAGCACCTCATCGCCGACGTAATCATCCAGCGCGATAGATTGCGCGATCCAGCCGTCGCTATAGCCGGTGTAGCCGACGCCGTAATTGTTGCCGAACGGATCATCGTCGGTCATCTGCAGGGTGGTCAGGAAGTCCCACGTTTTGCCGCCGTCAGCGCTGGCGACGATGTAGGCGTAATCCCATAGTTCTTCGATGGCGTACCACGTCTGGAATTCCAGCGTCGCGGAATCGACATCGCGCAGATCAAAAGCCCGCGTCAGCGTCGTGTTACTACCGTCGGCGCGGTTGCCGTACCACATCCAATCACCGGCGAACGCATCGACCGGCACCAGTTGGACAGTCTGCGCCATATCCAGATGAATTTGCAACTCGTCGGCGTCGGCCAGCGCGTCCATCTGATAATAGCGGGCGCTGTACTGATTGCCCGCCGTGCTGACCGTCGCCACGCCGTCACCGGTCATCAGCGCCGTCGGGAATAGGCCGCCTAGCGGCAGATCGTCGGGGTAGCTGTAACGCCCGTCGGCGAAGTCGTCACGTTGTATCAGGTTCGCCAGCACCCAATCACCGAACAGCGCGTCCACGTCTTCCTCAGCGCCGATGGCGTCCAGCGTCGCCGCCACCGCCCGCAGGCCGTTCGCGGTTTGCTCCCCCAGCGTTTGCAGGGCGGACAACCCGTAGCGATGATAGAAATACGTCACGAACATGAACGCCGCGCCATAGTCGGCGGCGCGGTTCGTCCCGACTAATCCGAACGTGTTCAACTGGTTGCCGGTATCGGAGAAGAAGAAACGCGGGTAACGGTGCGGCGAATCGTAGCCGAGATAATACTCGGTGAATGTCGAGAAACCTTCGTTGAGCCACGTATCCTGATTCGGATTGACGTAAAAATGAATCATGTGCTGTAGCTCGTGCGCCAGCGTACTCTCCATCGTGGGCGAGTTGATGTCCGCGCCGTAAGCGCTGAGGTTGACGAAGAACATATTGCGCTGGTTGCTGTTGCCGACCACCTCCTCGGGGTAGGTGTGGCGCTGGGCGAAATAAGCGCCGGTGCCCGCGCCCAGTCCGTAAGCGAACAGGATATGCACCGCCGTCTCGCCGTCCAGCCCGGCCACCGGCTGATGATCCCACAGCGCGAGAGTCTGCGGGTAGATGCGCCAGTCAAACGCGATGCCGATTGATTCCGCCTGCGCGTAGCTGATCGGCGCTCCCTGCTCAACCCAGATGTACACGTTGGGCGCGAAGGCGCGAAGCTCCGCCGTGATCTCGAACGTGTCGAATGTGCCGGAATTAGACGCCCAGAACGTCTCGACATCGCCCAGCGCCCGCGTTTCCGGCACATCCGGCGGCGGCAAGGCGGCGACATCCACGCCGCGCAAGCGTCCGGCGACGGCGCTCGCAGACAGCGCGGGGATGACGGTCTGTTGTAATGCGGTCTGCGTCGGGAAGTCTCGCGGCGTCTGTTCGCGGTCTTCGGCGGTGATGGGCGGCGCGATGAGGGTTAACAAGAGTGCCAGTAAAATCAATTTTATTTTCATAAAAGGTCAGCCCCTATCTAAAAAAATGTGCGGGGGCACGACACGACATCGCGCCCCCGTCCGCCGGATCGCCTGTTGTTGTCTAGAAGAAAACCTTAGCGATCTTCAACACGCCCTGACTCCACGGCACGCGATGCGTCACGCCGCTTTGCTTCTCGAAGTTCTGCAAGTTCGCCACGTACCAGTCATAATTGCGGATGAGCGCGTCCTTGTTGGAATATTGCGGCTTCCAACCCAGCTTTTGCTCCGCCCGTTCGATGGACACATACGAGTCTTTGATGGCGGTTTCGTACACCCACGGATAAAGCGGCGAGAGGTTCAGCCGGTCAAGGATGCGGAGCGTCCACAACGCGGGCGCTACCGGAATCGAGATGATGCGCTTGCCGAATCCGGCGTGATCCAGCACCGCCTGAAAGTCACCGCGAAACGTGCCGAATTCCTTCGCGCCGGCGTTGAACGTGTCGTTGGCGTCCGCCGGATCGACGGTAGCGGTCAGGTAGATCGCTTCGCACAGGTCTTCCACGTCCAGATATTGATACAGGTTATCGCCCTTGCCCGGGATGGGGAAGTTCTTGCCGTCCTTCGCCCAGTCATACAGCAGAGCGAACACGCCCAGACGTTCCAGCCCGATGAACGACTTGGGGCGGATGATCGGCACACACATGCCCTTTTCGCGGTATTCCAGACACACATTTTCCGCTTCGATCTTGGCGATGCCATACGGCCCGACGCCGACCAGTTCATCATCTTCGGCTAGCGGGTGATGGTCGGGCACGCCATAGACCGCCGTCGATGAGATATGAATGAAGCGCGAGACGCCGTGCTGATGGGCGCTATCAATCACGTTGCGCGTGCCGTCGATGTCGGTGGTGAAGATGTCCTCTTTGCTGTAAAGCGGCAAGGCCGCCGCCGTGTGAATGACAATATCCACGCCCTGCATCGCTTTATCGACGGCGGCGCGGTCGCGGATGTCGCCGGTTATCTCGGTGATTTGTGGTCGCTCGGGGTAGTCAAAGGGCAGTAAATCCAGCGAGACGACGTTGTGCCCCCGCGCCAGTAAAAAGCGCGTCATGTTGATGCCTAAAAAGCCCGCCCCGCCGGTGATGAGATAGTTCTTCGGTTCTTGCGTCACTTTGCACTTGCTCCGTGTCTATCCGTTGATATGGTGAATGCGTTATTGTAGGCGGCGCTTAAACGAATGTGTAGGGATTATTTAACGCGACCTCATGTTGCGGTGTTAGCGTGGAGAGCATCATTTACCGTTACGCACGAGATCATACCCTGTGATGTTGAGGAAGAGACGTATGCAATTTTTACTGGCTATGTTAGTCATCGTGGGCGGATTCGCGCTGGCCCGTTTCATCGTTGTGCCCGCCATCAGCCCGCGCCCCGCCGATCTTGGCGTGGGTTCTGCGGGTGATCTGCGCTCCTGTCCGTCCACGCCGAACTGCGTACATACGCAGGCCGACCCCACCGACGAAGACCATTTCATCCCGCCTATCGCGCTGGACGCCGACACATCCCCCGCGCAGGCGCAAGCCCGCATCCGCCAGATCGTCGCCAGCATGGATCGTAGCACGATCATCACCGACGATGACCGCTATCTGCACGTCGAGTTTCGCTCGTTGCTGTGGGGGTTCATCGACGACACCGAATTCTATTTCGCGGACGATGCGATTCATTTTCGTTCCGGTGCGCGGCTGGGACGTAGCGACATCGGCATGAACCGTCAGCGCATGGAAACCATCCGCGAGCGATTCGGCGCACAATAGCGGCGCACAATAGCGGCGCACAATAGCGGCGCACAATAGCGGCGGGATTCAGCGCGGCGTGCTAAGATAGTGGCGTTCACATCCCACAGGCAACACACGGAGGAAGACGCCATGCGTATCAAATTTCCCAGACTGCTATTCATCCCGCCCGCGTTGATCGTCGTCGCGTTGTTCGTCACGTTGCCCGTGTTGAGCGTATCGCAAGGCGGCGAGTTACTGGCGGGGGCGTCCGGCCTGCAATTGGCGCTGGGCGACATCACGCCGCAGGCGGATTTCACGCTTCGCGTCACGTCCGGCGATTACGAACTACTGTTGATTCCGGCGCTGGTACTTCTCGCGCTGGCGGTGGTTTTCGTGTCGGATGATCTGATGCGCGGCGTTTATCTGGGCGCGGTGGGCGCGGCGCTGATCGTGTGGGCGCTGTACTGGCTGGAAATCGAGCGCGATCTGGGCGCGTTGGCGCGAGCCGATGTCGGCTTCGGGCTGGCCTATGAGGTCGGCTGGTGGCTGATCGGCGGCGTGCTGGCGTTGATGTCGTTGATGGGCTTAACGTTTGATAGCAACCGCCGGTGATATAATCACGTATAGATCACAAGGGCAGATCGGCACAACCTGACAACAATCACGCCTGAGTCGATACAATAATTTTGTGGAGAAAGTGAAAAATCATGAGCAACGATCCGAATCGAATGGTTCAGCAACAACGCGACAAACAGAAACCCGGCGGGCATGGCACGCTGGAGACGTATCAGCTAGAGAAAGAAAAGGCGCAATTTAGCCCGCGACAGAAAACCGCCGCGTTGATCGCCGGTGTGGTTCTCGCGCTGGTGATTCTCGCCCTGATTATACTGTAAGCCCGCCAACAGGCGCGGACAATCTTTGAGGACGATAGACCAATGACGCAAACACAGGACTCCCAGCAAAAAGCCCGCGCTTTCCGTGACGAAGTGCTGGCGAAGATCGACAAGACCGTGCGCGATTTCTCCGACGGGCGGCTGAGTAGCGAGCAATTTCAAGCGATTTATGCGCGTTATACCGAGCAATTGACCATCGCTAACATGGCGATGATGTCGGGCGAATCCGACGGAATCGACGTGGCACGCGGCGACGGCACACAGACCATCGCGCTACGAAGCACCCTGCAAGGCAAGGCGCTCGGCCTGATTATCTATCACAACCGTAGCGGCGTTGTGGTGGAAATGCTGGGAAATCCTACCGTGCCGATTCAGACCGTCGGCGCTCTGCTCAATGACTTCTCCGGCAGGATGGAACTAGGCGAAACTATCGAACCGCTCATCAAAAAGCTGGAAGATAAAAAGTGGCTGGTGCTGGCGGCGGGACAATATACCAGCCTGATGACGCAGTTCCGGCACGAGCCATCCCAGCGCCAGATCAAAGAGATGGAGCGCCTGCACGACGACTTTGAACGCGCCAACCGCGCCTCACTCGCCGGATCGAATCCCGGCCAGTCTAAGCTGGCGATCCCGTTCCTGACGTTTGTCGAGCGCCGCATCAAATAGCCGCGCTCCCATCCGACGATTCCCCTACTCGTATAGATACCCCGCACCGGCCATGATATAATGCCGCCGATGTTTGTTCGATTGAGTTTGAGAAGGACAACACAATGCGGATTCCCGGCTGGTTAGTCGTGATGACTGGATTGGGGGCGTTCGCCTTCATGACGCTACTGTGCAGTTTTGTCAGCTATAGCTTCGTGCGGACGGCGGTCATCGACGCCGCCGATAGCGGCGTGCAAGTGCCGAGCGTGCCCGATCTGGTCGAGTACCTATTGAACCCGCCCGAAGCGTCGGACGTGTTCGGGTTCGCTAGCTTAGAGGCGGAAGGCGAAGCGCCGACTGCGCCGCGCTTTGAGCTACAGCCCACCGCCACGCCCGACCCGCAAGCCGTCGCGCAGGCCGAAGAACCGGCGGATGAATCAGCGAGCGAAGCGACGGATGAGACATCGGCGGAATCCGTAGACGAAGCGACAGACGAAACAGCGCCGGAATCGTCCACGACGCAGATCGCGCTGGCCGATTTTCTGGCCGGTGTCACCGGCGATGATGGCATCAGCGAAGCAGAAGCGCTAGCGATGATCGAAGATGACCCCGCATTGCTGGCCGAGCTTCCGGCGTGGCAGGATTTAGACCGCATCAATATCTTGCTGATGGGCAGTGACGAGCGCGGCGACGAGCAATTCGAGGATCGCTTCCGCACCGATACGATGATGGTCGTGCAGATCGACCCGATCCGCCGCACGGTTGGCGTGCTGTCCTTCCCGCGTGATCTGTGGGTGCGAATCCCCGGTTTCCAGCCGAACAAGATCGCGTTCGCCAATTATCTCGGCGATAGCGGCGACTTGCCCGGCGGTGGCCCGGCGCTGGCAAAAGAAACCATCCGCGAGAACTTCGGGATTCGCGTCGATTATTTTGTGCTGGTCAACTTCGATGTGTTCACGACGATTGTAGACATCATCGCGCCGGAAGGCGTGGAGCTTTGCATCACCGAGAACATCGTCGATACCAACTATCCGGATGAAGGGCGCGGCACGATGACCGTCGAATTTGAAGTCGGCTGTCAGCGCTTGAACGGGGAGCGCCTGTTGCAATACGCCCGCACCCGCGCCACAGAGGGCGGCGACTTTGACCGCAACCGCCGCCAGCAAGAAGTGCTCGACGCGATGCAAAGGCATCTGCTCAGCGCTCGCGGCCTCGCCTCGCTAATCGGCAGTGTGCCCGGCGTCTACAATGAACTGGCCGGAAGCTACGGCACCGATCTCAACGTGGAGCAAATCATGGCGCTGGCGCAACTGGTGGCGCAAATCCCCAACGACAACATCCAGTTCGGCGCGATTAACGCGCTACACGTCACACCGGCACGCAATCCCGACGGGCTGGACATCCTCATTCCGAATTACATCGCCATCACCAGCCTGATCTCCGACACGTTCGACCCGCAACCGAACCTGAGCATCGGCGACCTACGCGCCCGCGCCGAGCAAGAAAACGCGACGATCAGCGTATTGAACAATACCGACATCATGGGGTTAGCTAGCCGCACGGGGGAATGGCTGACCAGTCAGGGCGTGCGCGTGGAGAGCGTCGGCAACGTGGCGCAGATCAACAACCCGGAAGCGACAATCATTCTGGACTATACCGGCAATACGTACACGGTGCGCCTGCTGGCCGCGCTGATGGATTTGCCATCCACCGCGCTTCGCGTCGGCGCGGGGAGTCAGATACAGTCTAGCGCCGATGTGGTGGTGCTGGCGGGCGCGGATGCCGACCTCATCATCAGTGGCGGCGGCGGTGAGTGATCGCCGCCGCGACAAACGTTTGAATTACCGGCTAGAATCCGGCCAACTCGCTGAGGTCGGCGTGGCCGTCCTGCATGGCGCTGATCGCCTGTAGCAGTCCGAGACGATTGCGGCGGATGGCCGGATCGTCAGCGTTGACCAGCACGCCGTCACCTTTGCCGGTGCCGAAATACGCGGTCACGGCGGGCACCATCTCCGCGAAGACGCTGAGGAAGGCGTCCAGATCACCGGCGTTATCGTCCAGCTTGGCCTGCGCGTTCTGATAAGCGCGATACAGCGCCGTCTCTTCTTCCTGCGCGAATAGCGCCGGATCAACCGTGTAGCGCTCGCTCTCCGAACGGGTGATCCGCACGCAACGGGCGAAGCTATCCAGCACATCCCCCCAGTCATCACGCGCCACCCACGCGGCCAACTGCCCGCAAGCGACGGCGGCGCGGTGCGGGTTGGCGCTCTGCTGGGCGATCACCGCCTTGACCACATCCGCCGCGTAGCCTTGATCGGCCAGCCAGCCCTGCAAGCGTCCGGTGATGAAAGCCAGCACTTTCTCCTGATCTTCCGTCGAGACGTTGATCGGCTGGGCGGCAGATGTCAGGTTGACCGCTTGCCGCAGGTCGGCGTCAATGTTCTTGCCGGCCATGATCTGGATGATGCCCAGCGCGGCGCGGCGCAGGCCGTAGGGGTCGGCGGTGGCGCGTGGTGCCAGCCCCGCCGCGAACAATCCCACCAGACTATCGAGCCGGTCAGTCAGCCCCAGCACCGCGCCCGCGTCCGAAGCGGGCAGGCCGTCGTCGGCGTTGCGCGGAAGCCAGTGTTCAAAGATGGCGTTGGCGACCTCTAGCGGATAGCCTTCCAGACGGGCGTATTCGCGCCCCATGACTCCTTGCAGGCTGGTCATCTCCACCACCATATTAGTGGCAAGGTCGGCTTTGGCGATCTTCGCGGCGCGGTGCGCGATGGCGATGTCGGTTCCCGACACGCCGAACAGATCGCCCAGCCCATCCACCAGACCGGCCACGCGGTTATTCTTGTCTAGCATACTGCCCAGCTTTTCCTGAAATGTCAGCGTGTTCAAGCGCGGCAGATAGTCGGCTAACGGCTTGGCGCGGTCTTCTTCATAGAAGAATTGCGCGTCGGAGAAGCGGGCGCGGATGACATGCTCGTTACCGTGCGCCACCTTGTCCAGATGCTGATCGTCGCCATTACGCACCGTGATGAAGTACGGCAACAGCCGCCCGTCGCCGCGCTCTACCGGAAAATAACGCTGATGTTTACGCATCACCGTGACCAGCACCTCACGCGGCAATTCCAGATACGCATGATCGAACGATCCGCGTAACGCGGTGGGCGCTTCGATCAGGTTGGTCACTTCGTCCAGCAGGGCGGGATCGTCGGGCACGCGCCCGTCCACCGCTTCGGCCAGCGCTCGCACCTGCTCGACCACCGCCTGCCGACGCTCGGCGCGGCTGATGATGATGCCCTGTCCGGCGATCTTCTCCAGATAATCGGCGGGAGTCTCTACCAGAAGCGGCGGACTGCCGTAAGGGCGTAGGCCGTGCGTCAGGTGGCCGCTAGCGACTCCGGCGTATTCAAACGGGACGACGCTCGCGCCGAATAGCGCCGTCAGCCAGCGAATCGGGCGGGAGAAGGCGACATCGGTACTGTTCCAGCGCATCGACTTGCCGAACTTCAGGCCGCTGATTAGCTCCGGCAGGACTTCGGCCAGCACCGCCACCGTCGGGCGTCCGGCTTCCTTGACCGTGACCGTGACGTATTCGCCGCCGTCGATCTGCTTAACGGTCAGCGCGGCGACATCCGCGCCCTTGCCGCGTGCGAAGCCCTCCGCCGCTTTGGTCGGCTGGCCGTCCGCATCGAAGGCGCGGCTGGCCGGTGGCCCGCGATGCTCCAATTCGACATCGGTCTGCGTCGGCGCTAAGCCCGCCGCGTATAGCACGATGCGGCGCGGCGTGGCGTACACGTTGAGGCGCTCATGGTTCAGGCGTAGCTCGTCGAATAACGCGCTGGCGCTGGTCTGCAACTGCGCGACGGCGACATCGACATCGGCGGCGGGCAATTCTTCAACGCCGATTTCCAGCAGGAAATCCGCCGCTTCTTCTGAGGGCGATTGCGTCGTGACCATCGGATTAACGACGCCGCGCTCCGGCTCCGCCCATGCTGAAGCCTGTTTCATCAACGGGAAACCGAGTTCTTCGCGCTTGGCGACGTAAGCGCTGGCGACGTTGCGCGTCATGTCGCGCATCCGGCGGAAGTATCCGGCGCGTTCGGTCACGCCGATAGCGCCGCGTGTGTCCAGCACATTGAACAGGTGACTGCATTTGTTGACGTAATCATACGCGGCGATCAGCGCGTCACCTTCTAGCGCCCGCTTGTATTCGGCCTCGTAAGTGTCATACACGCGCTTGAGCGCCTCGACATCGGCAATATCGAAGTAGTAGCGGCAATGCTCCACTTCTTCGTTGAACATCATGTCATGGTAGGTGATGCCCGGCATCCAGTCGATTTCCCACGCGGATTCTTTACCCTGCAACGCTAGCACGATGCGCTCAATCCCGTAGGTGATTTCCACCGACACCGGACGCAATTCGACGCCGCCCGCCTGCTGGAAATACGTGAATTGGGTGATCTCCTGCCCATCCAGCCAGACCTCCCAGCCCAGCCCCCACGCACCGAGCGCGGGCGATTCCCAGTTGTCTTCTACGAAGCGGATGTCGTGCTGGCGCGGATCAATGCCCAGCGCTTCCAGCGATTGCAGATAAATCTCCTGCGGGTTGCCCGGATCAGGCTTGAGGATGACCTGATATTGATAGTATTTCTGCATCCGGTTCGGGTTTTCGCCGTAGCGTCCATCGTCGGGGCGCACCGATGGCTCGACATAGGCCACGCGCCACGGTTCCGGCCCGAGTGCGCGAAGCAACGTCGCGGGGTTGGCCGTGCCCGCGCCCAATTGCACGTTATACGGCTCCCAGATGATGCACCCTTGCTCCGCCCAGAATTGATGTAGCTTGAGGATAACCTGTTGAAAATTCAGCGGTTTTGACATGCAAATCGTCCCTTACACAAAATATGCTGTATTATAGACAATCCCCGCCGGATGAAACACCCCGCGCCTGCCGTGTGTCGTCCGGGCATTGCGCCCGATGTATTCGCGCCGCTACCAATCGCGCAGGAAATCGCGCAGATGCGCCACCGTCGCCCGCATCGCGTCCTCGTCCTGTTGATGATAGGAGGCGATGGGGATGCGCTGGCCGCTTTTCAGCACGACGAACACGCCGAAAGCGTGAACCTCGCGGTTCTCGTCAACGTCGATGCGGCGGATGCCGTAGATGCTGTGTAGCTCGAATTTGCGCCGGAAGAAATCCACGCGCTGAATGATGAAGCGCCCGCTATCTTTATCCAGCATACACGCCGAGCCGATGAGGAAATGCGCCGAGGCCATCGCCCCCAGCGCCACGAACCCGACGCCCAGCGCGGTGAACATCACCATGCCCAGCAACCACAGCACGCCGTCAAATTGGCCGATGCGCTCACTGAACATCACGAACAACTGCACGACCAGCAGAAAGACCGCGCTTAAACTGAGGAACGTGAAAACCAGCGCCACCAATCCGGCAGTCGGGCGCTGGTCACGCAGTACCACGCGGCGCGGCGTCTGCTCGACAAATTGCAACATAACGCCTGCTCCCTTCTCTCAAAAAAAGCCATCAACGACGGCGGACAGCCTGCCATAGCACGATGAAAAAGACCGGTAGCAGATAGGTGACGCGCCCGCCGTCCGGCGGCAAGATCGTCTGACTTTCCGCCACGCTCAACGGATTCGGCACGAAGACCAGCGCGAACACGACCAACGATAGCACCGCCACGCCGCGCCGCCGCGCATCCAACGGCGTGATGTCGTTGAGCGGGACGGCGTGCATATTGCCCAGCAGGATAATCAACACCACGAAGAACGCCAGTTCCCGCGCCACGAAGAACGCCAACAAGATCATGCCGACCACAATCGGAAAATACATCAGCTTGGCGAAGCGCCCCATCAACGCATACAGGATGTGCCCGCCGTCTAGCTGGCCGACGGGGATCAAATTCAGGCCGGTGACCAGTAAGCCCGTCCAACCCGCCCACGCCAATTGATTGACGAACACATCGCGGCCATCAGCCGGTAATACCTCCCCGAAGATGATGAGCTTCGATAGCGCGTAGATGATGCTGTTGCCTTCCACGAAGCCCGCCCCCGTCATCTCAGCGACGGGCGAAGTCGCCAGCCCGATCAACAGGATGGGCACGGCAAACACCAGACCGGCCAACGGCCCCGCCGCGCCGATGTCCAGCAGGATTTTACGGTTACGCATCGGCTCGCGCAGGCGAATCGCCGCGCCGAACGTCCCGAAGATGCCGAACGGAAACGGCAGGAAGTACGGCAGAGAGGCCGCCGTGCGATGATAGCGGGCGGCGAAATAATGCCCTAGTTCGTGCGCCCCTAAAATGGTGAGGATGCCGAACGCATACGGCCAACCGCGCCACAGATGCGCGAACGGGTCTTGCATCATCTCAGTAGCGCGGGCGGGGTCGTCCATGCCGATCTGCCCAATCGCCATCAATGAGCCGACGAACGTCACGCTCAACACCGTCAGCAGGAATAGCACCGCGCTGAGAACCGTCCCGCCCTGCTTCGGCTGGACGCGCCCATGCACCACATAGATCATGTGCGGCGCGTATTCGATTTCCGGCGCACCACGCCCGCCGGAATTCTCACGGAAGATCGGCAATAAATCGTGTTCGGCAAATACCGCGTCGAGCCGTTCGTAGGCGCGTTCCGCGTCCACGCGCAAGCGTCCGGAGAACGTCACCAGAAGATGGCTTTCGGTGGACATCAAAACCAGTCGGGCGCGTTGCTGTTCGGCTTCGTTGCCTACCGCGAAACGCTCGTCATAGACGGTCAGCACATCTTCGATAGCCTGCCGGATGTCGCTATATAGCGTGTCCTGCGCGTCGAGTGCATCCTCAATCATTGAGAAACCGCCACGTCGGGCGATCATGCCCGCATCGCCAAACGATGAGGCCGGTTCATTAAACATAGTTTTCGCCTGTTCTGCTCAATCTGAACTGCGTCATGTTGGGCGTAGCACGGGCACGCCCTTACCGCATCTATTATGCACCGGAGCGTAGCAGAGACGCTTTAATCCGGCGTGATAATTTGCCAAGAGCCGCCGGTGCCCAATACCTGCAAGATCGTCCCGTCGGGGCTGGTGATGTACAGCGCCGCCGTGCCATCTAGCAAGCGCGAGCGCTGGGTTGCCCCTTGAAAGCTGACTTCCGTCTCGATGGCTAAGCCCAGCCGGTTACGCACCGTGTCATTGCCGCGCCACAGAAATCCCAGACGGGCGACGGGCTGATATAAGCCGGGCGGCGGCTGGAACGCGGGATCGAATTCGTCGTGTTCTTCGGGATTGTAGCGATCTTCAAAGCGGATCCATGCCGGGCGCTGACCATCATTGAATAGCGCGTAAATGCGATTCTCCGCCCGCACATACACCATGCGCCCGCGCTCGAAGCGTTGCTCGATCAAGAACGCCTCCTCCGCCTCATCATCGGCGCATTCCTGCGGCGGCGGATCGAAGAACCACGACACGGTGCAGATGATCGGCACGATCAACCGTTGCTCGACTTCCTGACCGGGCGGACCGACGACGAGAACGAACTCAATCTGAGCGCGATCCGATAGGCTGGTGCGTACCGCCTGCCGACCAGCAGGCGCGACATTCCACGCACGGTCACGCTGGCCGTCCGGCGTTAGCTGGTAGATCACGGCACGTTCGACATTGCGCGTAGACCATAATAGCGTGATGGGCGAGCCGGGTTCAACCGGCCCCGACGCCTGAAAGAACTCGACACGCGGCGCGTTAGGGTTGATGATCGGCGTGGCGGTGGGCTGGCCGGGCGCGGGCGTGGCGGACGGGCCGAATAGCGGCGTCGCGCTGGCTGAATCGCTCAATTCGCTGACCGCTTGCGGCGTGTCAGTGGCCGATGGCGTATTCGTCGGCGCGGGGGTATCCGTCGGCGCTTCTGTCGGGCGCGGCGTGGGGACGATATGCGGCGTGCTGGCCGCGCATCCGGCGCTGACCATCAGCACACACAACCACAGGCAGACGATATAAAAATGGCGCATCGCGTTGGCCTCAATCTCCATGACTTACGGACGCTGTATCATACATATCTCAATTGTGGCCGAAAAGCGGCAGATCACAAGAGGGCGTTTCGGGGTGGGTGTATTTCAATATTCTGGTGGCGAACACATAGCAAAATTTATAGCGATGTGGCGTGCTACGCCCGCTACATTGCCGGAGTCCGCCCATATCGTTTATTAATTCTAACTAGCAGTACAGCATCAAATGGTGTGATGGTTCTATTCAATATCCCAACCTTTAAGGTAACATAGTGTAAAGATCAAGCGCCTTTGTTCATTTTATTGCAAACTTAATTTATGCTTAATTATACATACAGGGTATGTACAAATAGCCCTTGTTTATTTTAATATCATATCCGTCGCTACCGGCACACGACAGAAAAACAGTGCAAGATCATCATCACGACGGATAGATCGAGCAAATTACATTTAAGAGAGGTTTTGTAATGGTTCATGATGGCGCATCTGACGATTTCAACATCCAGATCAAAGACGAGTACACAATCCGCGATTTGGACACTCTCAAGACATTTTGCGATCCACTACGACACAAGATCATGCGGGCGGTGGCTGATGCGCCGCGCACGACCAGTCAGATCGCGCCGTTAGTTGGCATCAAAGAGCGCAACACTTACTATCATGTCGGCTTGCTACAACGCGCCGGCTTGATTTATCTGGCCGGCGAGCGGCACGGCGCGGGCGCGATCACGGAGAAATACTATCACATAATCGCTAGATCATTCCGCATCGAGTCCGACCTACTGCGCCTCGCCCCTACCGCAGAACACGCGCATTTAGAGCTACGCATGAGCGAGATATTTGACGAAGCGCAGAGCGATGTCCGCTATGGGCTGAACGGCGGCGCGATCCGCGCTGATGAGCAACCGCCGCACCCGCTTTCCGCTTTGATAGATCGCCGACTAGCGCGGCTCTCGCCGCAGGATGCCGAACGCTTTTACCGGCAGATTGACGCCCTGCTCAGTGCATTTGAGCATGACGAAGCGCACGGTAAAAACTTTTATGCGCTGTCGGTGGTGTTGCACCCAATCGGTACTGATCTACCAAACGCATAATCGTCAGTCAACCGGCGACGTTTTCCGCTTCGTGCAGGCCGGTCATCTGGCCGCTGACTTCCCACAGTCGCTCTTGAATGCCTTCGTTGTTGGAGACCGAGTTACTGCGCGAGATTTTCTTCTTCTCAAAATATTGGCCGCTAACGCCTTCGACTTCCCGCGATGAAGCCAGATAGATTTGCGTCTCTGCGCCTTTCTCCGCCGAAAGGCCGAACATTTGCAGGACGGTTGTGCCCGCACGGGTCAGCGTGCCCAGCAAGCCATCGTTATTCTTGCCGAAGCCGGTGCGAACGATGCCCGGATGCAGGCTGTTGACCGTGACCGGCGCTTCTTCCGCCAGCAGACGCCGCGCCAGCGCATTCGTGAACAGGATGTTGCACAGCTTGGAGACGCCATACGCCCCCATCGCGTTATAGCTCTTTTCGCCGTTGAGGTTGCTGAAATCCAACTTGCCGAAGCTATGCGCCGATGACGACACATTGACCACCCGCGCCTTTTGCTCCGGCGTGCCGGTCTGCCTCAGCATATCCATCAGCAGATTGGTCAGCATGAAATAACTCAGATGGTTCAGCGCGAACGTCTTCTCGAACCCATCCGGCGTCAATTCGCGTGATGTGAAGATCATCCCGGCATTGTTGACCAGCACATCCAGCCGGTCATATTTTGCGCGGAAAGCGTCGGCGAGATCGCGTATTTCAGCCATCACCGACAGATCAGACACGATATAATCAACTTTCGCGTTGCCGGTCTCCGCCGTGATGCTGGCCGTCACGTCTTTCGCCTTTTGCGCGTTGCGCCCCACAATGACCACCGTCGCCCCCATGCGAGCCAATTCGCGGGCGGTCACTTCGCCCAGCCCGTTCGTCGCGCCGGTGATTAAGACGGTCTTTCCGGTCATGTCTGTAGCCATAGTTCACTAACTCCTCATACACATCGCATATCGGCGCGATGTCATCTAACGTTAAATCCAAAATCAATCAACACAGCGCGGACGGCAGATAATGGCAGGCCGACCACGTTGTTATAATCGCCCTCAATGCGGGCGACGGGATGAAAATCCGTGTGTTGGATGGCGTAACTGCCCGCCTTGTCGAACGGGTCGCCGGTGACAATATAAGCGTCGATCTCGTCGTCGCTATAATCGCGCATGTGGACAATCGTCTGTACATGGTCGGTATGCCGCCGCATATCGTCCGCGCTGAGTACGGTGAAGCCGGTGCATACGATATGCGCCCGCCCGCGTAGGCGGCGCAACATGGCGCGGGCTTCTTCCGCCGATTCCGGCTTGCCCAGTATTTCGCCGTCGTGAATGCCCGTCGTATCCGCCGCGAGAATCACGGAAGTATCCGCCGCCAGCACCGCCGCGCCTGATGTAGCGGTCAACGTCCGCACTACCGCCTCCGCTTTCTGCTGGCTGAGGCGGCGCACGTAAGCCACCGGCGACTCGTCCGCGTGGCGACTCTCGTCGATGTCGGGCTTGATGATGGTGAAATCCACGCCGAGCGATGCGATTAAGGCGCGGCGGCGTGGTGAACTGGATGCTAAGATCAACCGCATGGCGGGCGCTCCGTCGGGCTGAACCGGCTCAGGGGTAGCCGATGCGCTCAATCGCCAGCGCCGCGTCGATGTCTTTCTGCGTCACAGCGTTACCGGCGTCATGTGTGGTCAGCGCGATTTGCACGCGGCGATAACCAATCGTCATGTCGGGATGATGTCCCAACCCTTCGCACACCGTACCGGCGGCGGTAGCGAAAGCCAGCCCCGCTAGATATTGCGGGAATTCATACGTCTTGCTGATCGCGCCGTCGGCATATTCCCAGCCGGGCAAATCAGCCATCGCGCTTTGAATGTCGCTGTCGGTCAATGTCATAACAGGAAGCCTCCCTAAACATCATCTTCAAGAACACGTTCAGGTTAGCGTATGTTTCTAATAAGACCATGAGTAGCGACGTAAGGCGCAGATTATAAAATGCCGTCCGTCGTCCGTACCAGATTCAAGCCTTGCGCCGCCCAACCCGCGAACGCTTCTTCAGCCAGCGTGTCAAAGTCGATCTCCGGATGCGCGACGGATGACATGGTATCGGTCAGCACATGCAGACGACGAATCATCGGCGCATCGTAATAGCGCATCATTGAAGCGACAGTCTCCAGCACGCAATGGCTTTTGGCCTGCCCCGCGATGTAAACCGCGTGATAATCGCGCAGGCTGTCCAGCAGAGCGCGGTTGATGTCGCCGGATGGGTGTTCCGGTATCTTCACTTCCGGCTCGATGGCCGAGTAGTATTCGGTCTGCGGGATCATCCCCTTGATGATGGTCTCGGCGCTGGCGCGGCGGGCGGCGCTGTGATAGGCCACCGCTTCCGCTAAGGCCGGGACGAGCGCGTGGCCGGGCGTGCCGATCAGCGCGTGATACGGCCAGATCATCAGCGTTTTTCGTGCATCTTCTTCCAGTATCTCGACGTAGCGGCGCGACCACACGCGATCATAAAGCGGACGCCATTCGCCGCGCTCGACTTGCTCGCTAGTGATCGGCGTCAGGGGTGGCGGGTGATCGCCTTCCGCGTTCGCCCACCATGCCGGATGAAAAATCTGTAGCGGCATGTGCGAATCCAGCGTGATCTTGATATGGGTGATGCGCGGCATGTGATCGTACATCCAGCCGATCAGCCGCCGCGTGTCGTCCAGCGCGCCGGGCACGCTCAACGCGCCGTCAGCGTGGATGAAGTCGATCTGTGCATCCACCAGAAACAACGCGACGCGCTGGCGGTCAGCATCAGACCGGCGCAGGTCAGCCGCGTTACCGGCGCGAGTCGCCGCGTTGATGTCGGGCGCGTACAATTCGCCGACTCTCTGCGGGTCGTAATAATCAGGGTCTGGCATTTTCGCGTCTCCAGTCATCAGTCATAGGATTGTAGGGGCGCAATACATTGCGCCCTGTGCGGGGCGATCACGGTTAAACGTAATTGTTGGGGTTGCCCGCCGCGCCCTTTTTGCCATCCGGCCATGTCGTGCCTTCATCGAAGCGCACGCCATCCACTTTCGCGCCCTTCATGTTGGCGTTTTCCAGATTCGCGCCGTTGAGGTTGGTGTTGGTCAGCGTGACATCGGTCAGCCGCGCCCCTTTGAGGTCGGCCAGCGTCATGTTGGCGGCGGTCATGTTGCAATTGGCGAAATCGGCGAAGGCGGCACGGGTGCGCGTCATGTTGACGCCGGTCATGTTGCAATTACGCAGGATCGCCTCTTCGATGTTGGCGCCCTGCAAGACCGCGCCGCGCATGTTGGCGTTCTCGAAGTCCAGCCGCCGGAAGTTCTCCGAACTCAGATCAACCCCCGCCAGACGCGGACGCCCGGCACCATTCAGAAGCATGATGAGTTCTTTACGGGTCAGTTCTGCCATTTGATGTTTAATCCTTCCCAAAATATCCAGCCAATACCCATTGTAACACTAACTATCGTCGCCCGCGCAATGCGTTGTGTCTGCTGGCTGGACGCAAAAAGGGCGTAGCACGCTACGCCCCTACAGATTTCTTTTTGATGGGGCGCCACGCATTGCGCCCCGCTATACCCGTCGCTGACTAACCCTGTTCGGGTTCGGTCAGGATGCCGATGGTGCTTCCGTTCGGGTCGCGCACGAAGATCGCACGCTGGCCTTCACGCGGGACGAGAATCGCGTCGTTGTACACGGTGACGCCGCCACCGGCCACGCGCCCGACGATGGCTTCAAATTCCGTGTCGGTCACGCCGATCAACAACGAGGCTTCATCCACACTGCCGCCGTCGTATTTCGGTTGACGCGCCCACGCAGAAGCCGGGGCGATCTCATCTTCGGTCAGCAGGAAGGCGATCTGCACGCCGCCTAGATCAAACATGACCATATCTTGCTCGGCGCTGGATTCCGGATCGACTTCCACTTCTTCCAGACCGATCAACGTGCCGTAAAACTCGCGCATGGCGTCCAGATCATTGGTGAAGTAATACAGCGTGTTGATGCGGACGCTGGGCAATGTCATCACCGGCTGTTGCGGCTCGACGACTTCCTGCGGCGGTTCAACGACTGTTTCCTCTTCTTCAGGCTCCACCGGTTGCATCGGCGCGGACGGACCGACGCCGCTACCACTGGTCGGGCCGCTTGTCGGGCGACGGATGAGTAATACCTGACCGACCATCAAGAATTGTCCTCGCCCAATCTCCGGGTTCAACTCGCGGATGTCGTCCGGCTGTACGCCATAGGCCACCGCAATCGAGCTGAGCGTGTCACCCTCGTTGACGGTGTGGCGGATTGAGCCGTCATCCTGTGCGGACTGTGGCGAGACGAACGGCACGACAGCAGGCGGCGGTGGAGGCGGCGGGGCGGCCTCTTCCGCTTCTTCACCCTCAGCCGGCGTGCTACCGCCACCACCGACCACCAGCGACGCATCATCCCAGAATACGCCGTTGCCCTCGGTGGGTACGGTCTGCGTCGCATACAGGAACAGCGTCACCCGCGTGCCCTGCGCCGTCGCGTTGGCCGTCATCTGACGCCAGCCGCCGCTAGCCAGCGCGTTAGTCACCGTCGATGACCAGACCACGTTAGACGATAGCGGATTCGTGCCGCCTGTCGGATCAATGCCGACCCGCGCAATCGAGTTCGCCTCCGGCGCACGATCACCGCTGATGTTCATGACCACCCACGCGCTACCGATCACGTTGGCGTTTTCCGGTACAGTCACCGTCTGGTAGACGGCGGCGGTGAATGTCGCCCAACCGCGACTCAACTCCATCGAGCGATTGCCGTTACGCACAAAACCGAAACCGGCATTGTTGCGTCCGGTGCCGTTGGGGATGGCGTTCTGCCAGCTTTCGCTGTTGGCCGTCGCCGGGACGTACCAGCCTTCCCAGCCGTTGAATACCGCGAAGCTGACGCCATCGCCCTGTGCGACGATCCGCACGTTAGAACCATCCTCGAAGCCGGGGTTAACCAGCAAGTTATTGTCGTTATTCTGCGCGAGCGTGGCGGGCGCACCAGCGCTGAGCAATACGAATGCCCCGCCCAGCAGAGCGACCAATGTCAAAAGGGGAAAGAAACGTTTCTGAAGCATACTGAATTATCTCCATACTGAGATATGCGAATGGCGGCGCGTGCGTATAAAAGGCCGCCCGAAATACTGAATGAGGCGATTATATCATGTTTGAAAGCGGATTCAACGGACGGCGAATCGGCGTAGGGCTATCGGCAGTTTCATCACCGGACACAACCTGATTTTCGCCTATCCGCGCATCGCCTGAATTCATCGGTTGCCAGTGACAAAAATAAGTAGCGCACGACCGGCAAAATGTGTTATGATTGCGTATGTGGAAATATGAGCGTGGCGTGAATGTCGCGCATTCTACATTTTTAACTAATATTTACTATGGAGACTTTACTATGAAAAAGTATATCTCGTTATTCCTCACACTCCTGCTCGCTCTCGGGCTGGTTGGTTTCGCTCACGCGCAGGATGATGATGAGCTATCCGGCGAACTGGAAATCTTCTCGTGGTGGGCGGGTGACGAAGCGCCCGCGTTGGAAGCGCTGATCGCGCTTTACAATGAAATGCACCCCAACGTTGAAGTCATCAACGCTACCGTCACCGGCGGCTCTGGCGTCAACGCCCGTGCGGTGTTGAAAACCCGTATGCTGGGCGGCAACCCGCCGGATAGCTTTCAGGTACACGCCGGTGAAGAACTGACCGGCACATGGGTCGTCGCTGACCGCATGGAAGACCTGACCTTCATGTTTGAAGAAAACGGCTGGTTTGACGTTCTGCCGGAAGACCTGCTAGACACGATCACCTACGAAGGCGGCGTCTTTAGCGTGCCGGTAAACATCCACCGTTCCAACGTCCTCTGGTATCTGCCGGAAACACTCGACGAACTCGGCCTTGAAGTACCGGCCACAATCGAAGAATTCCTCGCGGTATGCCCGGACATTCAAGCCGCCGGACTGACCCCGCTTGTGGTCGCCGAGCCGTGGACAGTCAACCACCTGTGGGAGACTATCGCGCTGGGCGTGCTGGGCGCTGAAGGCTGGAATGGCATCTGGACGGGTGAGACCGGCGTCGCTGGCCTGACCGACGTTTACGCCACGTTCCTCGACGTGCTGGAATGCACCAACATTGACGCGGACGCGGCGGGCTTGTCGTGGCAACAGGCGACTGATCGCGTCATTGAAGGCGAAGCCGTCTTCAATATCATGGGCGACTGGGCGGCCGGTTATCTGACCACCACGCTCGGGCTGGAGCCGGGCGAAGACTTCGGCTTCGCGGCCTCCTTCGGCACCGATGGCATCTTCATGTGGCTGTCCGACAGCTTCGGCCTGCCGCTGGGCATCACCAACCGCGAGAATACGCTGGCTTGGCTGGAACTGATGCTCTCCATCGAAGGCCAGAACGCCTTCAACACGCTCAAGGGTTCGATCCCGGCGCGTGTGGACGCGGTAGAAGCCGCGATGGACGAGTACAACGCTTATCTGCTATCTGCGGCTGACGACTGGGCAGTTGATGTTCTCGTCGGCAGTCTGGCGCACGGTACGGCGGCCAACGAGCGCTTCATGGGCGACTTCGGCCAAACTATCGAAATCCTGCTGTCAACGGGCAACCCACAAGCGGCGGCCAACGCTTTCGCCGCCATCTGCTCGCAAGCGGCGGCCTGCGGTCAATAACGAATTCGTGCATCTGTCATGAGTGACGGCGGCGGCGGTTCTGACATCGCCCCGCCGTTTATCCCATCTACTACAAATTATCACTGATGATGATGAAGACCTCGTTTAACGCGGGGTCTTTTGGCAATAGGAGTTTAATGTAATGCGAAGTACGAGAGATCGCCGTATCGCGTTCGTGATGATCCTGCCTTCGCTGTTCTTGCTAGCCATTTTCGTTTATGGCTTCATCTTCGCCACATTTCAAAATTCGTTAACGGATTGGGGCGAAGATCGCCGCGCCGGTTCAGCGATGGCCGCCGCCCGTCAGTCGGGCTTCGTCGGCATCGACAATTATCGCAACCTGATGACCGACGCGCTGGAATTTGATTTCCGCACGTCGATGGTCAACACCTTCTTCTATACGATTTTCTTTGTCGGGGGTTGTCTGTTTGTCGGTTTCGTGCTGGCCGCCCTGCTCGACATGCGAATACGCTTTGAAGG
The DNA here is from genome assembly GCA_007693385.1 of Anaerolineaceae bacterium. Taxonomy (GTDB): domain Bacteria; phylum Chloroflexota; class Anaerolineae; order Aggregatilineales; family Phototrophicaceae; genus J038. Next base: position 23,577 of record REDR01000068.1, read on the forward strand.
ACTGTTCCGAACTATCTTCTTGTTTCCTATGGCGCTGTCGCTGGTGGTCACCGGCACGATATGGCGCTGGTTGTACCAACCGGTAGGACTCAACAGCCTGCCGGAGCGCCTGTTCGGTCTAGAGCCGTACAGTTTTAACTGGATCAATAGCCGCAAGCGCGTACTGCCCTTTGACTGGAACGATGTGCCGCTATACCTGACATACATCGGCCTTTTCATCCTGTCGATACTGGTCTTTAACTATCTGATTAAGCGGCGCTGGGGCGCGATGGGCTGGGCGCTGGTGATCGCTGGTGTGCTGGGCTTCTTGCAAGGGGTGGACTTCTGGACGACGACCGTCTGGCCGCAGACGCTAGAGCTTGACCTACGAGCGTTCACGCCGGACGCGCCGCCACCCGGCCCCGAAGCCGACATGAAAGGCTTTCAGGTCGCGCTGACCGGCATCATCATCGCGGCGGTGTGGCAGATGGCCGGTTATACGATGGCGATGTTTCTGGCCGGAATGCGTGGCGTCCCCGACGAACTGCGCGAAGCCGCCCGCGTGGATGGCTGTACCGAACTCGGCGTGTATTGGCGCGTGGTCTTGCCGCAACTGCGGCCGGTCGCGCTGAGCGCGATGATTATTCTCGGCCATATCTCGCTAAAGAGCTTCGACTTGATCTTCGCCATGAGTGGTAAAGACAACTTCCAGACGCTGGTGCCCGGCATCATCGTCTATAGCGCCTTCGACAATGACCGTTTTGCGCGTGCCAGTGCGGTGGCGGTGGTCATGCTGGTGCTAGTCTGTACGGTGATTATACCGTACCTGTGGACACAATTACGCGAACGCCGCGACTAAGGAGGATCAACCATGACAGCTTATGAAATGAGACGCATCGCCATGCGCGGCGGCATTTACGGCACGCTGGTGCTGTTCGCGCTGATCTTCCTCATCCCGATCTACATGACGGCGGTCACCGCGTTCAAGACGTTGCCGGAAACGCGCCTGAGTACCGTCTGGAATCTGCCGACACAACTGAACTTCACCGGCTTCGAGCAGGCAATAGAGCGCTTCGGCCCGAGCATGGGCAATAGCTTCACGCTGGTGATCGTCGCCACCATCGTATCGGCGGCGCTCGGCTCGATGAACGGCTATGTGCTGTCCAAGTGGCGCATCCCGGGCGAACGGGTCATCTTCCCGTTGATCCTGTTCGGCATGTTCCTGCCGTATCAAGCTATCCTGATTCCGCTTTTCCGGTTCATGAACGACATCGGACTGTATGGCGGCATCCCCGGCCTGATACTGGTGCATGTGGTGTACGGCATCCCCATCACGACGCTGATCTTCCGCAACTTCTACGCGGAGATACCGGACGAGATGCTAGAGGCGGGCACGATGGACGGCGCGGGCTTCTGGCAGTTATATACACAGGTGGTCTTTCCGCTTTCGGTGCCCGGCTTCGTGGTGGTCATCATCTGGCAATTCACACAGATATGGAACGACTTCCTGTTCGCCATCTTCCTCACGACGGAGAGCAGTCAGCCGATCACCGTCCCGCTAGCGATCCTATCCGGCGGGCGCGAGCAAAACTTCCCGATGATGATGTCGGGCGCTCTGCTGGCGGCGTTGCCGCCGTTGCTCGTGTATATCGTCATGGGGCGTTACTTCATTCGCGGCCTGCTGGCCGGCTCGGTCAAGGGGTGAAGTGGTTTCTCGGGCGCAATCGCCCACAATAATGGGGCGCAACATATCGCGTCCCCTCCCATTCCCCAACAAACTCCCCCCAAATGTTGGGGGGATTAGACCGCGTGCATGGCTTTATAGTGTGTAGACACGGTGTACATGCAGTGTACACATACTTGAGTCTCTGTCATACACATATGCACGCCCGCGTCCTGCGGCACGAGGTTAAACACAATCCAACATGGCAATATTGCAAGCGCAAAAACAAAAAGTTGTCCCCGAATCGAATGATTGGCACATCCGCGACGCTGACGAGATATGCGCCGAACTGAACGTCGCGCCAGCTAGCGGCCTACGCGCCGACGAAATCGAAGCGCGGCGGGCGACTTATGGCCGCAACGAATTAGAAGAAAAAGACATCGAAAGCCCGTGGGCGATGCTCTGGGAGCAGTTGACCGACCCGATGGTGGTCATCCTGATCGGCGCGGCCATCATCTCCGCATTTCTCGGGGATGTCAAAAGCGTGGTCGCCATCACCGCTATCGTCGTGCTGAACGCGATACTCGGCGTCAGTCAAGAATACCGCGCCGAGAAAGCGATGGCCGAACTGAGAAAGATGGCGGCTAGCATGGTGCGCGTGCGCCGTGATGGACGCGAGACGGAGAAAGCGCCTGTCGAATTAGTGCCCGGCGACATCGTTCTGCTGAATGTCGGCAGTGTGATACCGGCGGACGCCCGCGTGATCCACAGCGCCAACCTGCAAGTACAGGAAGCATCGCTAACCGGCGAATCGCATCCGGTGGAGAAACATCGCCAACCGCTAAAAAACGCCGAGATCGCGCTGGCTGACCGGCAGAATATGGTCTACATGGGCACGGCGGTCACCTACGGGCGCGGTGAAGCGGTCATCGTCGCTACCGGTATGCGTACCGAACTAGGGCGCATCGCCGACTTGATCCAGAGCGTCGGCCACGAAAAGACGCCGCTACAGCGTCGCATGGCGCAACTGGGCAAGGCGCTATTTTATGTCGGGCTGGGTATCGTCGGCGTCGCGTTCGCCATCGGCCTGTTCGTCGGCCTATCGCTCAATATCGCGTTCCTGACGGCGGTAGCGATTGCGGTGGCCGTCGTCCCTGAAGGCTTGCCCGCCGTCGTGACGATCTCGCTGGCGCTGGGCGGCCAACGGATGCTCAACCGTCGCGCCCTGATCCGCAAGTTGCCCGCCGTCGAGACGCTCGGCAGTGTCACCGTCATCTGCTCCGACAAGACCGGCACGCTCACCCAGAACCGCATGACCGTTAAGATGCTGGATGTGGCCGGTTATTCGCATGACCTCACCGACATCATCGGGCGCGGCAAGCGGGCGCTCTCGCTGGAAACAAAAGACCTCTCCCGCCCCGAACGCATCGAGGGCATCCTGTTGATGGGCTGTGTGCTGAACAATGACTCCAACATCCGGCGCGACGAAAAAGGCGATGTCGTCGCGTTGGGCGACCCCACCGAGAGCGCGTTGCTGGTGGCTGGCGCTCAATTCGGCCTACGCAAAGACCGCATCGAACCGGCCTTCCCGCGCATCGGCGAAGTGCCGTTCACATCAGCGCGGAAGCGCATGACCACCGTGCATCGCGTCGATCACGAGGCGGCGGCCAAGCTATCGTCCTCCGTCGCTGTTGACGCGCTGGAGAGTGCGCTCTCCCGTTACGACGCCGATTATATCGCCTTCACCAAAGGCGGCGTCGATGGCCTGCTCGACGTTTGCACGGCGGTCTGGGTTCAAGGCGAAGCCGTCCCGCTCACTGAGGAGCGCATCGCTGAAATCACCGCGCACAACGATCAAATGGCGTCCGAAGGGTTGCGTGTGCTGGGCATGGCCTTCCGGCCTTTTGTCGATCTACCCGCCGACGCCGACAACGAAACGACGATGGAGCGTGACCTGATCTTCTGCGGCATGATCGGCATGATCGACCCGCCGCGCCCCGAAGTCAAAGAGGCGGTGGCGCGTTGTCGCCGCGCCGGAATCCGCCCGATCATGATTACCGGCGATCACCCGCTCACCGCGCAGGCCATCGCCCGCGAACTGGACATCAGCCGCGACGAGCCGGACGGCACGCCCGCCCGCGTGATGACCGGCGCTAAACTCAACCGCATGAGCGACGCGGAAATCGCGGAAGCGGTCAAGACGGTGAACGTCTTCGCCCGCGTCTCGCCGGAGCATAAGCTGAACATCGTCACCGCGCTACAGGCACAGGGGCACATCGTCGCCATGACCGGCGACGGCGTGAACGACGCGCCCGCGCTCAAACGCGCCGACATCGGCGTAGCGATGGGCATTAGCGGCACGCCGGTCACCAAAGAAGCCTCCGACATGGTGATATTAGACGACAACTTCGCCAACATCGTCAGCGCGGCGGAAGAAGGCCGCACCATCTACGACAACGTGCGCAAGTTCATCAAGTACATTCTCGCCAGCAATACCGGCGAAGTGCTGGTGCTTTTCATCCTGCAATTAGCCGGATTACCGCTACCGCTCAACACCATTCAAATCCTGTGGATGAACCTCGTCACCGACGGTCTGCCCGCGCTGGCGCTGGGCGTGGAGAAGGGCGAGCCGAACGCGATGAATCGCCCGCCACACGATCCGCAAGAAGGTATCTTCGCACGCGGGCTGGGCGCGTATCTCATCCGCATCGGCATCCTCATCATGGCGGTGACGTTCATCGTCGCCTTCATCGTCCCCGCGCCGGAAGGCGAAGACGCCCGTAACACGGTATGGGGCACGATGATCTTCACGACGCTGGTCATGTCGCAGATGGGGCACGCGCTGGCGATCCGTTCCGAGCGCGAGTCCGCGTTCAAGATCGGCCTATTCACCAACAAGGCGATGCTGGCCTCTATCGCGCTGACCACCGTGCTACAGATCGCCGTCATCTACACGCCATTCGCGCAGGAGTTCTTCTACACCGTGCCCTTGAGCGCCGCAGAGTTGGCGCTGTGCTTCGGGCTGGCGACGCTGACCTTCTTCGGCGTGGAATTCGACAAGTGGTTCTTCAACCGGCGCAAAGGTGGGTCACTTGCGCGGAATAACGGCTCGTGATAAATTGGTTAAAACATTGTTATATGAGCCGTAGGAGCAAGTTGTGGCCGCCAAAGTGTTAATCATTGATGATGAAGAAACGACGGTGAACCTCATCGGCATGTTGCTAGATCGGCGTGGCTTTGAGGCGATCAAGGCGTACCGCGCCGACGAAGGGCTGAAGATGGCTTATAAGCATCAGCCCGACATCGTGCTACTGGACATCATGATGCCGGAAATGGACGGCTGGGAGGTCTGCCGCCGCCTGCGTGAAATGTCGGAAGTGCCCATCCTGTTCTTGACGGCGAAGGGCGATACCCGCGATGTCGTGGAGGGGTTGAACATCGGCGCGGATGATTACATCGTCAAGCCGTATGATAACGACGAGCTAATCGCCCGCATTCAGGCGCATCTACGCCGCGCCCCGCGTAGCGACATGAGCGAGGAACTGGTGTTTGATGGCGGCGCGTTCCGCATCAACTTCATGAACCGCGAGGTTCACGTCCGTAACCAATTGAAGCACCTGACGCCGAAAGAATTCAATCTGCTGGGCGTGCTGGTGCGTAATGCCGGGCGCGTCGTCACCCGCCGCGAGCTGGTCACGCAGGCATGGGGCGACGAATACGGCGATGCGGTGGATAGCCTCAAGCTGTACGTGCATTATCTACGGCAGAAGATCGAGATTGACCCGGCAGACCCGAAATACATCCTGACATCACGCGGCGTCGGTTATCGTTTCGTTGATCGCTGAGATATTCACACGGGATCGGGTGGGCGGGATGTATCCCGCCGCCTCCACAATGAAAAATGGCAATCTGTAGGGGCGTAGCGTGCTACGCCCTTTCGCGCCGTCACGAATCGCCGTTATCGTGTATGCCGCATTCCGTCTTGGCCGTGCCCGCCCAGCGCCCGCTACGCAAATCATCGTCCGCCGCCGGACGGGTACACGGCACACAGCCGATGCTCGGATAGCCCGCGTCGTGTAGCGCGTTATACGGCAGATCGTGGGCGCGGATGTACGTCCACAGCATGTCTTGTGTCCAGCCTGCGAACGGGCAGAATTTGACCATGTTATAGCGGCCATCCCAGCCGATGACCGGCGTCGTGGCACGGGACGGCGACTGATCGCGGCGCAGGCCGGTCACCCACGCGGAATAAGGCGCTAGCCCGTGCGCTAATGGCTTCGTCTTGCGGATGTAACAGCATTGATCGGCGTCGGTCAGCCACAGCGCTTCATCGTGCGCGGCGATGTCTTCCGGCTCCGGTTGCAAGCGCTGGATGCTCACATCGAATCGCGCCGCCACACGTTCCATCAGCTGGTATGTTTCCGCGAACAATACGCCGGTATCTAGCGTCAACACCTGCAAGGGCGCGTCCGTCATCTCGCGGAGCATGTGCAGGGTGACGATGCCGGTAATCTGAAAGCTGGTCACAATCGCCAGTTGATCGCGGTATGTCTGATGCGCGTAGCGCAAAATAGCCTGTGGCGACTCGCCCTCTAGCGTGGCCGCCAAATCTTTGATCTGCTCCGTGTTGATCGACAAGTTCCCCCCCCGTCATAGTTCGTGCTGAACACGGGCTAGTATTTGCCCGCCACAACTGACGACCTCAACCGTGCAGGAGTTTCTGCACCTTGCGAATCTCGTTGATGACATGCCGGAAGGTATCATCAGGCAAGGCCGGATTGTAGTGGATGCACGGCACATTCTTCAGGTTGGGCGGCGTGCGCTCCAACGGCTCATAAATCAGCGCGATGATCGGCTTTTCGCGGTTGCGGAAGTGCCCCAGATGCGAGCGCACCACATCGCGCTTCAGCGTCTCCGGCGTGACCACGATCAACAGCATCCAGCACGATTGCCGCGCCTGATGGTTCGATGTCAGCCACGGGTGACTGCCTTCTGACAGATGTTGCTCCGTCCATGTGTTGATCTCCGCACCCATCAGCTTATCGACCAACGGCGCGACCAGTGACCGCCAGTTCGTGCGGTCATAGGCGATTAACACGCTGTCGCGCAGAACATCCTCATCCATGTCAGTCACCGACGTGACCGGATACGCGAATGTCATCTGTGCTTCATCAATGACCGCCAACGGCACTTCACGCTCGTCGGTGCTGTGGCGCTTGCTGGGATCATCCACCGCCTGCAATTCGCGGGTGTCGATCAGCAGGTCGGTTGTAGAGCGCCCACTGAAACGATGCGGCCTATCGGTCAATTGCATGGTGATCTGGTCACCAATGCGGATGATGTCGCCCATTTTTATCATGTGTTCCTCAGTGACCGGCACATCATTGAGCAGTGTCCCGTTGGTGCTGTTCAGGTCGCGGAGGATATAGCCTTTTGGATGCGGCTCTAGCTCCAGATGCTGGCGGCTGACTTCCGGCGCGATGATGGTCACGTCGCACATATTACTGCGCCCGACGCTCATCTTGTTGCCGCCCAGCACATACGTCGTCGGCTCTGGTTCTCCGGCCACCGTCACCACCAGATGCACCCGCGCTCGCCTGCCCGCTAGCCGCGCCTGCTCGTCCAATTCGCCCGGATAGTATTCCAGCGTGATCGCTTCGCCCAGTTCAATCGTACAACGCGAACGCAAAAGCCACATGCCGCCACCGTCAACGCGCTTACCGTTGATAAACGTGCCGTTGCTCGATTTCAGGTCACGGAGTTTATAGCCATCGTTCGCCCGTTGAAACGCAACATGATCGCGGCTGACATCATTATCCTGAATGATAATGTCGTTTTGATTACCGCGTCCTAGCCGGATTTCAGTTTTATGAAATTCGTCGAAGGGATACACCCGACCCGGCTCGGGGCCCCGCCGCATCACCAGATAAGCCATTTTTCACACACATACCTAAAGACATCTCATCATTTACTTGAATTTCATTTTAGCAGATAATGAATTCGCGCCCAAGCAAATGTCGGCTTTTTCGCACAATCCCACCTTGACTTAGGGGGTTAGCGCTCTATAATGACATCCGCACGGCCCTGTAGCTCAACGGCAGAGCAGTTGCCTCTTAAGCAAACGGTTGTAGGTTCGAATCCTACCAGGGTCAACAATTCCTTCATCACGACATCTATACATCCACCAAATAAATCACGCGCCATCCAGAAAACGAGAATCTGTAGGGGGCGCAATGCATTGCGTGCCCGCCACATTTTGGAACGTTTTAACCGCCGCGCACAGGGTTGACAGAAACTGTCAGCACAAGCTACAATAAAGTTTTCTGTGACCTCTGTCGAATCTCTAAAATATTGTCAACAGTGATAGATGATTTTCGATAAATCATTCGATGAACGACTACCCTCGCGGTGGGAAACGCACCCCCCGCTTTTTAGACTTGGCTCGTCCCGTATAACCTGTTAAGGAGTGGCGCTTTGGATAACAGTAAAGTCAAGAATTACACCCGTACCGCCGATGTCCAGTCCCTCCCCTCGCTCATCGAAGTGCAGTTGCAATCTTTCAACCGCTTCATTGAGGAGGGATTAGTCGAGCTTTTCGATGAGATCAGCCCCATCGAGAGCTTCAACGGCAACTTGCGGCTGTACCTGCCCGGCTCTAGCCCGGAAGCGCAGGAGTTCGGCCTGAAATACTGGTTTGAAGAGCCGAAGTATTCCAAAGAGCTATGTTTAGAGCGTGATATGTCCTACGCCGCGCCGCTTTATGTGCAGGTCGCGCTCGCCAACCGCGAGACGGGGCAAGTCGTCACGTCAGAAATCTTCATGGGCGATTTTCCGATCATGACGGAAAAAGGCACGTTCATCATCAACGGGACGGAGCGCGTCGTCGTCAGTCAGTTGATCCGCTCGCCCGGCGTCTACTTCGACGCCGATCAAGACCGCACCACCGGACGCCTGCTATCGCGGGCGAAGCTGATCCCGGATCGTGGCGCGTGGATGGAATTCGAGACGCGGCGGCAGGATCACATCATCATCAAATTCAACCGTAAGCGCACCGTGCCCGTCACCGTGCTATTGCGGGCGCTGGCCGCCATCGACGACGGTCAACCGGAAGAGAATAACCCGCTTAAGACCGGCGAAGACGATGAACTGATGGCGCTGTATGCCGAAGCGGATAGCGGCGAGACGCACCGCTTCCTTGAAAAGACGCTGGAGCAAGAACCGCAGTGGGAAATCAAGAAAGACCAGACCATCGCACAGGCCGCCCTGCTGGAATTCTTCAAGCGGATGCGCCCGGGCGATCCGGTCACGCTGGAAAACGCGCGCGAATATCTGGAAAGCCAGCTATTCGACCAGCGCCGCTATGATCTGGAGCGCGTCGGGCGCTACAAGCTGAATCAGCGCCTGAATCTGGATGGCATCATCCCGCGCACCACGCGCATCATCACCAAAGCCGACATCGTGCGCCTCGTGGAACGCATGATGTTGATTAACAATGATGTGGTCGGCCCGGACGATATGGATCATCTGGGCAACCGCCGCGTGAAAACGGTGGGCGAACTCATCATGAATAAGCTACGCATCGGCCTGCGCCGTACCGAGCGCGTCGTCAAAGAGCGCATGTCCATCCGCGAGACGGACAGCCTGACGCCGGTCAGCCTCGTCAATATCCGTCCGGTGGTGGCCGCCATCCGTGAATTCTTCGGCTCTTCGCAGTTGTCGCAGTTCATGGAGCAAACCAACCCGCTCGCGGAGTTGACACACAAGCGCACCGTCTCCGCGCTGGGGCCGGGCGGCTTGCGCCGTGAACGCGCCGGCTTCGATGTGCGCGACGTGCATCATAGCCATTACGGGCGCATCTGCCCGATTGAAACGCCGGAAGGTCCGAACATCGGCTTGATCGGACGCCTAGCCAGCTATGCCCGCGTCAACGAATACGGCTTCGTAGAGACGCCGTACCGTCAGGTACTCAAATTCCTGCCGGTAGATGATCCGCGCCTGATCGGGCGCGTCCTGCGTGACGATGTAGAGGACGCCAAAGACAACATGCTGGCCGAAGAGGGCGAAGCCGTCACCGAGCAAATGGTGGCCGCCTTCAAACGTGCGGGCATCGAGAAGGTGTCGGTTGTGCCGTTCGTCACCGGCGAAATCATGTACCTGAGCGCCGACGCCGAAGACAATTACGTGATCGCGCAGGCCAACACCGAAACCGACGACACCGGCCAACTCGTGCCGAATCGTGTCTCCGCCCGTCACCAACAGCACTTCACCATGATGCCGGTCTCGCGGGTGGATTATATGGACGTTGCGCCGCGCCAGATCGTCGGCATCAGCGCCTCGTTGATCCCGTTCCTCGAACATGACGACGCCAGCCGCGCCCTGATGGGGTCGAACATGCAACGGCAGGCGGTGCCGCTATTGCGCCCGGAAGTCTCGCGCATTACCACCGGCATGGAGAGGCAGGCGGCTTATGATAGCGGTCAGGTGCTGGTCAGCGAAGTGAACGGCGATGTCACCAGCGTGCAAAGTGACCGCATCGTCATCCGCGCCGAAGACGGCAAAGAGAAGGTGTATCGCCTGCGGAAATATGACCGTTCCAACCAGTCAACGTGCATTGACCAGCGCCCCATCGTAGACAAAGGCCAGCAGGTAAGCATCGGCGACATCATCGCGGATAGCTCCTCGACGCTGTACGGCCATCTGGCGCTCGGCCATGATGTGCTGGTGGCCTTCCTCAGTTGGGACGGCGGTAACTACGAAGACGCGCTCATCATCAGCGAACAGATGGTGCATAACGACAAATTCACCAGCATCCATATTGAGAAGCACGAAGTCGAAGCGCGGGATACCAAGCTCGGCCCGGAGGAAATCACTTACGATATTCCCAACGTCGGCGAAGAAGCGCTGAAAGACCTCGACGAATTCGGCATTGTGCGCGTCGGCGCAGAAGTCGGCCCTAATGATATTCTGGTCGGCAAGATCACGCCGAAGGGCGAGAAAGAACTCAGTCCGGAGGAAAAACTCCTGCGGGCGATCTTCGGCGAGCAAGCCCGCGAAGTCAAAGATAGCTCCCTGCGGATGCCGCACGGGGATCGCGGCAAGGTGGTAGACGTGAAGACGTTCACCCGCGAAGAACACCGCGACCTACCGGCAGGCGTGGAGAAGATGGTGCGCGTCAGCGTGGCGCAACGCCGTAAGCTGACCGTCGGCGACAAGATGGCCGGACGGCACGGCAACAAGGGCGTCATCTCGCGGGTGGTCGCCATTGAGGATATGCCGTATCTTGAGGACGGCACGCCGGTAGAGATCGTGTTGAACCCGACAGGCGTGCCGGGACGTATGAACATCGGCCAGATTCTCGAATTGCATGTCGGCTGGGCGGCGGATAAGCTGGGCTTCCGCGCCATTACGCCGGTATTTGACGGCGCGAAAGAATACGAAATCCGCGCCGATCTCGCCCGCGCATGGATGATTGACGAAGCGTGGCGCGAAGTCATCGAACTGGCGTGGGAATGGGTGGCGACGCTAGAATTGACATCCGACGATTTTGAGGACGAAGAAGAAGTGATGCGGCTGTACGCGCACGAGTGGCTGAAAGATAAAGGCCGCTACGATGCCGAACTGCTGATCCTTGATCGCATTTACATGCGGCGGGCGGTACTGGCCGAATGGCTCAACGAGCAGGGGATCAACCCTGACGATGTGCTGATGTTCAGCACCGAAGGCCACTCGCTGGAAGAACGCAAACGCCGCGACGAGAACATGATCGAATTGCTGTACCGTATGTGGACGATCAAGCACGACCCGACGGCGGTCATCCCGGACGATGCCGACATCAGCGAACTGCAACGCATCGCAGACCGCGCCATGTTCAAGACCGGCAGACCCAATCCGCTATACGGCAAACATGCGCTGTACGACGGGCGCACCGGCGAAGTGTTCGATAATTCGGTGGCGGTGGGCTTCGTCCACATGCTGAAGCTGGCACATCTGGTCGAAGATAAAGTCCACGCCCGTTCAACCGGGCCGTACTCGCTGGTCACGCAACAGCCGCTAGGCGGTAAGGCGCAATTCGGCGGCCAGCGCTTCGGCGAGATGGAAGTGTGGGCGCTAGAGGCTTACGGCGCGGCATATACGCTACAGGAAATGCTGACCGTCAAATCGGACGATGTGCAGGGGCGCGTCAACACTTACGAGGCCATCGTCAAGGGCGACCCCATCGAGGAGCCGGGCATCCCGACCAGCTTCCGCGTGCTGGTCAAAGAATTGCAGAGTCTCGGCCTGTCGGTGGAAGCCATCACCGATAGCGGCGATGTCTTGCAATTCGGCAAAGAAGAAGAGCAACACCAGAACAACAAGCAAGCCAAAGCGAACGCCGGCCTGCATAATCTGGCGGACAACATCACCAATTCGCCGGAACAACAGTAAAAGCAGTCACGCCACAGGCGCACGGATACACCCCGCCGCGCCTGTGGCACGCCGCGCACAGTAGCGGCAAAGATCGCAAAGAGGGTTTTACACACATGACCAACAGCATATCGAGCATGGCCTACCGTCATAGCGCCGACGGTATACACCGTTTTGATTTCATCGTGGAGGAGCGTATCGAGGCGTCGCCCCGTGACGTGATCGACGTTTTCGCCGCAAAACTGCGCGAGATTTACGCCGCCGCGCCCGCCGATAGCCACGTGCGCCTGCTCATCAACATCAAAGACGCGAACGTGTCCTTGCGCGTGTTGGCGCGGCGCATCAAGCCATTCTTCGATGAATTCACCGAGCGGCCAAGCGGCAGTCTGGCAATCGTCACCACGCAGGGAAGCGCATTAACTCTGCTGAATAACTTCCTGTCGCTATTCAGCCGCAGTAAAGACCGCTTTCGCTTCTTCCGCACCGGCGAGGAAGCCGAAGCGCGGGAATGGCTGTTGCAGGGCGGTTGAGCCGCCCCACTTGATGATCTGCTACGTCAGATAGTCGCGGAGCTGGCGACTGCGGCGCGGATGGCGCAAACGACGCAGGGCGCGGCCTTCGATCTGGCGGATGCGCTCCCGCGTTAGGCCGAACTTCTGCCCGACTTCTTCCAGCGTGTAGCTTCTGCCGTTCTGCAAGCCGAAGCGTAGGCGCAAAATCCGCGCCTCTCGCGGCGTTAACGTCTGTAGCAATTGCTCGATCTTCTCCAGCAAGAGCTTGTCGTGCGTACTCTTGACCGGCGTCTCTTCGGCTTCGTTTTCGATGAAATTGCCCAGTTCGCTTTCTTCGTTATCACCGACTGGCTGTTCCAGACTGAGCGGTTGCCACGAAACGCGGAGCATCCATTGTACTTTGCGCGGGTCGGTTTCCATCTGCGCGGCGATCTCCTCAACGGTTGGCTTGCGCCCGTATTCCTGTTCCAGATCGCGCATGATGCGGTATAGCTTGCGGATGCGATCACTCATGTGGACGGGCACGCGGATCGTGCGCCCTTGATCGGCGATGGCGCGGGTGATCGTCTGGCGAATCCACCATGTCGCATAAGTGCTAAAGCGGAAGCCGCGCCGGTAGTCAAATTTAGTGACCGCCTTCATCAAGCCCAGATTGCCCTCCTGTATCAAGTCGAGGAACGGCACGCCGCGATTCATGTACTTCTTGGCGACGCTGACCACCAGCCGCGTATTGGCTTCGATGATGTGTTCGCGGGCGCTGAGGCCGTCCTGCACCAGCATCCGCCATTCGGTAGCGCGGGCGCTATCCGGCGATTTACGCAGGTTCTTCTCCGCCTGCATCCCCGCTTCAACGCGCATCGCCAGCGTGACCTCCTCTTCGGTGGTCAGCAACGGCACGCGCCCCATCTCTTTGAGATATAGCCCGACGGTATCACTAGAGGCCAGCTCGCCAAACGGTAAGTTATCGTCGTCGTCGTCGAGTCCGTCATCTACTGCTTCGTCGTCTATACTGTCGAAATCTTCATCGTCGTCATCAAAGAACAGTGTCTCGTCTGTCGGTTCGTCGTTGAACAACAGATCAGACATCACATCGAGATCAGAATCGTAATCAGCATTAAAATCGGACACGTTCTTTCCCCCAACCTATCCTATGAAATAAAAACTAATCTAAAAGCTGTCGCAAGGCCGCGAGGCGCGGATCGACATTATCTAAATCACAACGGCAAGAATCCGTGTTGAGATTCGCGCCGCAAGTCGGGCAAAGCCCCTGACATTCTTCATGACACAGCACGCGCTCCATCCCCACGATCACGATTTCGGCACGCAACAACGGCGATAGATCGAGTATGCCGTCCTCATGGATGCGGAACTCGGAGTCGCTTTCCGGTTGCGTGGCGTATAGCTCCTCAATATCGAGGGTGATCGGGTGGGCGGTGGGCGTCAAACAGCGATAGCATTCAGCTTGTACGGCGGCGTTTAGATGCGCCTGTACCAGAATGCCCTCTTTTGTGCGGCTCAGGCGCAAAGCGCCGTTGAGGTAATCTACCTGTACATCATCGGAGACCCGCGTTTGCGGTAAATCGAGGCGGGAGTTGTGGCTATGTCCCGGCCCGTCGTTGAGTAGAAAGCCGACATTGATTTTTAGAACGCGCTGGTTCACGTAGCCGGACGCATTTTGAGACATGATGGCTGGCCTTGTGGTTACAATAAACAAAAACGCTGAAGGCAGATGCGCGTTGCTATGGTGCGGTGTATCGGTTTGTTACAAAGCCGATAGAAGTTCACAGATGCATCAGCGTGCTACCCTGTTAATTATATGGAAATTGCAAGCGATGTGTCAAGCAAGTGCGCGGCAAACACCCCAGAATCGCGGGGGAGGAGCGCGACATATTACGCCCATCTTATGCGGAACGCCTGATGCAGTAGCGCGGTGTTGTGTTACAATAGCGCCCATGATTTTTAGCGGAAGCGAATGAGATTTATGACGGACGATGTAAGCCAACCACCACTGAGGAAAGTGCCCAAGCCGGATGGTCTGGTCGGGTTGCGTGGCCTGCGGGCGATCTGGCGACGGCGTAGCGTGATTGGTGCGTTGGAGTCGTTTCATCAGGAAATGGGCGACGTGTTCCGCCTGCCGTTGCCCGGATTCAATCCGGTGATGCTGGTCGGCCCACAGGCCAGCCGCTTCATCCTGATTACCGCCCGCGATGACGTGCGCTGGCGCATCGAGCGCGAGCCGATCACCATTCTGCTACGGCATGGCGTACTGGTCGAGGACGGCGAATCACATGATCGCATCCGCCGCGCCATGAACCCCGCCCTGCACAAGCAGATGCTGGTCACCCACATCGACGCCATGACGCAATGCACCGATACCATCATCGACGGCTGGCGTGACGGCGAAACATACGACATGCTGGACGAAATGCGTAAAGTCGCCCTGCTGATCTTGTCCGACACGCTGTTCGGCGTCGATTTCGAGCCGGAGCTAGAGCGGCTATGGGCGGGCGTCCTGCGGGCGGTCAAGTATATCTCGCCCGGCCCGTGGGTGGTGTGGCGCGGGTTATCGCACATCGGTTATAATGCCGAGCTACGCAAGATTGATACTTTTCTGGAACGCATCATCGCCGAGCGCCGCCGCCAGACGGTACAGCGCGAAGACCTGATCGGCGTGCTGATGCGCTCCGGCATGGACGACGCGCTGATCCGCGACCAGTTGATGACCATGATTATCGCCGGACACGACACCAGCACCGCGTCACTCTCGTGGACGCTGTATCTGCTGGGCGCACACCGCGACGCGCTACAGCAGGCGCAAGCCGAAGTCCGCGCCGTGCTGGGTGATGGCGTGCCGACATACGACAACATCAACGAACTGAGCTATCTCAAACAGGTATTCAACGAAGCATTGCGGCTGTACCCGCCGATTCATCTCGGCTCACGGGTGGCAAATATCGACTTGGAATTCGACGGCTATCACATCCCCGCCGGTCAGCGCGTGCTGTATTCGATCTACCTCACCCAGCGCCACCCCGCTTACTGGCCGGAGCCGTCGCGCTTCCAGCCGGAACGGTTCGCGGCAGGAGAGAAGCACGCGCCGTATACGTTTTTGCCGTTTGGCGGCGGGCCGCGTAATTGCATCGGCGCGGCTTTCGCACAGGTCGAGGCGCGGGTAGTGCTGGCACGCCTGTTACAGCGCGTCGATTTATCCTTTTTGAATCACAACGTCCGGCCATACATGGGCGCGACATTGGAGCCACGTCCGGGCGTATTCATGCGAACGAAAAAACTATTCTGAGGATGATACACACATGACAATTGACGATAGGACGATACAGGAGAAGATCGCCCCGCTACGCGCCGACATCCGCATGTTGGGCGATCTGCTGGGGACGATCATCCGTGAGCAACAGGGTGACGAGATTTTCGAGCTGGTTGAGACGGTGCGCGGGCTGACCAAAGCCCGCCGCGATGGTGACAACGGCGCGAGCGAGAAGATACATCAGCTTATCCGCGACACCGACCTGCACAAAAAACGCATGATCGTGAAGGCGTTCGGCAACTATTTGCAACTCATCAACATCGCGGAGGATATGCACCGCATCCGCACGCTACGCCGCCGCGAACGCCAGCGCGGGGTCAGCGAATCCATCCCCGCCGCCATCAGAGAACTGCACGAACGCGGCGTTTCTGCCGCCACCATCCGCCAGCAGATCGAGAAAATCCGCGTGCGGCTGGTACTGACCGCGCACCCCAGCGAAGCCAAACGGCAAGAAGTGCTGATAAAACTGCGCGACATCGCCGATATGCTCTCCGCCATCGAACACCGTCAGCTACTTCCCAGAGAAGAAGAACGGCTGGTTGATGACGTGGTGCGCCGTATCGAGCAACTATGGCTGACGCGCACCACCCGCGCCGTCCGCGCCACAGTCGATGACGAAGTGGAATACGGGCTGTACTTCCTGACCAATGTCATCATGAATGTGGTGGTAGAGGTGTACGAAGCGCTGACCAACAGCCTACGCAAATATTACCCCGATGAGGATTGGTCAGACATCCCGCCGATTTTAACCTTCGGCGCGTGGATGGGCGGTGACCGCGACGGCAACCCCAACGTCACGCCGGAAATCACCCTGCAAACGCTGGACAGGATGCGCGAAGCGGCGCGTGGCGTGTATCTGGCCGACATCGCCTACATCCGCGACAGGCTGACGCAGAGCGACGACGAAGTGCCGCTATCGGCTGATCTGTTGCAACGCTGGCCGGAAGTCGAGCGCGAAAGCGGGCGCTACGCTGGTGAATCTTACCGCGTGGTGATGAACGCCATCCACAAGAAACTAGCGGCCGATGAATATCTGGACGGCAAATCTTTGCTGGCTGATCTGCGTATCGTGGCCGATAGCCTGCGTAACAACAAGAGCAAGCACTCCGCCGACGGCACGCTCGACTGGTTGATGCGCAAGGTGGCGGTCTTCGGCCTGCATCTAGCGCCGGTGGATGTGCGCGAAGATGCGCGTCTGCATCGCGCCGCCATCGCCGAGATTCTGGAGCGCTATCAACTGACGCCGGATTATGACGCGCTGAGCGAAGAAGAGAAGCAAGCGCTCCTCACGCATGAGATCGCCAGCCCGCGCCCGTTATTCCCCATCGCGCCCAATTTCTCCGACGAGACCAACCGCATCATCGAGACGTGGCGCATGATCGCCACCGCGCACCATCGTTACGGCGCTCACTGCATTGATTGTGTCATCGCCAGCATGAGCAAGCAAGCCAGCGACGTGTTGACCATGCTGTTATTTGCGCGGGAAGTCGGGATGCTGGGGCAGATCGACCTCGTGCCGCTATTCGAGACGGTGGACGACCTGAACCACGCGCCGGACGTGATGACCACGCTATTCAGCAATCCGCAATACGTGCGCCACCTCAAACAACTGAAAGCGCCGGACGGTTCATTGCGCCAGCAAATCATGATCGGCTATTCCGACAGCAACAAAGACGGCGGCTACATCGCCGCGAATTGGAGCCTGTACCGCGCTCAAAAGCAGTTGTCCGACATCTGTATACAACAGGGCGTGCGCCTGCAATTCTTTCACGGGCGCGGCGGGAGCATCGGGCGCGGCGGCGGACCAACCAACCGCGCCATCCGTAGCGAGCCGCCCCGTTCGCTACACGGCGAAATCAAGATCACCGAACAGGGCGAAGTCATCGCCTATCGCTATGGCAACGCCGGCATCGCCTACCGCCATCTGAATCAGGTGTTGCACGCCGTCCTCATGGAGATGAGCTTGCCGCATGAGCCGGACATGCCGCCACAGTGGGCGCAGGCGCTCGACTTTCTGGCGGATTCCGGACGCGAATCATATCGGGCGCTAGTCTATGAGACGCCCGGCTTTCTGGAATACTGGCAACAGGCCACGCCGATCAACGAGCTAGCGCAAATGCCCATCGGTAGCCGTCCGGCCAAACGTAAGAAGGGCGGCTTTGAGGCGATCCGCGCTATCCCGTGGGTGTTTAGCTGGATGCAGAGCCGCGCCATCATCCCCAGTTGGTACGGCGTCGGGTGGGCGCTGGAACAATATTGCCAGCAGAACGAAGACGGCCTGAACACATTACACACCATGTATCAGGATTGGCCGTTCTTCAAAGCGTTGATCGAGAATGTCGAGCTGGACGTGCTGAAGGCCGACATGGGCATCGCCGCGCTGTATTCGGAACTGGTCACCGATGAGCAACTGCGCGAGCAGATTTTCGGCGCGATCCGCGACGAACACCGCCGCGCATGGCACATGATTAGTCAGGTGACCGGCTACGGCGATGTGCTGGAACGCCTGCCGATCATCAAGCGTTCTATCGAGCGCCGTAACCCGTATGTAGACCCGCTGAACTTCGTGCAGGTCGAACTATTGCGCGAATTGCGGACGCTCGCGCCGGGTTCGCCGGAGGCTGACGCCATCCTGCGCGAAGTGATGACCACCATTAGCGGCATCGCCGCCGGTATGAAAACGACAGGATAAAAACGCCGCCATGCGTCGCCTATTGATGATAACGCCGTATCTGCCCTACCCGCCGGTGAGCGGTGGGCGGATGCGGACTTACAACCTGCTCAAACATCTAAAAGACGAATTCGACATCACGCTGATCTGCTTCGGGCGTCCGGAAGAAATCGCGCTCGATCACACGCCGCTAGGCGAGCTGTGCGCGTATCGCGTCATCGAGCGTGAGGCCAGTCCCGGCACGCTACAGGCCGCCCTGCTCAGCATCACATCGCCGCAGGCCATCACCATGAAGCTATACGGCACGGACGCCATGCGGACAGCCATCCGCGAGACAATCGCGCAAGAGACGCCGGACATCATCCACGTCGAGTCGTTCTACATGCTCCAGAATGTGCCGGACGATGCGCCCGCGCCGGTCTTTTTGTCCGAACCGGCCATCGAGTACCGCGCATGGGGCAAACACGCCACCGTCGCCCGCCCGTTTTACACCCGTCCCGGCATCTTGCTAGAAGCGCTCAAGATGCGCTGGAGCGAGCCGCAATGGTGGGCGAAAGCCGATGGCGTGGGGGCGATGTCGCAGATTGACGCCGCCATCATCCGCCGCGCCGCGCCATCCGCCCGCGTCTATCTCGCGCCCAACGGCGTTGACGTGGATTTCTTCCAGCCGTCGGCGGACATTCAGCGCGACACGCGCACCGCCGTTTATATGGGCGATTATAAATACTTCCCCAACAGCGACGCGGTGCGCTACTTCGTCGCGGAAATCATGCCGCGCATCCAGCGCGAGCGCCCCGACTTTCACCTGACGCTACTGGGCAAAGACCCGCCGCCGGAGATTCAGGCGCTACACGGCGATTCCGTCACCGTGACCGGACTCGTGGATGACACGCGGCCTTATCTACAGGAGAGCGCGGTTTTTGTGTGTCCGCTACGCAGTGGAAGCGGCACGCGCTTCAAGCTGATGGAGGCGCTGGCTTGCGGCTGTCCGGTGGTCAGTACCAGCATCGGCGCGGAGGGGTTGAACGCGGTGGACGGCCAACACATGCTCCTGCGCGATACGCCGTCCGCGTTCGCCGACGCGGTGATCGACCTGCTGGCACAGCCGGAACGCGGCGCTGAAATCGGACGCGACGGGCGCGACTGGGTGGCGGCCAATCATGGCTGGTCGCATAGCGCCGCGCTCATCAAAGCGGCATACGCCGATCTACTCGGTCAGAAAACAGAGGCGTAACGCATCGGGCGCAATCCATCGGGGGCATCATGTACGACGCCCCCGCCATCCGGCCAGCAGAAACTATCCAGAAGACTAAACCAGCTTGCCGTCAAACCTTTCTCAAACTTATGGCATACTGTAGTATCATGGAGGCAGGGATAATTTTTTACAAATAGAGGAGATGGCACGCATGTCCGATCAAACCGCTTACACCAGAAAAGTTCTGGTGGTGGACGACAATCCCGATCTACGCACCGTGTTTTCGCGGGCTTTCAGCCGTCAGGATTTTGAGGTACGCATCGCCGCCGACGGGCGCGAGGCCATCGCCTGTTTAGCTGAATCTCTGCCGGATGTGATGATCCTTGACCTGAATATGCCGTATGTGGACGGCTTCGGCGTACTGGACGATCTGCGGGGGCGTCCGGGCGGCGATGATGTGAAGGTGGTCGTCGTCAGCGGCAATCCGATAGCGGCGCGGGCGCCGGAAGCGGCGAAGGCCGATCTCGTCCTGATTAAGCCGGTAGACCTGCGCGAGTTGGTTCTGCTGGCGCGGCGCTTAACGCCGCATAAATCCGGCGACGTGACCGTATAGGCTGATTCACCGCGCCGACTAAATACGCACGATCTTCTGCGCGACACGCAATTGACGCGGGAAGATCGGCAGAAATTCGATCAGCGTGCTGTATTTGTTACTGCTGTCTTTCTCTTTGAGGAAGCGCCGCAGAACGCTAATCACGCCGGGCAAAACCGCCATGCCGCGCAACTTCTTCTCCATCAATAAATACGCCTGATATTCGCGCTCGTCCACATGATCCTCAAGATAGATCGCCACCGCCGCCGATAAAAACAGCGTGGTGAATTGCGCTTCCCATGTGGTGTACTGCGCTTTGAATTGCTCGCTGACCGGTAGTTCGTTGGCGCTGATGTGGTCGAGCTGGTCGGCGTGGCGGCGCAGATACGCCTTGAGCAACTCGCGCCCGAAAACCTGAATCGCGGCGCGGTACGATTGCGTCAGCATGGTTGGCTCGTCATACGGCCACGGCGGACTATCGCCCCATGCAAGCGGCGGCGGCGCGATGGCGACCAGTTGCCCGCCCAGCTTGAAGCCGATTTCGTGGTCGGTGGGGTAGCAGATATTGGGCATGAAGGTCATCGTCTCGGCGATGTCGCCGATGAACGCCGCGAAGAAATCGCGCAGGGGGCGTCCGGCGAAGGCGTTCTGCGCCTGCTTGTTCGCTTTCTGCCACAGTTCGCCGTCGCGCTTCCACAGCGTTTCGAGCGCGGCGCTGGTGTAAAAATCGCGCAGAGCCGCGTCGTAGCCTTCCGGCATCCACGACGGCGCGTTGGCGATCTTCAATTCCGGCCATGTCATCAGCAGAACCAGCGCGAACAGCGCCTCTAGCGGCGTGCCCTGATCCAGTAAATCCTGCGTCTGTTTGACCACCGGATGCCCACGATAGGCGGTCAGATATTTGCGCGTGGCGCGGGCGTGAACGTGCGTGCCGTGCGGCTTCAGTTTTTGTGCTTGCTCCGGATAGTCGGTGGCGGCCAACACCGCCGACATCAACCGGATGCGGTCGTCCTGTTTGATGATGACATCGCTTTGATCGCTCATGTGTGTGTCTCCGCAGGTGGGGCGCTCAGTTATCGCTGATACGGAAGCCGACGGTGTTCCCGTTGCGGCGGTGTTTCAAGAAATTGTCGCGGGCGTCGATCTGCTCCTTGAGTCGCTGGTACGATGTCGAGAGTAAATCGGCGCTCAGTTCTTTCAGGTCATCATGCGCGACCAGCGTCAGCGCATACACGGCCACCTCACGGATGAACGCGCCCGGAAAACCGACCATCTTATGGGCGACTTCCGCGTGATTATCCTGCCACATATCGCCCAGATATTGGCGTAACATGCGTTCGGCGGCGTCCGGATCGCGGATTTCCGGGATGATGTAGATGCGATCCAGCCGCCCGGGACGGCGCAACACGCGCTCGTCGATGGCTTCGGGGTAGTTCGTCGTGGCGATCAACAGCGTGCCGCATTCGTTATCGAACGACTCCGAGCCGTCCAGCACGTTCAAGACCAGCGCTTTCTCTTGCTCATGCAAATAGGCGTCCAGTTCTTCCAGCAAGATCAACGTCGGCTTGTTGGCATTAGACGCGACGTGGAGCGCGTGCTGTATTTTGCCGAATGTCGAACCGGCTTGATCGGCGCTGGAGACGTAAATCACCAGATAATCCCGCGCCAGCGCCCATTTTGCCAGCGCATTACACAGCATCGTCTTGCCGGTGCCGGGCACGCCGGCCAGCAATAGCTTGCGGAATGGCTTCAGGTTCAGGCGGTGATAGATGCCGATGCCCTTCGTGAAGAACGAGTCCACGTCTTCCAGCAGGTCTTTTTTAAGCTGATCGGGCAGTACGATGTCGTCCCAACTGACCATTGGCTCGAACGAACCGGCACGCCCGCCGATGACGGTCACGCGGGCGCGGGGGTGCGCCATGCGGTCACATTCATGCTCGAACGAACGCCACACCGCCACGAAATCCTCCGGCATACAGCCCAGCACCACCAGATCGCCGTGATCGGTGTGATAGGTCGCCGCGACCAGCACTTCGACGGTTGCGCCGCTATCCGTATGCCGGAAGCGAAACAGATAAGTGCCGGTGCGATAGGTCAATTCGCCGTTGTACGTGGCGGCATGAATCGCCACCACCGCCGGACTGTCTATGATGTCGCACGCCTCAAACTGATAGCCGCCATCGACATCAAAGGGCGGCTGTAACTTCTTGATAACCGCCTGATTGATGCTGATTTCGTCGATCCATAGCGTAATAAGATCATCTTCTGGACGCGATGGTATCCATTCTTTTTCGATCCAGCGCCCGATGATCTCCATGCCGAGCATCTGATTCACATTTTGCGGGTCATCTCTGTGGGTCATGAATTTTCTCAAGTATGTTTCACGTTTGTAGCACCATCACTATATCACAACTATGACACAGCTTGCGTAGCTAATTCGATAAGTTATCATCAGCTACAAAGGGAAATCTAGCAATCCCCTAGTCCCATCGTGTATAGTACAGGGTAGTTTGTACGGTCAGCCCGAATGGAGAAAACCGATCATGGCAACTGATGCTCGTAAATGGTTCTATTCGACACCAGAGCCGCGCCCCTATTACATCGAGGAGCGCATCAATCATACCCTATGGAAGAATCGTCTGCAAAGCATTTATATGAATTGCATCCGCGCCGAAGCGCCGATTCAGATGGAAGGCAACTGGAACGAGATGCCGGTAGAGTTTGAATGGGTGCCCGGCAAGTATTTCATCGTGCGTTCCGGCGAGAAGCGCAAAGAGCTAATCGGCGTGGTGCGCCAGATGCTTTTTAACCTGCCGCCCAGCTTTGAATATCAAGACCCGCGTGATCTGTACGTGGTGGAATGGCACACCGACGGCGGCGCGGAACGCTGGGAAGAAATTCAGGGCAACCCCGCCTTTCAGGGTTTGCGCCGCATCGGTAAAAAGAAAAAATAATGCGCCTGCGTAAATGTCTGGTCGCCAATCGTGGCGAGATCGCCCTACGGATCATCCGCGCCTGTCATGAGTCTGGCCTGCAAGCGGTGGCCGTCTACTCCTCTGCGGACGCGAACGCCGCGCATGTCCAGACCGCCGACGCCGCCTATGCCATCGGTGACGCACCGGCGGCGGGGAGCTACCTCAACATCGCGGCGTTGCTGGATGTCGCAGAGCGGGCGGGGTGTGATTGCGTGCATCCGGGCTATGGCTTTCTGGCGGAAAGCGCCGACTTCGCCGACGCGGTGATCGACGCCGGTCTGATCTGGGTGGGGCCGTCGCCGCACACCATCCGCGAGATGGGCGTGAAGACTCGCGCCCGTGACCTGATGGCGTCCGCCGGTGTGCCACTGGTGCCCGGCTATCAGTCCGACGCGCCCGACTTCGACGGCTTCTTCGCGGCGGCGGATGAGATCGGCTTCCCGTTGATGGTCAAATCGGCGGGTGGCGGCGGCGGGAAGGGCATCCGCATCGTGCATGATCCGGCTTTGCTGGGCGAAGCGCTGGAATCGGCACGGCGCGAGGCGCTCAACGCTTTTGGCGATGGCCGCGTGTTTCTGGAACGCTACATCACCGAAGGCCGCCATATCGAAGTGCAGATCATCGCCGACGCGCACGGCAACACCTGCCACCTGCTGGAACGCGAATGTAGCACCCAGCGCCGCCACCAGAAGATCATCGAAGAAGCGCCGTCGCCCCTACTGGACGATGCCACACGCGACGCGATCACATCGGCGGCGGTACGGGCGGCGCAAGCCGTCGATTACGTCAACGCCGGAACGGTGGAGTTCATCGCCACGCCGGATCGCCAATTCTATTTTCTGGAAATGAACACGCGGCTACAGGTCGAGCATCCGGTCACGGAGATGATAACCGGTGTGGACATCGTACGCCTGCAATTCGCCATCGCCGACGGCCAGCCGCTACCGTTCACGCAGGACGACATCCGCGCCAACGGCCACGCCATCGAATGCCGACTGTACGCGGAGGACGCCGCCAGCAACTTTCTACCGGCGACGGGCACCGTCCAGACGTTCATCGCGCCGCACCTGCCCGGCGTGCGCGTGGATGCGGGTGTGCGCTCCGGCGACGCCATCACCATTCACTACGATCCGATGATCGCCAAGATCATCGCCCATGCCCGCACCCGCGAAGAGGCGATCATCCGCCTGCGCCACGCGCTAGCGCAAACGGTGATTCTGGGCACGATCACCAACCGCGATTTCCTGCTGGCGTTGCTGGACGATGCGCGATTCAAAGCGGGTGCGGTGCATACCGCCACCATCGACGCCGCGCTCGACCAATTCTTGCCGACACCGCCGGATAGCGTCGCGTGGGAGGCGCTGGTCGCGCTGGCTTACGATGAACTGATGGCCGGGAGCAAGCCGACAGGCGACGGCGACGACTCCGGCGATGGCTTCAGCGCGTGGGATGTGCCGGACGGTTTCCGGCTGGGATCGACGAGGACGACGACATGATCTATCAGCACGGCGAACAAACGCACGATGTCCGGCTAGAGCCGCGCCCCGACGGAACGTTCATCGCCCACATTGACGGCGAGACGCGCCACGTCCGCATCACACAGCTAGCCGATGGCGGCCTATTCATCAAAGCGCTGGACGCCGACTCCGGCGCGGTGGCCTACACCGCCCGCGATGACTCGGCGCGTTACGCGCACGTCAACGGGCAAGACTACACGCTGAGCGTCATGACCGGCGGACGGCGCCGGAGTTCGGCGGCGGGCAGTGGCGATTTGACCGCGCAGATGCCCGGTCAGGTGGTCGATGTGCTGGTCAATGCTGGTGATCGCGTGGCCGCCGGTCAGACGTTGTTGATTCTGGAAGCGATGAAGATGGAAATGCGCGTCACCGCGCCGGATGATGGCACGGTGACGGCGGTTAGCGTGCAGACCGGCGATGTCGTGGCACGCGGTCAGCAATTGATTGATTTCAGCGCCGGGTGAAAGATGCGCCGCCGCTATGATTCGTCGTCGGCGAACCAGACGGTTGTCTCCGGACGGAAGGCCGCCCACGCGAACCAGAAATGCGGCCCGCCGATCTCCATGAATAGCCGCGTGCCTTCTAGCTCGCCCGCAGTCGCCTGCCCGAATTGATTCCACGCGCTATCGGTCTGCTCGTCGCGCACGACGCCTTCATCGTCCAGATAGAAGTCTAACACCGTGCCATCATCCAGCAGACGACTATACAGCGCCGCCGTGCCGACATCACGCGAATCGTTGATGCTCGCGCCATCTAACGCGCTGGGTACGCCGCCCTGCCAGATGGCGACCACCGGCTGATCGGCAATCGTATCATTGACCACGCCGACCTGTGCTAACTCCGCATACGGATAGGCGACGGCGGTATCCATCACCAGCCCGCCGAGAACGTGCGCCAGCGCTGGCAGGCGCTCATCGACATCACCGTCGAACAGGAACGGGCGCTGACTGCTGTCATAGCCGACATACGGATTCTGCCCATAACTGCGCGTGTAGCCGGTATCGCGGGTGAGAACCTGCCCATCGGGGTACTGCTCGGCGAAATCCGCGAAGGCGGCCACCACTGACGGCAGGATTTCCAGCACGGTATCGGTATAGTAACCGACCAGCCCTTCGCCGGTGATCTGTTGCCACCAGCTTGACGTGCGCGAGTCCCACATGACCAGATCGCTATTGCGGAGCAGACCGGACACGCCGAAGCGCAACGTATCGCCATCAACCACGCGATCAAACACAATGGCGCTATTGCAGAGCGGGCAATACGTCACCGCTACCGGTTGATCGCCGACGACATCGTTAACGATCTCGTGCCACGTCAGAATCTCTAGCGGATAGGCGCGGGCGTCGCCGTCGATTTCCAGCGCGATGACCGGCGATTGCGGCTGTAGCGTCTGGCTCGCTTCGACCACATCGGTGAAGACCGGCTCATCAATCGGCGGGATTCCGTCGCGGCCAACGCCGCCGGAGCGCACCTCATTGAATTCGATATTGCGCTGGCAGAAATCCGTCTCCGGCCAACCCCTCGTGATCTGCGGACGCGGCCCGTCGAACGGATCATCGCACGTCACGCCATCCTGCGCCTGCGCGGGTGGTGCCGCACCTGCTATAATGCCGAAAATCGCGGCAAAGATAGCGCCCATCATCAGGCTGAATGTTGCGGAAATTACACGGCTCATATTCGTCGCTCCAAATATCGGACAGTCGCCATTCCGACGAGAGGCGGGCGCGAGTCCTTACAGATCAAGATGTAAAAAGTTTTCGAGGTGGTCGTCATGATGTGGTTTATCGCTTGGCTTACGTTGTGGACGGTGGTTAGTCTGCCCGCGACATTTGACGCGGCGGACAATCCGGCGGATGATCCCGCGCCGGATTCCGGCGGGTGGACGCTGTACGCCGCGCCCGCTTTCGGCGCGGCGGTCATCGCGGATATAGCGGCGGACGCGCCGGTGACGGTCAACGGGCGGGCGGATGTCGGCTATTGGCTGGACGTGAGCGCGGGCGGGCGCGATGGCTGGGCATACCTGAATGATCTGCCCGCGCCGGACGCCTTCGCGCTGGACGCCTTGCCGGTCACCGGCCAGCAGATCACGATGTTGGATACCGCCGCCTTCCCGCTTGACGACGCCGACGACGATCTGCTGGCCGCGCTGGATGAGCTGGCGCGGACGCCCGTCCTGCACAACTTCGACTCGCCGCGTCTGGCGCAGATCATCGCAGAGGGCGACGAACGCGGCAACCGGCGCGGGCTGTTCATCAAAATTGGCGATAGCAACAGCACAACCGGCGATTATCTGCGCCCGATGGGGATGCGACACGGCGGCTGTCAGTATGGCGCGTTCGACTATCTGCGCGAGACGGTGGCCTATTTCAGCGCCGAATCGCCGTATCCGGAGTTCCGCAATTCGTTCGACTCGACCAACATCACCGCGCAAAACGGCCTGAACACCTTCGGCCTGTTCGATCCATTCTGGGCGGATAGCGAAGCGTGTCGCGGTGGCGAGTCGCCGTTGGAATGTGAATATCGGCTATTACAGCCGTCGGTGGCGGTGACCATGATCGGCCTGATGGATTTGGAGCAAATTCCGGTGGAGACATACCGGCGCAATCTGGATCGCGCCGTCGCGTGGTTGGTCGATCATGGCGTGATTCCGGTGTTGATGACGTTCCCCGTCTTGCCGGATTATCCGGAAGCGGGGGCGCGTTCGCTGTGGCCGAAGTCCATCATGCTCAACGCGGCGATCATCGACATCGCAGAAGACCATCAAGTGCCGTTGATTAACCTGTGGGCGGCGTTCCAGCCGTTACCGGATTACGGCATCGGGCCAGACCGCACCCACATCCGGCATCAAGTCGGCGCGTTCTGCGATTTCACCGGCGCGGAAGCGCGGGTCGGCGGTACGTTGCGGAATTTGTTGATCTTGCAGGGGCTGGATCGCCTGCGCGTCGATTGGCTGGCGATCCCGTAGAAGAAGCGGCGCGATAGGTTGCGCCCGCGTGTCGTTTTAGCTGTCGGTAGCGTTGGCACGCTCTCCCAGACGGCGCTCGGTGCCGCTTAACAGGCGCTGGATATTATCGCGGAAGCGCCACGCGATCAACGCGCCCAGCGACCACACGTACAGGATCACCACCGGATCAAATTGGCGTTGTAGCACAAGGATCGTCATCCATAGCACGGCAATCGTTATCATGGTCAGCACCGCCAGCGAGACATAGCGCGTGCGGGCGATGATGAATGCCCCGACGACCACCATGCCCACCCAGATTTGAAGCGGCGCGATCATCAAGAGTGTGCCGAACGCGGTAGCCGCCCCCTTACCGCCGCGTATCGTGCCGGTCAATAGCGTGGCGAACAGTGACCAGTTATGGCCGACGATCACCGCGATGCTGGCGACGCTGGTCGCCGCCGCGATGCTGGCGCTATCATGTTTAATCTGCTGGGCGATCAAGATGGCGGTCATCGCTTTCAGCACGTCAATGAACAGCACGAATAGCCCCCATCTGTTGCCCAGCGTGCGCGTGACGTTAGTCGCCCCCATGTTGCCACTACCAACCTGAAAGATGTCGATGTTGTGGAACTTTGCCACGATGTAGGCCGTCGGTATCGAGCCGAACAGATAGCTGATAACAACGATTAGAAGCATGTGTGCGTGATATTGGTCGATCATCTTTTTCACTTTTCCCTGAATTGTTTCAACGCTCTCATGGTACACGATACAACACCATATATCACCCATGTGTTACGCAAGCGGTCAAAATACACACTGAATATTCAGATATGGGCGCTATCGTCGGGAAAACGTCAGCTAACAGGCGCTCAACGTCATGATACAATCGGGCACTATGAAACGCTTATGGATTTTGTCATTTATCGTCGTCTTGCTGGCTTCGCTGATGGCGGCGCCGGTGCGGGCGAACGAACGCGCCGAGTTGCTTGACCGCGTGAATACACTCCGCGCCGGTGTCGGCGTGCATCCGTACACGATGAACGGAGCGCTGACCGCCGCCGCGCAAAACCATGCCGACTGGATGGTGGCGAGCGGCATCTATAGCCACACGCAAACCGACGGCTCATCGCCAGTCAGCCGCGCCGCCTCTGCCGGTTATCCGTCGCGCTGGGTGAGCGAAAATTACTACATGGGGCAGATGGCGAACGTCAACTCGGCGATGGACTTCTGGATTAATTCGCCGGTACACTATCGCGGCATGACCAATAACCAGTATTACGAAATCGGCATCGCGGCGGCACGCGGCAACGGCCTGACCGCCTACGTGCTGGTCTTTGGCAATCCGAACACGTCGCGCTCCGTCGCACCGGCCAGCAATCCGGCGGGCGAATCATCGGGTGGATCGTCCGGCGCGGCGGCATCATCCGGCGGCGGTGGTGCGCCGCCACCGCCCTCATTCATCATCGGGCGCGATGAGTGGGGCAACTATCTGCACGAAGTACAGGCCGGCCAGACTCTCGGCGAAGTGGTGTTGATGTACGGCTACGGCTGGGCGGATTTACAGATGTTCCGCGAGATCAACAGCCTGACGGAAGCGGAAGGCCGCCGCCTCGACATCGGTGATCTGGTCAAAGTGCCGCCCGCCGATGGCACATGGACGCCCGCACCCGGCACGCCGAGTCCGACGCCGTTCGTACCGGCCACCGAGACGCCGATCCCCGAAGAACCGACCATCACGCCGACCATCACGCCAACTGATAGCGCTCCGTACCAGTTCCCGACGCTGACGCCGGTGATGTTGTTGCCTGACCCCACCGCGACGCCACAGCCGACGGCCACGCATACCGCATCCGTGACCGCCACCCCGCCGCAATGGGCGGCCACGACCATGACGCCCTCGCCCACCACCACGACGGACGCGCAAGCGGTAGCCGTCGTCGCCACCACAGAGCCGGAGGCGGTTGTCGCCGCCCGTCGCTCACCGGAGGAAGAAGCGGCGCAGGCGTCGCCATCCGGCGCGGCGGAGTCGTCATCAGGTGGCGGCCTGCCGATGTGGTTGATCGTCGCGGTGCTGGCGCAGGTCGTCGTGTTGATCGCCGCCTCATTGGAATACATACGCCGTCGCCCGAACCCACACTGACGCACAGCTTGCGATGTTGCGCTTGTCAGCGTTCGCCCGTCGTGGGTATAATCAGGCGTGTGTATGGCCTGTCACAGAGGAAAAATAAGACATGGAATTCGCTAATTTTATCATGCTCGTCATCACCATCATCGCGCTGATCGTCGTGATTGCGGTGCTATGGTACGGCATTCAGCACGACCCGCACACCTCCATCCGCAGTCCGGAATCATCCCGCGCCGCGCAGATGGTACAGAAACAGGCGGAAGCCGCCCGCCGCAAGCTGGCGGAGATGCTTCCCGATACATCAGCGAACGCTGATGATGAGACGCAAGCCGAAGACTCCGGCAAAAAATCGAAAGAATAGAGATGTCCGTCCGTCGCTGATGGCGGGTGGATGCTGGGTGAAATTCAAATGACCACGAACGAACAGATCGAGAGAGCGCTGGCAGAATTGGAATCCGGCGATGTCGAGCGCCGTGCGGAAGCTATCGCGGTGCTGGGCGATGCCGGTCATCACCCCGCCGCATTGCCGCTCAGCCGTATGTTGCCCGATGTTGACCCGGGCACGCGCTATTTGATCGTCAAGGCGCTGGGGCAAATCGCCCACTCAGCGACGGTTGAGCCGTTGCTGGCCGCCATGCGCTATGACGACATCTGGACGCGGGCGGCGGCGACATCGGCGCTCATCAACATCGGCACGCCGCAGGCCGTCGCTGGCTTGATTGATGCGTTGCGCGACGCCAACAAAGCGGTACGGCGGGCGGCGGCCAAAGCCATCGGCAAGATCGGCGCGACGGATGATGAGCAGAAGCGCGACGTTGTGCGCGGGCTTTCCGCCGCGTTGCTGGATGTCGATGAAGGCGTGCGCCGTTTCGCGGCGGAGGCGCTAGGGCGCGTCAACGCGACCGGCAAAGTCGATGAACTCACCGAGACACTGCGCGATGCTAGCGCGGAAGTCCGTATCGCCGCTTTTCGGGCATTGGCGCAGATCGACACGCCGGAAGCACGCTCGGCGGTGCGGCGCTGGGCGAAAGATCAATAGAAACCCGGTGGTGCGTAGCGTGCTACGCCCACGTTTTTCAAAAAATAGATTATGGAGCGTGAGAGATGGCTCGCTGGAAGATGATATTCACCGTTTGTCTGCTGGCTGTGCTGTTCGTGGGCGCAACCCACGCGCAGGAGGAAGAAGGGGAAGCCGTCCCCGAACCATTGCCAACGCTGGCCGACCTCAGCGCCGATTGGCTCACCATCCCGTTAGAAGGCGAGACGATCTGCTCACGCGGGACGCCGTATCAATTTTTCGCCCGTCGCGGCAACACCAACAACCTGATGATCTACTTTCAGGGCGGCGGCGCGTGCTGGGATCGCCTGACGTGCGATGTCGGCGGCACGTTCGACGCCACCGTTGACGACGATGAATTGCTGTTCTATGACGGCATCTTCGACCTGAGCAACCCCGACAACCCGCTAGCCAACTACAGCATGATCTTTGTGCCGTATTGCACCGCCGACATTCACGCCGGTGACGCGGTGACCGACTACGCATCGAACCTCCGCATCCAGCATAACGGCTATCGCAACGCCGCCACCGTACTAGATTGGGTGTATGAGACGTTCCCGACGCCGACGCGGGTTTTCGTTTCCGGCAGTAGCGCCGGAGCGTATGGCGCGATCTATCACGCGCCGTTTATTCTGGCGCAATATCCCAACGCCGACGCGATTGTGCTGGGTGATGGTGGCGCGGGCGT
Source organism: Anaerolineaceae bacterium (assembly GCA_007693385.1). Lineage (GTDB taxonomy): Bacteria > Chloroflexota > Anaerolineae > Aggregatilineales > Phototrophicaceae > J038. The sequence continues at coordinate 55,221 of REDR01000068.1, forward strand.
GACGCCTGTCGGCTGGCCGGTACTGGCTGACGAATGGGACATCTTCGCCAACATGCCGGATTTCATCCCGGCGCTGGCGGAAGCCGACCCCGGCACGTTCACCGTTAACGTGCTGTATCAAGCGACGGCGGAAGCGTACCCGCAAGCCCGCGTCGCGCAATTCACGCATCACAATGACGATGTGCAGGCGCTGTATTTCATGTATAGCTCGCTCGGCTCAACCTTCGCGGATTGGGTGGACGGGATGCGCTCCGCACTCGATGAACTGGAAGCGTTGCCCAACTTCACCAGCTACATCGGCGCGGGGGACGACCACACCATCCTCGCCCTGCCGGAATTCTATACGCTGGCGGTGGATGATCTGACGTTCCGCGACTGGCTGATCGCATTGCTCAACGGTCAACAACCGGAGAGCGTCATCTGCACCGATTGCTGAGGCCGTCGCGCTAGATCAAGCTGATACGTAGAAACGAAAAAGCGGGACGCGCCGTTGGCGTGTCCCGCTTGCTGATGATGCTTGTCATTCGGTAAACTACGAACGGTTACGCTTTATACGCCCGAACAGTTTGCCGCTCTTCTTCTCTTCTGCTTCTTCAACAGCGCTGTGATGTACAACGCGGTTGTGCGTGTTGGCTTTACGCTCGAAATCCCGCACGCGGAGCCGATGAAGTTCTAATGCGATATACTCATGTGAATACATTTTTATACTCCTCGCGCACTACGCTTTGTTTAGCTCACGTTATGTCTACATCATACAGCAGTTGTGCAACTTTTACAAGTTAAGGCTTGCTGAATTTGTGAGATTAAACAATTCTTAGCCGGAAAATCGCGTTTTTCAGCGACCTCTTATATTGCGGTATTTTTTGCAGTTCGCACAAATAGCGGCCATTCACCGGCTTTTAATCGCACGGGGCTAGACTGAAATGCGGTTGAAGTTTCGTTTTAATGTGATGTAAATGTAGATGTGGAGTAGCGATGTTACGTTATTTAGCGTTGATGGCGGTGGTGGTATCCGTCGGGATTCTCGGCTGGAGTCTGGTCGATGGCGGCGGCGGTGATGTCGATGCGCGGGCGATGGTGCAGGCGTTCGACGACGATTTGACGCAATATGCGCGGGCGGTGGAAGCGTGGGACTGGCAATTCCCACGCGATCACGGCGCACATCCCGAATTTCAAACCGAGTGGTGGTATTACACCGGCAACCTCAAGACCGACGACGGGCGGCATTTTGGCTATCAGTTCACCATCTTCCGGCGGGCGATCAACCCGACGCTGATCGCTTCGGATTCGGAGTGGCGCACCGGACAGGTTTACATGGCGCATTTCACGCTCAGCGACATTGACGGCGGGCGCTTCCTGCACGATGAACGCTACAGCAGAGGCGGCGCGGGGCTGGCGGGCGCGACTCCGGTGTATGGGCTGGACGAGAGCGACGGCTATCATGTGTGGCTGGAAGACTGGTTCGTGCGCGGTGAAAACGCGGACGCCACCCTATTGACCATGCAGGCGGCCAGCACCGCGTATGACGGCACGCCGTTCTCGCTCGATCTCTCTTTGGAGCGCGTGAAGCCGCCCGCGTTTCAGGGCTATGGCGGCCTGAGTCCGAAGAGCGGCGAAGAAGGCAACGCCAGCCACTACTACACGCTATCGCGCCTGTTGACAGCGGGCACGATCACCATCGGCGACGAAACCTTCGCGGTGAGTGGGCGCTCGTGGCGCGATCATGAATTCAGCACCAGCGCATTGGGCACTCAGGCGCTCGGCTGGGACTGGTTCGGCTTGATCTTCGACGACGACCACGAATTGATGATCGGGCAAATTCGGCTGGTAGATGGCGGGCGCGAGACCGCGTTCGGCGGGCTGATGATATATCCGGACGGTACGACGCGCTATCTACCGGCGGATACGTTCACCATCGAATACACCGCCACATGGGATAGCCCGCACACCGGCGCGACCTATCCGGCGGGCTGGACGATCACCATCAACGCCGACGCGCTCGAACGTGATGAAGATTTCACCATCACCGTGACGCCGTTGATGGCCGATCAGGAATTGCATAGCGGCGACATCGCGTACTGGGAAGGCGCGGTGCGCGTCGAAGGTGCGACGACCGGCTACGGCTACGCGGAATTGACCGGCTACGTGGACGAGATGACCGGACGCTTTTAGA
>REDR01000111.1 GCA_007693385.1 Anaerolineaceae bacterium
GTTCTGCCCTCTGGCCTCTGACAGCGAGCGAAGCGAGCGCACTCTGGGCGGCGAACGCCGCCCCTCTGTCGCGCCGTAGGCGCGCCGCCAATCTCGCCGTCAGGCGAGTCGCGGCTGGTGGGGAAGGGCGCTGTTGGTATGAATGGACGAACTCATAGCTTTTTGGTTATAAAACCGTTTATAATGGCAGAACGTTTTCGATACTATCATGCCAATCATCGCACAGGGTACATCAAATGGTCAGCACTAGCGGCACACATCAACTTTATCAGGCGATTCACGACGCAAAAATCGAGATTGTCGGATATGAGGACATTGGTAACGAAGCTCATGCCGCCGTTGTCGGTGCGATCATCAAGGCGTTCGGCAACTCATCGGCTGGCTTCATCTACATAGAGCCTTCTCAGCTGAATGGATCATCGCGCCCGCCTGATATTCTGCTGTGTCATCCGGAAGTTGGCGTGCTGGTTATCGAAGTGAAAGCCTACTCCATTGATTTCATTCAGGGTTCACAGGCGGGCAGTCTGCTGGTGCGTCTGAACGGCGTCAATCGACAGATCAACCCTATTCAGCAGGTCACTGCGGCGATGTTCGACATCAAACACGAAGTCGAGCGCCGTTTGGCACAAACCGGACAAAACATCTCGCCATTGTTCAACGCAATGGTCGCATTCCCCAATATTGCCGAGTCTGATTGGGTTTCCTATGGATATGATCAGGCGTTGCCGGGTGGTCAAATGTTGTTCGGCGATCAGTTCGAAACGCCAAAGCGATTGAAACAACGCATCATGCATCTGATCCATGGCACGCTAAAGCGATCTGGCAAAAAGTCGGCGCTCCTGCCCGAGCATATGACCATTCTCAAAGAGACGTTCGGCGATACAGCAGTCATCAACGAGCGCCGTCCGCCGCGCCAAAACGTTAGCGCCGGTAAGTTGGGCGGCTATCTGGATGATATGCTGGCGATGGAGAAGCATCTATCGCGGGAACAGCAGACGCTTTCACGTATCGAGGTCGGTGGGCATCCGCGTCTTGTTCGTGGCGTGGCGGGCAGTGGGAAAACCGTCGTGCTGGCGAATATGGTCGCTCGCTATGTCAAGCGGGCACGTCAGCGCACACAGAAGATGTTCGATGAAGAATCGAATGAAGTGCGGGTGGCGGTCATCTGTTTTAATCGGGCGCTGGTCTCTTTCATCGGGCAGAAGATCGGCGCGGCCTACCAGCAACAAACGATGACAGAATTGCCGGAAGGGGCGGTACGGGTGACGCATCTCAACGGCTTGATGTACACGATGAAAGAGGATGGTCTGGTCGATTACATCCGGGTTACGTCGTCGCAACCGGTCGAGGAGAGGGCGACGGCATACCGTGAGCAGATCGCCAAGCGAACGGCAGAAGACCCGAACGGAGTGGCTTCCGTTCAATTTGATGCCATCTTCGTTGATGAGGGGCAAGACCTTGTTGCTGAGGAATACCTGCTATTGCTTGATCTGATCCGGCCGGATGAGCGCACCGGCGAGAAAGCGCTGGTGATCTTCTACGACGACGCGCAGAATTTGTATGCTCGTCCGCGTCCGAACTGGAGTCAGTTGGGGATCGACGTGCAACGCGGCGATCGCTCACGGGTGATGAAAGAATGTTTCCGTAACCCGCGTGAGGTGATCGAACTGGCTTTCAACGTGTTGCTCGGGGTGCAATCGCCTGACGATGTGCAGGTACGCAACCGGACTTACGCCGATGTGAACTATCTGAAGCAGAATAAGCTGATTGAAGAATTGGGCGATCATTTCCGCATCCGCTTCGCCGAACGCTCAGCACGGAAGCCGTTCGTGAAATCCTTTGCGACACGCGAAGACGAAATCGCATGGATCGCTAAAGAGGTCAAACGGCTCATCCACGATGAGCAGGTGCGACCGGAGGACATGCTGATCTTGTTCGAGAGCGAACGTGAATTCCGGACGCTACAGGATGCGATCCTCACCGCAGTAGGGCAGGATAATCTGGCGGGATTCATCATGCCGCACGGCAGAAGAAAAGACCGCGATAGTTACATTTTCTGCCCGGACCACATCACGATTTCAACGACACGCGGCGCGAAGGGATACGATGCTCAAGTCGTGTTTTTGATTGGCGTGGATACGTTTGATCTGGACGAGGCGAACCGTTCATCGTTTTATGTTGGCGCTACACGGACGAAATTAGCGCTTTACGTCACCGGCGTCACACAGGAGCATCACACGCTTCTGCAAGAAGCGATACTGGTCAATCAGGTGATTTGACCGCGCCGCAAACGCGGGAAGCTGGAGGCGTCGTGTCAGCTTGAATTGCGCTGAAACTCAGATACAAAAGCGGCGAGGCAAGTGGCTGTATACCCCGCCGCGACACGCGCTGTCAGATAGATAGCAAGATAACGACGATCAGGATGCCCAGTAAAACCGATCCAGCCACGAAAAACGCCGAGCCAGATAAGAGCAAAACGTACTTGCGATCGAAGATGCGACGAAGCGTTTGCTCCATATCAGTCAGGCTATGCGAGCGATAGCGAAAACGCATCGGGATGGATGTGAAAAATCCACACATTATTGCCAGCAAATAACCGACTACTGCCAGAATGCCAATTGTACGTGGTAAGTTCTGTTGGAAGGCGGTCTGTACCTGTGGATTATCTAGTAAGGCCAACGACGCGAAAAAGATACCGATGGCCGCCGTTCCCCACTCAACCAATCGCTTACCACCCATCGTCAACCGTTCGATGGCGTTAGTGTCGATTTCCTCGAAGCGCTGAATCAAACGCTCGTCGGAGGCAGTCAGCGCTTCGGACTCCGCCGGTTCGAGTTCATCAACGCTGACATCATCCGGCAAACCCAAAACTTTGTCTTGTTGTGGTGTACTCATCGCTTAATATCCCCTGCAATCGATTTCCAATTTGAAACGACAACGACAATCCGGATTTTGACAGACGACGAATACCGTATCCTTGTTCTTACCGGATTTTGACTTGTCCGCGCCGAGTACGCCCGATTTCACGTTGCCGCAAATTTTTGCCTTATCGAAAGCCTGCACCGTGCCGCAACTCGGACAGGTCGCCCGTACATAACGCGATTGTCTCACCATGATCGCTTATTCATCTCCCATACTCCCACCGTCTACGTCAGATTGTAACATCTTTAATAACGCCGTCCACGCGACGGCGAACGCACCATCTAACGTAGGGGTGGGCACGGAATCGACTCCGTCGGCGTCGATCAGTGATACCACAGCATCAAAGAAGGCGGCCGCCGTCTTATCGCCAATACCAACTGCGATATTACGGTTGTGATTGACGATGCCGCGTAAGACCGGCTTCTGGTCGGTATCATGTTGGAGGATGTGGGCGATGTTTTGAACCATCTCTTGTAACTGTTCGGTAGATATGTCCACTTGTTGCGGCGGCGGTGTCGATGGCGCAGATTGACCGCCGTCAGAAATCCCCGCTTGGATCGCTGTCCATACGGCGTGATGCTTATTATCGGCGGAGAGCGTCGCGTCCTCGTCTTTCAGTAAGCCGACAATCGCCGACAGGAACGCGCTGTCGTCGCCTTCCGGCACGCCTTGCATCCGCCCGTTGACCGTCTGTAACCATTCCTCGCGCTTTTCCGGCATGGCCGTCATCACAACAACCGTGTTTTGCAAGATGGGTTCCATCTCGTCGGCTGTCAGCGGGTTTTGCCCATTATCGCCGCCCGTCCCGGCCACGACATCCTTCAAAAAATCGGGCTGTGGCGTGCCGATGTGTTCATCCCATATCGCGTCGAATGCCTCTACGCCCATTTGTGCTTTATA
>REDR01000055.1 GCA_007693385.1 Anaerolineaceae bacterium
GCGCCGGTACAACCGCATCAGCCGATGCTACCGTCACCATCGAGCAGGAACAACTCGAGCCGATTGTCGCGGATTTCTCCTTATCGCAGAATCCCGATAATCCGTTCAACTTTACTTTCGTAGCTTCTGCACAGGGCGGCACAGGTAGCTTCACTTACTCATGGGACTTCGGCGACGGTCAATCCCAAACCGATCTGCCTACCCCGGATGTTGCCCACACTTATGGTAATACCGGAAGTTACACGGTAACGCTGACTGTGAATGATGGTCAAGAGACGGTGCCAGTTAGCCGTAATCTGTCGATCACTCAGCAATCGATCACGCCAATACTGCCCGACATTGAAGAAGTGTCGTCTGATCTGACGCAGATATATAACGCCGCAACCAATCCCGATCAAGAGACGCCACGTGATACAAGTTCGATTGCGATAATCGGCGACCAGACAGCGACAGATCCCAACTTCCTCGCGCCGTTCGCATCTGGACGTAACTATACGTTGGCTGACGGTACAGATCAGTTGCAATCGGTCATCACACGCTTTGAGAATAGCTTGGATCAACGCCGCAGTTTGTCGAACATCAATGAGATGATCCAGGCATCGCCGCGTCCTGAGTGTGAGGGTCAGACGGAGTTAGTCTGCTACATCAATGAGCGCAATGCAATCACCGTCATAATCGGTGTCGGCTATCAAGACGCACTGAATATGACCAATCCGGCTGAGTTTGCTGATCGTCTGACACAGGCAATTAATCAGGCGAAAGGCGCTAATGCTGTGCCGGTATTGCTAACCCTGTATCCGTCGAATGATGCCACCATGCAGGAAGGAATCAACGCAATCAATCAGGTTATCATCGACGTTGGCGCGAGTAATAACGTACCGGTGATTAACGTATGGCGTGGTTTGAGTGGTTTGCCGGATAACGGTATCTCAGGCACAACACCCAACGTTGATCCATCCGGTGAAGGTTTCCTGTCGCCGAACACACAGGGCGGCATCAACGCCATGAACTTCTTCACGCTCAGTACGTTGAACGACATCGTGAATCAGGTGTTTGATTAGCTCTACTTTTGTCTGGATGCATGATAAAATGGGAGCCTCTTAACGGAGGCTCTCATGTTTGATTGTGTCATCGAATTAGATGTCCTGCCCGGCATTGAAAACATCTGCCAAGCTGAGCTAGCTGATAAGTTGGGCATCACGTCAGTTGAAGTTGATATCGGCGCAGTGAGATTCGCATATCGCGGTGAATTGAGGCGCTTAAACCAGCTCAAGTCGGTTAATGCGGCTTATGTGTTGTTGACATACGACATCCCGCGCCCTAAAGCCCTGTTAGGCCATCAGAACTTTCAGCGCCTAACGGAGGCTATGGAGCATGTGCTGAACAACGACAATTTCAGCACGATGAATCTAAACGCGGCTGGATCGGATTCCAGCATAATGGAGCGGTTAAAACAGACAATCGCGGCGTGTGGCGGTCTGCAAGTCGTGTCAAACAACAATGCCGATCTATTGGTACGTGTACGTAAGAAATCCGGTCAGTGGCAAGTATTGTTGCGTACAACAGCCCGTCCGTATTCCGCCCGAGAATGGCGCATTCACGACATGGAAGGTGCGCTAAACGGCCCTGCGGCATATGCTATGAACTCCCTGATCCTGCCTGAGGCTTCCACCGTAATCAACTTCATGTGCGGCTCTGGCACGCTCTTGATTGAACATGACGGTTTTTTAACAGGCCGCAAATACTATGGGATTGACGCGGATAAAGAGGCTCTCGACATCGCCGCTAACCATGTAAGCATGACAACCGATGCGGAACATCAGATCGCTCTAATACAAGGTGATGCGACAAAATCACCCTTTCCACATGGTATCGCCGATGTTATCACAGCTGATATGCCGTTCGGTCAATTGGTCGGTTCGCATGACATGAACCGAAAGCTGTATCCTGCGGTCTTATCGGAGATACATCGCGTTTTAAGCAGTGATGGTCGGGCAATCTTGCTTACACATGAAGTTCGATTAATGTCGCGAATTACCGCAGATCGACAATGGATTACTGAGTCGATTATCAAAGTCAACTTGCGTGGATTACATCCACGTATCTATGTATTACGCAAGACTTGAGTATGTAATTGGGGATGATATGCGATACAAGTTGGCCTTATTCTTTTTGATTACGTCGATAATCGCCGGATGCCAGCCGGAGGAAGTTCCGGCTTATCTGGTGCGTTTACAGGTTGATGGCAGTGAATATGTTTATCAGCACACCGAACCAACCACCGTCGAACGCTTTTTGCGTGAGGCCGGCGTTGAATTGGCCGACCTTGACCGCGTATATCCCGAACCATGGACGCAAATATCCGATGAAATGCGTATCACCGTTATCAGGGAACGCGAAGAAGAATATTGCGAAGAAGAAGAGATACCTTTCCGACAACAGGTGCAGTTAGCAGAAGGAATCGAGCAAGAGCAGATCGCGCAGGTTGGCCGTAATGGGATAGAGGAAGTCTGTTATCGTGTGCGGATCGTTAACGATGTCCGTCAACAACCGCGCGAAGTGAGACGTTTCACGTTACAAGAGCCGACAGACGAAATCATCTTCGTTAGTCCATCACAGGAACTTGAGGCGGTCACGATTAGCGGAACACTATTTTATATCAACAATAGCAACGCATGGGTCATGCGCGGTGATAGCACACGTCGGCGTCCGATTACCAGCTCTGGGGAGCTAGATGGCCGCGTTTTCTCCGCTTCCGCAGATGGTCGGCAACTGCTGTTCACCCAGCGCACAGACAACAACGCCACATTCAATAATTTATGGTACATACCGGATTCACTAGCACCCTTCCCCGAACAGATTCAACTCTTACCGCAGGATATTCTCTACGCAGATTGGGTTCCGGGTCGCAACAATACGTTTAGCTACTCCACAGCCGAGCGTCAACAAGCATCGCCCGGTTGGCGGGCATTTAATGATCTATGGGTGATGTCCATTGACCCCAATACCGGCGAACAAATCCGTATTGAAATGATACTCGACCAGTCATCAGGCGGAATCGCCGGGTGGTGGGGAACGAAATATTCGTGGTCGCCGGATGGTCAAAAGCTAGTATGGATACGTGCTGATGGGATCGGGTTAGTTGACATCGAAGAAAACACGCTGGACGCGGCGCTATTGCAATATGAATACTTCAGCCCGCCAGCGCAGGATTGGTCATGGCGCACGACGGTCTCGTGGTCGCCGGATAGTCAGATTATACTGGCAACCACGCACGGCGCACCAGTCGGCACCGAACCAGCCACAGCTAGTCCGGTTTTTAACGTCAGCATGGCCGCCGCCGATGGTAGTTATCGCGCCGACATCGTGCCGCGCACGGGAATATGGTCTACGCCTAAGTTCTCCCCCAATATCGCGCAAAACGAAGGTGAGATCGCCGGGCGCATGGCCTATCTACAGGCCAGACAATGGGATGCCAGTATCAATGGCGAGTATGATTTAATCATTGCTGATCGTGACGGTAGCAATGCGACAATCATATTCCCTGAGCGTAACCAACCGGGTCTGCGTGCCGACCAATTCGCACAGGATTTCACATGGAGTCCGGACGGCGGGCGCATCGCGTTAATTTATATGGGCAATCTGTGGATCGTGAATGTCGAGACCGGACAAAGCCATCAGATCACACAGGACGGGCGGGCATCAAAACCGGTATGGGTCGAATGAAGCGACAGACCATTGTTTTGATCGCGTCTTTATTCGCTTTAATGGGTAGCAGTGTAGCGCTTTTTTCATCAATTGAATCGCGTGATTTTAACCTGCGCGGTTACGAGAATCCATTAAACACACTCGACCTGCCCTATCGCATACCTCGTTTCGGCGTGAATGCCGATTTACGGCAATACGATCCGGACGAACTCCGACGAAATCTCGATATGATGAGAGAACTCGGCGTCGTATGGATACGCCAATTTGTTGATTGGGCGGACGTGGAAACCATACCCGATGAATTCGATTGGTCAGTATGGGATCAGATATTAGATGCGCTATCCGATTATCCACAACTGCGCATGATTCCGGTATTGGTCAACGCGCCGGATTGGGCATCCAATCACGATTGTATCGGCTGTACATTTGACTGGTCAGTTCCGGATAATCCCGCAGACTTCGCCCGCTTTGTCGGGGAATTTGCGGCGCGTTACGGCAATGAAATTCACTACTACCAGATATGGGATGAGCCGAACTTATCTTCGGCATGGGGAGGGAGAAATCCCAACCCCGCGCACTATATCGCGTTGTTGCGGTCTGCTTATGACGCCGCACACGGTAACGACTCTGATGCGCATATCATCGCCGCCGCACTCGCACCAACCGTCGAATCCGGGCCACGTAATATCAACGAAGCGATCTATTTGCGCGGTTTGTATCAACTCGGATTAAAAGCCGTGAGTGATTCCATAGCAGGCAAACCGTACGGATTCAACTCTCCGCCTGATGATCGCCGCATTCGCCACGACTTCCTGAATTTCTCGCGCATTATCACATTGCGAGAGATTATGTTGGAACACGATGACAGCGAAAAAATGTTATGGGCGAGTAGCTGGGGGTGGAATAGCTTGCCCGATGATTGGGGCGGCGACCCTTCGATATGGGGCACGGTTAACCATGAAGGGCAAATCAGTTACACAGATCAGGCAATAAGGCGCGTTTACGACGAGTGGCCGTGGTTGGGCGGTCTGCTAATCGAGTCGTGGCAACCCGACGCAGAACCCGACGATCCTATCTGGGGATTCGCGCTGGTCGATACAATGGGCGAACCGACGCCGCTCTACAATTCTGTTGGCAATACAATATCCTACTTTGCAGGGCGAGCAACCAACGGATTTTATCATGCAAACAACCCGCACGCCGTCTATCATGGTGCGTGGACAGTCAGCGAAGCAGGCGCAGACATTGGTTGGGTGCAGGACAGCCATCTGACATTCGATTTTTACGGACGCGGAATAGGAGTCATCACCCGTCAAGATAATTATGTCGCCAATTTATATGCGACTGTTAACGGCTTATCGGCCAATCGTCTGCCATCCGATGGGAATGGTAACGCTTATCTGGCATTGCGTAGCGATACACTGACGCCTCGCCTGAAAAACATCCTTCTCGCCGATAGTTTATCGCTAGGTGAACACCGTCTACAGATCACTGCGGATGAGTTGATACCGGATGAACCTTTTCAACGCTGGCCGATAGTCGGATTTGCCGTATCTTCAGGAGATTTAGGGCGATCTTATACCGGTCAGATTACGGTGGCATGGTTCGCGTTCAGTGTCTCATTGATTGCTTTCGCCGTCAGTGCTATACAGTTCAAATGGAGGCCGCTACACTCACGTTTTGCTCGTCTATGGCGACCATTAAATGATGTCTCGCGTATATTTTTGAGTTTCACAGCATCCACCTTATTAATGCTGAGTCTGCTGGCAACATGGCATGATGGCTATCCACAATTCTTCAAGCGTGAACCTGTCCAGATCGTTTTATCACTGCTAACGGCAGGATTGATTTATTGGCATAGTTTCGGGCTATTATTCACGCTACTTCTTGCTGGGTTGCTCTTCTTCATCATTTACAACGATCTTCGAATCGGCTTATTGCTGGTCGCCTTCTGGTCTCCATTTTTTCTGTTTCCGGTTGAGCTGTATCGCTTCGCATTCCCGACAGTCGAAGTGATGCTAATGTTGACATTTACCGCGTATGTTTTTCGCTTGTTGACAAATTGGGCAACACATTATCGGAACGGTAATCAATCATCACCGAGAAAATTTGAGACGATGCGCGTCAAACTGGAGATTATCGATTGGTTGGTTATCGCGTGGCTGATTCTCGGCCTAATCGCGCTGACTTATTCCGAGCGTCGCGCTGTTGCGCTGACCGATTTCCGTACGATCTTCCTACAACCGGCCATATTCTACCTGATCTTGCGATATGTACAGCCGGACATCGTTCTGCTACGGCGCTTGATATTTGCGGTGATCGCCGCCGCGTTGGTCGTTTCGACAATCGGCATCTATCAGATGTTGGCGGGCACGTTCATTGAAGCGGAAGCTGGTGCACGGCGACTGGCTAGCGTTTACGGATCGCCAAACAATGCGGCGCTTTTTCTGGGACGTGTGTTGCCATTCTTGATCGCTATAGCGCTAGTTTTCCAACATCGAAAAAAGCTATTGATCGCTATGTTGATCTTGATGACACTGGTTGGTTCAGCATTGTTATTGACTCAAAGTGCCGGCGCGATCTTTCTCGGCCTGCCGTTCGCGCTAATCACGGTTTTAGTGGCACTATTCGGCAGGCGTTCCTTACGCCCTATCACGGCTTTATTCCTGCTGGGCTTACTAGCGACCATGATCGCTGTACAAATGCCGCGCTTCGAGCGCTTGCTAGACTTAACATCAGGCACGAACTTCTATCGAATTCGCGTGTGGCAAAGCGCTGAACAGATGATCGGAGATCATCCAATTACAGGTATTGGGCTGGATCAATTCTTGTATGAATATCGCGGCAGGTATATTCTGCCGGATGCTTGGGAAGAACCGGATTTGTCACATCCACATAATATCGTCCTAGACTTTTGGTTAAGGCTCGGCGTAGCCGGTGTTCTATATTTTATGGCGGCGGTATTTTTCATCTCTAGACTACTTGCGGATCAGATCGCTAGATTCAAACTTAGGACATCATGGAATCTAGCGTTGAGCGTCGGCGTTGCGGGCGGCTTCGTTAATCTGCTAGCGCACGGGCTGGTTGATAACAGCGTCTTCGTGATCGATTTAGCTTATGTGTTCATGTTGTTTCTCGGCATTCTTGCAACGTTGAATACTCATACCGATGCTAGAACAGGGCGCGGTTAGTGCATGTTTGATTAGCATAGTGTGGCATGGTAAACTTCGGCATGTTGGCATGGTAGATATAATTGGGAGATAGACTTTTGCGCGTTTTAGTGACTGGCGGAGCTGGCTTTTTAGGCTCGCATCTGTGCGAGCGTTTTATATCCGAAGGTGATGAAGTCATCGCTATGGACAACCTGTTGACGGGCGATGTACGCAATTTCGCACACCTACAAGACAACCCGCGTTTTTCTTTCATTCAGCACGATGTTTCTCGCTTCATCGAAGTAGATGGCGAGCTGGACGCGATATTGCATTTTGCATCACCAGCCAGCCCGATAGATTATCTAAACTATCCGATACAGACCCTCAAAGTGGGCGCTTTAGGCACACACAACACGCTGGGGTTGGCTAAGCAAAAAAATGCACGATATTTACTTGCTTCCACATCGGAAATATACGGCGATCCACTGGTACATCCACAGCCGGAAACTTACGTCGGTAACGTGGATACCATCGGGCCGCGCGGTGTTTATGACGAAGCAAAACGGTTCGCCGAATCAATGGTCATGGCTTATCATCGCACGCATGATCTTGATACACGCATTGTCCGCATATTCAACACATACGGGCCACGTATGCGTCTGGATGATGGGCGCGTTGTCCCTAATTTCATCGGGCAGGCGTTACGCGGACAGGAACTAACGATATACGGTGACGGATCACAAACGCGCAGTTTTCAATACGTCGATGATCTCATCGAAGGCGTATATCGTCTGCTCCACGCAGATTATCATTTACCTGTGAATATCGGCAACCCATCAGAGATGTCAATTTTGCAATTCGCACAATTCGTCAACGAAATCACAGAAAACGCCGCCGGGATCACCTACGTCGACGAACGCATCAAAGGTGATCCACAGACGCGGCAACCAGACATTGCCCGAGCTCGGGAATTATTGGGTTGGCAACCCCGCGTTGATCTTGAACACGGCCTGCAACGGACGATAGATTACTTCCGCGAGTTGGTGTGACGGCGATAAGCACCCGGCTACGCTCGGAACGTAGCTATCAAGAAATCTTATATTTCGCGCTGGCTGTCCTGTCTGGCATCTTAATCGTAAGCGTTGATGCGCTCGCGGTGGTTGTCGTTTCTGGTTTTTTGCTTATCGGCTTGTTGTCATTCACGAAGCCCGTTGTCGCGCTGATTTTTCTGCTCACTTTAGCGCCTGCTCGCACGCTGATAGCCACCGAATCACCTATCGCCCTGCCGCTTGACATCGGTCAGATGCTATTCCTATTCTTTATCGGCGTATGGCTGTCACGACATATCATGTCCCGCCAAACACCGCTCCGTCTGCCGGCATTGCCTGTTGTGTTCGCATTGGTCGGCTTCATCGTCTTGACTGCATTGACGGTCTTCAATGCGACATCACTTAGTCACTGGTTGACGGAATGGTTTAAGTGGGTAATCGCCTTTGTGATGCTGGTTTACACCATCAATAGCAAGGTGTCTTATAGCTGGTTGGTGTTCGCGTTGACCGTCGCCGGAGTAGCTCAAGCGATTGTCGGTATCTACATTTTTTTTGGTGGTAGTGGCGCGGATCATCTGATGATCCCGGGCGACTTTTTTCGCGCTTTCGGTACTTTCGGACAGCCCAACCCCTTCGGCGGGTTCATGGGCATCATCGCCCCATTGACTTTGATGATGACACTGGGCTATACACACTTATATTTGTTGAAATCCCGTGATATACGCTACCTTGCCATCGCGATGTTTTACGCTATCGCTTCCGTAATCATCGTTAGCGCTTTAATCGCTTCGTGGAGCCGTGGTGCATGGCTCGGTTTTGTTGCTTCATCAACTATCGTTTTAGTCGCCCTACCCCGTCGGACGTGGCAGAATGTCATCGTTTTGCTAGTTTTAGCTGTGTTGGGTAGCTCTGTTCTGATAAGCGGCATTTTACCGGCAATAATCGCCGAACGCCTAACATCAGCCGTACAGGACTTATTGGTTATCCGCGATGTGCGCGGCGTATTCATCACAATAGAGAACTACGCAGTCATTGAGCGTCTGGCACACTGGCAAACAGCCATCGCCATGACGACAGATCACCCATGGTTAGGCGTTGGCATGGGCAATTACGATGTGGCTTATGCGAATTACAGCTTGCTGAACTGGCCTCTATCGCTACAGCACGCGCACAATTACTACTTGAATGTTCTGGGTGAGGCTGGCATTATTGGCCTCGCAGGATACCTTGCTTTATTTGTGACGATTTTCGCATCAAGCTGGCACGCTCGTACACACCCCGACATCATATCGCGCTATATCGTGATCGGATTGATCGGCACATGGACTTATTTATCGATCCACAGTTTTTTGGATAACCTGTACGTCAACAATGTGTTTATTCATGTGGGTGTGATGCTGGGTTTGTTAGTTGCGTTGCATCGAGATGTGAGCGGTAAGACAGGCTTTAAGGTGATATGACGGGATCAGAAGCTGGTATAACCGAAAGTAATGAGGCCGTGACAGGGCAAACAACCAGGGGATTTCACACGCCGATTGATAAAATCATCGAAGCTATTGCGGCGCGGTTCGGTGGCGAGAAGGCGAAAGAACTGGAACGCTTTATCAAGTTTGCAATTGTCGGTATCACCGGCGCAGTCGTCGATCTCGGATTACTGGCTTTGTTACAGGTTACATTTTTACCCCCAGCGGCTTATATCTCCAGCCCATTGGGATTTAGCCTCGCCACATTGCCGTTAAACATGGAAATTTTCGCTATCCCGTTACATTTCAATGTGGCGGTAGCGACGACAATCGCATTCATTGCCGCTGTAGTCAGTAATTTTATATGGACGATGCTCTGGGTATATCCGGAGTCCCGTTCCAGAAGCAAGCGCCGCCAGCTCGTACAGTTTGCGTTCATCAGCGTCATAGGTTGGTCAGCACGCACATTATGGATTACGTTGATGTACGTTTCCATCGGCGCATGGATCGCGCCGATGCTAGAGCCACTCATTCAGGTCTTCAACGCAACATTCACACTTGATCCGGTTAGCGAGAAGAGCATCGGTAGTGTGGTCGCCCAGTTGATCGCTATGGTCGTGGTGATGCTGTGGAATTTCTTCGCCAATCGCTACTGGACATTCAACGATGTCGATTGATGCGCTGTGGCAACCATAGGGATTGATTACACACCGGCTTATGAACAAGGTGCCGGGATAGGTCGCTATGTGCGCGATTTAGTCTCGGCGCTTACTCATAGCGGTACGCAAAATCAATATAAGCTCCTCGTTGCCGGGTTGCAGGCGGATCGTCCGTTAGTGCCGGAATATAACCCTAATTTTCAATGGCGTCCCACACGTCTCACGCCGGTGTTTTTAGCTCGTATGTGGCATCGTCTGCGCGTGCCCCTGCCAGTCAATTGGTTCACCGGCCAGATCGACCTGTTTCACGCAACGGATTTTGTGCTACCGCCACTCACATCAAGCACACGATCTATCCTGACCGTACACGATTTATCTTTTGTGCGCGTGCCAGAAACAGCCACACCGTCGCTCAAACGCTATTTAGATGACGTTGTGCCGCGTTCCGTGCGGCGTGCGGATCATATATTAGCGGACTCGCAGGCAACAAAAGACGATCTGATCGAATTGTATGGCACACCGTCGAATAAAATCACCGTGTTATTGAGCGGCGTAGATGAACGCTTTAAGCCATCAACACGCCCCCGCGATCATCTGCGCGACAGGTACAATTTGCCGGATGGTGACTATATCTTCAGTATCGGGACAGTACAGCCACGTAAAAATTATGAGCGCCTCGTGACTGCTCTTGCTCGACTGCGCGAACGTGGATATGAGATACAACTGGTCATAGCTGGCGCTAAAGGCTGGCTCGACACGCCCATCTATGACGCAGTTCATCGGCTAGGTGTGAGCGACGCCGTGCATTTTCTCGGTTTTGTCGCCGATGAAGACCTGCCCGATCTCTATACTCACGCGACAGCTTTCGCGTTTCCATCGCTTTATGAAGGGTTCGGCTTTCCGGTTCTGGAGAGTATGGCCTGTGGAACGCCGGTTTTAACATCAAATGTATCTTCTTTGCCGGAAGTCGCCGGAAAATCCGCTTTGACCGTTGACCCTTACGACATCGAAGCGATAACTGATGGGCTTGAGCGCCTATTGAGTGACTCCGCTCTGCGCCAACACTGCATCGAAGAAGGCTTCCGGCATGTCCAACGCTTCAACTGGGCACAATCCGCGCAGTTGCTTCTGCGCGTTTATCAAGACGTGTTAACCTGACGGATGCTATAATCAATCATGATGTAGTCGAGCCAAATGAAGGAATCAACATGACAGAGCAAGCGAAAAAAATATCAGACTCCCGCGTGACTTTGAATGTGGTCATGGGGCCGCAGGATACCAACGGATTAGGCAACGTGCACGGCGGCGTCATTATGAAACTGGTAGACGAAGCCGCCGGTTTTGTCGCTTTGCGCCATTCACGCCGCCCTAGCGTCACCGTCGCCATCGACTCGATGACGTTCATGCAACCGATTCATGTCGGGATGCTGGTCACGTTTAATGCCGAATTGACTTACGTTGGGCGTACTTCCATGGAGGTGCGCGTTGAAGTCATCACGGAGAATCCACTTGAAGGTACGTCGCGGCTATCGAACACTGCCTATCTCGTGTTCGTTGCGCTGGGTGATGATGGCCGACCAACAGAGGTGCCGTCGTTGGTTTACGAGACCGATGAACAGCGCCGCAGGGCAGACGCCGCCGTAGAACGGCAAGAATTCCGCAAGAAACAGCGCCAACAGGAAGCTGAACACGGTGGTTAAGACATCCGCGCTCGTCAAATTACTCGAAGAAGCCGGCGCAGAGCGTGTACTGGAGGCTCATGCTCCTGATTTTGGATTGGCGGATAACCTGCCCTACCCTTTCCTCGCAATCGTCGGACAAGTCGAGATGCGGACGGCGCTATTGTTGTCTGTCGTTAATCCATCAGTTGGCGGGGTTTTGTTGATCGGACCGCGCGGCATCGCCAAGACAACTGCCGTCCGCAGTCTGACCGGCATCCTGCCGGAAGTTGAAGTTAGCGACTGTGAAGAAGGCGTTCTCGCTGATGATTTACAAAGCGAAGATGCCCGGATGTTGTATCCTGACTGCTACGAAAAGTATCATGCTGGCGAACCAATATCACATCATGAAATGGTCAAGCTGGTTGAGTTGCCGTTGAATGCAAGGCTTGAGGATGTAGTCGGCGGGATTAACGAACGGGTGGCGGTGCAACGTAAAGAAATTCGATTAGAGCGCGGTATTCTGGCGCGTGCGGATAATAATCTGCTTTACATCGATGAGGTTAATCTGTTGGATGACCAGATCACCGACGCGATCCTTGATGCGTCCGCGCAAGGACAATACACAGTACGACGTGGCGCGATGGTCGGCACTTATCGCTCACGCTTTGTCCTGATCGGTTCTATGAACCCTGAAGAAGGTCGTCTGCGC
This sequence comes from Anaerolineaceae bacterium, assembly GCA_007693385.1. Lineage (GTDB taxonomy): Bacteria > Chloroflexota > Anaerolineae > Aggregatilineales > Phototrophicaceae > J038. The sequence goes on from REDR01000055.1 coordinate 12,402, forward strand.
CCACAAATTATGGATCGCTTCGGATTGCGCGTCAACGTTAGCGGGTTGACCATCGCTGAAGAACGGCTGGAGGTTTACAGGCGCGTCAAGAGTTATCGCCAGAACCCGCAACAATTCGTCCGTCAATGGGAATGGGCGACAACAGAAGCGCAGGAACAGGTCGTCGCCGCTCGTGAGTTACTGAAGAAAACCGACATCGACGAAAAGGCGCTGAAAGGCGGCTTACAGTTGGTGAGTGAATTGGAGATCGACTCCGCACGAGCCGAATATACCATGTTTGAGGCGGCACGCGCTCACGCCGCCTCTGATGGCCGCGTTCTCGCTACGATGGACGATATGCGGGCTGTCGCACCGCTAGCTTTGCGCCAGCGCCGAAGTGATTTTATGGTCAATTATTTTGAGATGCAAAAGCGTGAGGACGATCAGATAATCGAACGCTTTGACGCGATCAGGGAGAAGATGCGTTGAGATGGCTTATCTTTATTCTGCTGATATTAGCAGGCGGAGCGTATACGCTGACATGGGTCAACACACCGCCGGTTGCGTTATCATTCAACGCCTATGACCTCGCCGAATGGGTCACTTTGCATCCCGTCGCAGAGAACACCTCACATCCGATGCAGACGGCGCTGATGTTGCGGCTGGCGCTGGTGTTACTTATCTGGATGCTCGCTCTACACGTCAGATATAACTTCAATGCAAACGGGCGTGGACGTTGGGCGGGTTACGCTGTTCTGCTAGCTTTACTTGCGGCGATATTCCCACCGCTGGAAATCCTGACCGAACCACAAAACACGAATTACCAGCAACAAGCCATCCTGTTCTCTGCCGCTGTACTCGGGACAATGGTGGCGCTTTCCGGTTGGTTTATGCGTTATACTCGCTGGCTGATAAATCTTATCGGCGTGGGGGCAATCGTTTGTAGCTTCGCCGGTCTTTTGGCGGCGCGTAATTTGCTAATCGGGTTCAGTATGCCGGTGATATTTGGCTGGGGTGGATTTTTATTCGTTCTTGCGGTGGGTATGTCAATGGCGATAAACACGCTAACAAGGTCGTCAGACCCTGTTAGCAAATAGTGCTTGCGTGATTTACATGCGCTCGGTGATATATTCGACAGCCTGCCCGACTGTCTCGATCTTCTGCGCATCTTCGTCGGTGATTTCACCGCCGAACTCCTCTTCAAATGCCATGATCAGCTCGACCAGATCGAGCGAGTCGGCTTCCAGATCATCACGAAAGTTCGCGTTAGACGTGACACGCTCTTCGTCTACGCCGAGTAGTTCCGCTACGATAGCCTTTACACGTTCCTCAACGGATGCCATAATTCCCTCCCGATGTTAGGATGTTTTTAACTTGTGACAGTAGGCAACATTATACCGATAAACACCCCCTGTACCAGTGTAATGTAGTATAAGGACGACTTTTAATGACAAATATCCCTCCCACAACCGAGACACGGAAGGTCGATCACATCCGGATTAATCTGGAAGAAAACGTTCAATTCCCGCGCCTCAAGACCGGACTCGATGACTTCCGCTTCATACACGATGCGCTACCTGAACTCAACTTAGACGACATAGACACCTCTGTAGAACTTTTCGGCAAGACGTTGAAATCGCCATTATTGATCTCGTCGATGACCGGCGGCACCGAGTTAGCACGGCGCATCAATCGCAATCTAGCGGAAGCGGCGCAGGTGCACAATATAGCGATGGGACTCGGTTCGCAGAGAGCGGCCATCGAAGATGACCTGCTCGCCGAAAGCTATAACGTGCGCGACATCGCCCCCGATATCGTGCTTTTCGCCAACGTCGGCGCGGTACAATTGAACTACGGCTACGGTATCGATCAGTGTCGGCGGGCAGTTGACATGGTCGAGGCGTCGGCGCTGATCCTGCATTTCAACGTGCTACAGGAAGCCGTCCAACCGGAAGGCGACACGAATTTTGCCGGATTGCTCAAAAAGGTTGAAATCATCGCTCGACAATCTGATGTGCCGGTGATCGCAAAAGAGGTTGGCTGGGGATTTTCCGAGCGGACGGTGCGCCAGCTCAAAGATGCCGGCATCGCCGCGATTGATGTCGCCGGTGCTGGTGGGACATCATGGAGTGAAGTCGAATATCATCGCGCACCTTCGGCATTTCACGCGCAGGTGGCCGCCGCATTCAGCGATTGGGGTATCCCGACAGCACAGGCAATACAGTATGCAGTAAAAGCCGCCCCCGATTTACCGGTGTTTGCCAGTGGCGGTCTGCGTGACGGTATCGACATCGCCAAATCTGTCGCTCTGGGCGCGACACTGGGCGGTATGGCCGGGCCTTTCCTCAAGGTGGCGAACGATAGCGTTGAAGCCGTTGATCAATTCATACGCATCACTAGCCGTCAGTTGGAAGTCGCCATGTTGTGCGCCGGTGTGCGCTCTATTCATCAATTACGCAACACCGACGTATTGATCCACACAAAATGATGTGATGGCTAAATCAACTCACGGAAGATGATATTGCTCAGTAGGCGGCCATTTTCCGTGAGTTTGATTCGTTCATCCTGCCGAATCAGTAAGCCGTCTTTTAGGAATTTTGCCATCTTTTCGCCGTGCAAATCCATCAAATCCACGCCGAAGCGCTTCTGAAATGACGGCAAATGCACGCCTTCGTCCAACAGCCGAAAACTCATGATAAGCGTTTCGCCAATTTCATCCATGACGCTCAACTGGTTCGCCTCATCCACAGCAGGAGTTAACGGAAAATCTAGTGTCGCATTGTCATCAGCCAGCATTGTGGAAATATATTTAGCAGGCGCTCGCATCACAGCATAACGTACGCCCGCCGCGAAGCCGTGTGCGCCCGGCCCTACCCCGATGTATGGTTCGTTACGCCAATATTGCAGATTGTGACAACACATTAGATCATCACGGCACCAATTACTGATTTCGTATTGTTGATACCCCGCCTGTGCTAGTTGTTCCGTCGCATAGTCGTACATATCCGCCGCGAGATCGTCGTCTGGCTCCGGCATCTGACCACTATTGACCCAATCGTCCATCGGTGTACCCGCCTCCAAGCCGAGCGCGTAAAGTGAGAAATGTTGAACATCCATCGCTAGCGCCGTCTGAACTGTATCCTGCCATGTCGCCATTGTCTGTCGTGGCGCACCGTAGATGAGATCGAGATTAATATTATCAAATCCGGCTAATCTCGCCATTTTGACCGCCGCAATCACGGTATGCCGGTCATGCCGTCGCGCGAACAGACGTAATTCTTCATCGTTGGCAGATTGCATCCCGATACTGATACGGTTGATGCCGGCGCGTCGCAATCCCGATAAATATTCAATCGACAAGTCGTTTGGGTTGGCTTCCGTCGTGATCTCTGCGCTCGGCGACAGCGTAAAATGTTGCCGGATACCCGATAGGATTGATTCGAATTGCGCCGTACTCAACAGAGTCGGCGTCCCGCCCCCAAAGAACACCGTCCCTACAGTCTTATAAGGGTTATTTCTGGCGACATAGGCAATCTCTCGATTCAGTGCATCGACAAACGCCGGAATCAGATTTTCCATCTTGGTATACGTGTTAAATGCACAGTAAGTACATTTAGATGTACAGAACGGGATATGTATATAAATTGATAGCGTCTGACATTCCCGCGCCATTGATTGATTGCGGTATTGATATGTGTCTAATATAATGGGTTGAGAGTTCATTTTTTCATTTTCCTGCAATCATAAACGGATGTATAGGGATATGCCAGAAACAACGCAATTTGGCAACACTGCAAATGACGGTAAAACCGCATCAATCGACGGTGGGCTAAACGCCAACAGTATTTTACGGAATCGCTATCGTATACTGGGCATCGTCGGCGGTGGCGGACAGGGTGCTGTCTACAGCGCCCGCGACTTGAACTTTGAAGCGAAGCGCCTCGTCGCTATCAAAGAGATGCGTTATGCTTCAAAAGACCCTAACGTGCGCTCGGTAGCTCTAGCGACATTCCAGCGCGAAGCCAATATTTTAGCAACGCTCACACATCCTACCATTCCAAAAATTTATGACTTTTTCGACCAGAACAACCGCGCTTATCTGGTTATGGAATTCGTCAACGGTAGCGACCTTGAGGTTTTGCTCGGCAAGACCCGCGAATTACCGATGGAGAAAATCATCGAATGGTCAATTGATCTGTGCGATGTGTTGCACTATCTACACACACAGCCAAAACCGATCATCTTCCGCGACGTTAAACCGGCGAACATTATGGCGGATAGTCTGGGCAAAGCCCGTCTGATCGACTTCGGCATCGCCAAAATATTCGTCAGTGGCGTCAAGAACACTATGATCGGCACAGAGGGCTACTCCGCGCCCGAGCAATATAAGGGCGATGTTAGTCCACTGAGCGATGTCTATGGATTGGGCGCGACGATCCATCACATTGTAACACGCAAAGACCCGCGCATCGAACAGCCCTTCAGCTTCAGCGAGCGCCCTTTGCGTGATTTCAACCCGAATGCGCCGGAATATCTGCAAAAGATACTGGATCGTGCGCTGGACATGGACCCTTCACAACGTTATCAAACATGCGAAGAGATGAAGCAAGACCTCATTCGACTGCGTGATGGTGGTGGTGCTGGTTCTGCTCCGGGCGTGACCAGTCGGCGACGTGAAGATGGGACGAGCTTCTTCGATGATGAACTATCAGCCTCCAACTATGGCCCGCGCTGGACTTTCCAGACGGAAGACGAAATACGGGGTGGCGTGGCGGTGCATAATGACCGTGTGCTGGTTGGATCGTATGACACCAATATATGGTCAATAAGTCTCGACGATGGCGATTTCCAGTGGAAACATGCCACGATGGGCGGCGTAGCGACGACACCCGTCGTTGATACTAAAAACGGATTGGTTTTCGCCGGTTCGGAAGATCATAACTTCTATGCCATCGACATCGAGACGGGGCGCGAAGCGTGGAAATACACCACCGGCGGACGGATCCGTTCATCGCCACGTCTGGCACACGATCACGTCTTCTTCGGCAGTGATGACGGCAAAGTATACGCATTAGCCACTGGTAGCGGGCGTGTGCTGTGGGAAACTGATGTCAACGCCGAAGTCCGCACCCGGCCTTATGTCACCAATAATCTGGTTATTGTCGGCACAGAAGGCGGCGAGCTGTGGGGGCTAGAACTGTCCGGCGTGCGTAAATGGAGCATGGACATCTCACGGCGGGCGCGGCAGATTTCATCTTCACCTATCGTCAACGAAAAAGAAGGTATCTGCTACGTCGGATGCTTTGACGGCAATATGTACGCTGTCGATATTACAGGCGGTCATACCGTATGGCGTGCCCGTGTGGGCAAGCCGGTCATATCATCAGTGGCATTGTCGGACAACGGCGATACGATATACTTCGGCTGTGTGGATGGCAATCTGTACGCTTTCAATAGCGATACCTCCAAAGAGCGTTGGCGCTTCACGACGGAACAGCCAATTGTCGCCACGCCTATCGTGCACAATGACAAAATCTATTTTGGCGGCACGGATGGCATTTTCTACTGCATTGAAGCCAAGAATGGCAAAGAAAGCTGGCGGTACGAAACTGGTAACGCGATCACCGGCATCCCGCAGGTCGTTGATGACCGCTTGATCCTCATTGGTTCGATGGATTATAAACTATACGCATTCCCGTTGGTGGGCTAGGAGACAATCATGGACTTATTTCGCCGTATATTTGGCAAAACCTCTGAGGAAATGCCCATCGAAAAACCGGCAGACTCAGCATCCAATGTGACTGAAGAAGGCGGAGGCAATGAGCTAATCGACCCCAATGCAACCGCCGAACTGAGCGAAGACCCGCAAGACTTCGATCCGCAAACCCGTCCGGTGCGTCCTGCCGCGCTCAACAGCGCTCAAGACGGCATGACACGCCCGTTAGAACAAGCGGATATATTCGAGTTGTCGTCGGTCAATAGCGGAAGCATCGTATTCGGTCAGGCCAGCGATGTCGGCTTGGTGCGTAGTAATAATCAAGATGCGGTGCTGTCCTTCTTCAGCGCCAGCACCAGCGTTGACGAATACCCCGACTTCGGGCTATTCGTTGTCGCTGACGGCATGGGCGGGCATCAGGAAGGCGAAAAAGCGTCAGCCATTGCGACACGCACTATCGCCGCGCACGTCGCTAGTAGCATCTACATGCCAATCATCAGCGGCACAGCACAAGAAAACCTCCCCCCTATTGGTGAGGCGCTGGTGGAGGGGGTGCAAAAGTCCAACAAAGGCGTGATGGATAGCGTGCCTGACGGAGGCACGACGGTCACTGCGGTGGCGGTAATGAACGATTTAGCTTACGTCGCCCATGTCGGTGATAGCCGCGCCTATCTGATGACATCGGAAGGTATCGAGCAGATCACACGCGATCATTCACTCGTCCAGCGCCTGATCGAGTTGAATCAACTGACGCGGGAAGAAGCGGAGACGCATCCGCAGAAAAATGTCTTATATCGCGCTCTGGGACAAAACGAATCCGTCGAAGTCGATACGCTGACACGGCGACTGCCGGTGAATTCCAGATTATTGCTGTGCAGTGATGGGCTGTGGGGACAATTAGAAGAGCGTGATCTGTATGAAATCGCGTTCAATACTTCTAATCCGCAGGAAGCCTGTGATAAGTTGGTCGCATTAGCGAAGAATAATGGCGGGACGGACAATATCACAATCATCCTGTTGAAAATCTCATAGACGACAAACTATCATGACAAACTGGAATAAGAACCCTTACCGTGTTCTCGGTGTGCCGCAAGGCGCTTCTGTGAAAGAGATAAGGTCTGTTTATCGCAATGTCGCTAATCGGTTGCATCCGGATAAAAATCCGAATAATGCCGCCGCCGCCGCCCAATTTCAAGAGGTCGCGCTAGCGCACGAGATTTTATCGAACGCGCACAGACGGCAGGCTTATGATGACAGGCCGCGTACCAGCACTTACGAATTTACCATGCGGACGTTATCCAGCCGCAAAACTTTGCGCGTTCTTGACGAACCGCAGGTTATTTACTTGCTGACCAAGATTCAACCCGATCCAGCCGCTAAAGAGGAGATCAAAAATCGCCCTACCCGTCTGAATTTAACGCTGGTTTTGGATCAAAGCAACTCAATGAAGGGCGCACGTATCGAAAAAGTTAAGATCGCCGCGCATCAAATCATCGACAATCTATCAGACATGGATATTCTATCCGTCGTCACCTTCAATGACCGCTCTGAGACGATCATCGAAGCGACGCCCGCTAAAGATAAACCATCACTCAAAGCGAAAGTTAGCTTGATCGCGCCTTCCGGCGGCACAGAGATACACAAAGGGCTAGAAGCTGGCGCTATTGAATGCCGCAAGTTCCTGCAAAATGATCTGGTCAATCACATCATCTTGCTGACGGACGGACACACATTCGGCGATCAGGAACGCACACTCGAATTAGTGGATGAACTGACACGCGAAGGTATCGGCGTCAGTGCGATGGGCTTGGGGCATGATTGGAACGATCAGTTCCTTGACGATCTAGCCTCGCGCAGTGGCGGCACATCTTCCTACATCACCTCAGCGAATGCCGTCGTGCGCTTCCTCAATGACCATGTGCGCAGTCTGGTCAATGCGTTTGCGGAGCGCATGTCTTTCTTCGTCGCGGTAGACGCCGGCGTGAAGTTAGAATCCGCTTTCCGCCTATCACCATCACCACAGCCATTAAAAGTCGGCAACAACATCATCCCATTAGGCAGTCTACAGATTGACCGCCCTATCTCAGTTCTGTTTCAGATTAATCTACCGGCCAATATGGAGGTTGGGCGCTGTCACATTGCCCGCATCGCCGCCGAAGGAAATGTCTTGAGCAGTGATCCTCCGATCTGCTATGATGTAAATGATATTGTGGTCAACACACAGCACGAACCGACACGTGAGGAGACACCATCCACAATATTAGAAGCGCTGAGTAAGTTGACGCTTTATAAACTGCAAGAACGCGCTCAAGAAGCCATCGAACAAGGTGACGCTGACGAAGCAACGAAACGTCTGAAAAACCTTGCAACGCGCTTTCTGGCGATGGGACAGGAGGAATTGGCACAACAAGCCAGCGAAGAAGCCGGACGCATCCATAGCACGCGGCAATTTTCCGAGCGTGGACGCAAAACGCTGAAATATCAAACCCGTCACTTATTGGATGGTGGAGATCAAACTCGCCAGTACAGTGACGAGGCAGAGGAATAACCATGAAACTGTGCCCTTACTGTGGTCATAAAAACCTTGAAGGCGTGCTGTTCTGCGAAGAGTGTGGCGATAACCTATCCGATGCGCTGGACTCGACGTTGCCGACACGCCGCTTCGAGGATGCACTTTCTGAGTTTTCGGCTAAAGCGACATGGGGTTCGGCCAGCGTCGGGCAGATTAGATCAGTGGTGATACACTTCCGAAATACTGATAACCCGCTCGTCGTAGAACTGGCTGAGCGCATTGTGTTTGGTCGCGCCGATACCAGTAGCACTCGCCAGCCCGATGTCGATTTAACGCCTTATGGCGCACTTGAAAAAGGTGTTTCACGCATTCATGCCGCCATTGAACGCAGTGACGATGTGCTAACTTTAGTCGATGTCGGCAGTTCTAACGGCACCAATCTGAACGGCCAGCGTCTCGCTCCGGATCAACCGCGCGTACTGCGCGATGGCGACGAGATACACTTTGGTAAACTGATTGCACATTTTTATTTCAGATAACACGGAGTTTCCATGCACACGGTCTTAGTACATATCGCTGATTCGGAACCAATCAAGGCGGAAGTTGATGAACTTCCGTCGCCGCAAGATGTCACTGTGCTGTGCAGAAACCCGCGCCAGCGCACCGACAAAGACTTAGGTATGCTTGATGAAGGCGTCACGACGGTGATCTTTCCGATGCATCGCGTCAACTATATACAGGTGCTACCGCGTCCTGACGAAGAGATTGAATTCCCGATGCCGTTCCGTAATGACTAGAAGAAACCATGCAAAACATACCAAAAAGCAAGCAAAGAGAAGGCAAACGCATCCTTATCGTTGATGATGAGCCACGTGTGATCGGTCTCATAAGGATGAATCTTGAACTTGAAGGCTATCAGGTCATCGAAGCGCATAACGGCTTAGAGGCACTGGACGCCGTGCGAACTAAGCTACCCGACGCCATCCTGCTTGATGTGATGATGCCTAATCTTGATGGGTTTGAAACTCTGCGGATGTTGCGCGAATTCTCCAATATTCCGGTCATTATGCTCACCGCAAAAGGCGAAGAGAATGACCGCGTTTACGGACTCGAACTGGGCGCGGATGATTATGTCACCAAGCCATTCAGCCCGCGCGAACTATCCAGCCGCGTCAAAGCCGTCTTACGTCGTGCCGAGATGCCGTCGTCAGCTCCCGGACAAGCGATCTTGACGATTGATGATCGCCTACAGGTAGACTTCAACCGGCGTGAGGTGATCGTCAACGGCAAGCGCGTCAAGCTACGCCCTACCGAGTATTTACTCCTGTATCATCTGATACAAAATGCCGGATGGACTGTGCCACACGATCAACTATTGGCTAAAGTCTGGGGCTATGAATACCGCGACGAATCACACTACGTCCGGCTGTACGTCAACTATCTGCGCGAGAAAATAGAAGAGAATCCGTCGAAGCCTAAATATATCCTGACGGAGCGCGGAGTCGGTTATCGTTTCGTGGATTTTCGTGAAGACATATAACAAAAAGCCGGGGAAGACCTTACATCATTGGTAATTCTCCGGCTTTTATCAGATTTATTCTTATGATTCTGCGGGTGACTCGCCCTGCTCCATCGCTTTCCGCAGTTGGCTGATTTCATTAAGAAACATCGCCGATAACTCGGCTTTGGTCGGTTCGTCCAGAAAACTATATTGCAATCCGTTGAGTACCAGTTGATCGATCTCATCCATCGTCAAGTCAGCATCCCGTGCGGCCTGCAAATACACATCTGTCGTATTCTGCCCGAATATCTCTGGCAGGTCGGCGCTCAACGTCAACGCGAGATGCCGATCTAATAGAGCACGTAGCGGATAACTGCCGCTTTCGTTCAACTTCTTCAGCGCTTTGGCGCGAGACGGCGTGGCGATGACCGCTATATCTTGCTCGATGATCGCCGCAATAGCGGCTGGACTGTCCAACAGACCCACCGCATCAACGATTCGATCCGGTGCAAGATGCGCCAGCACTTCGTCAATCGCTTCTGCGCCCGCAATCTCACCGGAGCGAGTGAAGGTCGGCACGTTCTTCTTTTCTGCGGTCTGAAACGCTCGTTCAAACTGTCCGATAGGTTGCGCGTCCTCGCGTCCGGTCAGCCCATAGCCGACAATGTGGTGTTTCTTACCCGCCGCACTCGACGCCATACGCATCACTTCGTCGGCGCGGCGCGGCTCTTCGCGTGAGACGACTAGATTCCATCGAATAATAATGCCCCACCCTCTCTGTGCGCGGTCACGGCCATCATTCAGCGCGGTCATGAAGGTATCAAACGTCATGTTGCCCGGCATGAAAAGCGACGGGTTGACGCTGATCTCGGCATACTTCACATTCTGTTTAGAGAGTGTGAGGCCGGCATCGTATACAATACGTGCCAGATCATCCGGATAACGCAACCAACCACAAACTCCCTGCACCAATTCGTCCAGACGGTTCGTGTCGCGCTTTTCCAGAAGATCACGGGTGGCGATGTACGGCTTCCGCGCCTCCACCATGATTTCGTTCTGCTCGGCGACCATCAACCATGCTTCCGCCCTCACAGCGCCTTCTAGCGAAATATTCAGCTCCGCTTTGGGCATTGATTCGATATAACCGGCAATATCCATTATTCATTCCTCAAAATCTATCACCAAAACGGGACACGCGCTAAGTTTGCATCGTTTCCGTCGTGCGGACGGAACAACGATCAATGGCCGCTTCTATGAATGCCTTGAAAAGCGGATGTGGTTCGTTGGGTCGGCTTAAAAACTCCGGGTGGAACTGACAACCGAGCATAAACGGATGGTCTTTAATTTCCACGATCTCCACCAGTCGCCCATCAGGACTCAGCCCGCTAAAGACCGCGCCATTCTCCTCAAAAGCCGTGCGATACGTGTTGTTGAACTCGAAGCGATGACGATGACGCTCCTCAATAACCTCGCGCTCTGCATAAGCATTGGCCGCTATGGTGCCGGACACCAGATGACACGGATACAACCCCAACCGCATCGTACCGCCTAGATCGGTAATGCCGCGCTGGTCAGGCATCAAATCAATGATATTATGTTTGCCCGGCGACTCAAATTCGGAACTGTTGGCATCTTCTAAACCCACTACGTTCCGTGCGAATTCAATAGACAATACCTGCATCCCCAAACACAGCCCCAGACACGGGATGTCATTCTCTCGCGCATAACGCGCCGCGACGATCTTACCCTCTACCCCGCGATAGCCGAAGCCGCCCGGTATGATGATCCCATCCAGATCGCGTAGGCCGTGATCTTTATTCTTCTCAAGATCGCCGGAGTGAATCCAGCGAATGTCAATACGATGATCGAGCGCGGTAGCGGCGTGGAATGCCGCCTCTTTGACGCTCATATAGGCGTCATGTAACTCAACGTATTTGCCGATGATGCCAATTTTTAGCGGCTTCTCGGCTGAACGCATCTGCGCGATCATCGCCCGCCAGCGTTCTAAATCAGGCGTCGTGGCCGGTAACTTAAGGCGATCCACGATGTAATCGCCCAGTCCGGCATCTTCCAGCACAAGTGGCACATCATAAAGCAGATCCGTCGTCACCAACGGGATAACCGCTTCTTCATCGACATCGCAGAACAGCGCGATTTTGTCCAGCACTTCGCGGTTAACGCGGTGGTCGGTTCGCGCGATGATGACGTGTGGCTGGATACCGATGCCGCGTAACTCACGGACGCTATGCTGTGTCGGCTTGGTCTTTAGTTCACCAGTCGCGCCGATGTACGGTAAATAAGTAACGTGGACATATAGCGTATCCTTTCGCCGTAGACTCATACGCATCTGGCGGATCGCTTCGAGAAATGGCAAGCCTTCGATGTCGCCGACTGTACCGCCGACCTCCACAATGATGACATCCGCGCCACTCTCTTCACCCACTAATATCACGCGGCGCTTTATTTCGTTAGTGATATGCGGGACAACCTGGATAGTCCCGCCGAGATAATCCCCGCGCCGTTCTTTATCAATCACATGGCCGTAGACCTGACCGGCAGTTACATTACAGGTTCGGTTGAGGTCTTCGCTGGTGAATCGCTCATAATGGCCGAGATCGAGGTCTGTCTCCGCACCATCGGAAGTGACAAAGACTTCGCCATGTTGATAAGGACTCATCGTGCCCGGATCGACGTTCAAATAGGGGTCTAGCTTCTGGATGGCGACCTTTAATCCGCGTGCTTTCAAAATACGGCCAATCGCGGCGGCGGTAACACCCTTCCCAACGGAGCTAACGACGCCCCCCGTGCAGAATATATATTTCGGTCTTGTCATGCTTTATCATCCATCCACAAAAACTGCGGCGGGAAGATCAATCATCCCGCCGGTGTCAATGATACAAATACGCGCGACGCACGCACGCGATGCAACTACAGCCTAAACCAGCTTTTCAAGATCGTCAGCAGTGCGACGCATATCCAGAAAAATCAGACCGAGCTTAGCGCCTTCACGCACTAGCGTCGTCAAAACGGCTTCTTCCCCGATAGACATCAGGATAACGTAGCCGCTATCGCCCCTGACGTAAACCTGATCCAGCGAACCGCGCCCCAGTTCGCTAGCGATGCGTTCACCTAGCGATAGCATGGCCGCCGACATCGCAGAAACGCGGTCTTCTTCAATGCCTGCGGGCAACGATGAAGCCATAATCAAGCCGTCTACGCTGACCACAGCCGAAGCTTCAATTTCTGGTGTGGTTGCCTGTAAGTCACGTAGACGATCAACCATCAACTCTGTCCGCGATTTTGCCATGTCTCGTCTCCTCTCGAATGTAGTCCGGCCATCCATCGCCGGTCAAATGTCACCGAATGCTCACCCGCAACCGGGGGAATTTAACTGAAGTAGTCGCCTAACCCACAATTATACAGCACCTGCGCCTTTCAGCAAGTTACAGAGCCTATCCAGTTTTACGACTTCGATTATACTTCACAGTGGGCGTCCGTAGGGTAATCGTTAATGGTCTGCCCTTCTCATCTTAAACAGTTTGTCCGATACTCTATTGTGTGACCGATCTTGGAGTTTAGAGAATCTATGACAAACCAAACACATCGTAACGACTCGGTTCCCGGCGTGAACTTCGTGCAAAATGTGGCGGAACGCATCATTCAAAATGTCGGGCAAGTCATCATGGGCAAGCGTAATGAAATACGCCAGACTGTACTCGGCCTGCTATCGCAAGGCCACATTCTGATTGAGGACATCCCGGGCGTCGGCAAAACGATGATGACGAAAGCGCTGGCTCGTTCGATTGGTGCGGAATTTAGCCGAATTCAGTTTACCCCCGACATGCTCCCGTCGGACGTAACCGGTATTTCGATGTTCAATCAAAAAACACGCGAGTTTGAATTCCGGCCCGGCCCTATCGTCGCACAGATCGTACTGGCTGACGAGATCAACCGCGCCACGCCCAAGACACAGGCCGCCCTGCTAGAAGCGATGGAAGAGCGCCAGATCACAGTGGACGGCATCACCCACATGATGCCGACACCATTCTTGATTCTAGCGACGCAAAACCCCATCGAATACGAAGGTACGTTTCCCCTACCGGAAGCGCAATTAGACCGCTTCTTAGTCCGTATTCGACTGGGTTATCCGAGTCCGTCTGAGGAACTAAACGTGCTATCCGCCCAACAGTACGCTCATCCGGTTGATAACATGCAAAAGACGGTCAGTGTTGCCGAACTGGTGCAAGCACAAAAAGCGGTGCGCGATGTTTACGTCGCCGAAGAAGTCATGCAGTACATCATTCACATCGTTACCGCCACCCGCAATCACAAAGATGTCGAACTCGGTAGCAGTCCGCGTGGCTCGCTGGCGCTTTTCCGCACCGCACAAACACGGGCGGCGATGGCCGGACGCGATTACGTCATCCCTGATGATGTCAAAGCACTGGCGGAAATCACGCTGGCGCATCGTATCTTCCTCAACCTTGATGCACGAGCGCGGGAAATTCCGGAGCGCAGTGTTATTCAGGACGTGGTAGCGGCGACACCCGTACCCGGCGCCTCTGCAAGATAGGAAAACAATGCCTAGCAGACGCAACGCGATTTATATTTTGATCGTCATGAGCCTGATAACCGGCGTGTTCACCGGACGGGCTTTCTTCTTCAACCTCGCTTACATGCTATTCGGCATCCTCATTATCTCGTGGATATGGGTGTGGACGGCGATTCGGTGGATCGGCCTCACGCGCCGCACGCGCACGCGCCGCGCACAGGTCGGCCAAATCTTCGAAGAGAGTTTCGCCTTTCGCAATCGCTCATTCTTGCCCAAGCTATGGCTGGAAATCATCGATCAATCAACCTTACCCGGCCATCGCGCCAGCCATATCGTGCCATCTGTAACGATAGGTGGTCAATATAGCTGGCAGGTACGCACGCGATGCACGGTGCGCGGTGAGTTCCGGCTGGGGCCAATGCTGGTATCTAGCGGTGATCCATTCGGTCTATTCACGTTGACACGCACCATACCGGCCACATCAAGGATGATCGTATATCCGCGCATGATTCAACTCAACAAACTTGAGTTACCGATGGGCATGTTATCCGGCGGCGAATCGCAACGGCGGCGAACGCATTATGTCACGACCAACGCGGCAGGCGTGCGTGATTACGCGCCCGGCGATAGCTTTAATCGCATCCACTGGCGCACATCCGCCCGCAAAGAGCGTCTGGTCGTTAAAGAATTCGAGCTTGATCCACTGGTAGACATCTGGCTCATTGCAGACTTCTCGGCGGAGTCACTGGTTGAAGATAGCAACATCATCAAGCGCGTTAACGGGGATGGGCCGGTGATCGCCTCTTCATCGGATATACCCCCATCGACGGAAGAATATGTGACAGTGGTTGCCGCATCATTAGCGCGATATTTCATACAAATGGAGCGTGTGATCGGTTTTGCCGCCTACATCCCCAACCGTGAGGTATATCAGCCGGAACGCAGTAACCGCCAATTAACGCGCATTCTCGAAGCGTTGGCGGTAGCACGTAGCACATCAACTTATACGCTCGGCCAGATGCTCACATTGGAAACGCCACACATGACGCGGGGCACGACGTTGATTATCGTCACATCGTCACAAAATCCGGATTGGGTTAGACGCGCTCAAATCCTCACGCGGCGCGGTATTAAACCAATGTGCATTTACATCGAGGGCGACTCCTTCGCGTCCGCACCGCCCGCGGATGAAATTATCAGCCGGTTGCGCTCCGCAAAAATTCCCGTACTTCGCCTTCGTAATGGCAACGACATAAACGCGATATTACAGCAAAGACCATTATAACAATGAACGCCAAAACCTATCTTTATTTCGTTGTATTCATCAGTGGTATGGTCACATTAGCCGTCGAATTGTCAGCCGCCCGACTAATCGGTAATGTTTTCGGCGCCAGCAATCTGGTCTGGGCGAATGTCATCGGCCTCATCCTGCTTTATTTAGCGATTGGTTATTTCATCGGCGGCATCTGGGCAGACCGATCACCGTATTTCAGCACACTCTATAAGATCATCTTATGGGCGGCTTTCCTCAGCGCTATCATCCCGCTTGTATCGCGCCCCATCTTGCGGGCGGCGGCACAGGCTGTCGTCGGCGCGGAAGCGGCGCTGGCGATAGGGTCATTCGTCAGTGTGCTGGTGCTTTTCTCCGTGCCGGTCACTTTATTGGGGTGTGTCTCCCCGTTCGCCATCCGGCTCGCCATTGATGATCCCAACTCCGCCGGACGCATTGCCGGACGCATCTACGCAATCAGCACAATCGGCAGTCTGATCGGGACATTTCTGCCGGTGCTTTTTATCATCCCGCAGATAGGCACAACGCGGACTTTTCTTGTCTTCGCCGGCACTTTATACGCCGTTGGATTCATCGGGTTATGGCTGGCCGATAATTCCTTCAAGATATTGCGCTGGCTGTGGATGCCCGCAGTCGTGGCGCTGGTAGCAGTGTGGGCATTTAACGGCCCGCTACGCCCGCCCATCGAAGGCTCTGAACTGCTGTACGAGTCCGAGAGCGCTTATAATTATATTCAAGTGGTGGAAAATGCGGACGGCTACCGCGATTTGTTGCTCAACGAAGGACAGGGAATCCATAGCCGCTATCATCCGGAACGAATCTTTTTCGGCGGCACATGGGAACTATTTTTAGCCGCACCCTATTTCAATACGCCGCCATTCGCGCCGCAGGATGTCGAAAGCCTGCTAGTTATCGGTCTGGCGGCGGGCACGATCCCGCGCCAGACCATCCACATTTACGGCGATATTCCGATGGATGGTCTGGAGATTGACCCGCGCATCATCGAGGTAGGCGCGGAATTCTTCGATATGAACGAGACACTTATGCCGTCATTGACGACACATGCACAGGATGGACGCTACGGCCTGCGCCAATTAGACCGCACCTACACCGTCATCGCCATCGACGCCTATCGCCCGCCATATATCCCATGGCACTTGACGACGGTTGAGTTCTTCCAGGAGGTGCGCGACTTACTAGCGCCGGATGGCGTGGTGGCGATAAATGTCGGCAGAACATCGACTGACCGCCGTCTGGTCGATGCGATGGCGCAGACAATGAGCATGGTGTTCCCGTCGGTTCACGCGATTGATGTCCCCCGCGCCTTCAATACGCTGTTGATCGCCACACCCACCCCTACCGATCCAGATAACTTAGCGCGTAACATGGACGCGATCAACAGCGAGACATATCCCGATCTAGTCGCCATCCTCAATATCGCCGCCCGTCATGTAGTCGAAAATGGCGAGTCGCGCATTGTATTCACCGATGACCGCGCCCCATTAGAAACGCTGGTTGATTCGCTAGTCTTGAACTTCCTGTTATATGGTGATCTTGATGAAGTTCGTTAACGGTGCGATACGCTTATTCTTCACGCTGGCCGTGCCGATTCTGCTGGTACTTTTCAGTGTGCGGCTAATCATGACTCCGCTATTTCTACAGATAGAATATAACCGTCCCGGCTTTCCCGATGATCCCTATGGCTTCACGCGAGAGGAGCGATTGCTCCATGCCGGTCAAATGCTGGATTATTTGATCTACAATCAACCAGTAGAAGCCATATCCGAGCTAACCTTCCCTGACGGCGAACCGTTATTCAACCCGCGTGAAGTGCGCCACATGGAAGATGTGCAAGTCGTCACTCGAATTGCTTACTTTATTCTGTTTTTTATGTCGCTCGCCACCGCTATCATAAGTTTGTATTCGGCTAGACGTGAAGAAAGCCGTGCCGCCCTACGAATTGGCCTAACGCAAGGTGCTGTCCTGACATTGGCGCTAATCGGTGCTATAGTAGTGTTAGCGATATTCGCTTGGGATTTGTTCTTTAACAGTTTCCATGAACTTCTCTTCGATCCCGGAACATGGCGATTCGCCTTTTCGGACACGCTCATCAGATTATTTCCGGAGCAGTTCTGGTTTGACGCGGCCATCCTCATCGGCGGACTCAGCGGCATCGGGGCGCTAGGGATTTTATGGCTTACAGGGGCGGGCTTGCGTTTTCCGTATCTGTCAAAATAGTTTACACGGCGAAGATACGTGACAAGAAAATGGCTGATAATCGGTATCGGCGTTAAACGCTGGATCGTGCTGGGGGCAATCGGTAATTTATCGTTCGCGCTGGGCATTGTGTTGGCGCTGGACTTGCTGGACGATGTGTTTGATCGTCGCTGGCTGGCCGTCATCGCGCTGTGGCTATGCGGGTTGTACATTATTGCCACCGCATTCTATAAGCTATCGCGTAATCTGCTGGCACCCTATCGCCGTTATCAGCATGGCCGTGTTGTCGATGTGGTTTACGCTCACCGTCAGCGCGGCAAAGGATTAAAAGTCGTCGCTATCGGCGGTGGTACCGGCTTGCCCGCCGTATTACGCGGGTTGAAAGCGCACACCAGTAACATCACCGCTATCGTCACTGTCGCTGATGATGGCGGCAGTTCAGGGCAATTACGACGCGCACTGGGCGTTCTACCGCCCGGCGATCTACGAAGCAACGTAGTCGCACTGGCTGACGACGAAAGCCTGATGACACAACTCTTTCAATACCGCTTCAATCATGGCGGTGATCTGGGTGGGCACGCATTCGGCAATCTGTTCATCGCCGCGCTAGCCGGTATCAGTGGCGGCCTCGATGTCGCCTTGCCGGAGATTGAGCGCGTGCTGAACATTCAGGGGCGCGTGTTGCCCTCTACACTGGATGATGTCGAACTGGTCGCTAAGGTGCGGCTACGAACGAAAAACCGTGTTATTCGCGTACAAGGCGAATCCAAGATCGGGCAAATGGACGGGCGCATAGAAGAAATGATGATCGTCCCGCCCGATGCAATGGCCTATCATCAGAGCGTACAGGCTATATTAGAGGCTGATCTGATTGTCATTGGGCCGGGTAGCCTGTACACCAGTATTCTTCCGAATTTGCTGGTTAAAGGTATACAGGACGCGCTCGAACAATCGAAAGCGCTGAAAGTATACGTGTGCAACGTGGCGACACAGCCCGGCGAGACAACACAATACAGCGTCGCCGATCATGTGTTAGCGTTAGAGAAGTACATCGGCGAAGACGTGTTGCAGGTAGTGTTGGCAAACAGCGCTACCCCGCCAGCTAATTCAGCAACGCACTATGTCGCGCCAGCACCGGACGATCATCCGGTGAGACAACGTTATCATCTCCACTATACGGATTTGACCGACGTTGAGCATCCATGGCGGCATGATCCTAAAAAATTGGCTCATGCCCTGATAAAATTACTTGATGAACGGACAGGATATACCGAATACACGGTATCCGATCCGTTGAATATAGAGGATTAACCGAAAGGAATCAGTTTTATGGCTATTAAAGTCGGTATTAATGGGTTTGGCCGCATTGGTCGTCAGGTATTGAAGACCCTGCTAGAATACTATCCGAACGACGCTGAGATCGTCGCTTTTAACGATCTCGGCGACCTCGAAACAATGGCGCATCTTCTCCGCTATGACTCAGTTCATGGACGGTTTGACGGTACGGTAGAAGTTGAAGGTTCGACGTTGATCGTCAACGGCAAACGAATCAAAGCGCTTTCCGAGCGTGATCCGGCCAATCTCGGCTGGGGTGATCTGGGCGTTGATGTCGTCGTCGAAAGCACCGGCATCTTCACCAGCCGCGACGCCGCCGCCAAGCATCTGGAAGCTGGCGCTAAGAAAGTCATCATTTCCGCACCGGCTAAGGGCGAAGACCTGACAATCGTGCTGGGCGTCAACGAAGACCGGTACGATTCGGCTTCGCATCACATCGTATCCAATGCTTCCTGCACCACCAACTGCCTCGCACCGCCCGCCAAAGTCGTCAACGACAAATACGGCATCCAGCGTGCATTCATGACCACCATTCACAGCTACACCAACGACCAGAGCATCCTCGATTTGCCGCATAAAGACCTGCGCCGCGCCCGTGCCGCCGCAGTCAGCATGATTCCGACCACGACCGGCGCGGCGAAGGCCGTCTCGCTCGTGATCCCGGAACTAGCCGGTAAGTTCGACGGTATGGCCGTTCGCGTGCCCACGCCGACAGTCTCGCTGGTTGACTTCGTTGCCGTCGTCGATAACCCGCCGAAAGACAAAGCCGAGTTGATCGCCGCCTTTGAAGAGGCCGCAGGTGGCCGCATGAAGGGCGTTTTGGATGTCTCTCATGAACCGCTAGTGTCATGTGACTACATCGGCAACCCCTTCTCCAGCATCGTTGATGCGCTCTCTTGCGCGGTAGACGGCAATCTGGTCAAGGTCATCACATGGTATGACAACGAATGGGGTTACGCTACCCGTTGCGCCGATCTCGTCAAGTACATCGGTGATCGCCTGTAAGTCGGCTGTGTGATATCGGTATTTGATCTATAGACTGATAGGCGGGGATGATTCATCTCCGCCTATTTGCTTAGTTTCAGGAGTGAATATATGAACAAAATGTCTGTACGCGATTACGATTTCTCGGGGAAGCATGTGCTGATCCGTGTTGATTTCAATGTGCCGCTTGATGGCGATAGAGTAACCGATGACACGCGCATCCGCGCCGCCCTGCCCACTATCGAGCACATCCTGAAGGGTGCGCCGCGTAGCGTCATCCTGATGTCGCATCTGGGACGACCAAAGGGCGAGAGAAATCCGAAATTCTCACTCTCCCCCATCGCGCCGGTGCTGGCCGCTCTGTTAGGCCGTGATGTGGAATTTGTAGGCGATACCGTCGGCGATGAAGTGCTGGCGGCGCGGGACGCTTTACCGACGGGCGGCGTGTTATTGCTGGAAAATACGCGCTTCTATGCCGGTGAAACTAAGAACGATGTGGAACTGTCGCAGTCACTGGCGCAAATTGGCGATGTGTTCGTCAACGATGCGTTCGGCTCGGCGCACCGCGCTCATTCGTCCACTGTCGGCGTGGCGGATCATCTACCCGCGATTGCCGGTTTCCTGCTGGAAAAAGAGATCAACTATCTGGCGAATGCCATCAAACAGCCGGAACAGCCTTTCGTCGCCATTCTTGGCGGCGCCAAAGTCTCTGATAAAATTGGGGTGATCGAATCTCTGCTGGATAAAGTCGATAAACTGCTGATCGGTGGCGGGATGGCGAACACCTTCTTCAAGGCGCAGGGTTATGAACTCGGTAATTCGCTGGTCGAAGCCGACGCGGTAGAAACCGCCCGCGCATTGCTCGAAAAGAGTGGCGATAAGCTCGTCTTGCCCACCGATGCTGTCATCGGCGATAAATTCGACAACGGCGCGGAACGGCGAACGGTCAAAGTCAGTGAGGGCATCCCCGAAGGTTGGGCAATCTACGACATCGGCGTGGAAACGCTGGCCGAGTTCGGGCGTGTGCTGGACAGCGCGAGAACAGTTGTCTGGAATGGGCCGATGGGCGTTTTTGAAATGTCTAATTTCGCTAAAGGCACATTCGCCGTCGCGCAGATGTTGGCTGACGCCACCGAAAAAGGCGCGGTGACGATCATCGGTGGGGGTGACAGCGCCGCCGCTATTGAAGAGTCTGGCCTGTCGGATAAGATCACCCACATCTCAACAGGCGGCGGTGCTAGCCTTGAGATGCTTGAAGGTAAAGAACTGCCCGGTCTCGTCGCACTCAAAGACAAATAGCATACAATCAATCTGAGGAGGAACATTCTATGAGAACACCGATCATTGCGGGCAACTGGAAGATGTTTAAGGGCGCTGATGAAGCCGTTGATTTCGTCAAAGAATTAGCGCCCGCGCTTGAGTCATACACCGGCGTTGAGCGCGTCGTCGCGCCGACTTTTTTGGCCGTTAAAGGCGTCGCCGATGCGTTAAAGTCGACCGGAATCAAAGTTGCGGCGCAAAATGCACATTGGGAAGATAGCGGCGCGTTCACGTCACAGGTAGCCGCCGGGATGCTGGTCGGGCTGGTTGAATATGTCATCATCGGCCATTCCGAATGCCGCGAATACCTGCAAGAAACTGATGAGATGGTCAACAAAAAAGCTAAATCGCTTCTGGCGCACGGCCTCAAACCGATCATTGCTGTCGGCGAGAGCCTTGAGCAGAACGAAGCCGGTCAAACCGAATCATTCGTTGGCGGTCAGGTACGCGCCGCACTCGAAGGCATTACCCCAGCGCAGATGGCCGATGTGGTCATCGCTTATGAACCAATCTGGGCAATTGGCACTGGCAAAAGCGCCAGCGCGGAGCTAGCCAACGCCATCATCGGCGATACCATCCGCCAGACATTGCGCGATCTGTACGGCGATGAAGTCGCCGACCAGACGCGGATTCAATACGGCGGTAGCGTCAAGCCGGAAAATATGCTCGAATACATGAGCCAGCCGGATATTGACGGGGCATTGGTCGGCGGCGCGTCATTGAAAGTTGACGCCTTCACCGATCTCGTACGTCTGGCGGCACAGGCTAAAGGTGTATAAATCCCCGTGAGCGTTGAAGGCATCCTTCTAGCTGGTATATTCGTGTTGGTGACATTTAACGCGATGCGTCAGATGGAAAGGTGGCTTCATCGCCACATCTTCAAAGTTGGCTGGCTTTTGACTAGAAACTTCGACACGACGACTCTGCTGTACTACACTTTTTTTCTACCCGGTATCGTCGTCAACCAATTCGTGCGGTGGCTGGTAGCGGGCTTGTTAGATGTCCGCGCCGACGCCGCCATTTCTTTACCTCAAAAGCAGGAAATCGGTGAACTAAATCTCAACTTCATACAGATCAACACGCGGGGCATCAGTTCATTCAAATTAGCAATCATTAAGATTACACCGTTCATCGCCGGTCTGGTGCTGGTCTTATTGATCGCGGAACACATCTTCGACATCAGCGACGTTAGTCGAAGTTTTCAAGATGGCACAATGGAAAGCGTGACCGATAGCTTGCGCCAGATGCTTTCAACGACTGATTTCTGGCTATGGACTTATATTCTGTTCACCATCAGCAACACGATGACGCCGGATTTCTCGCTTATCCGCAACTACACGCGCTTTCTATTTTTCGCGTTCGTCGCCCTTATCATCTTATTGGCGTTCGGCGTCGGGCAGGCCGTCATTGATGATCTACTCAGCGGCCCCATCGCTAACGGGCTTAATTTGCTCTCAACTGCATTCATTATCATCATCGTTTTGAACTTTCTCGGCGTGGTCGTGCTAGCGATCATCGAGAATGTTGTCGAATACATCACCGGCGCGAGCGCGATATTCAAAGGGAATGAGATGAAAGTCATGTCCCGCGAAGAAGCCCGCATCGAACGTGAGAAAAAACGGGAACTCGAGCGCAAGCGTGCCGAAAAAGCGAAACGCGCCCGCCAACAGAAGACCGGCGACGGCTTACCATCCGTGTATAAAATAGCGCTTGCTATCCCCGCCGGCCCGAATGAAGAACACGTGACCGTCGTCAACGAACGGCTATCAGCAAGCACCGACGACCAATCCGATGTAGAAGATGTGGATGAAGGTCAAAGCGTTACGCCAACTCTTGCCGATTCTGGCGTTTCGTCGCGGTCAGCCATGCCACCATCCCGCGACATCCGCTTCAATACCAATGCCGACGCGCCAGACGAAGAACCAGACGAAGAGCCTGAAGAGGATGATTACGAGTATGATGACATCCACGACGAGCGCTATGACGACGAAGACGACGATGTGGTAGATGACGAAACCGCAGAAGATGAATCTGATGGCGAGCCGGTATCATCCGAAGATGATAGATTTTGACCCAACTGTGCGACCAGCATAAAACCGGCCATAATCAACAGGATCATCGTGGAAAAAGCAATGAATTTGAACATCTGGCTACTGGTAATCAGCGTTAAGGTGCCGAAACAAGCGCAGAACAGATAGTAAATAGACACGATCTGGCGCTGGGTCAAGCCGATATCCAGCAAGCGCAGATGAATATGCCCCCTATCCCCCAGCATTGGGTTGCGTCCCTGCCGCAAACGGTTGGCTACCTGCCATGTTAAATCCATCAATGGCAAGCCCATCACCAGCAAGATCGTCGCCATCTTCGCCCCGCCGATGATCGCCAGCACACCGATCACATAACCTAGATACATCGCACCGCCACCCAGAAATATCCGCGCTGGATAAAAGTTATACAACAAAAATGCGGCAGATGATCCGACGAGCGCCAGAGGTAGCAGGCTAACGCTAGTCTGGTTAAGGATGAAGGCGCTATGAATGAACAACACAATGCCGGTAATCAGCGAGATGCCGCCGACTAAACCATCCAACCCATCCATGAAATTGACGGTGTTAATCATCAGCCCCAGCCAGAACATCGTCAGCGTCACCGTGACGATATGCGGCCAGCCGTCCACTTGCTGGCCGGTCAATGGATTGTTGAATGTCTCTATGAAAATCTGGAAGAATATCGCAATTCCCGCGACGATTATCTGCGCCGCGCCGAGTTGCACCGGATTTAATTCGTATTTATCATCCAGTACACCCACCGCGCACATCAACGTCCCGCCGATCAGCAAGCCGGTCAAGCGGATAACTTCATTCGGATCGAAGCGCGGTACATTCAGATATTGTGCGGCGACGATGGCACAGGTAAAACCGAGAAAAACCGCCACCCCGCCCAGTTTAGACACGCCGCGCTGATCGCCTTCATTCGTGCGACGGCCACCGGCGCGGGCGACGATACCCCATCTTTTGCCGAGCGCGATCATCACTGGCATACTCAACGCGGTGACGCTAAAACCGATCATTACCGTGATGATGAAAGCGCTGATTTCCGGTGTCAACGACATGCTAACCGGTTCCGAATTGACGATCACCGGCATCGCCGAGTCCGGGCACGATGAAGCCAATTTCGTTCAGCTTTTCATCGATTGCCGCCACATGAATCGGCACATCAGGATGATTGCTCGATAGATGCTCGATGCCTTCCGGTGCGGCCAGCAAGCCCAGATACTTGATGCGCTTAACACCCCATTGCTTGAGGATGTCCACCGTCGCCACCGCCGAACCGCCAGTTGCTAGCATCGGATCAAGCACAAGGCAAATCTGCACTGTCGGGTCAGTAGGCAGTTTGTTGTAATATTGCACCGGACGCAACGTTTCCTCATCGCGGTAGATGCCGATATGCCACACCTGCACATTAGGCAGTAGTTCCATCACGCCATCAACCAGACCCAAACCGGCGCGTAAAATCGGCACTAGCCCGATGGTCTCTTTCGCTTTATAGCCTTCAGCCGCCCCCATCGGCGTTTGAACCGTCGTTTCATTCAACGTCAAATCCTGCGTGGCTTCGTAACAGAGCAAGAGCGCCAGCTCATAGACCAGATCACGAAATGCGCGATGGTCTGTATCGACATCACGGAGCATCGTGAGTTTGTGTTGGACGAGTGGATGACTTGAGACGAATACCTGTGACATAGTGAACACGCTCCTTTTATGTAGCTCCGGCTGAGTTTAGCCGATTCATATTTGCTTGTCAAAGTAGTCTGTGCAGATGCGGCACGATTAGCTATACTACGGGAATAGAACAATTTTTTCACCTGTGGAGATTGATTTATGGCGGGGGATGACCGCATTATTGGCTCGGGGCGTCATAAGAACGATCAAGAGAACGTCGCCCTGCGTCCGTATAAACTCGACGACATCGTTGGGCAGGATAAAGTCCGCGAAAATCTGCGCGTTATCGTGGAGGCGGCGCTTGGACGCGGCGAACCCGCCGACCATTTGCTGTTTTATGGCCCGCCCGGACTCGGCAAAACATCACTAGCTTATGTTGTCGCTAACGAGATGCAAGCCAAAATCCACATCACCGCCGGGCCATCCATCGAACGAGCCGGTGATCTGGCCGCCATCCTCACCCACATGAAGCAGAGCGACATCCTGTTCATCGACGAAGTACATCGTCTCGGACGCGCTGTTGAAGAGATACTGTATCCAGCTATGGAAGACTTTAAGCTGGATATTGTCATCGGCAAAGGTCCGGCGGCTAAGAACGTACGTCTGAATTTGCCGCGATTCACCGTCATCGGCGCGACAACGCGGCTTTCTCTGCTGGCCGGGCCATTACGTGACCGCTTCGGCGCTCGTTTCCGTATGGAATTCTACGATCAGCAATCAATGGAGTTCATCATCTCCCGCGCCGCCGCCCTGCTCAAAGTCGAGATCAAACCACAGGGCACAGCCGAAATCGCGCGCCGTTCACGCGGAACGCCACGCGTCGCCCTGCGCTTGTTGCGGCGCGTGCGCGACTATGCCCAGACTCGCGCCGAAGGGGTCATCACCGGCGCGGTAGCCGGTGATGCATTACAACTGATGGAAATTGATCATTTAGGTCTGGATGAAATTGACCGCCTGATCTTACAGACCATCATCGAGAAATTCGGCGGCGGCCCGGTGGGATTGGACACCATCGCGGCGGCCATCAGCGAAGATCGGGCGACGATCATGGACGTTTACGAGCCGTATTTGCTTCAACTCGGCTTTCTGGATCGCACGCCGCGCGGACGCATCGCCACGCCGCACGCCTACGAGCATATCGGCATCCCCTACCCCGATGACCACGATAACCCATCATCCGACCAGCCAACGCTTTTCTGAGGAATACAGCCCGCATGGACATACACGAATTCGATTATGATTTACCGGAGTCGTACATCGCACAAGAACCGATAGAGCCGCGTGATGCGTCGCGCTTGATGGTCATTGACCGTGCGCAACGCACTATCGAACATCGCACTTTCCGCGATATTGGCGACTACCTCAACGATACGGACGTGATCGTGATGAATAACAGCCGCGTCATTCCGGCGCGTCTACCCGCGCATCGCGTCGATACTGGCGGCAAGATGGAGGTCTTGCTTCTGCGTCGTCTGGATGAGCGCACATGGCGCGTGCTGGTCGGCGGCAAACAGGCCAAACGCGACACGGTGATCGGCTTTGCCGGACAAACTGTGCAGGCTGTTGTCGTCGAAGAACACGCGGAATCCGAGCGCACGATTCGCTTTAATCAGCCGGTGGATGACTTGCTGGAAGCTATCGGCCAGATGCCGCTACCGCCTTACATCCACAAACCAATCACCGATGCCGAGCGTTATCAGACCGTTTACAGCCGTCATGAAGGCTCCGCCGCCGCCCCAACCGCCGGATTGCACATGACGCCGGAATTGCTGATTAATCTGCGCGAGCGCGGCATTCAGCTAGCGTATTGTATGTTGCACATCGGGTTAGATACTTTTCAGCCGGTGCGCGTGCAGGACATCCGTCAGCATCACATTCATAGCGAATGGGCGTCTCTGTCGTCCGAAGATGCGCGGACGATTAACGAAGCGAAGCTATCCGGCGGGCGCATCATCGCGCTGGGTACAACATCAGCCCGCACGCTAGAAACCGCCGCGATACTCAGCGCGGGCGGCCAACCATCCGATCCCGCCGCCGTTGATAATGTATGTGCGTGGCGTCCGGTCATCGCGTTTGAAGGCGATACGGATTTGTTCATCTATCCGGGTTATCGCTGGCGGGTTGTCGATGCGCTCATCACCAATTTTCATCTACCGAAGTCCACACTGCTGATGATGATAGCCTCATTCATGGGTAAAGAATTCGCGCTGGAAGCGTATCAGATTGCCATGTCGATGAACTATCGTTTCTTCTCTTTTGGCGATGCCATGCTGATACGCTAAAGTCGTCGTTGACGGTTAGCCCCCGCATAGCGTATAATTCGGGCTGTCACAGCCCCCGTCAAAGGGGCGTTTTGTATGCCTATTCTTCCCCGTCAGATGCCCGTCATCGCGGTGCGCTCACGGTGGAAAGCGAAGAATGGAGAAAACCATGTATGCAGTAATCCGTTCCGGCGGACGCCAGTATCGCGCCGAAGTCGGCAAGACTATCGACGTGGAGCGCCTGCCCCACGAAGTCGATCAGGCTATCGAAATAAATGATGTTCTACTGCTGAACGATGGCGATAAGACCATCATCGGTCAGCCACTCGTCGAAGGCGCGACGGTCAAGGCGACTGTCGTCGATCAATTTCGCGGCAAAAAAGTAACCGTGTTCAAGTATCGCCAGCGCACTAATTACCGTCGTCGTTACGGCCATCGTCAATATTACACCCGTATTCGTATCGACGATATTTCAGCCGGTTAATGTAAGGAAACAAGCGGAAGGGTTTTTGTAATGGCTCATAAAAAAGGTGGCGGTTCAACAAGTAATGGCCGCGACAGCAATTCCAAACGACTCGGCGTAAAGCGCTTCGGTGGCGAATTCGTCATTCCGGGCAACATCATCGTCAGACAACGCGGCACGAAATTTCATCCCGGCCTGAACGTCGGCATCGGTAAAGATCACACCATCTTCGCCAAGACGGAAGGTTTCGTCGTGTTCGAGCGTATTCGTGGCCGCAAGGGGCAAAAGCAAATCAGCGTTTATCCCGAACTGCCGCAAAAAGAATCGAACGGCGCAGAACCCGCCGCCGGCGACTAATTGCTCACATTTATAACCTAGATTAATCATCACGCCACTCTCGACCTCAAGAGCCGTGATGTCATCTTAGAGGAGACAAAATGAAAAAAGACCTGCACCCTCAATGGCACAGCGAGGCGACTGTCGTCTGCGCTTGCGGTAATACGTGGGTAACCGGCGCGACTGTTCCGGAAATCCGCACCGACATCTGCTCCGCTTGCCATCCGTTCTACACGGGCGAACAGCGCATCGTGGACACCGAAGGCCGTTACGATCAATTCATGCGCCGTCTACAGCGCCGTGACGACAAAGCGGCAGAAGTTGAAGCCCGCGAAGCGGCTAAAGTGCCGATGGATTTGCCGCTTGAAGAACTCGGCTTGAACATGCGCTTCGTCAACATTCTAGCGGAAAACGGCATCAAAAACGTGCAAGACTTCCTCGAAAAATTGGACGAAGGCGGCGAAGAGGGCATCCTCGATCTGCCCGGCATTGGCCGTAAGGCGCTGAGCGACATCAAGAAATCGCTCCGCACCCGTGGCTACGAGTTGCCAGCCGAAAGCTAGACTCGCTTAACTTGCCTCACCAAAGAAGCAGTCATACAGATCAGTGTGTGACTGCTTTTGCGTTATAATCTCACAGGATCAACGATGCTATTGAGGGGATCATCGTGAAACACTCTAATGGGCGCGTAGAGGTCATCTGCGGCAGTATGTTTTGTGGCAAAACAGAAGAACTTATCCGGCGTATTCGCCGCGCCATCATCGCCAAACAATGCGTACAAGTATTCAAACCAGAAATTGATGATCGTTATGGGCTGGAATATGTCAGTAGCCACAACGGACAACGGATCAACGCGCAAGCCGTCAAACATTCCAGCGAAATCTTCAACTATCTCATGCCGGAGACAACAGTCGTCGCTGTGGACGAAGCCCAGTTCTTTGACGGTGGTATCTGTCAGATCGTGGATAATCTAGCAGATCGCGGTCTGCGGGTTATCGTCGCTGGCCTCGATCTCGATTTCCGCGCTGAGCCGTTCGGCCCGATGCCGATTTTGATGTGTCAGGCCGAGTATGTCACCAAGTTGCACGCGATTTGTGTCGTATGCGGAGAACTGGCCTGTCGCACACAACGCCTCGTCAACGGACAACCCGCTCGTTACGATGATCCGATCATTAAAGTCGGCGCACAGGAGACGTACGAACCACGTTGCCGTGAACATCATATTGTGGTTAAATAACGATGTAATATGCCATCAACGCGATGGATTGTTTCTAATGTGCGTGTATGATGAAGTTAAAGGGAAGCAAGTATGAGTGTAGCGGCATTACCCAAGCAAGGCTCACATGCGGAAGAGCAAGAAAGTAGCTTGTGGCTACGCAGTAAGCGATGGGATTTATTTTACATCACATTCAGCGTCATTGTCGTGCCGATCCCCTATCTGGTTTATTTGCTCGGCGTGCAATTTGGCCTACATGACGACGTAAGCCGTAATCTGGTCAATGGCTTCGTGGCAGTAGCTATCGGTGGCCCGCACATGATGTCAACGTTCTTGCGTACCGGCCTCGATGACGATTTCAAAAAGCGCTATCCGATGCTGTTGCGCTCATCTATTATCATACCGATTGTTGTCGTCTCGATGGCGTTCCTCAACCTGACGCTGTTGCTCACCGTGTTCTTTTTCTGGGCGGCGTTGCACGTGTTACATCAGGTGACATATATCGTCGAGCTATACAACCACAAAGAGCATAACTACGTCCGCAAGACTGCCGTCAGTATGCAATCACGCATGATTGATTATGCGGTAGTGCTAACCTGTCTGTTTCCGATGGCGGCCTTTAAGATCAGTCAAGGCGCTTTCGATATTGGCGTCAACGACCTGACACGGGTCATACCTGGCGTATTCCAGCATGAATGGCTGTTCTGGTCAATGTCGGGTATTTTCGCGCTAGCCCTGACCGCTTATCTGTGGAAGACGTGGAACGAATACCGCGCCGGTATCATCAATGTGCCTAAGACGGTTTTCATCCTATTCACTGTGACCATCGCCTTCACCATGCCCGCCCTGCCCAATCTAGACACCGCCTTTCAAGGGCTGAATACATGGCACAGTTTCCAATATCTGGCGATCACCTTCTATATCATCAAGATAAAACAGGAATACGGCAAGCTAAACGACAGCGCGCCGCTCGTCTCACGCTTCAGCAAGATGAAGGATTCTCGGGGATTGTATCTACTGAGTACCATCATGTTATTCGGTTCGGTGGTGGTGTTCATCGTGGTTTACACGCTGGCGCACATCATCACACCATCGGCGGCTGTTGTCGATGTGACCAATCCGACGCATGTGGCCAACTGGCGATTTGATGTCGCTTACTACACGTCGATCCTGTCATTCCTGTGGATACACTATTACCATGACCATTTTCTGTTCACAGATTTTGAAGCGCTCGACGGCGCGTACTACAAGATCGAACACTGATCTTATATAGATAGAAGTCACGCAGTTGATCCTGTGCAAGGGCATCGGTACCGATAAAAACCGTTGCCCAATTTCTCGATAATTATTTTTCTTGGGACGCATCTTCATCATGGGAAGCGTTCGCGCACCCACTGCATCGGATCAACCGGCACACCATTCACCCATAATTCCCAATGCAAATGTGCGCCGGTAGCGCGGCCTGTATTGCCGACTAACCCGACAATCTGACCGACACGCACCGTATCCCCTATATTGACCAGACGCTCGCTCATGTGGCAATACACGGTATAAACGCCCCAACCATGATCGATCATGACTGTCGAGCCACGTATATTGAGCGTATCCGCCAGCACGACACGCCCACCCGCAGATGCTAAAATCGGCGTGCCGGGCGCTCCGGCGAAGTCCGCCCCACTGTGAAAACGGTCAAAAGCGCTCCCGTTATAAGAGCGACGCGCCCCGAACGAAGAATTCATCGCGGCGGCGGCCGGTAAGCTCATCGCGCCTTCCCAGTAGCGATCCAGCGTCAGACGCGATGCGACATTGCGTAAGATATTCATCTCATTCTCTTCAACGCCGGTTGATAGCAAATGCATCTGATCTTCCGGCAAGCTCAGGCGTTGGCTACCATAATTTCCGGCGTTCACCCGTATATTGAGCGTGATGATACTCTCCTCTACCCCTGCGCCGTTCAATACGATGCGAAGCGGATAAACGTCCGCCTCCGTGAAGATCGGCACCGGCAAGAAAGCGACATGAGATAAGCCACCCGATACCGCAATGAAATTGATTTCGCGGCCTAAGAACTCTCCGGTTATCGTCGCCGGTGATTGCGTGTCGATGATTAAACGTCCGGTTTTCCCCTCAGTCAGCACTAGAGGATTCAACGCGATTTCGTTGATCCACGCCGGTAGATCGCCGCCGTTAACCGAGATCTGCGCTTCTGCGCCCGGAATGACGATCTGCTGGCCGGCAAAAATACGCGATGCACTGGTAATGCCGTTAGCGGCCTGAATAGCCGACATCGGCACGCCATACGCGGTAGCGATACCGAACAGCGTCTCACCGCGCTGGATAGTGTGCGTCGCCGTGATTTGCGATTCAGGCAGATCAAGCGGTGCATCCGACACGATAGCGGGTGCGGGGCGCGGCGCTTCATCTTCCCTGCGAACCCTGATTTCCTGCCCCACAGCGATTCGATTAGGGTCTGTGATGTCGTTGAGCACCATCAACTCATCAACGCTCACACCATAAAAATCAGCAATACCGCGCAGATTCTCGCCCGGCCTGACGATATGTACCGCAGATGGTGGCGCGGTCACGGCGGACTGATTGCCCTCTGCGACGATCAAACGCTGTCCGACCATGATGCTACTTGGATTGGTGATCGCGTTTAGCGCGGCCAATTCGCTGACCGTCAAGCCGTATCTTTGCGCGATACGGAATAAATTCTCGCCGCGTTGCACCACATGGAT
This sequence comes from Anaerolineaceae bacterium, assembly GCA_007693385.1. Taxonomy (GTDB): domain Bacteria; phylum Chloroflexota; class Anaerolineae; order Aggregatilineales; family Phototrophicaceae; genus J038. Next base: position 44,542 of record REDR01000055.1, read on the forward strand.
GACGATATTCGGATCATCTTCCGGAATCGTATCCGCGATAATGTGTGTCCCGTTAATCTGCGAGATCAGCGCGAACAGGGCAAAAAACAACAGAACGCTAAGACGCGGTTTCGTCAAACTGCAAAAAGTCGCCGATTTCGACACGATCAAGTATATCCGTATTCGCTTCAAGGAAATATTGCGCGGGCGACTGCGGCGCATAGGCTAAGCGCCACGGTTTCGCCAGCTTCTTATCTACCACCTGCCCGCTTCCGTCTAGCCACACCACGCCAATCGTCAGGCGCATGAATAGCATATGTATCGTGGTATCCACCCGCGACTCGCGCCCGCCGACGAATAGCAAACCATCTGTCGGCGGCAGGTCTTTGACCATCATCAAGCCACGAAAGCGGCACCACGTCGAAGCGCACCACTTCACACGCGGCAAGATGATGGCATTTGTGTCTCGATGGCGCAAAATGCGATAGGCGCTCATGGTATGGTCAGCACCTGTCCCACGAAGATCAAGTTGCGGTTGACAATGCCGTTAGCCTGCACGATAGCGTCGGCCGATACGCCGAAGCGTGCGCTAATGCGGAATAGCGTATCGCCCGGACGCACAGTGTAGGTTTGCGGCTGTGCTGGTTGTTCCGATTCAGGCGGTGGCGCATCCGTTCCCGGAATAATGAGTCGTTGCCCGACAAAGATACGGTTGATATTGACGATGCCGTTTCGTTGTGCGATGGCGGCCACTGTGGTATCAAAGCGCCGCGCAATCGTTGACAACGTATCTCCGCGTTGCACGGTATAAGTCGTTTCGCTGGTAGGCGGCGGCACGACGATTTCATCGGTTGGCGCGGGCGTCGGCGTATCAGACGGGATCGGCGTCGGTGATGGCGTAGAGGTAGCTGGCGCGGAAATCGGCACCGGAATGATGAGGCGTTGTCCCACGAAGATCAGATTATCCGCATTCAGATCGTTAGCACGGTTGATCGCCTGTATGGTACTGCCGTACAGCGCCGCTAACCGGCCTACCGTGTCGCCGCGCCGCACGGTATGGTTCACCGTGTTGAGGAATGTCTCGTCGGGTTCTGGCGGCTGAGTTTGGGTCGGTTGAGCAGTTGGTGGGATGGTCGGATCAACCGGCACCGGGTCGATGATGCCGCCGGGTGCCTCCGTCGGGTCAAGATCAATAATCTCCAATGTTGGCGTCGGGTCTTCATCCGGTGGCCGCGTGAAAAGCGGCAGTGGTGTCTCGGTTGGTTGCGGCGTATCCGTTGATGTGGCGGTAGCCGTAGCGGTTGGCGAGTCTGTAGCGGTGACCGTTGGTTCTGGCGTGTCCGTCGCTAATTCCTCTGTTTCAACCGGCTCATCGGTTAGTTCTGGCTCATCCGTTGGATCGGGTTCGTCCGTCGGCTCTTCTGTTGGGTCATCCGTCGGTTCTTCTGTCGGCTCATCTGTTGGATCAGGCGCGTCCGTCGGTTCTTCCGTTGGTTCATCTATAGGTTGCTCGGAGTCAATCGTTGGTGACAACACTGCGTCATCAATGTAGATGAAAGTATTCTGTACCGGAAAATCGACTATGGAGCGAATCCACACGCTGATTGTATCGCCATCGGCCACCGCTATCTGGCTGTATTGACGATAGGCGTCATACTGTTGAACCGGAATTGACCATTCGATGTCGTCACTCTCAGGATCAGTACCGCCCGTCGGATCAATGCCAACCTGCACGGTCACATCACCCGGATCACGACTGACATCAATATCATCAAAGTTGGACGACCACACATACACATAAGCGCTAAAGCGGACTTCTGTGCCATCAGGTACGGTCACGAGCTGATACAACCCGCCGTCATGTGCCCACCACGTATTGTTATACATAGTCTGGGCGTTTTCGCCGCTACGGACGCGCCCTTCGTCGGCAGTTGCCGCTTCATATACCGGCTGACGGTTACGCCACGACGGTTGATCGGATGCACGAGTGATATGCCATGGTGTCCAGCCCTGCGCGACCTGTCGGACAGGATCACCCCCCTGCCCGATGTAGGGCGCTTCAAAGCCGGGGTTTACCAGCAAATTCTCTTCTTCCTCTTCCTGTGCGTATAACGTCAATGTACCAAACGCTAAAGCAAGGATGATAAAAACACGCAACAACTTTTCCATGGGCTTCCCTCAATGGGTGACGATAGCAAATATAAATGTCAGTATAGCGCATGGTCTAAATCAGCGCCAAGCGTATAATCAAACATGACGTTCATTATACTACGAGTATCGCTATGAAAAATGCAATTGTTGGATTATGTCAGATGGAACTTTACCTTCCCGCCGTCAATTCACTGAAGGAGAAGCGCTCCGTCATCAAGCCGATATTGAACCGTCTACCGCAGAAATTCAACGTCGCTTGTTCGGAGATTGATCATCAGGATGTGTGGCGTTCATCACAAATCGCGGTTGTGTGTGTCAGCAATTCATCGCGCCATGTGCGTGACGTGCTACAATCGTCAATAGATTGGCTGGAATCAAATTTTCCAGATGTTTTAATTACAAATCAAAAAATTGAGGTTTTATGAGACTTAAATCATATCAAGTTAAACGCCGTTTAGCACAATTCGGCATTCGCATAACGGAGGATGAGCCGCCGGAAGCCGCCATCTCGCTGTATCTGGGCATCGGGCAAGATCGCAGTATCGGTAAACTGGCGCTGGTTGGCTCAACGGAGCGCGACATACAGATCGACTACGCCGTTAAATCCAGTCCCGGAGCGTTTCATCGGGAGGATATCGACCCGCTTATCGGCTTACGCTCATATCAGGTCTTGCGGATGGCCGGTGATTTGAACCTGCCCCGCCCGTTATATCGCCCACTCGATAAGATCGCACAGGCGATGTATAACTGTTACATCGCCAGCGACGCCACCATTCTCGAAATCAACCCGTTTCTCATCGCACCGGATAACCAGCTTTTCCCGATGGCGGCCAAGATGACCGTCGATGATAACGCGCTATTTCGACAACGTGATCTCGCGGAGTCGCTTGAGCTATCGCCCGATGAAGTGGAAATCAAAGCGATGGGCATTACCTACATCCAGCTTGACGGGCAAATCGGCTGTATTGCCAACGGCGCGGGGCTGGCGATGGCGACGATGGACATCATCAATCTCTACGGTCAGGGGAATGCGCGTCCGGCTAATTTTCTCGATGTCGGCGGCGGTGCGGACGCCGGTAAGATCGAGCGAGCGCTACACAAATTACAGGAAAACACGGATATTCAAATAACGCTAATCAACATATTCGGCGGCATGACGCGCTGTGATGAAGTAGCCGAAGGTATCATCAATATCTGCCAGCGCCAGCCGTTAGCATGGCCGCTAGTTGTCCGCTTGCGAGGCACGAATGCCCAGCTCGGCCAGCAAATGATTATCGACGCTTGTCTGCCTGATGTCCGTCTGGCGGATACCATGACACACGCCGCACTGATCGCCGTTGATAAGGTGGTGACCTCATGAGCATATTGACACAGAATCGGCGCGTTTTGATACAGGGCATGACCGGCAAACGCGGCAGTTTTCACACAGCACAGATGAGTGATGCAGGCACGGATATTGTCGGCGGCGTATCACCCGGCAGAGGCGGCGACTGGGTGCATGGCAAGCCGGTATTCGATAGCGTCGAACTCGCCGTCGAAGTCACCGAAGCCAACACATCGGTGATATTCGTGCCCGCCGCTTTCGCCGCCGACGCCATCTACGAAGCGGTAGACGCCGGTATTGAGTTGGTCATCTGCATCACCGAAGGCATCCCGCTTTTAGACATGCTCAAGGTGTATGATTACGTCAAACGCAGTCAAAGCCGCTTGATCGGTCCAAATTGCCCCGGCATCCTGACGCCCGGCGTCGCCAGTATCGGCATCGTGCCGGTGCATGTCGCCCAACCCGGCCATGTCGGTGTCGTCTCGCGTAGCGGAGCGCTGACTTATGATGTGGTGAATACGCTGTCATCCAAAAATATCGGCCAGAGTACCATCATCGGCATCGGCGGTGATCCGTTTGTCGGCACGACATTCATCGACGTGTTGCAGATGTTCGAGAATGATCCCGATACCAGCGACATCGTTCTGCTCGGCGAGATCGGCGGACGTGGCGAAATTGACGCGGCGCGATATATCAAGAAGCGGATGACGAAGCGCGTTATCACCTTCGTCGCCGGACTCAGTGCACCGCCCAATCGTCGCATGGGGCACGCGGGCGCCATCGTTGAAGGCGGGCACGGCACAGCCGAAGAGAAGATTGAGGCGTTACGAAACGCGGGGGCGCGTGTCGTCTACAATCCAGAGGAAATCGCAGACCATCTACGCTAACGAAAATCAGCGCGGAAAATCCACATACTCAAATGCAAAACGGGTGATCCACCCCTGCCGCCCGTCCGGTAGGATAAAACGCGCCCACCCGCCCTGTCTTTCCAGTATACGGACTTCCGCGCCGCTATATAGCTCGAACATTTCCAGATATTCATTAGAGGGGCCACTGAGTACCGGCGTAGCAAGTTCCGTGATGACCGCGCCCGGCCTGTAGGTATCAGCATATAACCGCGCAAATGATAACACACTCAGTACCAGAACGATGAGCGCACTCAACGCCAGCACACGCCGCAAAGTCCGCTTCCAGCGCACCAATGATAAGCCGAGCAGAACGAACCAGCCCGACCACACGATTAACGCCACCGTAGCCAATTCGCGCTCGGTGGCGATGGTGTATGTGGTTGAAGCTAGATTGTCGATGATATGCGCCGGATCGCTCTGATAATTGGCGCGGATGGCGCGTACCCGCATGATGCTAGCGTCGATGGTCATATTGCGCGGATTCTGACGTTGTGCGCGTAGGTAATGCAACATCGCCAGCCCGATTTGTCCGTCTTCGTAGTAAGCATTCCCCAGATTGAACAATATCTCCGGCGCATTGATGCCATCATCCACCAACGAGCGATAAAGCATGATTGCACGGGCATAATCTCTGGCATGATAGGCGGCTTCTGCGTCGTCCAGTATATCGCGCTCCTGTTGTGCCCCTACCGGTGAGAAACTTAACAGGATGAGCAAGCAAAGCACGATCACGCGCCACATCATCGCTCGTCCTCCACGACTTCATGCCATGCCGCGTCCAGCGCGGTCACGCTCTGCTCTGCGAAGCGCACCACCTTCGCAACATCAGCGTCGGATAGCGTCGGGATATAATCCAACGATTGCGCCTTGATGATCGCGTCTTCTATCTCGTCAATACGCGCATCAGCGATGACGCCCATCAAACGATCACGAATATCAGTCGGCGAAGGTGGCGGCCTGCGATTCAACCTATCCCCAACGTACAGGCAGATAATACGCTCGATGCGTTGACCGGCCTCCTCTAACGGATAATCGGCGATGGTTTTCAGCCGTCGTAGTGCCCGCCGTAGAGCGTAGTGCGTGCGCCTGTACGTTGCGCGACGTTTCTGTTCGCGGCCGAAAAACGTAATAACGCCCGCCGTCAGCGCGAAGAAAGGCGCGATGAGCCACAACGCCCACAATGGCCGCGCCAGATGCACCTCTGCTGACCGGTGGATAGCGTCCACTGGTAGCAGTTGCAGTTGTGGTAGTGCTTGCCGGTCTGCTCGTATATCGCGTCCGGCCTCACCCGGGAACACATTGATCGTGAAGTCCCATGAATCGCTCTCCACGAAGACCTCACGACTCGGGTCAAAGTGGCTGAAGCGGATGTCGTTTATTTCCAGCGTGCCAGCACGTAGCGGTATCAACAACCACTCAAAAACGCGGCGACCAAAAGGAAGGTTAATCAGCGTGCGATCAGGCGCTTCTAGCGCCTGCGGTGGCCCGGTGATAACGCGCCAATCATCGCTTAACTCGATTATAGGGCGCGGCAGAAGCGGAAAATTGCCCGTGCCCTGTATATCCACAGTTAACCGTACCGGCTCGCCAACCGCCACCGACAATTGATCGACTGCCGCACCCATCGCATATTGACCAACCGCGCCACTAAATGAGGTTGGAGCATCGTCAGGAAATGATCGAACGGAGACATCTACCGTGTTACTGCGAAATTCTCCGCCTTCAGCGAGTGGCGCATCATCGACACGCAGGACTGACGGCGCGATACGTAAATCACCTTCGATCAGTGGCGCAAGTTCAACGACAAGCTGACCGACGTTATATTGCACGCCGTCCACCACCTCCACGCTATTATCAAACTCGAATATATCGCCCACCCAGAAGCCGTTAAAATCCGGCAGGATAAGCGGTTCAAAACGGGCTAGCCGGTCAAGATCATACGCATAATAGCGCAACGTGTAGAACACCATCTCGTTGATGTATGGCGTGCTATTATCTATCGTCGCCACGACGAAATATTCATCATTCTGTGCGGTGGTCGGACGCCCGACGACGAAGCAGAGGATTAGCGAGACGCCTATCAGCGAGAATGCACGCCGGATCATCACCAATCATTCTCCATCGATTCGCCGCTCCCGCCATCTTCTAACTCAAATTCGCGTAGCGATTGCTGATCTTGCTCGACTTGATCGAGTATGCGCTCCGCCTGCTCTATGGTCAAGCCACCCTGCGGAAGCGGCACGACGGTGGCGCTATCCTCCTGATCGCTACGATCTTGCCCGCCGGATTCTGGTGGCTGTGTCGGGTCGAAGTCTACCGGCGGCGGCGTGACCGTCGGCGGATCGAACCCGCCGGGATCATCGGTTGGCGTCATAGATGGGTCGGTCTGCTGATCGTCCGGTTCGGTTTGCTGTTGTTGGGCGGTGGCCGTTGGCTGGACATAGCGCAACAGCAACACTTCCAGATTATGCCGCATCTGGTCATCAGCCGGATTGAGACGCAATCCGGCACGATACGCTTCGATAGCGTTGGCATCTTCACGTGTTTCCGCGTAGGCGTTACCCAGACTGAAATAAACACGGCTCCGCAAGTCGCCTTCCGCGCTCAACAGCGCTTGATTAAAGGCGTCAATAGCGCGGCTGAAGTCATCCAACGCCACATAAGCCAGCCCCGCATTATAATAAAGCTCAGCGCGGTCTGGCTCGTTGACCTGTGCTTGCTGATACAAACGCAGAGCCTCCAGCGCATCGCCCGCATTCAATGCGCGATTGCCCTCATTGGTCGTCTGCGCCACACCAACACACCCACCTATCAGCAAGACGGCTAGCATTCCTAGCCCGTAGATCAAACGATTTGTCATGGGCGGCGCTCCGGTATCATCGTCTCAACGGTCATCAACATCAAGCCGAAGAAGATAAACAGCGCGAAACGCTCCACGCGCCGGATTTGCAGGCGATTTTCCAATTCTTGCGCCTCAATTTCGTTGATAGCGTTAGCAAGGTCAATGTTCTCAATGCCGCTTTCGCCCGCCCGTCGGTAAATACCGCCTGTCGTCTCCGCAATTTGCAGTAGCAGATCCTCCTCTAGCCGCGTCGTGATAACATTACCGGCGCGGTCTGTGCGTGCGCCGATAGTAGCTTGTCCGTCCGCAGATAGTTCGGGGATCGTCGTGCCGCTTAATGTGCCATAGCCGACAGCATGAATCACAATATCACGCTCGGCGGCCATTTGTGCCGCAGAAAGCACGCCCCCCTCATGATCTTCGCCATCGCTCAACAGAACGATAACCGAGCGTCCGGCCACGCGCTCATCGAGTGTTTCCATCGCCAGCAATAGCGCCCCACGAATCGCTGTGCCCTGTCGCGTGATGGCGCGTGTGCTGGCCGCGTCGAGAAATGTCAGCGCTGAACGCGAATCGGTAGTTAGCGGGAATTGCACAATCGCATCGGCGGCGAACAGTACCAATCCGACCAGATTGCCCTCGTTGTCCTCAAACAACGTACGCGCCGTCAATTTAGCGCGTTCCAGTCGATTCGGACTGACATCTTCCGCCTTCATGCTACGGCTAACGTCCAGAACCACCATCACCGCTACGCCCTCCGCCGTGACGACCTCCTCCGCAATGCCCCATGTCGGTTGTGCCAGCGCGATAATCAGCAAAGCCAGCACGATCAATTTCAGGATATGCTTGATGCGGCGGCGACGCGGACTGACTGAATCCGCTAATTGGCTGATAATCGCCGGATCGCCCAACCGTGCCATACGCCGGTCACGCGCACCAGCACGCCAGATGATAAACAGGGCAATTGGCGGCAATGTAAGCAATAAAATCAGGGCGAATGGATAGGAAAACATAATCACGGCACCGTCTGGAATAACGTCTCTTTGAGGATGATCTCGGCGGTCAACAACATCAACGCCAGCAGTATAAAGATCGCGGCCTGATCTTGCCAGCGCACGAATATCTGGCGTTCCACGTTGGAGCGTTCTAGCCGGTTGATCTCAGCATAGACCGCCTGTAATTCGGCGGTATCTTCCGCTTGGAAATAGCGGCCATCGGCGATTTGTGCCACACGCTGAAGCGTCGGTTCGTCAAGGTCGCTCTCCATCATGATAACATCTCCACTCTGCAATGGCACCGGAATCTCACCATCAACGCGCCCCATGCCCACCGTATACACGCGGATTCCTAAAGTTTGCGCGATCTCCGCCGCGATGAGCGGATCAAGTCCGGCATTGTTCACGCCATCGGTCAGCAAGATGATCACGCGACTCGGCGCATCACTATCACGGAGCATATTAACCGCCGAAGCGATGCCCAGCCCGATGGCGGTCCCGTCCAATCCGGCGGCACCCGCACCCAATTCGGAGATCAACCGCATATCTTCCAGCAGGCGCAAAACAACCGGATAATCCAGCGTTAGCGGCGCTTGATGATACGCATTTCTGGCAAAGGCAACTAACCCGATACGGTCAAATTCACGCCCTTCGATGAAGTCACGTATCACATCTTTTGCCGCGTCAAGGCGGTTACGCGGCTCGAAATCCAGCGCCGCCATGCTGGACGATATATCCATAGCGATCACAATGTCGATGCCCTGCCCGCGCAGAACGTCCATGCTTGAACCGCTTTGCGGGCGTGCCAGCGCGACGACCAATAGTATCCACGCGATGAGGCGCAGAACGTCCGGTAGCGATCCCAGCCGCACCCGCCAGCCATGCCCGCCACCAAAATCAAGCAGGCGCACATCAGAAAAACGCAAAGATGCGCGTTCCGGCTTCAGCCACTTTTGCCACAGATACGGCAATACCGGCACGATTGCCAACAACAGCAGAATTGGATGAGCGAAGCGTAATTCTTCGGTAATCATCGTTCATCACGTCCTTTGACATATTCATCAGAGCGTACCAGCCAGCGCCTGATGTGTTCTGTCGCCTGCTCAAGCATCGCGTTATCAACACCTACACCCGCGTATCGCGCAGTTTCCAGTTTTCGCAATATCGACCCCAGATCATCCAGATCGGATTGCGGCAGAAGTTTCATATCTTTCAACACGATCAGCAATTCATCATCGGTCAACACTTCCGTTTCTATACGCCACAAGCGACGGATATAAACGCGGATGCTATCGCGCAATGTATCAATTTTTTGCCGTGTCCCCGTCTGCAAAGACGCAGATTCCAGTATCTTCAGCGCTTCGGCTAGCGGCGATAGGCGCTTGAGTGCGGATAGCCTTGCGGCGCGTCGCGCACGGCGTCCCCGTAAAAATCGGCGTCCACCCCACAACGCCCCGCCAACCATCGCCATCATGATGACATAAACCCACACTGGCAGGTAGAAGAAACCGACGGGCGATCTATTCGGGAATAGAAAAAGTTGATTGAGGTCTTGTGTCGGCAGGACGCTGAACACACTGAAAAAAACATCCGTGACGCGGGCGCGTAAGATTTGCGTCTCGCCTTCACGCTGATACAGAACTACCGTCGGCGGCGTCACATGGTCGCCAGTCGTCCAGATTGTCACCTGAAATGTTTGCGTGTAGCGCGTATCGCCGTTAGCTAGTTCTTCAGTGATGATCGCGTCGATTTCCTGCACTTCAAAGGCGTCCCAGTCACCTTCAATCGCCGGCCACTCGATTAGGCGGATATGTGGCGGATGCTCAACAGTCAATTGCAAGGTGAACGGTTCGCCGATATAGGGCGTCGTCAGGTCACTTTCAAAACGGGCGTCGAGTGTGTCACGCAGATCATCGGATTGCGCAAACGACGAGCCGCCCGTCAATCCGAAACAACAAACGATGAAGTAAATCACAAACAGATAACGCATCACGAGATATTTCTAGCTCGCTTCTTGAAAAAGTGCATCAATGCCGCGATATAGTCATCTTCGACGGATATATTGATGCGGTCAACACCGGCTCTATTCAGCAGAGCCGCCGTCGCTTCGTTGAAGCGCGTGGTTTGGCGCTGGAATTGCTCGCGCCATCGCCGCGACGATGTATCGATGATCTGTGTCTGGCCGGTCTCGGCGTCGTGCAGATGTACCAGCCCGACATCTTGCGTCCAGCGCGTCTCTAGCGGATCACTGAGCATAACCGCCACCAGATCATGCCGCCTGCTCGTGACCAATAATTCGCGCTCGTATTCTTCCGGCGCGGCCAGAAAATCCGATATGAAGAATATAATGCCGCGTTGTTTCATCAGGCGATTGACTGATTGCAACGCCAGCGCGATATTCGTGCCGGTATTGCGCGGACGCTCCGCCAGCAAATCGCGGATGATGCCCAGCGTATGATTACGCCCTTTTCGTGGTGGTGTGTACGTCTCGATGGTATCGCCGAAGATCATCAGGCCGACTTTATCGTTGTTGGCGATGGCGGTTAGCGTCAGTGTCGCGCCGATGTCTACCGCCAGACTGTGCTTATTCTGTCCGGCAGTGCCGAACAGCGCCGACGAGCTACCATCCAGCACAATCATCACATTCAGCTCGCGCTCTTCGACGTACTGCTTGATGTAAGCGCCGTCTTCGCGGGCGGTGATGTTCCATTCGATGTCACGAATATCATCGCCGGGCTGATACGGACGCACGCCGTCAAATGTGATGCCGCGCCCTTTGAAAACCGAATGATATGCACCGGCGAACGCCTCTTTAATCAGGCGGCGCGTTCTGATCTCGATTTGTTTGATGCGCTTGATGGCTTCCGGTGTCAGGCTCACGGTACGTTCGTCTTGCCCAATATTTGCCGTAATACGGCATCGACTTTGATATTCTCAGCATCCGCTTCAAAAGATAAGATCAAGCGATGGCGCAATACATCCAGCGCGACGCGCTTCACGTCTTCCGGCGTCACGAAAGCCCGCCCACGCAGAAAAGCATGCGCTTTCGCCGCCCGTATCAACGATAATGTCGCACGTGGCGACGCGCCGTTCTCAATGTAGTTCTCAATCCCTTTGATCTTGTCCGGTTGTCGTGTCGCCTCAACAATATCCAGCACGTAATCTTTAATACGGCCATCCAGATTAATCTGCTGAACAGTCTGTCGTATGTGGATAATTTGCTCACCGGTAATCATCGGACGCGGCGGCGCGGGTGGTGCGCCGGTCATGCGGTCAATGATCTCATCTTCTTCAGCGCGTGACGGGTAGCCGATGACCACTTTGAGCATGAAGCGGTCAAGCTGTGCTTCCGGTAGCGGATACGTGCCTTCCTGTTCCAGTGGATTCTGTGTCGCCAGTACCATAAACGGCTCGGCCAGCAGGCGTGTCTCCTCACCCAGCGTCACCTGTCGCTCTTCCATCGCTTCCAGCAAAGCCGACTGTACTTTTGCCGGTGCGCGGTTGATCTCATCAGCCAGTATGATATTAGCGAAGATCGGGCCCGGCCTCGTGGTAAATTCGCCGGTTCGTGGATTATATATCTGTGTGCCGGTGATGTCGGCGGGTAACAAGTCCGGCGTGAACTGTATGCGCTGGAAGTCAGCGCTGATCGTGCCGGCCAGCGTGCGGACGGTCAACGTTTTCGCCAATCCGGGCACGCCCTCAATCAACACATGGCCGCCGCAGAGTAGCGCGATCAACAGCCGTTCAATCAAACTATTCTGCCCGACGATTACCCGTTGCGTCTCGTGGAATACCTTCTGGACGCTTTGCGCCTCACGCTGGACACGTTCCGTCAATTGTTGGATGGACACCATAGATTCCTCTTAGAAAAAGCGGCAAAAATTAACGGGGTCTGCCGTGTTGCAGGTCGATAGCGCGTCGATCAACACGACGGCCAATGTGCCGGTGCAAGCGCATCCAGCCAGCACCATCACGCACCCGCATCCGGGCAACGGCCCGGCCTGAAATAGCGACAGGAATACATCAAGCACGCTGAACACGATGTTCAGGATACCACTGAATATCGGCAGGATGATGAACAGGAATACAGCGAGTAAACACGCCCCGCCGCACAATAAAACCAATGTGGTGATGTTGATCTGGCCGAGTATTTCCATCAGTCACATGCTCCACTTTCAACCCCGACAGATGCCCAATCAACCGTTTCATCCTCGCGTGAATAACAGTGACAATTCGTGACGTTCTCGCCCTCCCCTTCCCAGAGCAAGAAGCGGATGTTATTCTGCACGCATAGATTATCTGAGTCCGCACGGTGTACGCTAGATGTCGTGATATTCAGGCCGCGATAGTCCATGTCCATGATGAGCCTGACCTGTAACACCGGATGCTGATGCTTATTCGGGACATCACCGCCGCGCCCTAACGTCATTTCGCCCTGAAAAGCCAGCAAAAGGATAAAAAACGGTACCGACATCAAAGCCAGCCACGCCACCAGAATCAGCAAACAACCCGGACGCTTCCACCACGCTCGGCGCTTGCGCTCCACGACGACATAATCAATTTCCGGATAATCACTCATGGTTGGCTGAACCTCAACTGTATATTATCCGCCTCATCATAGCTGACATGCACATGATACGGCATCTCATCATCCCGCATATTCAGAACACGCGGGATGATCTGCGGCAAATCTTCAACTAGCTCCAAACTTAGCACATCTTTCCGGCTAATCCAATGCAATGTCCCTTCGCGCTCATCGCTAACACATTCACGGCTGGCCGCCCGTGCGCGAAATGTGAATAATATGATGCCATTCTGCCCGCCGGTATCAACCATGTGCGTACCGCAGAACGCGATATGATCCACGCGCAAACCGGACTCTTCGTATATCTCGCGGATTGCGCCTTCAACCGGCGTTTCATCGCGCTCGATATGCCCGCCTAGCCCATTATAAAGATTAGGAAAAATGCGCCGGGTGGCCGCCCGCCGCATCAACAGAACATCATCGCCATGCGTGACGAAGCACAACGTTCTGGGAATAACCAGCCATCTTTGATTGGTAGCATCCGCGCCTTGATCGTGCGATCCCATGCCAATATCATCTCCATCTATCATCTACACTCGGCTATTGTCGGGTTAGCCTGTTCGTGCTACGCTTTCTCTCAAAAAACATCTTATTTTTCAAATACACAGATGAGAGGAGTCCTGCCCGATGGGATTCAATGCACCTCCCCCCGATTTACGCATTGTACAGGTTTCTTCACTACATGCACACGAAGAACACGACAATCAGCGCTCCGAACCATTGATGCAACGCCTGCAACAGTCGGAATATTTTCTCAATCCGCCCATTGTAGCGCCTATATCGTCGGGGCAATATGTCATTCTGGATGGCGCTAACCGTTGTTTTTCGTTTGCGCGGCTGGGCTACCCGCATATTCTGGTGCAGGTGGTCAGCTATGACAGCGGATTAATTCAGCTTGATACATGGCAACATATTGTCGGATCGTGGAAATTAAAAGCATTCATTGAGGCAATCCGGGCGCTCAATCTGGTCGAAGTCGAATGGCGGCAGATGGCGGGCGCGTTATGTCATATCCTATTCAAAGACGGGCGTGTAATGTCCCTACGCGCCCCTGTGGAGACCGTACACGAACGTAACGCGGTATTACGCTCCTTCGTATCCATCTATCAGCAGAACGCCTCACTGCACCGTACCGCGATAGTCGAGCCAAGCGAGATATGGCCGCTATTCCCGAATGCATTCGCGTTGGTCGTATTCCCGCCCTACCAACCGTCAGACATCATCGCGGCGGCCAAGCACGACGCCTATTTGCCGCCCGGCATCAGCCGCCACATCATTCAAGGCCGCGCCCTGATGGTCAATTATCCGATGGATGCTTTACGCGATCCGGTGGTAGAATTGGAGCAGAAAAACCGCGTACTTAGCGATTGGATAAAGCGCAAGCTAGAAAATCGACAGGTGCGCTACTATTCGGAATCCACTTACCAATTTAGCGAATGACGAAGGCACAGAATCAATGACACAAACCATTGATGAAGTTCTACAACAACTCAAGCTCTACACCGATGACACCGACTATAAATTGCTAAGATTGCACCCCCGCGCTGTGACTCTCGCCGCCGGAATCGCGGCGGAAGTGGCCGATCCTTTCGTGCTGTGCATGGCCGATAAGGATGAAGTGACACTGGTCATCGCGGCGGAGCGCGTCGCCGATTTTGCGGATCGCCTGCGCGATCATGTCATCAGTGATGCGAACTATCGACTCATCACGCTCGATGTCGCGCTAAGTCCGTCCTTAGTCGGCTTCATGGCGAAGATCAGCGCGGTGCTGGCGTCAGCCGGTATCAGCTTGCTGGCGCTCTCCGCGTTTTCACGCGATCATCTGCTGATTCCATCCGATCAGTTTGATCGTGCATGGCAAGCGCTGGAGGCATTAAAGCGATGATGAATGTGAATTTCTTCAATAACGGCGATTACAAACCGCAACCGAAGGATAAGGTCAAAATCAATGAACTGACCGTATTCGTACAACCAGATCGCCGCCGAATTCGCATCGGCATCAAGATCACGCCATTTCAAGAGCGCCCCAACCTGCTCATCACATTGCGGCGGGCAGACGGTCAATTACTCGATGATGTGACCGTCATTGAGACGATGCACTTTGATAACGAATTCACCATGCACCTACGCGGCGCTGATGATCCGGCGGGGGCGTATACCGTCACGGTTGATCTATTCTATGAGACACGCAACCCGCCACAAGATCAAAAGACGACAGCATTCGACATCCCGACGGAGCAGGAAGCGTGAGGGCATCGCTGATTGTGCCGCCGCACGTCTATTCATCACTGGTTATGGTGGCGCGAGATTGCCTGCCGGATGAATCGTGCGGCATTCTCGCCGGTCATCATCACGGGCGGGTAGAACGCATCTTTCCGGTTGACAACATCGCGGAACAACCCGCCAACCAGTTCCGCATCGATTCGCGTGCTTTGAACCAGCATCTACCGCAAATCCGCGCTGATGGTCTGCAAGTCATCGGTTTCTTTCATTCGCATCCGGCAACGCCGCCCGTCCCTTCCCCGCACGACATCACCGGTATGCACGATATGCACGCCCTGCATTTGATCGTCAGCTTGAAAGGTTCCGCGCCCCGTCTGGCCGCGTGGCGCATCGAAGGGGCGCGGATCAGCGCGGTTGACCTGATACTCGATGACTGCCCCGCCCCGCCAGAAGCAGAATCTTTTTGGAATGAGGCGGCCACACCTGCTATCATGGTAGGCGTCGCGCTGATTGCGATAATTTCGCTTATTGTTTTATCATTTAACCTGTTGCCACCGGCACCATAAAAGGTAAAAAAGATGGAATATCTATATGCACTCATCATCGGATTGATTGCCGGAATGATCGTCAACATTCTCGCGGATGATCTGCCGTTACGCCGTGCGCCGCGTCTGCCGCGCTACATCCCGCTTCGCAAAAAGCAAGCCGTCCGCAAGCCGGTTTTCAACGAAGACGGCGAGAACATCACCCTGCAATACGCCCGCGAAGACGACGAGCCGCGTCCATTCGTCGCATGGCTGGGCATCACCGCGTTTCTATTCGGCAAGCGCGAATCGTCAGATGGAAGCGCCAAACTGAGTTGGCGCTATCCCATCGCGGAGGTTATGACCATCGCCTTCATGTTGCTGGCCGTCTTCGCGGCTGGCCTGCTGAATCAGGATGAAGTCATGGTCAATGACCTGCAATTGGCGTTCTGGTTTTTCTACATGGCGGCTTTCTCGCTCATCATCGTGATCGACATGGAACATAAGCTGATTTTATTCGCGGTCATCATCCCCTCTTCGATAGTGGCCGTCATTGATGCGATCATACCGGGGTCTTATCGTCCGGATATTGTCGAAGCGATGTACGGCGGAATGCTCGGCTTTCTCGTCTTCTTCATAATCTACAACGGCGGATTCCTGTTCACATACATAGCCGGACGGCTACGCGGCGAAGATGTGACCGGGGTCGCATTCGGTTACGGGGATGTCATGATGGCGACTTTAAGCGGCTTGTTGCTCGGCTGGCAAGCGTTGATATTCGCCACCGTCTTCGCCATCTTTCTCGGTTCGTTTGGGGCGATTGCCGTCATCCTGATACAGGTATTCCAGAAGCGCTACAGCGCCTTCACCGCGATTCCGTATGGGCCATTCATCGTCATCGGCACGATGATTATGCTTCTATTCGGTGAGACGTTGGTGCCCGGTATCTTCGGCTGGTCGGCCTAATTATCGGTGAAGCGCGAGTCACGCTCGATGATGCCGCCACCCAGACACACGCGCCCGTCGTAGATCACAGCGCCCTGTCCCGGCGTGATGTCGCGCAATGGCTCGGCGAATTGCACATGAACCCGCGTTTCATCTAGCGGCGTGATGTGTGCGGGGACGGGGCGTGCCTTGTAGCGTATCTTGACCTGTGCATCAAATGGCTGATCCGGCACGTTGTCGCTCGTCCAGTTCATACGCTTCGCAATCAGCCGATCATCGCCGAGATCAAGTCGCGTGCCGACGATCAGCGCATTGCGGTACGGGTTGGTTGCGATGACATAAAGCGGCTCAGAATACGTCACGCCTAGCCCCTTGCGCTGGCCGATGGTGTAATTCGCCAGCCCATGATGCTCACCGATTACTTCGCCGCTTTTGAGTACAATCGGCCCCGATTGCATCATATCGTCGGCAAAATCGCGCAGGAATCGCCGGTAGTCGCCGTCGCCTAAAAAGCACAAATCCTGACTATCCTGCTTGCTGGCAGTCGGCAGGCCGAACTTGCGTGCCATTTCGCGCACGTCGGTTTTCGGGTAACGGCCAATCGGAAACAGCGTCCGCGCCATGTGTTTCTGTTGGAGCACACACAGCACATAGCTCTGATCTTTCGCGTCATCGACGCCCATCTCAAGCTGATATGCGCCGCTTTCCGTCTGTTGAATCTGTGCGTAGTGTCCGGTTGCCAGATAATCGGCATCGAGCGCCATCGCGTTCTCGAATAGATACGTGAAGCGGATGTGACGATTACATTCGATACACGGATTCGGCGTCACGCCTTGCCGATGCTGGTCGATGAAATACGACACGATCTTATCGCGGAATACGTCTTTTGTATCCAGCACATAAAACGGTATCTTGAGTTTATCGGCGATGCGCCGCGCATCGTTCATCTGCTCCGGCGTGCAACAGCGGTTATGCCCTTTGCCGTCCTGACTTTCCTCCGCCCATAAGCGCATCATCATCCCGATGACATCATAACCCTGCTCAACCAGCAAGGCCGCCGCCACCGAGCTATCAACGCCGCCACTCATGGCGACGACAACTCGTTTTCTATCTGTCACGATACAATTCTCTTCAACTTCCTGACTTTTTCGACCGCCGCCGCGATTCCTTCAATCGCATAAGCGACATCTTCTTCAGTTGTGGTCTGTCCCACCGTCAAACGCAGGCTACCAATCGCCAATTCCGGCGCGTAACCCATCGCCAACAGCACGCTGGACGGTTCGGCATTGCCGGTCTTACAGGCAGACGCGCCGCTAGCTGAAATACCCATCAGATCAAGGTGCATCAAAAGGCGTGTGCTATCCACGTCTTCAAATACGAAGCTGATATGCGATGGCAGACGATGCACCGGATGTCCGGTGATCTGGCAATCGCTCACTTTTTCGAGGATGCCATCTTTGAGCATGTCGCGCAAGCGGGTGTAATGCGCCAGCCGTTCATCGCGTTCTTCATAAGCTAGTCGTAACGCTTCCGCCATCCCGACAATGGCCGGCGTGTTCAACGTACCGGCGCGGCGTCCGGCTTCATGACTGCCGCCAGTCTGACTCGGCGCAAGGTTAATCCCGTCACGGCAATATAGCGCCCCGACGCCTTTCGGCCCATAGAACTTATGCGCCGATATGCTGAGCAGATCAACGCCGAGTGCCTGCACGTCTAGCGTCATCTGCCCTGCTGACTGCACCGCGTCCGTATGAAACAGGATGCCCCGTTCGCGCAACTGTGCGGCGATGCGCGGCATATCGGCTGTTGTTCCAACTTCGTTGTTGGCATAGATGATACTGACTAGCGTCGTGCGTTCATTGCAATTGTCCAGCAGTTCTTCCACATCAACCGACGCTGTTTTATCTACCGGCACGATAGCGCTATCAAAATCGGAGAAGGCGACCAGTTGCGAGACTGTCCGCGTGACTGCGCTATGCTCAACAGGCGTCGTTACCAGATGATTGCCGACATCCAAACGCGACCATGCCGCGCCGCGTATCGCCAGATTATCGCTTTCAGAGCCGCCACTGGTAAAGATAATCTCCGACGCCCGACAATTCATCAGCGTGGCGATAGTTTCCCGCGCCGTCTCGATGGCGTCTTCGGCGCGGCGTCCGTAACTATGCGCGGAGGATGTATTGCCGAATTCATCGGTAAAGTACGGCAACATCTTCTCTAATACACGTGGATCAGTCGGGGTTGTTGCGGAATAATCCAGATACACATTACGATGGGAAACCATAGCTTAACATCTTTCATAATGTTTTGTTCGTTTGGCAAACATTGTACTATAATCGTGTATCACTTGCACGGATTCATAATACGTGTAGCCTAGAAAAATACGCAGGCAATAATCGCTGATAGCTTCAGCAGAGAGCGAAAGTACATGAGACACCAACCGCCGCTAATTTTAATCGCGGACGACCAGAAACCGACGGCGACAATGCTGGAGCGTATTTTTGAATACGAGGGCTATCAAGTAAACTGCGTATACGACGGCGAAAGCGCCATCAAAGCCGCCCACAAGCTCCTGCCTGACCTGATTATACTCGATGTTAACATGCCGGTTGTCAGTGGATTTGACGTGTTAACGCATCTGCGTGAGGCGGATCAGACCGCGAAAATCCCCACCATTCTCATCACCGCGATGGGTGATTTAACGCACATGCTACACGGTCTGAAAATCGGCGCGGACGATTATATTCGCAAGCCTTTTCATCCCAAGGAATTATTGGCACGGGCAGAAAGCAAGATGAAATCGCGACAGTTGGAAGAAGCCCTGCATCGCAAAACGCGCGAAACAGAGGTATTGCTACGCATCAGCGAAGAGCTAAGCCGACACATCGAGATTGAACCGCTCATTGAGATCATCCTGTATGTCGTGCTAGACCTGATTCCGTGCGAGAGAACCTTCTGTCTATTTCTGTCCGAAGACCATGAAATAATCCTGCAAAGATGCGCCGCGCCTGATTCGCAGGATGAGCTATTGCCGCTCGACGATCATCTGCTCCATTCACTTGTTAATCACCCGCGCCCGATGCAGTGGCAAGCGCAAACCGACATCATATCACCCTACGCCAACGGCATGATTATACCGATCTTGTTTCAAGATAAAGTGCGGGCTTTGCTCGGTGTACTGGGTAACGCTTCATGTGAAGAAGACTATCTGCAGTTATTGACCGGCATCAGCCGTCAGGCGGCACTCGCGCTACAGAACGCCGAACTGCACGAGATCAAAAGGCGCTATGCCAGCGATCTCGAAAAACAGGTTGACGAGCGCACACAAGAGCTAGAATCCACACAAAGGATGCTGGTTCGTTCCGAGAAGCTGGCGTCAATCGGACGGTTAGCATCAGCTATCGCGCATGAAATCAATAATCCGCTTCTGCCGATCAAACTTGATCTTGAGGGCATTCTGGAAGACATCAAAGCCGATAAACCCGTCGATATGCAAGACATAGAACATATTCTCGGCAACGTTGAACGCATCGAGAACACTGTGGAAAACTTACTCGGGTTCACCGGCAATAAACAGGTGGATTCCGCCAAGTTCGGACTGGTTGATTTAACCCACATCATGGCCGGTATCATCCGCTTGAATAGCAAGCTACTACAACAGGAGAACATCACCGTCCAAACAGACTTTTCATCTCTGCCGGAGATATACGGCAACCGCTACCAGCTCGAATACGTCTTCATGAACCTGACGCTAAACGCCCGCGACGCGATGCCACAGGGTGGCACGCTGGCCTTCAAGGCGTGGCAGGCGGATAACCGCGTCATTATCACCGTGACCGATACCGGCGTAGGTATCGAGCCGCAAATGATTGACACGATATTTGAACCGTTCACATCAACCAAAGCGGACGGGAACGGTTTGGGGCTGTACATCAGCCATGACATCATGCAGAAGCATAACGGCACAATCGAAGCAGAAAGCCACGTCGGACAGGGCACGACGTTCACGCTTGTATTCCACACAGATGACGAGAAAAGGCTATTAGAACCCTAGAACCGTCCACGAGCCGACGAATTCAGCCTCATCTATTTCGCCCTCCGCGAAATCGGCGGCGACATCGGTTGGCGTGCCGATTGTGTTCCAAACTTCGTCATTTTCGCAGTCAATGACGCGAACACCAATCGCTTCCGTCTCCGCGTCGATGATGCCGAGATTCTGGCTGAAGGCGACTAGCGCCGACTGTATTGTATCGCGCAGAGATTCGTCAGGATCGCTACAGACCGAGACGATCTGCGTCACGCCCAGATTAGTCTCCATCACGTCCAGCACATCTTCAGCCAGCACTTGCGACGAGAAAATATCGCTCAGATCAGCCACAGTTTGCGCTTCTACTGCCGCTTCCGGCTCGTCATCGTCCTCTGGCGGCAAAAACACCACCGGCAGAGTTGGCTCGGCGGCATCACCGGCGACGGCTGGCGGATCATCGGCATCATCCGTGTCACGACTGTTCAGCACTAGAAAGCCGACCACCACCAGTAACAGGATGACCGCCACGATCAGCAGGCGACGGAACCATGTGTTGCCACCTTCGACTTTCTCCGGCTCATCATCGAAGAAGTCGTCTTCGTCGTCCGCTTCATCGTCATCATCCAGATCAGCAAATATGTCGTCATCCAGATCAAGCGGTCGGGATTGCTCCTCCGCCATTTCCTCATCCGGATAGTAAGCCATAAGATCAGCTAGGCCGGGATATTTCGGCTCAAGATCACCGACACGGTTCAGCGCTCGCCGCGCTTCGTCCGCGTCTTCTAGCGCATGAGCATAAATCCACCACGCATCCGCGTTATCTTCATCATCCGCCAGAACGGATTGAATAATTTCTCTCGCTTCTTCTAGTTGCCCATCTTCAATAAGTTGAAACGCCCGCGATAACGCATCGTCTTGTCTCACTTCTGCCATCTGTCATCACTCCTTAGCGTGGCCGACTTGATTGAAGTTTACATCGGAAGGCGGCAATCCTGCAACTGAGGTTAACCGGAACACGGTCATTTTCCAACAAAAAAGGCAGTCAATACCATGACTGCCTCGTGCGATGCCCTGGAGAGGATTTGAACCTCCACCCCGTTAAGGACACGGCCCTCAACCGTGCGCGTCTACCGATTCCGCCACCAGGGCGCTTAACACAGCCATTATACATTTTGCCGTTAGCGTGTCAATCCTTTTGCGGTGTCGCAGTTTACTATAGAATGGATGTTAAACAACATCACACAATCGAGGGAATATTGATGATGCGTATTGTTGTAGACGCGATGGGTAGCGATAATCGCCCCCAGCCCGATGTCAAAGGTGCAATTGACGCCGCCAAACAGTTCAAAGACGATGAGATCATTCTGGTCGGCCCGCAGGATGTCGTGGCCGCTACGATAGCGAAACACGGCGCACAACCGGATAACTTGCGCGTCGTTCATGCCGGAGAAATCATACAAATGTCCGACAAGCCCAGCACCGTCGGCAAAGACAAACCGGAATCGTCGATGCATGTCGGTTTGGGGCTGGTGAAATCCGGCGATGCGGACGCCTTCGTGACTGCCGGCAATACCGGCGCGGCTCATGCCATCGCTATGTTGTTCTCGCTCCGGAGAATCCCCAACGTCAAGCGCCCTGCCCTCGCGCTGATTTTCCCGATACATGAAAAGCCGGTCATCTTCCTCGATGTGGGCGCGAATGCCGAAGCTCGCGCCGATTGGCTGGCGCAATACGCGATCATGGGCAGTGTGTACGCCAGCAACGCACTCGGTTTGCGTTCGCCAAAAGTCGGCTTAGTATCCAATGGTGAAGAAGAAGGCAAAGGCACAGCCGTCATACAAGAAGCCGGACGCCTCATCAAGCAATTACCGCTTGATTTCGTCGGCAACATCGAACCTGCCGACATACACGGCGGATTAGTCGATGTTGTGGTGGCTGACGGATTCACCGGCAATATCCTAATCAAGACGTTTGAATCCGCCACGCGCTATCTCGGTGAGGTCATCCGCAAAGAGATCAAAGCGTCGTTCATTTCATCCATAGGCGGATTGCTGGCACGCGGCGCATTCCAGCGCGTTCGGCAAAAGGTCAATGCTGACGAGATCGGCGGTGCGCCATTGCTCGGCGTCAATGGCGTGGTCATCATCGCGCACGGCAGTTCGGACGCTAAATCAATCAAGAACGCCATCGGACAGGCGCGTATCGCCGTGCAGGGACAAGTCGTGCAGAGCATCACCGATAAGATGCAAGCCTTCAATCGTATTCAGCAGGAGAATTAAAAGCGCGTGGACTTGTTACGCAACGGACGCCCCCGCGTCGTCATCACTGGCTTAGGCGCTGTGACCGCGCTCGGCAATGTGCCCGCCCTGTGGCACGCCGTCGTCGAGGGCGTTTCCGGCATTAAGCGCCTGCAAACGATCAATGTCGATCATGTGCCGGTCAAAATCGGCGGCGAGGTACGCGACTTTGAAGCTCCGGCGTTCGTTGATCGCAAAGAGTTACGCCGCATGGGACGCGCTTCACAATTCGCGGTAACGGCGGCGCATGAAGCGCTAGAGGATGCCGGACTGGGTGGCGACGCCTTAGCGATTGACAGCGAGCGAGTCGCGGTTGTCATCGGCAC
Source organism: Anaerolineaceae bacterium (assembly GCA_007693385.1). Taxonomy (GTDB): domain Bacteria; phylum Chloroflexota; class Anaerolineae; order Aggregatilineales; family Phototrophicaceae; genus J038. The sequence goes on from REDR01000055.1 coordinate 67,671, forward strand.
ATCGCTGGGCGCCCATGAGATGTCCGAGCAAGCGACGTACAAATACAAGACATCCGGCTACAAAAAGCCGAACCCGCTATCGTTAATCAACGCCCTGCCCAATATGCCATCGCACTACATCAGCCGCTTCTGGGGCTTACTGGGGCCAATCACCACGCCGTCAACGGCGTGCGCGGCGGGCACACAATCCATCGGCGAAGCCGCCGAGATGATCCGCTTTGGTCGCGCTGATGTCGCTGTCGCTGGCGGTGTGGAAGCGATTTTGCAAGACTACACCATCGCCGGTTTTGACGCGATGAACGCGCTAGCACGCGGTTACAACGACGATCCGCAAAGCGCCAGCCGTCCATTCGATAAACATCGTTCCGGCTTTGTATTCAGTGAAGGTTGTGGCATCGTTGTGCTGGAAAGCCTAACCCACGCACGACGGCGCGGCGCGAACATCTACGCGGAGGTGCTGGGGTATAGCGCTTCGTCGGATGCCTACCATGTCGCGGCGCTCGATCCCAGAGGTGACGGCGCGGCGCGGGCGATGCGCTGGGCGCTTGAGAACGCGCATATCAACGCGCACGAAATCGACTATATCAACGCGCACGGTACAGCAACGCCGGCCAACGATGAGATGGAAACACGCGCCATCAAGCAGGTTTTCGGCGATCATGCCTACGATATGACGATCAGTTCTACGAAAGGCGTGTTAGGACACGCGCTCGCCGGTTCAGGCGCGATTGAGGTCGTGATAGGCGCACGCATCATCACAGATCGCGTCATACCGCCAACGATTAATTTAGAAACACCCGACGAAAACTGCGATCTGGATTACACGCCGGGAGCCGCCCGCCCGTATACCGGCGACGGGCATATCTTATCTAACAGTTTCGGGCTGGGTGGACAGAATGCGTCCATCGTTCTAGGTCGGATTCCTTGATATGTCGGACTCCCTGCAATCGGCCTACAATTATCTAGAACACGGAGACTATCGCCGCGCCGCACAGGTCATTGATCGTCTGGCCGCACGCATGGCCGGAGATCGTCAACTCGAGATGCTCAAAGCCAGATACGCCCACATGACGCAGGATCATAACGCCTGTATCGCTATTTTGGAGGCGCTTCCCGACGATGACGCTCAGACCAACATTTTATTGGGCGATGCCTATTTCGCCAAATACAAACAAGCGCCAGTCGGCCATTCGCGCCGCGATGACGCCGAAGAAGCGCTCCGCCGCTACCATCGCGTCATCAACGACCCCGGCGATTACAACGATTTAGCATGGGTTTACTATCGCATCGGTCAAGTATTCAAAGCGCTAGATCAACGCGAAAGCGCCACCCACTATTTCCGTCATGCGTTGAACATGCCAGCCATCACGCCCGCCGTAAAATCATACGCTTACGAGCAACTGGCGCAATATGAACTGTACGACCTGCGCGACTTCAAGCAGGCGCTCAGTCTAATTGATCTGGCGATTGCCGTCTATGAAGTAGACGCGGGGCGCGACTGGTTAGTACGGGCACATCTATTCCGCGCCCGCATCTTGCAGATGCTCAAACGGCATCAGCAAGTGGTACAGGCGGTCAATACCGCGCTACAACAGGCAAAGATCTGTTTTGAAAGCGATATGAACGCGCTGTCCGATGCTTACTTCAACGCGGGAGAGATACTAGATCGCAGTGAGGGCTACGAAGCGCATAGCGCCGCCCACATGCGACAATACCTCAAATTACGCCCGCAACCGGAAGGCATCGACATCTCATGGGCACGCGCCAACGAAGTGATCGCCCATACAGAATTTGCCGAAGGACGCTACCAGACTGCCCTGCAAGCCTACGAAGCTATCCTGCAATATAACCCTTATCATCCATGGCAGACCAGCATCTACTACTACATCGCACGCTGTCACTATCATCAAGGCCATTACCACGCCGCGATTGCTACCATCAATCAGTTGTTAGACAACGCGCAAGATGACAAAATAGAGATCACAGATTTTCGTATATATGATATGCTAGGAAGCGCACAATTCGCTTCAGGCGACTATCGATCAGCCGCCATATCTTATCAAACCGCGCTGGCGATGGCGCCCGAACAACCGGAGATTATCGACAAGATCACGCTTTACTGGCATTACTCGCTTCAACTGGCTAAAGATCAAGAAGAAAGTTAAACGATGACCGATATTAACGTAATCGGCGGCGGGCTGGCCGGCTCAGAAGCCGCATGGCAACTAGCGGAGAGAGGTGTCAGCGTTAAGCTGTACGAGATGCGGCCACAACGCAAGACCGGCGCTCACGTCTCCGACAGGTTAGCGGAATTGGTTTGTAGCAACTCGCTCGGCTCGAAGCTGTATGATCGTGCAACCGGACTGCTACAAAACGAACTGCGGATGTTGCGTTCGCATTTGATGGCTTGCGCTGGCGAGGCCGCAGTGCCTGCGGGCGGTGCGCTCGCTGTAGATCGTGAGGTTTTCGCCGAACTGGTCACCAGTTCATTGACCGCGCATCCCCGAATTGAGGTCATCCGCGAAGAAGTGACGGAGATACCGGATACGCCGACCATCATCGCCACCGGGCCGCTAACATCGGAGAAACTATCCGCGCAGATACAGGCCATCACCGGATCACAGTATCTATATTTTTACGATGCTATCTCGCCCATCGTCACGCTAGAAAGCATCAACATGGATGTTGCATTTCAGGCCAGCCGCTATGAACGCGGCGAAGATTCTGCCGGAGACTACATCAACTGCCCGATGAACGAAGCCGAATATCAGCGATTTGTAGAAGCTCTGCGCGAAGCGGAAACAATCGAACTGCGCGACTTCGAGCGCGAAGACCCGAACTTCTTCGAGGGGTGCATCCCGATTGAGCAATTAGCCAAACGTGGCGATGATACGCTGGCCTATGGGCCGATGCGCCCTGTTGGGTTACGTGACCCGCGCACCGGCAAGCGTCCCCATGCAATCGTCCAGCTCCGGCGCGACAACATCGCCGGTAGTCTGTATAACATCGTCGGCTTCCAGACCAATATGAAATGGGGCGTACAGGCCGAAGTACTGCGGCTAATCCCCGGACTGGAAGATGCCGAATTCATCCGGCTCGGCCAGATGCACCGCAACACGTTCATCAATGCGCCGGTTCTGCTGTCCGCGTCGATGGGCTTCCGCCAGCGTGACGACCTGTTCTTCGGCGGCCAGATCACCGGCGTCGAAGGCTATGTCGGCAACGTCGCCACCGGATTAGTCGCCGCAGTCAATATGTACCGCCACCTATCCGATCAAACGGCATGGCACCCGCCACAGACGACGATGCTCGGCGCATTGTGTCATTACGTGTCGCACGCCGAGCCGCAGAACTTCCAACCGATGAAAGCCAACTTCGGCATCTTGCCCGACGTTGTGCCGCACGTCAGAAACAAGCGTCAGCGCTATCATGCTTACGCCGAACGCGGGTTGAACCACATGTTGGAATCCATACAGGCGATGGGTGATCCGTTCTATGATGGCGTAAGCGTGCCTGACGTGTTGAATGTGGTAAAATGATTCTATGCAAACAAATATTGATGAAAGTCGCATCACGCGACGATTGATGAAAATAAAGGGTTTTTGAATGCCACAACAAGCGGAACGCCTACTCAAACTGCCGCCTTACGTGTTTTCAGTCATCGGAGACCGCCTGCGCCAGATGCAACGGGACGGTATTGACGTGGTACGTCTGGACATCGGCAACCCCGACATGCCGCCACCGCCCGAAGTCGTTGAAGTCCTCTACAAATCCGCGCGGGATGGTGGCAATCACGGTTATACTGGCTATCGCGGTTTCGCCGGATTCCGGGACGCAACCGCCGAATATTACAAGAAGCGGTTCGGCGTTGATTTGAACCCCGATACTGAAGTGTTGCCGCTAATCGGTAGCAAAGAAGGCATCGTCAATCTATCGCTGGCCTATCTCGATAAAGGCGACATCGCGCTCGTTCCCGACATCGGCTATCCGTCCTATTCGATGGGGGCAATGCTGGCCGGTGGCGAAATACATTGGTTGCCCACCCGTGCCGAGAATAACTTCGAGCCGAGTATCGACGCGATACCGGAAGATGTATTACGTCGCGCAAAACTATTGTGGGTGAACTACCCGAATAACCCTACCGGCGCGACAGTGGACTTAGCGTTTTATGATCGCATGGCGGCATTCTGCAAGCAGAACGATATTTTGCTGGTATCGGATAACCCCTACATGGACGTGACATTCGGGGATTATCAAGCGCCCAGCGCTCTACAGGCGTCCGATACGACGAATGTGCTAGAGTTCTTCTCGTTCTCCAAGAGCTATAACATGGCTGGCTGGCGATTGGGTGTCGCGGTGGGTTCGGCGCAAGCCATTGATGATCTTTTGCGTGTCAAGAGCAATGTTGATAGCGGTCACTTCAAGCCGATATACGAAGCCGGTGTACGCGCTTATCAGGTATCGCAAAAATGGATTGATGATCGCAACGCGGTCTATCAACATAGGCGTGATCGCATCATGGACGCGCTAGCCTCCATCGGCTTATCAGCAGAAGTCCCGCGCGGCTCGCTTTACGTTTGGGCGCGAACGGAAGATATGCCCTCCGCAGAATATGTCGAACGCGCCCTGACTGAAGCTCACGTCTCCATCGCACCCGGCGCGGCCTATGGCGATGGCGGCGAAGGTTTCGTCCGCATCAGTCTCGGAACACCTGACGAGCGGCTACAGACAGCGCTCAACAGATTATCAACGTGGTATCAGCAAAGGCGATAATACTTGACTAAAATCAACAACTATCATGTATCAGCCACACCCATCGAGCGTACTTATCTGGTGGGAATTCATGTGCGCGGCACAGACCCGTTACTCACCGTCGATGAATCACTGCAAGAACTCAAAATGCTGGCACAGACTGCCGGCATGGAAGTCGTCGGCAGTACATACCAGATCGTACAAAAAATCGAATCAGCGACGTTCATCGGCTCTGGCAAAGTACAGGAAGTGATCGAAGATGTGCAGATGCTAGAGGCGCAATCGGTCATATTCGATGAGGAGCTATCGCCGCGCCATCAGCGTGAGTTAGAAAAACGCTTCGGGCAGGACATCAAAGTGATAGACCGCACGACGCTGATTCTCGACATCTTCGCGCAACACGCCCGCACCCGTGAGGGATCGCTACAAGTCGAACTCGCACAATACGAGTATCGCCTGCCCCGCTTAACGCGACAATGGACACATCTCGCCCGTCAAGCGGGTGGCGGTGGTTCGCGCAGTGGTAATGCAGGAGTCGGTCTGCGTGGGCCGGGCGAAACACAGCTAGAAGTTGATCGCCGCGAAATCGGGCGTAAGATCGACAAACTGAAAGAAGATATTGAGCGCGTGCGCCAACACCGTGAGCGCCACCGCCAGCAACGGATTAAAGACCGTGTGCCGGTGATCGCGCTCGTGGGTTATACCAATGCCGGAAAATCGACACTATTTCGGGCGCTAACCGGCGCGGATGTATACGCCGCCGACCAGTTATTCGCCACGCTCGACCCGACAACGCGGCGCTTAGAACTAGCCAGTGGCCGCCACACGGTCATCACCGATACCGTCGGTTTCATCCAGAAGTTACCAACAACGCTTATTCTCGCCTTCCGCGCAACACTCGAAGAAATCGCCGAAGCCGACGCGATCATTCATGTTGTTGACCTCACCCACTCAAACTACATCGAGCAATATGAAGCGGTAGAGGATACGCTGGCCGAACTAGATGTGCCTTCTATCCCGCGAATACTTGTCGGCAATAAGACGGATAAGCTAGATAATCCAGCAGAAGCCGAAGACCTCATATCGCGCATTCAGCTAGATGAGAACTACAAGGGCAAAGTCACCCTGTCGGCTATCAACCGTCAGGGTATCGAGGCATTACTGGAACAAATAGAGGATACGCTGATCGAGATGACGAAGCGCGTCACGTTGTTGATTCCACACGAGCGCGGCGACATCACATCATTGATGCACAACGCCGGTATCGTGCAGAGTCAATCGCATGTCGAACATGGTGTATTGATAGATGTCTGGGTGACACCTGAGATGAGAGAGAAATACAGTCAATATCTGCATATAGAACAGGAAGAGCCGTCCGATGTTCAGGAAGATTGACGAATCACGATTTCTGTCCCGTCTACTACAGAATACGTCCAACACACTAGCGCGACAACGCGGTTTGCCCGTCGTCATCGGCATCGTATTGATTTTTCTGAGCCTCATCGCGCAGTCGTTAAACGTCGCAATAGATCATCCTTTGTTGGCTGTTGTAGGCATTATATTGCATCATGTCGGTGTCCTGATTGCGATCATTGGATTGTTGATTTCCATACCGCTAGGTAAATGAAGAAGTAATCAGGACACCGAATTGACTGCGGTGTTGCTACGAGTTTAACTGATCTTTTGTCTTCAGTTGTGTAATGACTATGCGAAATTACTGTGTCGGTACTTCGATGTAGAAGGTCGATCCGTCACCCGGACAGCTTTCCAGATAAACTCGTCCACCGTGATTTTCGACCACCGTCTTGACGATGCTCAGTCCCAGACCGGAGCCGGTGACGTGTTCGACACCGGGCTGTTCGCCACGAAAGAAGCGATCAAACACCTGATCTTGCTGACCTTCCGGTATCCCGACGCCGCCATCCGACACGCTAAAGCGGATATTCCCGTCGTCAACGGTCACGCACACCCGCACCGGATTATCTTTAATCGTGAATTTGATGGCATTCTCAATCAAATTAATGATCGCTCGCTCGAATTGCTTGGCATTACCGCGAAAATCCGGTAGATCGTCGGCAAAATCCGCCACGATTTCGACTTCGTGATCGTCAATAAAATAGCTTAGTTCAGACAACGCATTGTTGACGATCTCATACGGCGAGCAACGCTCATCAACAGCAGACGGCGACGACAGGCGCTCAATATCCAGAATCCCCTGAATGATGCGCTCCATACGGGCAAGTTGCGCCTCTACCACGCTCAACGACTGCTGTAATTCCGCGACATCGGCCACCTGTTCATGCTCTTTCATCAGCTCGACATGGGCAGATGCTCCCATCAACGGGTTTTTAAGATCGTGGCTGGCAATCCGCACCATCTCACTACGCAGACGACCTAATTCCCTCTGCTCTTCAAATAACTGACTATGCGAAATCGCAATCGCCGCCTGTGAACTAAGCAATTCCAGCGCGTAAACGTCGTTCGCATCAAAAAGATGCCCTTTCCGACTTGTTATGACCTCTAAAGCACCGATTATCTGATCGCCATAGCGCAACGGAACGCAAATCACCGAGCCAAAAGTATCCCGTGCCAACGGCAGATCATCCGTTTTGCGCCAATCCCGCGCATAGTTTTCTACGAAGATCGTGCGCTCCGACTGCACACATTCACCGATCACCCCCTGACCGAAAGCGATATTGAGATCAATATATTGTTGCGGTAGGTTATGCGCGGTGACGACAGTCAAGATCGTTTCGTTTTTTTTGGTCAAGCAGATGCACACGCCATCCGCCCGCAACCAACCAGCCGCCCGCGTCGCAATGGCGTCTAGCACCGTGCGTAGCGATAACAGGCTAGAAATCGCCAGACCGATCTGATAGATCGTCTCCACCTGTGTATCACGCTGGGAAAGCGGATTGATGATCTCCTGTTTGATAAGCCCAAAGCTGAGGGTCAGCACGCCGAAGCACGAGACAACATTAGAAAGCGAATGGGCGACGACATCCGGCTGAACGAACGCGCCACCTTGCCCCACCACGAAGACCGCCACCCCGATCATCATCAGTTGTGTCTTGAGCTTACGCCGATAGCGCCAGATGATAAACAGGCTGAATGTGTTGAATAACAGCGACGACAGCAAAAAAATCGGCTGAAAACCATCGTACAGCAGTTCATCAGTGATAACGATGAGCAACAAGCGATAGCCGACAATGAAAACCAGCCCTGTGAATATCACAAAGCGAATATAGCGACTTTGCAGGCCAACCAGCGCCGTAGATACCCAGTACAGCGTCATGCTGGACGCCACGAAGCCGATCTCTAGCGCGATACCGGCATAATCCGATAGTAGCGGAATCGCGCCGGTCAACGAAGCGAAATTGAACAGAAACGCCCCGAGATTCCAGACCAGCACGGCAAACAAGAAATAACTAAACGCCTGATTGAGCGGTAAGCGCGAATCGTACCAGAGGATGATGACCAGAAAAGCCATCGACAAACTGAGCGTTACACCATTGATGACCAGCGTCAGCGCACTGAGCGTCATGACGATAACTCAGCTTGTCTTGGCATCATTGCGCGGCGTGTATTGTGCCCGGCGTTTGCTTCTCGAAGCGATAGCCGATGCGGTGTTCCGTCAAAATGTATGTCGGGTTGGAGGGGTCTGGCTCGATTTTGCGGCGTAGCTGGCTAATGTACACGCGAGGATAGTAAATATCGTCGATATACTCCTCACCCCATACCTGCTCAAGCAGGTCGCGCTGAGATACCACCCGCCCCGAATTCTCCATCAAGACCGCCAGCAGTTTGAACTCCGTCGGCGTCAGATGGACGCGAGAGCCACCAACATAAACATGGCGGCGGTGCAAGTCAACGCTGAGATATTGGTCATCATAGCCCTGTTCCGGTTCGTTACCGCTAACCTGCACCCGACGCAAGATCGCCTTAACGCGGGCGGCGAATTCCTTCAGGCCAACAGGTTTAATCAAATACTCATCAGCACCAGCGTTCAAACCTTCTACGATGTCGTCTTCTTTAGTGGCCTGTGCGGAAAGCATCATAACTGGCGTGTCGGCTACCTCACGAATGCGGCGGCACACCGTCAGCCCGTTCATCTCGCCCGGCATGGCAATATCCAGCACAACAAGGTCGGGGCGCTCCGCATGGAACGCCCGCAGACCGTCTAATCCGTTAGCGCACAGAACAACGCCATAGCCCTCATTCTTGAGCTTGACGCCTAGCGCATCACGAATAACCTGTTCGTCATCAACAATTAAAACTTTCATGCTTTACAGTGTAGCATCAGCAGGCCACATTAAACAAGTACTTAGCGCAAATGCGACAGGATCGCGCCGGTAAATTCACCGGTACTGATGCTATCCGATACAGCAATATCGGCGGTGCGGGCACCATCAGCCAGCGCACCCTCAATGGCGGCTTCGACGGCCTGCGCCTCCGCTTCCAGTTCCAGACTGTAGCGCAACATCATCGCCGCGCTCAAGATCATGCCTGTCGGATTCGCCTTCCCCTGTCCGGCGATGTCCGGCGCGGAGCCGTGAACCGGCTCATACAGCCCGAAGCGATCCGCACCCAGCGACGCCGAGGGCAACATGCCCAGCGATCCGGCCAGCACAGAGGCTTCATCGCTCAGGATGTCACCGAACATATTGCCCGCCAGCACTACGTCAAAGCTGGCCGGTCTGGTCAATAGGTGCATCGCGCAAGAATCGACCAGCGCGTGCTGTAACGACACATCGGCGTAATCCTCATGCACTTCCGCCACCGCCCGCCGCCATAATCGCATAGATGCCAGCACATTCGCCTTATCAACCGATGTCAGGCTCTTGCGCCGTTTCTGCGCCGCGCGAAAGGCGACATGCGCCACGCGCTGGACTTCATCACGTGAATAGATCATCGTGTCGTGGGCGGTGTCGCCCTCCCCCGCCTCCTGACGTTGCCCGAAGTAGATTCCGCCCGTCAACTCCCTGACGAACAGGATGTCCACCCCTTCCAGCAGTTCCGCCCGCAAAGGCGCAAACGCGCTCAGCGCCGGATACGCTTTAACCGGACGCAGATTAGCGAACAGCCCGAAATGCTTACGAATCGCCAGAAGCCCCTGCTCCGGACGTACATCTGCCGTCGGGTCGTCCCACTGCGGGCCACCGACCGCCGCCAGCAATATCGCGTCGGACTGTTCCGCCGCCTTGAGCGTTTCCGGCGGCAACGATGTACCGGTCTGGTCAATCGCCGCGCCACCGATCAACGCTTCATGATAGATGAACTCATGCCCGAACTTGGTCGCCACCTGATCGAGAACCTGCCGCGTCGCGGCGGTGATCTCCGGGCCGACGCCATCGCCGGGCAATAAGGTTATGTTTGCTTTCAATGTTGTTTCTCCTCGTTAGCGATGAGAGGTGAGCGCCATCGCCGGTTCTTTGCTCCCCATGCAAACGCCGTACTCAACACTATCAACCAGCGCCAACCAGCTCGCATGGATGATATTCGTGCCCGCGCCGACGGTACTCCAGCGCCGGTTGCTACTTTGCGTGTCGATCAATACACGGGTGGTCGCCGCCGTCGCCCGTCCACTGTCCAGAATACGCACTTTATAATCCGCGAGTTGGAAGTCTTCAATTTCAGGATAATGCGGTGTCAACGCCTTACGCAAAGCCAGATCGAGTGCATTCACCGGGCCGTTACCTTCTGCCGCCGTATGCACCACTTCATCACCGACACGCACCTTAACCATCGCCTCCGACAGCGAGCCGCGCTGACGACGCTCCTCAACCAGTACGGTGAAGTCGATCAATGTGAAAATCGGCTGATATTCTGGCTGGGCGCGATGCAGACGGATAGCGATTGACGCCTCCGCGCCTTCAAAAACGTAGCCTTTGCTTTCCAGCGCCTTGATCTCATCCAGCACTTGCACCGCTTCTTGACTGGACACATCCAGACCGAACTCCTCCGCCTTGCTAAGCACGTTACCCCGCCCTGACAGGTCAGAGACCAGCACGCGCATCTTGTTCCCGACAAGCGACGGGTCAATGTGCTGGTAGCTATCCACATTGCGACGAATCGCGGCGACGTGAATGCCGCCCTTGTGGGCGAAGGCGCTCTTGCCGACATAAGCCGAATGATCGTCCGGCGCGAGATTGGCGACTTCCGCCACCGTGCGCGATAAGCGCGTCAGCACCGCCAGATTGTCCGGCGGCACGCAATCATAGCCCATCTTGATCTGCAAATCGGGGATGATGCTACACAGGTTCGCGTTGCCGCATCGTTCGCCGTACCCGTTGATCGTGCCCTGTATTTGCGTCACGCCACAGCGCACCGCCACGATAGAATTCGCCACCGCTAGCTCGCCGTCGTTGTGCGTGTGGATACCCAGCGCAACATCGGGGAAAGCTGATTTGACCGTTTCAACGTAGGCTTCAATCTCCCATGGCATCGAGCCGCCGTTTGTATCGCACAGCACCAGCCAATCCGCGCCGCCTTCCACCGCCGCACGGAGCGTCGCCATGCCATAATTTTCATCGAGCTTGACGCCATCGAAGAAATGCTCGGCATCATAAATCACTTCTTTACCGAGCGACTTCAGATAAGCGACGCTATCGCGGATCATCCGCAAGTTTTCATCCGGCGTGGTCTGCAAGACATCCGCGACGTGCAACATCGACGTTTTGCCGACCACAGTCACGACGGGCGTCTGCGCTTCCACCAGCGCCTGAATATTGGGATCGTCGGCCGGCTGGCTGTTCTTGCGGCATGTCGAGCCGAACGCCGCGATCTGTGCATGGCGCAGGTCAAGGTCTTTGACCGCCTCGAAATAGGCGGCATCCTTCGGGTTAGAACCCGGCCAGCCGCCTTCGATGTAGTGGACGCCGAGATCATCCAGTAACCGCGTGATCTTCAGCTTATCCGCCACAGAGAGCGAGATACCCTCGCGTTGTGTGCCATCGCGCAGGGTTGTGTCGTAGATAAACACGCGCATCATCAATCCCCCGCTTGCGTGGTGCGGACGCGCCCCGCGTTCTGTTCTTCGTACTCGTTGATGTGGTCATCAAGCTCCAACAAATACCCCATCTGATCCACACCGTTGAGCAGGCAGTATTTTGAAAAGCCATCAATCGGAAACTTAACCGCCCGCCCGTCCGGTAGCACGATCTGTTCTTGCTCAAGATTGACGATGATCGCGGTATCCGGTTCTTCTTCCGCGAGACTGAGCAATTGCTGATACGTCTCCTCGTCCACCACGATGGGCAGTAGGCCGTTTTTCAGCGAATTGTTGCGGAAAATATCCGCGAAGTAGGTGCTGATGACCGCCTTAAAGCCCGCGCCCATCAACGCCCACGGCGCATGTTCCCGCGAGCTACCACAGCCGAAGTTATGGCCGCCCACCAGAATCGCCGCCGATGCGTACTGCGGCTGGTTCAGCACGAAATCCGGCTTGGGCGAGCCGTCGGACTCATAGCGCCAGTCGGAGAAGCACGCCTCGCCCAGCCCGTTCTTATCGGTCACTTTGAGGAATCGCGCCGGGATGATCTGGTCGGTGTCAATATCGTTGATCGCCAACGGCGCCATTGTCCCCTGAAACGTCTTAATCGGTTCCATTAAACTATCACCTCCCGTTCGAGCATCTGGCGCGGATCGGTGATCGCACCATTGATAGCGGTTGCGACAGCCGTCAACGGGCTGGCAAGGAATGTCCGCCCGCCTTTACCCTGACGACCTTCAAAATTGCGGTTACTGGTACTCACCGCGTATTCGCCCGGCGCCAGTTGATCGCCGTTCATGGCAATGCACATACTACATCCGGCCTCGCGCCATTCCGCACCGGCTTCTTTGAATACCTGATCCAATCCTTCGGCTTCCGCCTGCGCTTTCACCTGCTGGGAACCGGGCACAACCATCATGCGGACATCTTCCGCCACGCGATGCCCGCGTAGCAAGCTGGCCGCCTCGCGCAGATCGGAAATGCGCGAATTGGTACAACTACCCAGAAACACCACGTTCACCGGCTGGCCGAGTAAGCTCTGGTTCGGTTGCAAGCCCATATAGGTCAGCGCCTTGTCCAGCGCCACCCGCTCGCTCACATCCGATGCGCGGTCAGGATCGGGTACGCGGGCGTCAATCGGCATCCCCATGCCGGGATTCGTGCCGTATGTAATCATCGGCGTCAGCGTGTCAGCAGACAGCACCACTTCCGCGTCAAACTGTGCATCATCATCAGTCGGCAACGTGCGCCAATCGTTCACCGCATCCATCCACGCCTGACCGCGTGGTGCGTAGGGTCTACCGGCGATGTATTCAAATGTGGTATCATCCGGCGCGACCATACCGGCACGCGCACCACCCTCAATCGACATATTACAGATCGTCATGCGCCCTTCCATGCTCAAAGCACGGATCGCGCTCCCCATGTATTCCAGCACATAGCCGGTGCCGCCGCCAACGCCGATCTTAGCGATCACCGCTAGAATGATGTCTTTAGCGGTCACCCCGTTGGATAGCGTCCCGTCAACACGTATCGCCATCGTTTTCGGCTTACTCTGGAGCAGGCATTGCGTCGCCAGCACATGCGAGACTTCGCTAGTGCCGATGCCGAAGGCCAGCGCTCCAAATGCGCCGTGTGTGCTGGTGTGGCTGTCGCCGCAGACGATAGTCATGCCCGGCTGGGTTAACCCCTGCTCCGGGCCGATGACATGCACAATACCCTGCTTTTCCGTCCCCAGCGCGTATAACGGGATGCCGAAGTCTTCACAATTGCGCGTCAGCGTGTCCAACTGCTTGGAGGCTTGCACGTCCAGCACCGGAATGATGCCGTCGAGATTGCGCGGCGTCGTCGGCGTGCTGTGATCCATCGTCGCCAATGTGCGATCCGGGCGGCGCACCGGTAGGCCGCGCTCACGCAGGACGGTGAATGCCTGCGGCGATGTCACCTCATGGATCAAGTGCAGATCAATATACAGCACCGCCGGCGAGTCGGCAGTCTGCGGTTTAACAACATGACGATTCCATACTTTTTCAAACAGTGTTTGACCCATTACTGATCTATTCCCTTAACTAACTGGATGTAAAATTGATTGTAGCCGCCTGACCTTCGGGCTGTGTGTCGCCGTGCCCCGTGACGGCCAACATCCGATTGAGCGCCGCCAGATACGCCTTCACGCTCGCCACGACGACATCGCTATCCGCGCCATAGCCGCCGAATGTCTTGCCTTGCGCCTCGATGCGGACGGTGACCTCGCCCAGCGCGTCAATGCCTTCCGTGACGCTGTGAACGCTATACTCCATCAAGACGGTCTCGGCCTTAACGACGCCATCAACCGCCTTATAGCAAGCATCTACCGGGCCGGTACCAACCGCCGCATTGACGTAATTCTCCCCGCTCGCTTTAGACAGTTTAACCGTCGCGGTGGGCATTCCCATCGTGCCGCACATCACCTGAATATCGGTCAGGCTGTAGAATTCTTCCGGCTTGTGGAACTCATCAGCGATCAACGCTTCCAGATCAGCGTCGGTGACGTTCTTCTTGGCGTCGGCCAGATTCTTGAAGCGCTTGAAAACCTGATTCAGCGCGTCGCCTTCCACCTGATAGCCCAATTCACCCAGCCGAACTTTCAGCGCGTGGCGTCCGCTATGCTTGCCCAACACCAGACGGCTCTTCTGCAAGCCGACGGATTCCGGCGTCATGATCTCGTAGGTGCTGTGATGTTTCAGTACGCCATCCTGATGAATACCGGCCTCATGCGCGAAGGCGTTATCGCCGACAACCGCTTTATTCGGTTGGACGCGCATACCGGTGTAATTGCTCACCATGCGGCTACTCTTCATGATCTCCCGCGTGTTGATGTTGGTGTTGAGCTGGTAATACTGCGGACGAGTGTGAATCGCCATAGCGACCTCTTCCAGACTGGTATTACCGGCACGTTCGCCGATGCCGTTGATCGTCACTTCGACCTGACGCGCCCCAGCACGCACACCAGCTAGCGTGTTAGCCGTCGCCAATCCCAGATCATTATGACAGTGTATCGACCAGATCACACCGCTACCCGGCCCGGCGCCCGGAGTCTCCGCGATCAAGCTGGAGATTGTCTCGTGCCATTCATCCGGCGTGACGTAGCCGACGGTATCCGGAATATTGAGCGTCGTCGCGCCACATTCAACCGCCGCCGCGCACACCTCAATCAAAAAGGCGGTTTCCGTGCGTCCGGCATCCATCGGGCTGAACTCGACATCATCGCACAGGCTACGCGCTAGCGTGACCGCCTCTCTCACCCGTGCGACAGCCTGCTCACGGGTGAGGCCGGTCTGGTATTGCAAATGAATATCTGACGTACCGAGAAACGTATGGATACGCGGATGCGCCGCATCCTTGATCCCTTCCCAACAGGTCAATATGTCGCTTTCGACAGCACGCGCCAGCCCGCAGATCACCGGGCCGCCTTCTTTGCCGATTTCTTTGGCAATACGTTGCACGGCGGCCAGATCATCCGGCGACGCCGCCGGAAAGCCCGCTTCGATGATGTCCACGCCGAGTCGTGATAACTGGCGGGCAATCTCTAGCTTTTCGGCACTGGATAACGTCGCGCCCGGGCTTTGTTCGCCATCACGCAAGGTTGTATCGAAGAAAACGACGGTATTCTCATCTTTTATACGATGCTTGACCATTGGATTGTGTCCTTTCGTTTGTTCTACCGGTCAAAGGGTGATGCTAACTTAACAGTAAGGTCGGTAAGGCCATCTTCAGCCATCGCACATCACCCCCTTTCCGGCATTCGGTACGTCATCATCAGGCATGTTTACGACTCCTGCTTGATCTTCTTGGCATTCAAGAACGGCATCAAATCGCGCAGATTCACGCCGACATCTTCCAGCAACAGGTCATGTTCACGCTGACGGCGGGCGCGGAAGTTGGGCGTGCCGTCTTCATTCTCTTTGATCCAATCACGGGCGAACGTGCCATCCTGAATGCGCTGTAGCACGTCGGCCATCTCCTCTTTGACGGCATCCTCAAAGCGATCACCGACCACATAGCCGCCATATTCTGCCGTCTCGCTGACGCTATACCACATATAGCTGAGGCCGCCCTCATACATCAGATCGACGATCAGCTTTAGCTCGTGCAGACATTCAAAATATGCGACTTCCGGCTGATAACCGGCTTTGACCAGCGTCTCGAAGCCAGCACGGACGAGTGCGGTCACGCCGCCACATAGTACCGACTGCTCGCCGAACAAGTCCGTTTCCGTCTCTTCTTTGAACGTGGTCTCGATCACACCGGCACGGGTACACCCTATCGCCTTCGCATAAGCCAGCGCACGGTTTTTCGCCTCGCCTGTCGTGTCGCGCTCGACGGCAATCAAACCGGGGACGCCCGAACCTTCTTGATACAGTTCGCGCACGCGATGCCCGGGGCTCTTCGGCGCGATCATCGCCACATCGACATTTTCCGGCGGCTGAATCGTCTTGTAATGGATGTTAAATCCGTGCGAGAACATCAACATCGCGCCCGCTTTAAGGTTATCGGCGACGTGATCGGCGTAGATTTTCGGCATCTTGGTATCCGGCGTCAGCAACATCACGATATCTGCCGCTTTGGTCGCTTCGGCCACAGACGCCACCTTCAAACCCTCCGCTTCAACCTTAGCGCGACTTCTGCTCCCTTCGTGCAGGCCGACGATCACATTACAGCCGCTTTCATGAGCATTCAGCGCGTGCGCGTGCCCCTGACTACCGTAGCCAATCACCGCAATCGTCTTGCCTTCTAACACCGACAGGTCAGCGTCTTTGTCGTAGTACATCACAGCCATCTATCAATTCCCCTTCTTGCAAAAAGTCAAGTAAATAAACGGGGGTTGTTTTGAACCAACCCCCACGAGATCAAGCATATTATCAGATTAAAACGCCGTTAGAACCATTAGATTGATCGCCACGCACATTGACCGGTTCATACTGCGTGTCCTGAATACGGGTACCACGCCCCATCGCTACTACGCCGGTGCGTACCATCTCCACGATTCCAATCGGGCGTAGCTGGTCGATGACAGTCTCGACGACGGCTGAACTAGCGGTCACTTCAACGATGGTGACTTCATGCCCCATATCGACGATACGCGCCGGATAGCGTTCACAGACTTCGGTCACATGATTATAGGCATCGGCGTTCTCCGTGCGGACTTTGACCAGCGCCAGATCGCGGCTGATATGCGGCTCATTAGACAAATACTTCACATCAATCACATTGACCAGCTTCTTGAGGTTCTCGACGATTTGCCGCACGTCATTACGTTCCACATCAATGACGATGGTCATCCGCGAGACGTGCGCCTTGTGCGTCCGTCCGACGGTCAGACTATCCACGTTATAATTGCGCCGCCGGAACAGACTCGCCACGCGATTCAGCACGCCGGGCTTATTCTCGACCAGCGCGACCACTGTTTGCTTATTTTCGCTCATACCGTTTGAACCTCTCCGGGTTTGGGACGACGGATCATCTTATCCAGATCAGCGCCAGTCGGCACCATCGGATACACAATATCTTCTTTTTGCACCACATACTCAATCAGCACCGGGCCATCCACGCTACGCGCAAATTCTACGGACTCCGCCACCTGCTCACGGTTGGTCACGCGCATCGCCGGTATGCCGAACGCCTCCGCCAGTTTACAGAAATCAGGGCTGACCATCGGCGTCGCGTGATAGCGCTCTTCATAGAACATCTCTTGCCACTGCCGCACCATGCCCAGAAAGCCGTTGTTGATGATGGCGATATTCACGTTGATACGTTCTTGAACCGCCGTTGCTAGCTCACACATCGTCATCTGGAAACCGCCATCGCCGACAATCGCCCAGACTTCTTCTTCCGGCTTGCCGAACTTCGCGCCGATAGCCGCCGGAAAGCCGAAGCCCATCGTCCCCAGACCGCCACTGGTCAACATCGTGGACGGGCGACGATGCGGGTAATATTGCGCTTCGATCATCTGATGCTGGCCGACATCGGTCACGGTGAGCGCCTCGCCGCCGGTATGATGCCACAGGTCATTGATAACCTGCGCCGCCAGCATTCCCTCGCCGTTGTATGTCTTGAGGATGTCGCGCTCGTCACAATCTTCCTGCCATTCGCGGATTTGCCCCATCCATGCCTGATGAGCGCCCGCCTCCACGCCGGGCAAAAGCTGGTCGATGACCGTCCGCAAATCTCCGGCGATGCCAACATCTACTTTGACGTTTTTATTCAATTCTGACGGGTCAATATCGACGTGTATCTTCTTTGCATTCGGGGCGTATGTCTTGAGGTTGCCAGTCACTCGATCATCAAAGCGCATCCCCAACGCGATCAGCAAATCGGCGTTCTGGATAGCATTATTCGATGTGGCCGTGCCGTGCATCCCCATCATCCCCAATGATAGCGGATGATCTTCGGGTAGGCCGCCCTTGCCCAGCAAGGTCAACGTCACCGGAATCTGACCGCGTTCGGCTAGCTCGCGTAGTTGCGTCGTTGCACCGGACATCAAAATACCATGTCCGGCCAGAATAAGCGGGCGCTCCGCCTCGTTAATCAGCCTGCAAGCCGCCGCCACATCCTCAGCATCGGCGACCAGATTCGGCTGGTATCCGGGTAAGACGACATCATATTCAGGATAAACGAAATCGATCTTCTCATTCTGTATATCTTTTGGAATATCAATCAACACCGGCCCTTGCCTGCCGGAGCGAGCGACGTGGAACGCCTCTTTGATCGTGTATGCCAATTCGTGAATATCGGACACCAGATAGTTATGCTTGGTCACCGGCAACGTGACGCCGGTCACGTCAGTCTCTTGAAAGGCATCCGTGCCGATGGCGGGACGCGGCACCTGTCCGGTGATCGCCACAACCGGCACCGAGTCCATCATCGCCGTCGCCAGACCGGTTACGAGGTTCGTCGCGCCCGGCCCACTGGTTGCAATACACACCCCAACTTTGCCGGTTGCCCGTGCGTACCCATCCGCCATGTGCGAAGCGCCCTGCTCGTGGCGTACCAGTACATGGTGAATCTGCGGATACTTGGTCATCGCGTCATAAGTCGGTAAAATCGCGCCACCGGGATAGCCGAACATCACGTCCACGCCCTCCCGCAACAGACACTCCATGACGATTTCCGAACCACTTAGTAACATCAGCCTAGCTCCTTAAAACTCAAAACAATACAACGCTTACGATTGACGGGCATAACTCAACCAGCCGTGACGGTCTGGCTTTTTGCCGGATGTAATATCGAAGAAATCTTGCTGAACAGCCTTACAGACCGGGCCGGGCTTACCCTCCCCGATTGGCAGGCGATCTACCGAGCGAATCGGCGTGATCTCGGCGGCGGTGCCGGTGAAGAACAACTCATCAGCCAGATAAAGCATATCACGGGCGATCTGCTGGAAGCGGACTTCGTAGCCGAAATCCGCGAGTAACGTCAGCACCGTGTCGCGGGTGATCCCCATAAGAATAGACGCCCAGTTGCCCGGCGTATAAACCACGCCATCTTTTACCAGAAATAGATTTTCGCCCGCGCCTTCGCTGACGTAGCCGTAAATGTCCAGCCCGATACCCTCGACAAAGCCGTTATCGCGGGCTTCCATCGTGATGAATTGGCTGTTGATATATTGCCCGCCGATTTTCGCCAGCGAAGCGCCGGTATCTGGCGCCAACCGCCGCCACGAACTGACCTGCACATCAACGCCTTCTTCGACGGCTTCGTTGCCGAGATAGCGCCCCCATTCCATCGCCATGATGTAGACTTCCGTCGGCGTTGAGCGTCCCTCTAAGCCGAGCGCTCCCGCACCCCGAAACACCACAGGCCGGATATAAGCCGAGTCAAAACCGTTACGGTCAATCAATTCTAAGATGGCGCTATCTAATTCGTCGGACGTATACGGCTGTTCAATGCGAGCGATGCGACAACCGTCAATCAAGCGCTTGGTATGTGGCGTTAAACGGAATACAGCCGGGCCGTCGGGCGTCGCATAGGCGCGGATGCCTTCAAATACGCTGGAACCATAGTGCAGTGCATGTGTGGTTACGTGTACGTTCGCATCTTCCCAGTCAATGAATTGCCCGTTGTGCCAGACATATTTTTTACTCATCTTCAAAACCTTTCATTGAGAAATAATATCTACAAAAAAAGCCTCCCGTTCTTGGGAGGCTTTTCCGAAGTTTTGTAACCAAGTTACACTGCGCAATCAGCTCCCAAGACTTATAACCCGTCGTTAATAATAAGGACGAGTACAAGTACGTCTACAATAATGTCTACGTTGGTTTCGGGAAGGTGATTACTGCTTGTCATATCGACTTATTCGCATTTCGCAATTTTTGACCTATGCAGGATAGCTTAACGGCGTTTTTGATTTCTGTCAACTAATCACGTACAAAACTATCAAGTTCGGACACAATGACCGCGACTCATTGTGCAACAAACACAACTCACACGCTAAAATCACGCATCCATGCCCGCGCACGGTCAATCTGCTGGCGCACCGCTACCGGCGCGGTGCCGCCATCGGCCACACGCCGCCCCATAGCGCGGTCAAAGTCCAGCCACTCGAAGACATCCGCCCCGAAGGATGGATGTGCCGCTTGATAATCTTGCAGGCTCAAATCGTTGAACGAACACGCCCGTTCCGCGCATAGATGCACGATGCCGCCGATGACGTGGTGAGCTTGCCGGAACGGTAGTCCCTTGTCAACCAGATAATCGGCCAATTCCGTCGCCAGTAATTCCCCACCCAGACTATCGCGCATCCGTTGCGGGTTCAACTTCAGCGTGCTGATGATGGCGGTCAGCACCGGAAGCAGATCGCTGAGCGTATCCACACCGGCGAAGATCGGCTCTTTATCTTCCTGCAAATCCTTGTTGTAACCACTCGGTAAACCTTTGAGCGTGGTCAGCAGGCCGGTCAGCAAGCCGACCAACCGGCCACTTTTGGCGCGGGCTAATTCCATCGGGTCGGCGTTGCGCTTCTGCGGCATCAGGCTAGAGCCGGTACTATAGCGATCATCCAGCGTGACGAAGCCGAAAGCCGGATTGCTGTACAGGATCAAGTCCTCAGCGAAGCGGCTCAGATGCACGCCGGTCATCGTCAGCGCGTACAGCGTATCGGTCACGAAGTCACGATCACTGACCGCATCCAGACTATTCTCCGCGATAGCGCGGAAGCCAAGCTCGGCGGCCATCCAGACACGATCTACCGCGAACGGTGAGCCGGCCAGCGCTCCGGAGCCAAGCGGCAGAACCGCGCTACGGTCATACGCATCGCGCAGGCGCTGACGATCTCGCGTCAGCATCCAGAAGAAGCTCATCAGCCAGTGTGCGGTAGAAATCGGCTGGGCTGGCTGGAGATGCGTATAGCCGGGCATCACTGTCTCGGTATGCTCGGCAGATTGCGCGATGAGCGCGGTCTGCATATCGGCTAACAGGCCGTCGATATACCGGATCGCCCGCATGACCCACAATCGAAAATCCGTAGCGACCTGATCGTTACGGCTACGTCCGGTGTGTAATTTGCCGCCCACCTCACCGACGATCTCCGTCAAGCGACGCTCGACGGCGGTGTGGATGTCTTCATCACCTTCCGCCAGCACGAAATCGCCGCTTTCAAACTCAGCGCGTACCTGCTTCAATCCGGCCTGTATGGTCTGCGCCTCTTCCGGAGTCAGCACGCCAGCACGCGCCAACGCCCCCGCATAGACGATGCTACCTTCGATGTCTTCCGCGTAGAAGCGGCGGTCAAAGCCGATGCTATCATTCAGTTTCCGCAACAGGTCATCCGGTTGTTGACTGAAGCGCCCACCCCATAAAGCCATGAATTTCTGTCTCCCTATCGTGATTAGTCGCGCTTGAACTTCGAGTAGTCCGGTTTACGATACCGGCTCTTGCCGCCGCCGTCGATATTGAGCAACGCCTCAACTTTCATCGGCAAGCCGAACAAATGAATGAATCCCTCCGCATCTTGCTGATTATAGACATCTTCTTCACCAAACGATGCGAAGTCCTCACGATACAGGCTATAATTGCTCTGGCGTCCGGCAATGATGATATTGCCTTTGTACAGCTTAAGGCGCACCACACCGGTGACTTGCTCCTGCGTCACCTCCACAAAAGCGTCTAACGCTTCGCGCAGGCGCGTGTACCACATCCCGTTATACACCAGCTCCGCGTACTTGACGGATACAAAATCCTTGAAATGCATGGTGTGTTTATCCATGCAAATACTTTCTAGCGCCTGATGCGCCCGCAGTAGCAAGGTTCCGGCGGGCGTTTCGTAAACGCCATGACTTTTCATGCCAACCAGCCGATTTTCCACGATGTCGGCGCGGCCAACCGCATGTTTACCGGCTAACCGATTCAGCGCCCGATACAGCGCGACGGGCGCCATCGCTTCGCCGTTAACGCTGACCGGCCGCCCCTTCTCGAAGCCGATTTCCACATATTCCGGTTCATCAGGCGCGGCTTCCGGGCTGACGGTCAGCTTGAACATCGCCTCTTCCGGTTCATTCCACGGGTCTTCCAGCAAGCCGCCCTCATGACTCATGTGAAAGATATTGCGGTCACGGCTGTAGATGTCTCTTTCGGTCTGCGCTACCGGAATCCCGTAGCGGGTGGCATAGGCCAGCGCATCCTCGCGGCTACGAATATCCCATTCGCGCCACGGGGCGATGGTCTTTAGTTTGGGGTTAAGCGCCATCGTGGTCAACTCAAAGCGCACTTGATCGTTTCCCTTGCCGGTGCAACCATGCGCGACGGCATCCGCGCCTTCGGCCTCCGCGATTTCGACCATGTGCTTGGCGATCAAAGGCCGCGCGAACGATGTACCCAGCAGATAATCGCGCTCGTAGATCGCGCCCGCCTGCATCGTCGGGAACACAAAATCTTCTAAGAATTCTTCCTGTAAATCGCGGATGTACAACTTTTGAGCGCCGGAGGCCAACGCCTTCTCCTCTAGGCCGTCCAATTCGTCATCCTGCCCTAGATCAGCCGTGAAGCAGATCACTTCACAGCCGTAATGCTCCTTGAGCCAGGGCACGATGACCGATGTATCCAGCCCGCCGCTATACGCCAGAACCACCTTACCAACTTTCTCACCTGCCATGTTTTTTTGATCCTCCTCAAAAATATAAAACCCCGAAGCGATTGCTCGGGGTCTGCTTGTCTGTGATAAGCGTCGCGCTTCATCCAGCGCATGGACACGCCAAGACCCCGTACATATGAAAAGTACGGCGACGACGGCGCTCATGGCGGCTTTCGCTATAGTCTACGCTTACGTTCATGCGCCCAAGCATAGCGCGGGAAGATGATTTTTCAATGCCTAAACCATACGAAAGCAGATACAAAGTTGCACAAACCGAGTCCACCTCACCCTAAAACAATGTTGGAATATTTACGCGAACCCCGCTACAATTTACGCATGGCAAGGTCATCAAGAATTAGGAAAGCTAATTATCATGGATAAAGTCGAGATACTGAAAAAACGTGACGAAAAGACAATCCCCCACCTGAAGCAATATGCGCCGGTGTGGATTGTGGATGAAGTCGTGATGGAAGAAGAGGACGCGGTGCAGTTCAACGTCGTGTTCCGTCACAACCGCTACCAATGGGTGAATCGCCGCTATCGTTACGACGGCTTTAACAACGTGCTATACCACAAAGGCCAGCGCGTCATCAGCGAAGATGAAGCCGTCGATGTGCAGGAGCAAGACGCTTATATTTCCACGATTATCGAAGACACACCTAACGCTTACGGCGGTTAGATCGTCGCGCCCGAATGACCGCCGTGAACGTCTCGAACAGGCGGTCAGCGATGCGTGACCATAAATACTGCTGGGCAACGACCACCGCGTTATTGCCCAGCATATCTCTAATCGTCGGTTTCGCACATAGCGTTATCATGTGTTTGGCTAAAGATCGCGGGTCGCGTACCGGAATATGGAAGCCGGTTTCGCCGTCTCTGACCAGAAACGCCAGCCCACCGACCTCCGACGCGATCACCGGCGTGCCCATCGCCATCGCCTCCAGTGCCACCATACCAAAAGATTCATAATCTGAAGGCACGATGACCGCAGTCGCGGCGGCGTAATACACCGGCAACTGCTGGTGACTCTTCGCGCCTAAGAACTGGATCGTGTCCGTCAAGCCATAGCGATCAACCGACGACTTAAGGTGCGCTAGCTCTTGGTCGGCGCTGTCGTCGGGGTTGCCGCCGATAATGGCGACCTGCAACGAAGGCAACATCGATGGACAACCGCGCTGGATCAAGTCGATAGCCTGCACGATAGTGTCCACCGCTTTTAATGGCTCGATGCGCCCGACAAACAAAAAGAGTGATTTCCCCGCGTCGAATCCCAGTGATTGCCGCGCATCAGCCAGCGATAACGGCGAGAAACGGTCAGGATCGACGCCGGGCGGGATGATGTCGATTTTGCGGCGATCAGCGCGATACAGCCACAATAACTGCGCCTGCTCCGCTTGTGTCGCGGCGATCAAGCGATCCGCCCACTGCACGATTTGCGTTTCGGTAGCGATCCGCACATCAGGCAGATTAGCCTCCCCCGCGCCGATGCGCTTCTTCATCTCGCCCAGCGTGTGGAACATCTGCACGAACGGCACACCCCACACTTCACGCAGTTTATTCGCCACCCACCCACTCAGCCAGTAATGGCTATAGATGATCGGGTAAGCGATATTATTCTTGGTCGCATACGCGATGACCGATGCCGCGAACTGTGATAGATACGGGTATATCTCATCAGGATTGAGTGGCGCAACTGGCCCGGCCTTCACATGAATCACGCGCACACCCGCGCCCAGTGATTCGTCAACGTAGGGCTGATCGCTGTCAATCCTGCGCGTAAAAATATCGACACTAACCCCCCGCGCCGCGAATTCACGGGCGATTTCGCGGACATAGACGTTCATGCCGCCTGTTTTTTTGCCGCCAAGCGAAGCCAATGGGCTGGTATGCACACTCAACAGCGCTATGCGATCAAACATCTGAAAGTAGCCTTGCCTTAAGAATCAGTCGTCAGTCGGTAAATGACAGTATCCTTACCGCCCATGTGATACTTGTAAACCTCATCACCGCGCAGGAAATCAAACACTTTGTAGCCGTTCTCGATGGCATATTTTATATTATGCGCTAAAAGCACGATGCCCGGACTCAGATGGCTATAATCATCCAATGCCAGACCGGAGTTATACACCAGAATCCGCCCGTTGTAGTCGAAGTTCAGGTATGCGGCGGCGTCATCTCCATCAACCGTCAGGAAATTCAGTTGTAGCCAGCCGTTCGCCATCGCCAGCCGCACAAAGCGCTTGAAGAATGTGACGTGTTGCTCATCTTTCAAAAAGTCGGCTTTCTCCGGATCACTGGCCGCCATCAACACCATGAAACGCGCTAGTGCGTCCTCTAAATCATGTGTCTCGTCCAGCGTATACCACGTTATGTCTTCTTCTCCGCCGATGGCGCGGCGCAATTTCCGGCGCACCTCATGCCGTTGCTTCTTATCCAGCAGAGTCAGATAGCCGTCCCATTTGTCAGGCAATTCGATCAACGGGCAGACTTCGTGTTCGCTGACCTGCACCGCCGCACCATTTGATCGCAAACAGTCGGCGAAGTCGGTCAGGGTCGGCGAACCTGCCGGAATATTGAGCAGATCAAGCGCCATCTTCTGCTCGCCGATATACTGCACTATTGCCTGTAGCACAGCGCCCGATTTCGTCGCATCGACGATCAAATCCAGATAGTCGGTCACGTCCTCACCGCCGATGATCCGATAAACACCATCGACATCAAACAGCGGTGCGATGCCCATTAACTGGCCGGAATCATCGCGGCAGACCAACACTGTAGGCGCATCCGCCGGGGCGTAAGCATCCCACCATGTTGACTGCCATTCCCACGTCAGAAAGATGTCGTCGGCGTAACTGCGCCGCAATAGATCGTTCCATTCCGGTTTTAGTGTTTGAAAGATGTCGATTGTCCGGTGTGCTTCTATGTTCAAGATGTGTATCCGTCCTCGTGTGGCAACATTTCAACGTGCGCATATTTTATCCACATTAGATCAGCGCAGTATTAGACGCGACGTGCAGATACAAACGCACCAGACTTTCATCAAACTATCATGCGGAGCGTGCCATAAAAGTTTGCCGGTTGATGTGCTAAGATTGAAGCATATCCGATACAGGAAACCTGAAAGACAGCGATGAAAAAAAAGTTGCGGGGACTCAAGCGACAGGCGATTCAACTCGATTTTAACCTCTATCGCGTCGAAGTCCCGATGGTGGATACACCGCGTCACCGCCTGAGTGTGATTGATATGTGGCCGGAAGGCAAAGACCGCACCATCGTATTCGTGCATGGTTATGCCGGTTGTGCGGAAACATGGGAGTACCAGATCAATCATTTTGCACGTTATTATCGCATCATCGCGCCGGATTTACGCGGGCACGGCCAGAGTGACGCCCCTTTCACGCGCTATACGATGGATGAGCTGGTCAGCGATCTGCAAAGCATCGTCACCGAGCGCGACCTGCCGGAAAAGTTCATACTGGTCGGTCACTCGTTCGGCGGGGCAATCTGCGTTGAATACGCCAATCGCTACCCGAACCGGCTGGAAAAGCTGGTATTGATCGCCACCGCCGGCGAATATCCCCTGCCCCGCCGCGCGATATGGGCGTATCGCATCCCGAGCTGGTTTTATCGCCTGTGGTGGGACTATCGCCCCAGCTATAACGCCGAAGTACACGTCATGAAGCGTATGGCCTACAACAATATGCGGCGCTGGCGTGGCTGGCCGCTTCTGCGTAACCTGACCGTGCCGACGCTGGTCATCACCGGCGAAGCCGACAATTACTTCCCGCGCTGGGTATTTGAAGAGGCCGCCGGAATGATCCCCTCTGCCGAGCGCGTCGAGATCGGCTCCGCCAAGCACAAAGTTCAGCTAGAGCGCCATGAGGCGGTCAACCGCGCGATACACCGTTCGATTGATCCCGACTTCGAGAAAGCGTCATGGCGCGATGACCTGTCGTCTGATCTAGGGCGCAAGCGACCATGGATCACCAGCTACAGCAAAGAAACGCCGACGACCATCCCGATACCACGTCAGCCGGTTGATAAATTTCTGGAGAGCGCGGCGGACTGGGCGCCACGCAAGACCGCGACGATTTTCTTCGGCCAGAAGATGAGCTACCAACAACTGAATACCGCCGTCAATCGCTTCGCCAATGCGCTCATCAGGCTGGGATTGCAGGCCGAAGAGCGCGTGATGATCGTTCTACCTAATTCGCCGCAATTCCTCATCGCGTATTATGGCATCATGCGGGCGGGCGGCACGGTGGTATTACCCAATCCAGACGCCAGCACCGCGCAGATTTGCCAGCAGATCAAGGAGACGGACGCCCACACGTTCATCACCCTGCGATCTTACGCGAATCTGGCGACGAAGGTCAAAGCGCTGGCATGTGTGGAGAACGTCATCTTCACCAGCGTACGCCCCATCGTACCGGATAACGAATACAGCGAAATCATCGAACAGCGCGACGACATCTATGAGCAATCTTACGCGCTCGGGCGCGGCATGAACGAGATGATGCGCACCATGCCGGAAACCGCACCGGAGATCAACGTGCCATATACCCGACGTGCGCTGATTATCTACACCAACGGCATCATGGACAGGCCGAAAGGCGTCTGCCTGACACATCTCAATCTGGTGGCGAATACGTTACAGGTACGCCACTGGATACCCGACCTACAGTTCGGCAAAGAGACGTTTTTAACCGTGTTACCGCTATCCCACAGCTACGGCATGACCGCCGCCATGAATTTACCGGTAGCTATCGGCGCGACGATGGTCTTGTTGCCGGGCTTCGAGTTAAAACAGGCACTCAACCATATCAAAAAATACCGGCCAACCATCTTTCCGGGTGTGCCTTCTATCTATACCGCCATCAATCACGCGCCGCGCATACGCTCTTATCGCCTATCCTCCATCAAAGCGTGTATCAGTGGCGCGGCACCGTTACCCATCGAAGTACAGGAAGAATTCGAGCGCCTGACACGCGGGCGATTGGTCGAAGGCTACAGCCTGACCGAGTGTTCACCGATCACGCACGCTAATCCGCTTTACGGCGTCCGCAAAGTGGGATCAATCGGCGTGCCGATCCCCAATACCGACGCCAAGATCATTGATCCGGCAACCGGCGAAACGCAACCGCCGGGCGTCATCGGCGAATTAGCGATACGCGGGCCACAGGTGATGCAAGGTTACTGGCGCGACAACGACGAGACAGCCGACACCGTGCTGATTGATGACTGGCTACATACCGGCGACATCGCCGTGATGGACCCCGACGGCTACTTCAAGCTCATCAGCAGGAAGCGCGATACGATCATCTCCGACGGGCATAACGTCTATCCGCGTGATGTCGAAGAAGTGCTGTATGAAAATAGCAAGGTGCTAGAGGCGGCAGTCGTCAGCACGCACGCGGCAGACGGCACGCATAAAATCAAGGCGTTCGTCGTGCCCAAGCCGAACAGTTCATTGTCGGAGATGGAACTGTTTGATCTTTGCCGCCGCCGCTTAGAGCCGTATGCCGTCCCCGACCAG
The DNA here is from genome assembly GCA_007693385.1 of Anaerolineaceae bacterium. Lineage (GTDB taxonomy): Bacteria > Chloroflexota > Anaerolineae > Aggregatilineales > Phototrophicaceae > J038. Next base: position 96,057 of record REDR01000055.1, read on the forward strand.
ATCACATTGCGCGACGAATTGCCCAAATCATTCATCGGCAAGGTACTCAACCGTCTTTTGATAGAGGAGGCGTAAATCATGCGAGCTAAAATCGGACTGGTACTGGGCGGCGGCGGCAGTCGTGGATTAGCCCACATCGGCGTTCTGGACGTGTTACACCGCGAAAACATCCCGATTGATTTCATCGTGGGTACCAGCATGGGGGCGATCATCGGCGTCAGCTACGCCAACGGCATGACACCGCGCGAAATCGCACAGGACATGACCGAAAGCGGCGGCACAAATATCTTCAACATGAACCTATTCAGCGCCAAAGCCCGCCAGCGCGATCTACAACGCAAGCTAGAGACGACGCTATCCGGCAAGACATTCGACGACCTGAACATCAAAACCGCGCTGATGACCGCCGATATGCTATCCGGAGAGGAAGTCGTCTTACAACAGGGCGAATTGATACCGGCGATTTTAGCCAGTTGCGCGGTACCGGCGGTCTTTCCGCCCGTCGAGATAGGCGATAGGCAGTTGGCCGACGGCGGCGTTATCGACAGCTTAGCCACCGGCACAGCCTTCGCGCTGGGCGCGGAGCGCGTGATCGCGGTAGACGTTTATCCGCCACTCGATAGTGATGATCCGTGGGTTGATCCGGTCAGTTCGATTGTTGGCGTCAACTTACCGTTTAATATCTTGCCGATTTCCGATTGGACGAAAACACCGAGCATGGCGTCATCTATGTGGCGGGCGGTGCGCGTCATGACGTGGTATCTGCATGAACAACGCCTGAAGCTACATCCGCCGGACGTATTACTGCGCCCCGACGTGGGCGATTATGGCTCGCTGGACTTCACCGATCTTGAAGGGCCGTTAGCCGCCGGACGGTTGGAAGCCCTGCGCCACATCGAGAAGATCAAAGCGCTGACTATGCCGAATCATCCGGCGACACCGGCACGCATGACATCATAGCGCCTCAGTCGCCGGTATCAGATAACCTTCACGATATAGCGTCTCGACTTCCTCAGCGCTGATGCCGTGCGCGTCCGCCGACGCGATAGTGAAGCCATCCGGGAAGTTATCAAGCAGTGCGTTGAGGTGGCTCAAGTCACGGTAGTTCGCGTAGAAATCATGATAGACGCCGCGCTGACCACGATAACACCAGTACGGCAGGCGATAGCGTGTGCGCTCGTCGCGCGGGGGATGCTGATATGTCATCGGCGCGGCCACCGTCGCGTTGAGGATAGCGTCGGCATATTGCCGCAACTGACGCGCTACGCCGTAGTGTGCCCGTAGATAATCCAGCGTGGCGGCGGATGTGCGCTGGCCGGTACGGATGATGTCGGCGGCGATGCGTGCGGCAGAGGTGATGTCGTCATAATCAACTTTATGAAGCAGATCGTCCGGCAACAATTCGCGGTGCGTCGATATTCTGGCGGCGATGGCCGGTGTGCCACATCCTAGCGATTCGTAGACCGAGTTCCCGAACGATTCCGGAAAATACCCTAACGAGAGCGTCACCGCGCCTAAACTATAATATTGCGGCATCAAATGTTGAGGAATCCAGCCATGAAGCGCCACGTTATCGCGCAGGCCACGATCATCAATGAAAGCGTCAATTTCCGCGTAAAATTCGCGCAATTCCGGCGATAGTTGCGAGTCCATCCAGCGCGGTATCAACGCGACAACATCGCGGAGGCCGTGTTCATGCACTAGACGATCAACCAGCGCGAGAGTCTGCCGTATGCCTTTTGACTCTTCGGGGCGATGCGGATGTAACACGACGGGACGCGACGCATCTAGCGTAATGTAATCAAAAATTTCTGCTGGCGGCGTCGGCTTAAAAACGTCCCAGTCAATGCCGTTGTGTATCACGGTGATGCGCTCCGCTAATTCGGGGAAGAAGCGCCCCACCGTACTCAGATAATATTCCTGTGAATAGCGCGAAATCAAAATCAGTTTACTCGCCGCGAACTGAAAACTGCCGAGCAACGTCTCCGGATAGACATTATCGCGCAATGAGATAACCGTCGGTATATCGCGGTAGACGAACGGGAACAAGAATTCGCCATCGTGCATGTAAAAACGATCCGCAGTGGTTAGAAAGTCACCGACATCCTGCACCATATTCGCCATATCAAAGGCAGGCACGGCGTAAGGTTGCGGGAATGGTTGCTTAAAGCGCAGGATCGGATGAACGGTGACGTTTTCATGCCATTTGAAGGTATCACGCGAATCCGTGATGCGGGCGCACAGGATCGTCACCTGATGTCCGGCTTCGCCCAGATATAGCGCAACAGCCTTCAAATGCTTGGACGCGCCCCCCGTGATGTACGTCGGGAAAAGCGGATTGATAGAAAACATGACGATATGCATGATAATTGTCCCGTTTTAATGTATGATCGATACCATCACGAATGTGAAAGACAAGAATTCGACAGACAATGTAACGTGGATGATAAGGATAAGCAACCCATGAGCCAGCCAACCATCGACGGACAGATCACGTTTATCTATGTCAGCGATCTGAGCGCATCGGCGGATTTCTACGAGCGCCTGATGGGGTTCAAGTTGTGGTTAGATCAGGGCACATGCCGCATCTATCGGGTTATCGCCGATGCGTATATCGGTATCTGCCAGACCAGCGCCGCATCCAAAGGACGCGCCCGCCAGCAACCGGACAACATTATATTGACCATCGTGACGGCGGATGTCGATGGCTGGTATAACTGGCTACGCGAACAAGGGGCGGCGCTAGAACATCCGCCGCAGACTAACGACAAATACAACATCTATCACTGCTTCCTGCGCGATCCTGACGGGCATCTGGTCGAGATTCAGCGCTTTTTGCACGACACAGATTAGAAATCAATGACTGTGCTGTTGAACGTCATCAGCTTGAAATTATAATGGTCGAGAGTATCGGGCAAGGCTACGGATGGTTATCGTATGATTGATTTACCCCTTTTCCCACTGAATCTTGTATTGTTTCCGGGTATGCCGCTTAACTTGCACATCTTTGAAGAGCGCTACAAAATCATGATTGGCGAGTGCATCGACGGGCGCAAGCCGTTCGGCGTCGTCCTGATCGCCAACAAACAGCCGGACACATCCCGCCGCGCCGCGCCATGTCTCATCGGCTGTACCGCGCAGATTACCGGCGTTCAGCCATTGCAGGAAGGCCGCATGAACATCACCGCCATCGGCAAAGACCGCTTTCAAGTCGAGACTTTCCGGCACGATAAGCCGTATCTGTCCGGCGACGCCAACCTGTACCCGCTAGCGGCGGACATCTCAGCGCAGACGCGCCACATCAGCGCCAACCTACGCCACCGCCTCAAGCGCTATCTGGATATCTTGCAACGCACCCGACAGGGGCAATTCCAGACCGCCAACATCCCGCGAAATCCGGTCACGTTGGCTTATCTATCGGCGGTCTTGTTGCAGGCCGAACAGGACGAAAAACAGAGCCTACTAGAAGCGGATAGTCTGGATGATCTCATCCGACAACTGAACGACATCTACCGCAACGAAGTCACCCTATTAGATGTGCTGATGAACCCGCCGGACGATCTCGACTCGAACGGCACATTCTCTTTGAATTGATGGTCTTGAGTTGACGATCAAGTGAGACGGCAAGCCACACCACACACAAGGAGCGAACCATGCGTGAGCAATTGCGCCGATACATCCGCGAAGAACTGATGAAAGCGCCTGATTACGATTTGCAGGACGACGAGGAACTCATATCCGGCGGATTGATCGACTCGCTGGAATTGGTCAAGCTACAGTTATTCATCGAAGAAGAATTCGGCTTGCTCATTGACGATACTGATATGACCGTCGATACCGCCAATAGCGTTGACGCCATCATCCGCCTGATCGAACAGGCACAATAACAGACCAACACGAAAGTTAAACTCATGAAATTCGACGCGCTAATCCAAGCGGTCAGCAACCGGCAACAGCAGATCAAGCAATATTTGAGTGAAGAGCGTAACCGGCTTCAGTTCAAGAATACACATTTACAGGAAGCGGTCTACAGCTACGTCAACGCGGGCGGCAAGTCATTGCGTCCGGCGGTATTGATGTTCGCCTGTGGCGCGGTAGGCGGCGACGAAGTGCAGGCATTACCGGCGGCGGCGGCTGTCGAGTTATATCACACGTTCACGCTGGTACACGATGACATCATTGATCGTGACGAGATGCGGCGCGGTGTGCCCACCGTACACACGCAATTCAGCGCCCGCGCCCGTCAAGAGATGGGATACGATGCGGCCACTGCTGAGCATTACGGTCTGGCGGTGGCGATTCTGGCCGGTGATTTACAGCAAGGTTGGGCGGCGTCGCTGTTACCGGATTTACATACCACATACGGCCTGCCGCCCGCGTTGGCGCTGAATCTAGTCAGCGAATTATTCCGCCGGACGCAGATCACGCTCATTAACGGCGAGACAACCGACATTTTACAGGCTGAATTACCCGTCGAGGCGGTCAGCGAGGCCGATGTGCTGAATATGCTGTGGGAAAAAACCGGCATCCTGTATCAATTCGCCGGACGTGCGGGCGCGGCTATCGGCCTGCGTGAGGCTGATCTCAACCATCCGACGGTACAGGCTGTCGGGGAGTTCACCGGCAAATGCGGCACCGCTTTCCAGATACAGGATGACATTCTCGGCATCGTCGGCGACGAGAAGCGTGTCGGCAAGCCGATAGGCTCCGACATCCGCGAGGGCAAACGAACCATCATCGTGTTGAACGCTCTGCCGCGCATGAGCGAGGCCGACCGTGACTTCATGCTGAAAACGCTGGGCAATGACTCAGCCAGCGAAGCCGACATCAAGCGGGCGACAAAGCTACTGGACGACGCGGGCGGCATCCAGCACGCCCGTGACCTATCCAGACGATACATCGCGGAGGCCATCGGTCATCTGGAGGTGTTGCCGCCTTCCGCCCACAAAGACCTGCTTCTGCTGTGGGCGGACTACATCACCGAGCGCGACCTGTAGCCGCGCTCCCGTCTATTTCACATAATCCGGTGATTAGCCGGCCATCGTGTACATGCTGGTATACAGGCCGCCCTGTGCCAGCAATTCTGTATGCGTGCCGCGCTCCACAACCTGACCATGATCCATCACAAGGATCATATCCGAGCTGGTGATCGTGCTGAGGCGATGCGCGATGACGAAACTGGTGCGCCCTTCTAACAGGCGTGCCAGCGCGTCCTGAATCAGCTTTTCGGTCTGCGTGTCGATGTTGCTGGTTGCCTCATCCAGAATCAAGATGCGTGGATCAGCCAGAAGCGCCCGCGCAAATGAGAGTAATTGCTTCTGCCCGACGGATAGCAACGTACCACCCTCCCGGATTTCGGTCTGGTAGCCTTTCTCCATGTTGGTGATGAAATCGTGTGCGCCGACAGCCTTCGCCGCTTCGATCACTTCTTCGTCCGTCGCGTTCAGCCGTCCATAGCGGATGTTATCCATCACCGTGCCAGAGAACAAATACGTGTCCTGCAAAACGACGCCCATCTGACGGCGCAAACTGCTCTGTGTATAGTCGGTCACGTCCAGACCATCCACCAGCACGCGCCCCTGTGTCGCTTCGTAGAAGCGCATGACCAGCTTCACAATGGTACTTTTGCCCGCGCCGGTATGCCCCACCAGCGCCACCGAGCTACCCGCCGGTACGCTCAAGTCAATTTGATGCAACACCAACTCACCGGCGGTCTGGCCGTCATACGAGAAGCTGACGTTCTCAAAATAGACATGCCCCTCAATCGGCGGGAGGTCTTTAGCGTCCGGCTTGTCTTTGATCTCCACTTCGGTATCCAGCAACTTGAAAATCTTATCGCCCGCCGCCATCACCGACTGGAAGATGTTATAGCGCTGTGCCAGCATACGAATCGGGAAGAAGAATTGATCGATATACAGCACGAAAGTCAACAGGGTGAAGATGGTCAATTCCTGCCGCAGAACCAGCGTGCCGCCCACCGTAATGAGCAGACCAGTCGCCACCCCGCCGACTAGCTCAATACTCGGGAAGAAAAGCGCCGTCACCAGTGAAGCGCGGCTATTGGAGCGCCGATGCTTCAGGTTGATGTCATCGGTGAAACGATGATAGTTGTGCATTTCACGGTTGAACGCCTGCGTCACGCGCACACCGTTGAACGACTCCGACAATTCCGCATTGACGCGGGCGTTGGTCTCGCGCACGCGCAGATAAGTGCGCCGCGCATAGATGCGCCAATAATTGGCGATGATCGCCAGCACCACAACCGCCCCCATCGAAACCAGCGTCAACGGCAGGTTAATCACCACCATCACGCCGATGATGCCGAATAAGATCAGCACATCGCGGAATGTACCGACGACGGCGAACGTGATCGCCTCCCGCAATACTTCCACATCGCTGATGACGCGGGCGATCAGGCGTCCGGTTTCATAGCGCGAAAAGAACGAGATGGACAGATCGTTGATATGCTCAAACAGATCATCACGCATCTGCTGAATGGCACGCTGTCCCGCCGCCGCCATCAATAGAATCTGCACGCGGAAGCCAATCGCACCCAGAGCCTGCACCACCAGATAAGCCAGCACCCCGACCCCGATCAGCGTCAGGTCACCATTGCGGACGCCCTCATCCACCGCGAATCCGACCAGCGGCGGCCCGACCACCTGCGCCAGCACGCTGAATAACGTCGCCAGCATCGCCCAGTAGATGCGGCGTTTATGCGGCGAGAGATACCCCCACAGCCGCCGCGTAATATCCCAATCGAACGATGCGTTTTCTACTTCATTTTGCGTCAAAGACATGACAATATACCCATACCCCTAGTCGCCGGTCTGCCCCATGATGATGCGTAACTCGTTCACGTCGAAATCGAGCTTGTCATCCATGAAGCTATCCGGTAATTGACCGACTGCCCGCAATTCGCGCCGCACCCGATCCTGATCTTCCATCTGCATTTCATACACTTCGGCGTAATAGCCACCCTGCGCGATCAAGTCTTCATGCTTGCCACGCTCCACGATGCGCCCATCACGCAGGACGAGAATCTGATCGGCGTTCTGCACGCTGGTCAGTCGTTGCGCGATAATCAGCGTCGTGCGCCCCTCCATCAAAATATCGAGCGCCTGCTGAATTTGATGTTCGGTCTTGGTATCCACGCTACTGGTCGAATCATCCAGAATGAGGATGCTAGGATTAACCAGCAATGCCCGCGCAATCGCCAACCGTTGTTTCTGCCCACCGGAGAGCGTCACGCCGCGCTCACCGACCAGCGTATCGTAACCATCGGGAAACTCCATGATGAAGGGGTGCGCGTTGGCCGCCTTCGCCGCCGCGATAACTTCCGCTTCGCTGGCTTCTGGCCGCCCGTACAGGATGTTCTCGTGAATAGAGGCCGAGAACAGCAGTGAAGTCTGTAGCACCATGCCGACATTACGCCGCAATGATTCCAGCGTCACATCGCGCACGTCTACGCCATCCACCGTCACCCGCCCCGCGCTGACATCGTAAAAGCGCGGGATCAGATTCACCAGCGAGCTTTTGCCGGAGCCAGTCGGCCCCAGAATGGCGACCACTTCGCCGGGCTTCGCCGTAAAGTTGATGTCTTCCAGCACATCTTCCGCCGTGTTGGAATACTGGAAGGCGACATTCTCAAACGCCACCAGACCGCGCACGCTCTCTAACGTGACGGCTTCCGGCTTATTGACCACACGCTCCGGCGCGTCGATGATCTCAAAAACACGTCGCGCACTGCTGATCGCCTGTGTCATCAATAGAATGACGAACCCCAGAAAGCGGATGGGCTGTGCCAGCAGTAAAACATACGCATTGAACGCCACGATCAAGCCAACCGTCACCCCGCCCACACCGGCACGTTCCATCCAACCGCCGAAAAACAGTACCAACGCCGTCGAAAAAGCGATAATCAACGCGCTCATCGGTAGATAAGTCGCCCACTGACGGATCAAGTCCATGCGCTCGTGGTACATACGGTCATTGTCTTTAGCGAAACGCTGTACCTCGTAATCCTCACGGTTGAACGCTCGCACCACTTCCGCGCCTAGCGCGTTCTCCTGCAAGTGATTGCCCAGCTTTTGCAGGCGCTCCATGATCTTCTTCCACAATGGGCTAACCATCATGGCGAAATTCCGCGACAAAACCGCCAACGGGATGATCGGCAACAGCGCGATCACCGCCAGCGTCGGACTCGTGCCGAACATCATCAGCGTGACGCCGATGAACAGTAGTGCGGTATTCAGGCCGTCGATCAAGCCGAATGCAAAAAAGCGCTGAATTTCGTCAACGTCACTGATCGCACGGGTGATGAGCGTGCCCGTCTGCGATTCGTCGTGATAGGTGAACGACTGGCGCTGAACCTTGTCGTATACATCATTGCGGATGTCATAGGCGATATAATGTGACAGGATTTCACCAAAGTAGCGAAAGATGAAGCCGGTCAAACCGCGCAACACACCCAGCCCGACAACCAGTAAACCGGCCATCAGCATGTAGTTCGCATTGCCGTATTCAAAGCCGAATGTTTCGATCATATCGGCAAATAGCGGCGGCATCACACCCAGAAGCGGCATCACGCCGATGATTCCAATATCGATCACGTCTCGCAAGATAGCGGGAATCGAAATCGCCAAAATGTTACTACCAACCACGCCGAAGAACGCCAGAAACGCCCAGAGTTTATACGGCTTCAGGTAGCTAATCATGCGTTTCCACACGTCAAAAGTCTGCACGTCTAACTCCCCAACTGTGCATAGGACAACATCTTAAGCATATATTTCAAATTGGATTTTTTTCAAATGGTGTCCCCATCTTAACACAGCATGGATCGGTTATCGGCCTTATTTGGTCTTAAAAAGCAAACGCCCCAGCAAGCGCACCCCCCAGCCGGAAACACCCTTGAACAATTCATCAATGACCAGACCGGAGGCCGCCTTCTTGACAACATCGCTATAAGATGGGTACGGATGCATCAACCCGACCAGCCCCGACAGGCTGATTTTGCCTTTGACGGCCAGCAGAAATTCGAAGATCATCTCACCGGCACGTTGCGAGACGACAGTCGCCCCGATCAAACGCCCGCCACCGAGATAAACCATCTTGATGAACCCTTCCGCATCGCCTTCGATCAGTGTACGGTCACCATCGCGTAGCGAGAAATGCCGCACCTTGACTTTATCGCCGTGACGTTCGCGGGCTTGCGCTTCCGTCAGGCCGACATGGGCGATTTCAGGATCGGTGAACGTCACCCACGGCACGTTCTCGTCATGGCCGTTGCTGTTGATAAAAGGCAATGTCGCGTTGCGTCCGGCGATGCTGGCCTGAAAACCGGCATAATGCGTGAATTTCGGCCCCTGTGTGCAGTCCCCCACCGCATAGATATGTCGGGCGCTCGTCCGCAAGAATTTATCAACGATGATGCCATCCGGCGCATAATCAACGCCCGCCTTTTCCAGATCAAGCGCGGTGTTCGGCGTGCGGCCAACCGCGACCAACAGCATATCACCGGTGAACGTCTGCCCGTCCTTCAACGTCAGCGTGATGTCGCGCTCGCCGCCCTGTTGCGCCGCCGCCACCAGACCGGACACGAAGCGCACCCCCTCACGCGCCAGTATCGGTTGGATGACCTCCGCGACTTCCGGTTCATCGCGTGGCAACAAGCGCTCATCAATCAACACAACCTCCGCGCCAAGACGAGCGTGCGCCTGCGCCATCTCCACACCAATCGGCCCGGCGCCGATCACCAGCAGACGCTCCGGCAGGCGATCATTGTCGAATATATTGCGGTTGGTCTTGTAAGCGACATCCGCCAGACCATCAATCGGCGGGATTGTCGGGCGTGCGCCGGTGGCGATGATGACTTTCTTCGCGCTCAAGCGGCGATCTCCGACAGCCACCGTATGCGGATCAACGAAACGCGCCTCACCGATGATGACTTCGACATTGTAGTTCTTCCCGAAGACTTCCGGCGTCTCATGCTGGTAAATCTCGTCTATGGTGGCCTGCACGTAAGCGCGAACCGCCGCCATATCGACCTGTGGCGGGCTGGTGGTGATGCCGTATTTAGCCGCCTCACGGACGGTCTGCGCCATCTTGCCGACTTTGAGTAGCGCCTTGCTAGGCACGCATCCCGCCCACGTGCAATCACCGCCTAAATGCTCGCGCTCGATCAGCGCGACGCGCCCGCCCACTTTGCCCATAAAACCGGCGGAGGTCAGTCCCGCCGCGCCGCCGCCGATCACGATTAAATCATACGGTCTGGCCGTCATGTTGATCTACTCCCATCAAATCCTGTGCTTTTCGTGCATTGAGATAGCGCGATATGCCGATACTCACGATGAATATGAACAGCGAAAAGGCGAATACAGCCGGGTTCAAGCTGATGTCGCCCTGTGTGATGTCGCCTTCGATAGACGCGCCAATGCCGACGAACGCGAACGTACCCGCAATGTTGCCGACAGCCGTCGCGGTGATGAACGGCAAAAACGCGATCCGCAACACGCCCGCGAAGAAGCTCACCGCGTCATAAGGCATATACAATAGGCGCATCGTCAACGTGGACTGAAACGGGTTGCGGCGCATCAAGCCGGAGAAGCGACGCAAAGGCGACAGGCGATCATCTTCTGCGATGGGCTGTGCGCTATCCGGCGCGAACCAGCGTCCCGCCGCATACGGCACAACCGCCGACAGCGAACCGGCGATCAATCCGTAGACGAAGCCCAGCGCTAACCCGTAGATGTTGCCGGCCAGCACCGTCAGCAATGACGCGGGGAAGAAGATAAGCGGGCGGAGCATGTACACCGTCAGGTAGATGAGTGGGCCGTACCATGTAGCGACTAGCACATCGCGCAGTTGGCGGATGCCGTCCTCAAATGTCAGATCATTCTGCACCATGTACTGCCGTGCCACAACAAACAAAATCAGCCAGAAGGCAATCGCGCCGACCTGTGCCCGATGCGCCACCGCCCAACGATATATCCCGGTCATCTGCGCCAACCTGTCACGTTCTAACGAAAAATGCGCCGGACTCGCGTCCGGCACACTACAGGTTAATCATCGTGCATGATGGGATGATTAAAAAAGGCCGTAAAAACAGGTTACTTATCGCGGGTGATGGCGAAGCCGTTCATGAATTGCTTCTGCAACAATAAGAACAGGATCAACGGCGGGATAGATGCGACGATGCCCGCGCTCATCAACAGGCCGTAATTGGTAAACTGACCGGATAGCGACGCACTCCGCACGCCCACCTGAATCATCTGTTCCGGCGATGTCACATCTTGCAGGATGAACGTCGGCCAGATGTATTGATTCCACATATAGATAAACTGGATCATGGCGTGCGCCGCGATAACGTTCCACGACATCGGGATCAGCACCGCGAACAGGAAGCGGAACGCCCCCGCGCCGTCCATCTGTGCCGCCTCCGCCAATTCTTTGGGGATGTTGGTGAAGTGCTGACGGAACAGAAATGCCCCTATCGCGCTGGCTAAAAACGGCATCGTCAGCGCCAGCTTGGGGTTGGACTGTCGCCAGCCGAGATCAACCATCAGATCGCGCAACGGCTTAATGATGATCTCCGTCGGCATCAGCAAGGTCAACAACACGACGAAGAACAGAACCCACTTGCCCGGAAATCTGAAATACACAAAAGCCAGCCCGGCTAGCAACGCGAGCAAAGTCTTGCCAATGACGACAACCAGCGTGACCACCGTTGTATTATAAATTAGCTGGCCGAAATCAAAGCGGCTCTGGCCGGATGTTTGCGCCCCCGCCCCGCCGAGCGCCGCCGTTGAGGTATCCGGCGCACCGAACAGCACCGCGATATTATTGGGCAGGCTACCGAGTGGCGTGCGTAAAAATTCGCTCAAAGATTCGCGTTCACCGCCGGGCGGAAACAACACCGGCGGCGCCTGTAACGATTGCAGGATGTCCAATGTAGATACTTGCAAAGCATACAGCGCTGGAATCATGATGACGAAGCAGACAATAGATAAGCCGATATGCGTCAGCCAGCGCGTTCTGGTACGCGGACGTGGCAGGCGCATATTTGTTTCTAGCGTTTGTCGTTTGGCGTCCGTCTCTTGCATGATGAACCCTCCACTTAGTCCGCGTATGTGACGCGGGTTTCGAGATAGCGGAACTGCAACAGCGTGATTCCCGCCACCAGAACGAACAGAACTATTGACTGCGCGGCGACGTTACCCAGTTGTATCGCGCCGGAACGAAACGTATCTTCATAAACCTTATAGATCAATACATTGGCCGCACGGCTCTGCCCATCAGCCAGCAATGGGCCGCCTCCCGGAAATAGCGTATCAATGACGCCGTAAATGCCGTAAAACGAATACGTGACATTCGCCACCAGCAAGAAGAACGTATAAGGCGACAGAAGCGGAATGGTAATTTTGAAGAAGCGTTGCAAGACGTTCGCGCCGTCGATTTGCGCCGCTTCCAGCAAGTCACGCGGGACGTTTTGCAGACCAGCCACATAGAATATGATATTGAATCCCAGTATGTTATAGACTGCCGCCGCGATCAGCACCCATGGCGCTACCGTCGCATCGGTGATCCAGCGCACGGTATCCGCGCCGATGCTGTTGAGCATGTGGTTAATCAGGCCGGAGCGATCATCACGAAACATCGAGATGAAAATGGCGGCAGTCACCACGGGCGATAGCGCATACGGCCAGATCAACAGCGTGCGGTACACATTCGCCCCGCGCACCCGTTGCGAAGCCAGCAATGCGATCAACAGCGCCACCGACATACTCAACACCACAACCGCCACCGTGACGGTGATCGTCGTCATGAAGCTATTTTGATAAACGCTGTCGTTCATCAAATTGACATAATTGTTCAGGCAGTCGAAAGTCGGCTCTGCACCGCGCCCGCGCCTTTCGCGCAATAGTGACTGCGCGGCGATGCGAAAGCTCGGATAATACAGAAAAACCAGCAGACTGAGCAGTGTGGGAACAAGCAAAAGAAGCGGCGTTGACCACCCCTTGAAGTAGCCGGATGTGCTATCGGTGCTTTTGCCGCGTCGCCTCAGTGTGAATGTCCATGCGGGTATCAATACGACTAGCGCACCGATGAGCGTGATCGCGTAGCCCATCCACCGCGCCGTCGGGTCTACATCCCCCGCAAACGTGCAGTGACGGGTCGGCACGACCAGCAATTGCGAACCAACCGCGCCCGCGATTGCCCCCACCGCCAGCCCGCGCCACATCCAACGCCGCGCGGTTGGTGTGCCCAGCGCCTGCCGTGTCTCTTTGCTCAGAAAAAGGCGGGTGTCGATGTCCAGCAGATAAGAAGCTACCACCACCCCGACCAGCAAGGATAGCAAGACAATCGCCATCGACGCCTCGAACAGGAAGAACACGGCGGCCACCGCCACGCCCGACCAGAACGCGCCCGGCAAGATGCGCGGCACGGTGATGATCTTCTGTCGCTTCACGAACACGAAAGCGGTCACCAGCCCACCAAAGACCGCACCAATGCCCAGCGACGCGAATAATGCACTCGTCTCTACGTCGCCATAATAATTGACGATGTAGGCGATAGCTGAAGGCGTACTCATGACCGCATCCCACAGAAGCCGGAAAAACGGCTCGAACCCGCGCCACTCTTGCAGGATGAACCACCCCAGAAAGAGAACCGTAAAAATCGCTACCGCACGCGCCCACAGCCGGTCAAATCGGATGTTATCTTGCATGATGCTTCCCCCGACAACCCTACTTAAAAGAAAATGGGACGAGCAAACACCACGCCCGTCCCACTATTTTTACCACTGAATGGGGCTTTTATTCAAAATCTAGGTTGTAATCCAGCAATTCTGCCTCAGCGCGACCTCTAGCGGTGGTCAGAATAGCGCGGATTTCATCCCGAGTCTGTAGATTGCCATCGAGAATTTGCTGGGAGGCGGCGATCAACTGGTTACGCACCTCCGTTGACGGGCCAATCACCGCGCCCGCCGTCGCCACATTCGCCTGCGATTCGACTAACTGCGTCACCGGAACGAAGAAGAACGGGTTCTCGTCGTAGTAGCCTTCATCAACCAACTGATTGTAAGAACTCTCGCGGATGGGGATGTAGCCGGTACCCTGATGCCATTTGATGTCATTGGCGGTGCTGGTCAGGAAGAAGACAAAATCCGCCGATGCACGCATCTCCTCTTCGGTCTGGTCGATCATCACCCACACGCCACCGCCGCCAACGGTGACGCCATTTGTCGCGTCTTCATGCGGTAATGGCAGGTACGTCACGCCGAGTCCGAACTGCGCGAAATTCTGAAACAAAGTCAGGCCGGCGCTACTGTTGATGTGAATCGGCGTGCGCTGGGTGAGGAAAGCGACGCCTTCACCGTTGTTGTCGCCGATGCGTCCGGTATAGGTGTAAAAGCCGTTAGCGTCCAGTTCATCCCACCACACCATCGCATCCAGCACTTCGTCACTGTCGAAGAAAACTTCCGTCGCCCGTGCGTCGCGCCCGTTGCCATTATTGACGAACAGCGCGTTGCCCATCGACACCCACTGCTCGATGAACCACGTGGACATCGGCCAGTTAACGCACGCATCAAAGCCGAGATCAGCCGCCATCAGCGCTTCACAGGCGGCGGTCACATCCGCGAAAGTACGCGGCGGATCATCCGGATCAAGACCGGCGGCCTCGAACGCGTCCGTGTTGTAATACATGATCGGGTTCGACAGATTCCACGGCAAGCCCCACAGTTGGCCGTCGATCACATACGAACCCAGCACGGAGGGCAGAATGTCGTCCAGTGACGCCAATTGTTCTTCCGTCGCCAGCTCACTGATCGGCACGAAGTAGCCGAAGTCTACCGCCTGCTGTGTCAATCCACTCTCAACCTGTACCACGTTGGGCGCTTGCCCCAGATCGGCATTATCCAGCGCACTCAGGAATATTTCGTTGTAGTCAGAATCGGCGTTTGTCGAATACGAATTAACGCGCACATTCGGGTAGATCGTCTCGAATTCATCGATGATTTCCTGAATCACAAGCGGACGCAGATCATCGCTGAAGATATGCACGAAGTTGATCTCGATGATGTCATCCTGCGCGGCCACCTGCACCGCCAGCAACAGGCCAAGCGAGAAAATCAAAAGCAAAGAAGTCAATATTTTATTCAACGTTATTTCTCCTCAATATCCAATATCAAAGCATCAGCGTATTAAAGTAACACGCCGTCACCAAAAGAAAGGCAACAACTATTTAAGCAGAGATTAAACCATATTTAAGCATCTGGCAAAAAGTCGTTGAGAATCGGCGGTCAATAGTGCGTGTGGAAGCAACATAGGCGTAATGCAACATAAACGTAACGGAATGCATTGCGCCCCTACAGTCTGAGCGAAAATCTGTAGGGGTGTAGCGTGCCGCGTTCATCCATTCTCATAGATTTAAGGCGATGAATTGACTATAATAGGGTGTTGATGGTAAGTGAGGAGGCTTTGAAGTTATGCGCGTTGCGATATTCAGTACCAAGCCGTATGACCGCGATTTCTTGAACGAGATGAACGAAGGGCATAACCACGATTTCACATTTTACGAGCCGCGATTGACGGCGGAAACTCGTGGGCTAGCGGAGGGATTTCCGGCGGTTTGTGCGTTCGTCAACGACCAGCTACCCGCCGACACCATCGCCTATCTAGCGGAGCGCGGCCTCAAGTTGATTGTGTTGCGCTGTGCCGGTTTTAACAATATCGACCTGAACGCCTGTGATGAGCATGGCGTCACCGTATTGCGCGTGCCCGCGTATTCGCCGCACGCCGTCGCGGAGCATACGCTCGGCCTGATATTGACGCTCAACCGCAAGATACACCGCGCCCACAACCGCACCCGCGAAGCGAATTTCTCGCTGGATGGTCTGCTCGGGTTTGATCTGCACGGGCGCACCGTCGGCGTGATTGGTACCGGCAAGATCGGCGCGGTTTTCATCAACGTGATGAAAGGTCTCGGTTGTCACATTCTGGCGTATGACCCCTACCCCAACGAATCGCTCGGCGTGCAGTATGTCGCGTTAGACGAACTGCTGGGGCAATCGGATGTTATCTCATTGCATTGTCCGCTAACGCCGGAGACATACCACCTCATCAACCCGGACACCATCGCGCAGATGAAGCGCGGCGTCATGCTCATCAACACCAGTCGCGGCGCGTTGATCGACACGCAGGCGGTGTTGGATGCGCTGAAAGATGAGCAGATCGGCTATGTCGGACTCGATGTCTATGAAGAAGAATCCGACCTGTTCTTTGAGGATTTATCAGATCGTATCGTGCGTGATGATGTATTCATGCGCCTGATGACCTTCCCCAACGTGATCGTGACCGGCCATCAAGCATTCTTCACGCAGGACGCGCTCCGCGCCATCGCCACGACGACGGTCAACAACGTCACCGCATTTGAAAAAGGCGACATCAACCCGGAAAATCAAGTCATGGCCGAAAAGGTGATCCGTTCCAGCTAGTGCAAAGAATGCGATCATCCAGAAAGCGATAAACTCAGCACGCTCACCAGTCAAGGGACAGGATTCAAGTTGAACGTATTGAAAATATTCAAACGATCTACTGCCGAACAAACAGAGACCAGCCGCCAACTCGGTATGTTTGGCGGGGTGTTCGTCCCCACCATGCTCACTATTCTCGGCGTCATTTATTTGCGTGTCGGTTGGACGGTGGGCAATGCCGGATTAGGCGGCGGCCTGTTTATCATCATGCTGGCAACCCTCATCACGCTATTCACCACACTCTCGATCTCGTCCATCGCCACCAATATTCGTGTAGGCGCGGGCGGTGCGTTCTCCATCATCTCGCAATCGCTGGGCGTGGAGATGGGTGGGAGCATCGTCACGCCGCTTTATGTGGCGCTGTCAATTTCGATAGCTTTTTATGTGTTCGCTTTCACCGAAGGCTGGATGAAGATATTCCCCGAACATCCCGAAGTGGTCGTCGTGCTGGCCTGCTTCACACTGATGTTTGCCGTCGCCTACGTCAGCGCCAACTTCGCCACGCGCATCCAGTATTTGATCGGCGCGGTGGTGCTGGTATCGCTGTTTTCGGTGTTTCTGGGCACGTTCGCCATCGCCGACACCCCCGGCCTGACCGAGACGCCGGTGCTGATCGGTGACTTCCCCAGTGGCGACTTCTGGCACATCTTCGCGGTGTTCTTCCCCTCGGTCACCGGCATTCTAGTCGGCGTGAATATGTCGGGCGCATTGAAGGACCCGCGCCGCGACATCCCACGCGGCACACTGTTAGCGGTGCTGGTCGGGTTGGTACTCTATGTCGGGCTGGCGATCTGGCTGTCATTCAAAGCGACGCCCGATGAACTGGTCGAGAATTTAATCATCGTCGTGGACAAAGCCCTGTACGGCCCGGCGATTCTGGCCGGCATTCTGGCCGCCACATTCTCATCAGGATTGGCCGCACTGGTCGGCGCACCGCGCGTTATGCAGGCGCTAGCCGAAAGAGATGTGATCCCGGGCGGCGGCTTCCTAAAATACGAGAACGCCAAAGGCGAGCCGCGTCCGGCGCTGTGGATGACCGGCGCTATCGGGCTAGCGGCGACGTTCTTCGGCTTACTCACCGGCGGCTTGAACGCCATCGCCCCCCTGATGACGATGTTCTTCCTCATCACGTATAGCGTGCTGAATGGCGTTATCTTGATTGAGCGTGCGCTAGGGTTGGTCAGCTTCCGTCCGACTTTTGCCGTACATTGGATCATACCGCTACTCGGCTTCGTCGGTACGATTTGCGTGATGTTTCTCATCAATGCGCTGTTCAGTCTGGTTTCGCTGATCGTGGTTTTCGCACTATACGCCTATCTATCGCGCCGCCAACTCACCGCGCCATGGAGCGATGTCCGCAGTGGTCTGTTCGTCACCTTCGCGGAATGGGCGGCCAAGCGCGTCGGCAAATCATTGAGTGGGCAAGAACGCGCATGGAAGCCGAACCTGCTGGTGCCGGTCATATCGAATGATGACCTGCTCGGCAGTTATCGCTTTCTACGGGCAATCACCTATCCACGCGGATCGGTGCATGTCGTCGGCATCCACCGCACCGACGAAGCGGATAAAATCAGTGAGATACCGAGTACGATAGAGGCGTTCAATCAGGATAAAATTTTCGCCCGTAGCGCCTCGCTATGTATGGAAAATTACAAAGAAGGTCTGGTCAGTTCTATTGACCTGCTGAGCGGGGTATTCTTTCGCCCGAATGCGCTGTTCATGACGGTGCATCCTGACCACGATCAAACAGACCTGCAATACATCTATGACCGCGCCAAAGCCAACGAGATGGGCGTCATCCTGTACACCGAACACCCGATCACCAGTACCGGACGCGAACAGACCATCAATATCTGGGTGCGCGAACAGAGTCCATCATGGGAGATACGCCTGCACCTGAGTAATCTCGATCTGGCGTTACTGCTGGCTTATCAAATTTCGCGCAATTGGAACGGCCACATCAACCTGATAACCGTCGTTCAGGATGAGAAAGAGAAAGCCAACGGCGAAAAGTTCTTCCGCGATATGATAACGTGGGGGCGTATGCCACGCGGCACGCAGGGCATCGTATACGTCGGGACTTTTGATGAGGCACTATCCAGAGCGCCCAAAGCCGACCTCAGCGTGTTCGGATTACACAACAACATCGACATCGCGTTCATGTTCCGCGTCATGCATGAGGCGCGTTCGTCGTGTATTTTCGTGCGCGATTCCGGCTACGAGAGCGCCCTCGCGTGATGCGATCTTGACAAGCGCTGGCTCTGCGGTTATATTCTGCCCCATTGATGCCGGTATAATATGGTAAAAATAATGGTAATGTCGATCAGCAAGCAGGCCAAGAAGCACACCCCTGAACGCTAAGTTCGGGCTTTTTGCTTGCGCGGATCACATCATCCCACTAGCGATAGCAACAGCGCCCGAAACGGGCGCTTTTTTGTTTTGAGGAGAGAGACAACATGACTTTGCACGACATCAAGAAGACCAAGAAGCACATCCCACCGGACTAACCCTCTGGATTTTTGCGCTTCTCCGGTCAAGCTATAGGCCAGAACGCACAACCGCCGCCAGATGGGTTCATCTGGCGGTTTTTTTATCCCGATCAACTTTTTAAGGAGTAACACACGATGCCATTTGAGCATTACAGCATCATCGAAAGCACATTGAGAGAAGGCGAACAATTCAGCACCGCCACGTTTTCAACCGCCGACAAACAACAAATCGCCGCCATGCTGGACGATTTCGGCGTGGAGATGATCGAGATGACATCGCCCTGCGCTTCGCCACAGAGCGAGTCCGACATTCGCGCCGTCGTCGATATGGGATTGAATGCGCGTATCCTCACCCACATCCGCTGTCACCGTGATGACGCTCTGCGGGCGCTGGATACCGGCGTACATGGCGTCGATGTCGTCATCGGCACATCGCCACAACTGATGCAACACAGTCACGGCAAAAGCATCCGGCAGATCATCGACACCGCATGGGATGTTTTGAGCTTCATCCGCGAACAAAGGCCGGATATCATCCTGCGCTTCAGCACCGAAGACTCCTTCCGTAGCCGCGAATCCGACCTGTTGCGCGTGTATCTGGCCGTCGCCGATATGGGGCTGGTAGATCGGTTGGGCGTGGCCGATACCGTCGGCGTCGCCTCCCCCGATCAAGTGGAGCGACTGGTCGGGCAGTTGGTACGCCTGACCGGATTAGATGTCGAGTTTCACGGTCACAATGATAGCGGATGCGCTATCGCTAATGCGTGCGCCGCGCTCGTCGGTGGCGCGACCCACATCGACACATCCGTTCTCGGCATCGGAGAGCGCAACGGCATCACACCACTGGGGGGGCTGGTGGCGCGGCTGTACACGCTGAACCGCGCCTACGTGGAAAAATATCATCTGCCGTTATTGCCAGAACTCGATGCACTGATCGCGTCGCTATGTCAAATACAGATTCCGTTCAATAATTACATCACCGGCGCCAGCGCATTCATCCACAAAGCCGGTATCCACGCTAAAGCGGTGCTGGCCGATCCGACGACATACGAAGCGATCAATCCGGCTGATTTCGGGATGCGGCGCGAAATCAGCATCGGCCACCGCCTGACCGGATGGAATGCGGTACGTGACCGCGCCGACCAGCTCGGCCTGACGATTGACGACGATAACCTGCGACAGATCACGCGGCGCATCAAAGCGCAGGCTGATAACGCGCCGCTCGGTCTGGATGAAGTCGATCATCTGCTACGGGAGAATGCGCGATGACCGGCTATACATTTGCGGAGAAAGCATTGGGGCGGGCGGCAGGTGGCCTGACGGTACGCGCCGGTGAGGTGGTTGATGTGACGCCGGATTTAGTATTCAGCCACGATAATACCGCCGCCATCCGGCGCATCTTTCAGGACGAAATCGGCGCGACGACGATCAAGCATCCGGAGCGCGTCGCGTTCACGCTCGATCATGCCGTGCCCGCGCCGACCACCCGCCACGCGCAAAATCACGCTGAGATACGCGAATGGGTGCGCCAGCAGAACGTCGCGCACTTCTTTGAAGTCGGGCGCGGCATCTGTCATCAGGTCATCAGTGAAGAGGGGTTGATACTGCCCGGCGAACTGATCTTCGGCTCGGATAGCCACACGACGCATTTCGGCTGGCTGGGCGCGTTCGGGATGGCCGTCGGGCGTACTGAGATGGCGGCGCTGTGGTTGACCGGCCAGATATGGCTTCAAGTACCCCGCGCCCTGCGAATCTGGCTGGATGGTCGCCCGCAACCGTACACCACCGCCAAAGATGTCGCCCTGCATATACTGGGCAGATACGGCGCGGACGGCGGGCAATATCGCAGTGTGGAATTCGCGGGGAATGCTATCACCCATTTATCGCTATCGGAACGCGCCGTGCTGACCAACATGATGGCCGAATTCGGCGCGATGAACGCCTACATGCCGCCTGATGATGCGGTGTTCGACTATCTTCAGCCGCATCAAGAACGCGATTATACGCCGCTATATCCCGACGCCGACGCCGTTTACGACGAGACGCACCACATTGACATCAGCGCCCTGACGCCGCAGATCGCCCGCCCCCATCGCCCCGATAACGTGGTCGCGCTCGACGAAGTGGCCGGGACACCGGTACAGCAGGCTTTCATCGGCACATGCACCAACGGACGCTATGAGGATTTATGCGCGGCGGCGGAAATCCTGCGCGGGCAACGCGCCCGCATCCGCTTGATCGTCATTCCCGCCAGTTCGCACGTGTTGGAGCAAGCCGCCCGTTCCGGCGTGCTAGCTGATCTGATCTCAGCCGGTGCCACCATCAGCACGCCCGGATGTGGTCCGTGCATGGGCAATCACATGGGCGTACCCGCGCCGGATGAAGCCACCATCAGCACCGGCAATCGCAACTTTCGCGGGCGCATGGGCACCCGCGAAGCCGATATTTACCTGTCGAATCCGTACGTTGTGGCCGCCAGCGCCATCACCGGACGCATCACCGATCCACAGGAGGTACTGTAATGACCACGACCACGCATCGCGCATGGGTTTATGGCGATAACGTCAATACCGATGTCATTTTTCCGGGCAAATACACGTACACCGTGCGCGAGCCGGAGCAGATCGCCCGCCATGCGCTTGAGGACTTAGACGCCGATTTCGCATCAAATGTACAATCCGGCGATGTGATCGTCGCCGGACGCAATTGGGGCTGTGGCAGTAGCCGCGAGCAAGCCGTCACCGCGTTGAAATATTGCGGCGTGCGCGTCATCATCGCGCAGGCGTTTAGCGGGCTATATTTTCGTAATTGCATCAATCAGGGGATTCACCCCATTCTGTGCCCACCCGACTTCAACAAATCGATCAAGACCGGCGACACTGTTCTGATTGACTATGCGAAGGGTGTAATCAGCGCGAACGGCGAGACGTTCAACATCCCGCCGCTATCGCCGACAGTGCGCCATATCTTATCTGCTGGCGGACTGGTCGCTATGCTCAAAGCGCGATCCGGTTAAGCTCATCGCGCTGATTCAAGCCCAATTTTCGATCTGATGCTTCACATCCATCATGAAGGCATCCGCCGTCGCGCCGTCCAGAATACGATGATCGAAGCTGAAACTAGCGTAAGCACACGGACGAATGGCGATAGCGTCACCGATCACCTTCACGCGCTTCTCGATGACGCCGATCCCGACGATGCCCACCTGCGGCTGATTGATGATCGGCGTTCCGATGAGGCTACCGGATGCGCCGTGATTGGTGATGCTGAACGTGCCGCCCTGCACTTCGTCGGGGCGTAGTTTATTGGTACGGGCGCGGTCTGCCAGGTCGTTGATGGCACGGGCAAGGCCGAGCAGGTTCATCGTGTCCGCATCGCGGATCACCGGCACCAGTAAGCCGTGCGGCACAGCTACCGCCACGCCGATATTGACCGCTTTCTTCAACACGATGCCGTCGTCCGTCCACGACGCATTCGCCATCGGGTGCGCCTTCAGTGCGCCAGCCACCGCGCTCACCAGATACGGCATATAGGTCAGTTTTACGCCGTCCTGTGCATAACGCGCCTTGTGCGCGGCACGGTGCGCCGCCACCGCGCTATAGTCAAATTCAAACACAGTGGTCACATGCGGGCTGACGCGCTTGCTCATGACCATGTGTTCAGCAATCGCGCGGCGCATACCGGAAAGCGGCTGAATTTCGTCATCACCGGTGATCGGCACGGCGGGCGGTTGTGTGGATGGCTTCGCCGGTGCGGGCGAAGGTTTTGTCTCGGGCTTGGTCTGTGGCGCGGGTGCGGACTGTCCGCCCTCCATATAGGCGATCACATCGCGCTTGGTTACGCGGCCATCGCGCCCGGTGCCGGTGATCTGCGTCACGTCAAGATCATGTTCGCGCACCATACGGGCGACTACCGGACTGACGCGCACGCCGTCAAACGTCCGCCCACCAGCAGGCGCATCAATGGCATCAGATTGCGCCGCTTCCTGTGGCGCAGGCGCGGATTCGGCGGGCGTATCATCCGCCGCCGTTGTTTCTTCGACCTGCTCCCCCGCCTCACCGATGACGGCCAGCACCGACCCCGCCGTGGCGGTCTGTCCGGCGGGCACCATAATCTTGAGTAGCGTGCCCGCCACCTCCGCGTTAATCTCAACCGTCACTTTGTCGGTCTCGACCTCCAGCAAGGCGGCGTCCTCCTGCACATAATCGCCTTCGCTCACCAACCAGTTGATGACGGTGCCCTCATCGACACCTTCTCCCATTTCGGGCATGATAACATTCATAGACATCAGATCGCCCCCGTTTAATCGCGCTTATTTATCAAAGAACGGATATTTTTTAGGATTCGCTTCGTTCATCATGTCATAAACCGCGTCGAAGATCGTCTCACGGTTCGGCTTGGAGAAGTAATCGCCATCCGTGCCGTATGCCGGGCGGTGCGGTTGACCGGATAACGTGCGCGGTGCGGAATCGAGCCAGTCGTAGCCGCCCTGTACTTCCAGAATTTGCTGGAGCATGTAGGCCGTCGTCCCGCCGGGCACGTCCTCATCGACGCATAGCAGGCGGTTCGTCTTGCGGAGCGACTCGACGATGACGCCGTGACGATCAAACGGCAATAGCGATTGGACGTCGATCACCTCGACCTCGATGCCGTGTTCGCTCAACAGGCCGGCGGCTTCCAGCGCGATGAAGCAGGTCGCGCCATACGTCACCAGCGTGACCGCATCGCCCGCCCGCAGGATTTCCGGTACGCCTAACGGCACGGTGATGTCGCCGAGATTTTGCGGCAGACGCTCTTTCTTACGGTAGCCGTTCAGCACTTCGACCACCACCGCCGGATCATCACCCTGCAACAGCGTATTGTAAAAACCGACAGCGCGGGTCATATCACGCGGGACAAGTACGTGCATCCCGCGCACCAGATGAATCAGCCCGGCCATCGGCGAACCGGAATGCCAGATGCCTTCCAGACGGTGGCCGCGTGTCCGCACGATCAACGGCGCGGCCTGACCGTTGGCGGTGCGCCAGCGCAAAGTCGCCACATCGTCAGATAGCAGTTGCAGTGCGTACAGGATGTAATCGAGATATTGAATCTCAGCGATGGGACGCAATCCACGCAGGGCTAAGCCGATAGCCTGCCCGATGATGGTCGCTTCGCGGATGCCGGTATCAGCCACACGGGACGCACCATATTTCGCCTGCATCCCGGCCATCGATTGATTCACCCCGCCTAGATAACCGGTATCTTCGCCCATCGTCAGCAGGCGCGGCTCACGCCCGAAGGCGATGTCAAAGTAGCGGTTGAGTATCTCAAAACCGTTGATCTTCGCGCTATCCGGCGCATATTGCGGCGCGTTCGCGGCGACGCGGGACGGTGAAAGCGGCGTTTCGCTGTAGAGATAGGCGCTGAAGATGTCCTGATAATCCGGCAAAGTGTCATCGCGCCACGCGATCAGATCATCGCGGGATGGGATCATCTCATCGCGGGTCAGCCGCAACGCGCTGAACACCGCCTCCATGATATCGCGGCGGCGCGGATAACGCGACTTCATCATCCCCGCGATAACGCGCTCCAGTGATTGGCGGTGCGCGGAGTAACTGGCAATGTCTTCAATAAGCGCCTTCACTTCTTCGCGTTCAACGTCAATGGACTGCACGAAGTTCCGCCACGCGGCGCGTTGTTCAGCCCGCACCGCTTCACGATCCTGCTTCTCGTATGCCGTTAACGCCTCATCAGTGGTGATGCTCTCCGCGATGATCCATTCGCGCATCTGCTTAAGGCAATCATGCTCGGCTTCCCATTGCAGGCGCTCTTTTGATTTATAGCGCTCGTGACTGCCGGACGTGGAATGTCCTTGCGGTTGTGTCAATTCGATGACGTGGATGATCGACGGAACGTGATGCTCGCGGGCGAGACGGGCGGCGCGTTCATACGCCATCACCAGCCCGACATAATCCCAGCCGTAGACCGTGTATATATCAAAACCGGCGCTCTCTTCGTCCTCGCGCTGGAAGCCAGCCAGCAGACTCGACAGGTCGGATTTCAGAATTTGATGCTCATTGTGAACCGAAATGCCGTAGTCGTCATCCCAGATGCTAATAACCGCCGGAACGCCTAGCACGCCGATAGCGTTCAGCGATTCCCAGAACATGCCCTCCGCACAACTAGCGTTGCCTATCGTGCCGAACGCGACTTCGTTTCCATCGCGAGAGAAATTGATGAACGGCTTGAGTTCGTCGAGTTCGCGGTACAGTTGGGAGGCCTGTGCTAACCCTACCAGACGCGGCATCTGTGCCGCCGTCGGCGAAATATCGGCGGATGAATTATACTGCGCCGTTTGATCGCGCCATGTGCCATCCGGGTTGATGTTACGGCTAGCAAAGTGCGCGTTCATCATGCGTCCGGCGGATGCTGTATCGGCGTCCACGTCCGTATGCGCGTATAACTGCGCGAAGAACGACGCGACGGATACTTCACCCAGCGCCATCATCAGCGTTTGATCGCGGTAGTAACCGCTACGGTTATCGCCCTTTTGAAAAACGCGAGCCATCGCCAACTGTGGCACTTCTTTACCGTCGCCGAAAACGCCGAACTTCGCCCGCCCGTTCAGCACTTCTTGACGACCTATCAAACTCACCTGACGGCTACGATAAGCCACGCGATAATCTTCGATGA
This sequence comes from Anaerolineaceae bacterium, assembly GCA_007693385.1. GTDB lineage: Bacteria > Chloroflexota > Anaerolineae > Aggregatilineales > Phototrophicaceae > J038. The sequence goes on from REDR01000055.1 coordinate 121,755, forward strand.
TTTCTTCCGGCGTGAGTAAATCAAATATATTGGGTGAACCAAGATCGGGAAGATTTACGTCCATCGTCTACACACCTTCCTACTCAAAATAACTTTACGTACAAGGGGAAAACGTCTGTAATTTTTGTAGTTTTCTACGCTTCAGCATCCAGTAAACCGGCGAAGACCTGCACCGGATCACCCAGATGATGTAGCAACAACGCAACCGCATGATCGGTCTGACCATCGCGGCAAGCCGCCACAATCTCGCGGTGTTGATCTTGGGATTCCGCCAGATAATCCTGATCCAGATAGTGATGCAACAGATAACGGGCGACGTTGTTATACAGCGTCTTGACCGTCATCAATAGGCGCGGCATCTGCGCGGTATGATAGAGCGCCGCGTGAAATTCCCAGTTGAGTTCTGCCCATTGCGTCATGTCTTCAGTGTAGTCAATGCGACTCAGGATGTTCTCAAATTGCAGATAATCGGCGGGTTTCATAGCGGGGATCGCACGCCGCAAGGCGATAGGCTCTAAGGCGCTACGAATGGTGTAAATCTCCGACACTTCATCAAGCGTCAGGCTAGAAACCATCGCGCCGCGATTAGCCATCATCCGCACCAGCCCCTCCGCCTCTAGCTTGACCAGCGCCTCGCGTACCGGAATCTTGCTCACGCTGAATTCGTTGGCGATTTCATCTTGTTTGAGCGACTGTCCGCCGCGTAGCCGCCCCTGCAAAATAGCAGAGCGCAAAGCATCCGCGATTAGCTCGGCGGTGTTCTTGGATTTCAAGCTGGTGTCTTTGATGCCTAATGTCATGTAAAAATCCTGAGTTATCACACTGGTATAATCGTATACGATTATACTGTAACGCGAATCGGCGCGTCGGTCAAGGAAATCGGCGCAGTCGTGGCGCGAATGCGTTATAATGGGTTGTGTGAAAATTCGCCGCAGATCGCGCCGCAGATCGCGCCGCAGATCGCGCCCTATAAACCCAGAGGTGGAATTTATGCGTATTCTCGTAGTCGATGACAACGAACCCCAATTCGTCATGATTACACGACTATTGCTGGCTTTTCGTCAGGATGTCGAATTTGAATATGCATCGAACTATCAGGACGCGCTGAAGGCGGTGGATGGCGAGCGCTTCGACGTGTTCCTGATCGACTATGATCTAGGCGGCGAAAGCGGCATCGAGTTGATGAAGCAACTGCGGCGCGACGGACACGACGCCCCCATGATCTTGCTGACCGCGCACGGTAGCCGTGACGTTGATCTGCAAGCGATGGAAAGCGGCGCGGTGGATTATCTGGATAAAGGCGAGCTACGCGCCGCCATTCTGGAGCGCTCCATTCGCTACGCGGTGCGCTATCACGAGAGCCTACGCCGCATCAAAGAGAGCGAGAACCGCCTGCGCCGCGTGCTGGGCGCCCTCCCCACCGGCGTATTCATCGCACAGAACGAATCTTTCGCTTTCGTCAACGATGCGCTGTGCCAGATGACCGGCTATACGCCCGACGAGTTATTCGATTACCCTGTCGAGAATCTGCTGGGGCAATCGGTAGCGGCGACGCTGGATCAATGCGCGGCGGGCGATGCGCCGCGTGACGATGAAATCCAGTTCCGTACCGCAAGCGGTGATGTGCGCTGGCTACAGATCACGCTATCGCGGATGCAATACGAAGGCGAACAGTCCGTCCTCGGCGCAGTGACCGACATCACCGAGCGCAAGATAGCCGAACGACACGAACACGAACAGCGCACACTGGCCGAAGCGCTTCTGGATACTTCCCGCGCCATCAACAGCACGTTAGCGATTGATGAGGTGCTGTATCGTATCCTCGATAATCTGCGCCATGTCATCCCGCACGATGTCGCCACCATCACCATGATTGAAGATGGTTACACGCGGGTGGTCGGCTATACCGGCGATCTATACGAGCGCGAGATACGCAAAACGCACATCGCCATTGAGGACACGCCGGAATTAGGCTTGATGATCGAGCGACGCACGCCGCTTCTCATCCGCGATCTACAAAATGCGGTCAACGTCAAGATGTTCAAAGGAATGCCGCAATTGCGCTCTTACCTCAGCGCCCCGTTGATCGCCGCCGATAGCGTGATCGGGTTCATCAACCTGCTCACCTCAGCGCCGGAGTTCTTCGATGAAGGACACGCGGATCGCTTGCAGATTTTCGCCAATCAGGTTGTCGGCGCGTTACAAAACGCGCAGGAATACGAGAAAGCGGGTGAAAAAGCCGCCAACGACGAGCGTCAACGCCTGGCGCGTGACCTGCACGACGCGGTGAGTCAAACGCTATTTTCAGCTAGCGTCATCGCGGAGAGTCTGCCGCGATTGCGCCACAACGAGACGGCATTCGAGGAAGGTCTGCGCCGTATCTCGCGCATGAGTCGCGGGGCGCTGGCCGAGATGCGAACGCTCCTGCTAGAATTACGTCCGCAGGCGCTCGTCAACACCGATTTTGATATTCTGTTGCAACATCTGGTCAACGCCGCTAAAAGCCGCGTTGAAACGGAGATTGATCTGGTCATAGAGGCTGAAAAGATTGTATTGCCGCCCGATGTAAAGGTAGGATTTTATCGCATCACACAGGAAGCACTGAACAACATCATCAAACACGCACACGCCACAAAAGCGCTGATCCATGTTACCGATGACGAACACCGAACCGCTATCACCATCACCGACGACGGGCGCGGCTTTGATCTCAACGCGATCTCTAGCCATAGCATGGGCTTACGCATCATGCAGGAACGCGCCGCCAAGATCGAAGTAGACCTAACAATCGACAGTCAACCGCAAGCGGGTTCGCGCATTAACGCGACCTACCCCAAAGGGAGGCACGATGAGCGAGAAAATTAAAGTGATGGTAGTGGACGATCATCAGGTCGTCAGGCAGGGATTTTCGATGTTTTTACAGGCTTTCGACGATTTGCACCCCGTCGGCGAAGCCGCCAACGGACGCGAAGCAATTGAAATGTGTCGGACGCTGAGGCCGGATGTCATCCTCATGGATATGATTATGCCGGAGATAAACGGCATCGAAGCCATCAAGCGGATATTAGAGGAATTTCCCGACACGCGCATCATCGCGCTGACCAGTTTTAACGACGACAAAGAACTGATCCAGAGCGCGTTGCAGGCCGGTGCGATTAGCTATCTGTTCAAGGATATTTCCATTGATGAACTAGCAGAGACCATCCGCAAAGCTTACGCCGGTCAATCCGTGCTCGCGCCGGAGGTCACCAAGTTATTGATCCAACTGACACGCACACCCAGCCCGCAGGAATTCAATCTGACTCCGCGAGAGCTGGAAGTGCTGGAATTGCTGAGTCAGGGCTTGAACAATAAAGAAATCGCGGAGAAACTAATCCTTAGCCGCTCGACTATCAAGTTTCACGTCAGCAGTATCTTGAGTAAGCTATCGGTCAGCACGCGGACGGAAGCGGTATCTATCGCCCATCAGCATAAACTGATCGACTAGCGCGGGCATATTTTGGCGATGATACGACGAAACCAAACCAACAAGATGTGTGAACTGGTCATCTGGTCAGTTAGAAACCGTCCATGTAGCTATTGGTACGGCGCACACACATCAGTTAGAATCAATATGTACTCGATCTGGACATACCTGTGCAAACAGGATCATGGTCCCCTCTTAAACCAAGGAAGTCCCCTGTTTGGCTAGGCGGGGGACTTTCGCATATACGGCAATTAACAAATCAATAAGCCATGCAGGGCTTAATCGCGGAAAATATGGAGATGCACATGAAAAGATTATTACTGATTTTAATGGTTATATGGCCGTTGACGGTGCAGGGCGCAAGCGTGGAACAGGATCAACTGGCCGCGACGCTGGAAGTGCTGGCCGGTAGTGTGACCGTTCAGCGTGTGAACACCACCAATCCAATCGAAATCCGCTTTGAGGCCGTCGTCGGCGTCGGCGACATCATCCGCACCGATGACGAAGGCCGCGCCCGCATCACGTTCTTTGCTGATGGCACGGACACCGAAATTCTGCCCAACAGCGAATATCGCATTGACGAATTCAACGCGGTCACCGAAACCGATTTCACCCTGTCAGCCAGTGTGCTACTCGGCCAGACACGCCAGCGCTTAGGCCGCATCCTCAGCCCGAATTCATCGTATGATGTGTCCACACCTTCGATGACTCTGGCCGCACGCGGCACGGAATTCGACATCCGCGTTGAGGTCGGCGGACGCGCCGCCATGCTGGTGACATCCGGCGCGGTCAACGCCGCCACCGACGACGAAGCGACGGCCTCCGTAGAAAGTGAATTCGGCATCCGCGCCGACTCCGAAGCCGGATTGAGCGACGTGGTACGCGCCAGCACATTTGAAGAACTGGACGCCGCGCTCGATGGTTGCATCGCCAACGTCACCGGCTTCGACGATACCCGCATCAACGTTCGCGTCGGCCCATCGCGTGACTTGCCGCGTGTCGGCACGATCAGCGCGGAAGAGATCGAGCGCTTCTTCGGCACGGTGACATCACAGGAATGGTATCGCATTGAATTCAGGGGCGGGTTCGGCTGGATACTGGCTTCCGGCACGACGATCAATGAGGAATGCGCCCGCCTGCGCGAATTCACCACACCCCACGTCGAAGACCCGTCACTGTACGCTTTCCTTGGCGATCCCATCGAGATTGATCTCGATGACCTGAGCGCCAGCCTGAATAGCATCGCGCCAGCCGAAGACGCAGAAGCAGAAGCCGACGAAGCAGAAGCACCGGACGAAACCGACTCATCTGAAGAATAGCGAACGATGCGAGATATTACCGGTGAATATGAGCGCTTCCGCACAGGCATCATCCTCGGGTTAGGCTGTGCGGTTGGCCTCACATTACTATTGTTGAGCGGCGCGTTTATGCGCTTCCAACTCGGCGCGAATAACATCCACTACGTCGGCGCACCGACTAGCGAGCGCGTCGTCATTGTCGCGTTAGACGATGACAGCTTCGCGGCGTATGGGCGTTCGCCGACGATGTGGCCGCGCACGCTCTACGCTGAACTGATCGACGCGCTGAGCAATGCCCGCGCCCGCGTCGTCGCGTTCGATCTGATCTTCAGCGAGAGCGAACCGGAAGATGTGAGCATCATCAACGCGCTGGAAACCGCCCGCCAACAGCCGGAGCGCACGCGATTTGTGCTAGCTATCGCCGGTAATGCGCCGTTGCCGATACCCTCCACCCTGCCCGATCACCGGCGCGGCATCCGCGTCACCCGCCCGCTACAACCCAACAGCCAGCTAATGGCCGCCGCCGACTACACCGGATTTGTCGATGTATACCCCGACATCGATAGCGCCATCCGGCGGCAACCGTCGCTCATCGACGTAAACGACGAACTAGCCCTATCATTCGGCATGACAACCTATCTAGCGTCATTACGCATCCCGCCACAGGCCATGCAACAGGTGGTCACGCTATCCGGCGACACACTCAACATCACACCACAGCGACAGGTCACGGTGGATGATCTGGGCATGTGGATGCAGGACTACTTCAGCACGCCGGTTGATCGCCGCTTCCCTATCGTGTCGTTCCGCGACATCATCGAGGGCGAGGCGGACATGACGCAGTTTGAAGATAAAATCGTGCTGGTCGGCGTGGCGAACAGCATCGGCGCGACTGACCGCTATCCGGTGCCCGCCTCTGCTAGCGGCCTGCTGATGTCGGGGGTGGAAATCCACGCCAACGCCATCGAGACGCTGATCCAGAATCGCGCCCTCCGCACGCAATCGCGCCCGTCGGAAATCCTGATGATCGTGGTCGCGTCAGTGACAGCCGCCGTCGGCGGCGCGTACCTACGCTGGTACGTAAAAATCGCGCTATGGGGCGCGGCGATGCTGGCCGGTGTGATGATCGCGTCATGGTTGTTCAGTGGCTCGCGGCTGGTGATTAACCTGTTGTTTTTGTGGCTCGCGTTATCCGTGCCTATCTTGCTCGCCATCGGCGCAGAGATAACCGCCGAGATACGCCGCCGCCGCTATGCCGATTTCCTGCTCAATAGCGTCGTCCAGCTTGAAAAACAACAGTTATATATTCAGCGCATCTGGCCGTTAGTCGCTGAGGATGTGCGGAAGATCGGGCGTGGGAGCAGAGGCGTAATACTGGCCGCTAACGGCGCAGAGTTGACGGTTGTGCAGGCCATCAACGGCTGTACATCGGGCTGTTACCCGCACCACATCGCCGAACAAGCCCGCGACATCGGCCAGAGCGTGACGGCTGGCTCATGGTATGCCGTCCCCATTAACTGGCAAGAACACGTTCGCGGCGTCATCGTGTTGGATGTACAGCACAGCCCGCGCCACACCCGCAAAGCCGTTCAAGACCTCGCCCGCCGCATCGCACCCGGCATCGAAAACGCCATCTTGCACCAGCATCTGCAAAGCCAGAACAAAACGCAAGAGACGATCTTCACCAATATGCCGGAAGCCATCATCGCGCTCGACAATGACCTGCGGCCGCTACAATGGAACGCGATATTCGCCGCGTTGTCGCCGCAATCGCCACCGGATCGTCATCCCGACTTCATCGACATCCTGCACGAGAACGGCATCGCCGACCACCTGCTCGATGACATCAAAGCGCAGTTCGCGGTGGGCGTGCTATTCAAACGCGAGATCGGCTTCAGCACCCGCACATTTAACATGACCGCCGCCCCCATTGATGACTCGCGGCAGTGGGTGGTCATCCTCGCCAACGTCACACAAATCGCTGAACTGAGCCAGCTCAAAACGCGCATGATCCGCATGGCATCGCACGACCTGAAGAATCCGCTCGCCCGCGTGATCGGCTATACCGATTTGATCCAATTACAGGGGGGGCTGGAAAACCCCGAGCAAGATCGCTTCATCACGCAAATCGAAGTCGCCGGAAAAGAGATGCTAGAGATCATCAACGATATTCTGGATTTAGAGCAACTCCGCGACGGCGACAAGCAGAAAGAACTGTTAGATGTCGGGCGCTTAATGCGTGAAGTCTGCGCCCGCTACGAGCCGAGCTTCGAGCAAAAATCGCAGGAACTTCGCGTCACCGTCGCGGAGGAGCCGCTAGTGGTCAACGGTAACTACCGCCAGATTTCGCAAATGATGGCGAACCTGCTGACCAACGCCAACAAGTACACGCCGGAAGACGGGCGCGTTGAGGTTGATGTCACGCCTAACGGTAACGGATGTGTCCGGCTGATGGTCAAAGATAACGGCTACGGCATCCCCGAAGATAGTCAGGCCAAACTATTCACCGAATTCTATCGCGTGCGTACGGCGGACACGGCCAACATCGCCGGAACAGGACTCGGTCTCAGTCTGGTCAAATCAGTGATTGAAACGCACAATGGTAAAATATGGCTCAATAGCGTAGCCGGTGAAGGCACTACCTTTTTCGTTGAATTACCATTGGTTTAATCACATGACACATCTCATCATCGCGCTGATCGTCGTGATGTACGCGACGGTCAGCCTTGCAGAATCCCCCGCGCCGCAGGCCGTCGAGCTTGAGGTCATCTCGTCCGGCGTGCAGATTCAGCGGGGCGGCACAGATACATGGTTTGATCTGCGGGCGGGCGCAATGATGCCCGTTGGCGCGGGCGATCACATCCGTACCGGCGAGAACGGGCGTGCTTTTCTGCGCTTCGCGGAAGTCGGTATCTCTCTGGTTCTACCCTCAACGCGCGTGCAAATCATCAGCTTTGAGGTGAACGCGACAGACCGCTATCAGATCGAGTTGATCGCCGAAGGCGCGACCTTACATCGTATGGCGGGTTCGGCCATCACGGATTACAGACTCGGCGCCGGTGCGTGGGAAATCGAACAGCCCGCCGATGTTTTCGGCGTGTGGCTGGTTGATGACGAGCGCGTCACCGTCATCACGGCAGTGGGTGATCTGATCTTGCGCGATACGACGGGCGAATCGATCACACTGATTGAAGGGGCGGGCTATCATCAAGATACCCGACACGATTCAGGCGCAATCTCGCTAACGCCAGACGGTCAAATCCGGCATGAAGCCGCGCTAATCGCGCAGGGGATCGACTGCCACGCCACCATACAAACTGACGATGGGCGTAACCTCACCGTGCGCGACGCCCCCACCATACAGACCGGCATTATCGGCTTTTTACCGGATGGCGATACCGTTCAGCTAACCGGGGTCGCCGAAGACGGATCGCGTGCCCGCACCCGCTACTATAGCGGGCAAGGTTGGGTGGAAGTGCTAGCGCTAGACGGCTTATGCGATGGTCTGCCGATCTATCCGCTATCATTCACCGAGACTTATCTGAGCGTGACCGACATCACCGAGCGCGAGCTAGAACTGACACGCCACTTCTACGGTGACATCCGCGACGACCCGTTCTTCTATCGCTTCCAATCTCCCGCCGATTAGCCGATCTGCAACAGCCAGCCCAGACGCCGCGCCGCACGCTCCAACAACGTCGCCCCATTCGCCAATGCCTCATCCAGACTCAGCGGCGCGTCAACAATCGGCATCACCGCTCGCACACCATGATCGCGCAATAGCGCCTCATCAATGCCCAGCCCACCGACGAACATCACCGACGGCACACCGCGCTGATGAGCGATACGCGCCACACCTAACGGACCTTTACCGCCGAGCGTCTGCGAATCGACGCGGCCTTCCGATGTGATGACCAGATCGGCGTTGTGTAACTGCGACTCGAATCCGGCGTGATCGAGCAAGAGGTCAATCCCCGACAGGATACGCGCACCCAACAACGCCATCAACCCGCCGGAGAGCGCCCCCGCCGCGCCCGCACCGGCCACCTCACGCACATCGACGCCGACTTGCTCCGCGATCAAGCCGAAGAAATGCGACAATCCGGCCTCCAATTCAACGACATCGGACGGCGACGCGCCCTTTTGTGGCGCGAAGATCGCCGCCGCGCCGCGCTGACCGATAGCCGGATTATCGACATCAGCCGCCACGATAACCTCAACCGAACGCCAGCGTTCATCCAGATCACCGACATCCACACGGGCGATGCGCGGCAGATGGCGCGGTAGCGGTTCGACGACCTGCCCCTGCTCATCGAGGAAGCGCACACCCAGCGCGGTCAATGCACCCAGCGCCCCATCAACCGTCGCGCTACCGCCCATGCCGACGATCAAGCGCGAAACACCCCGCGATAACGCATCCTTCATCAGTTGGCCGGTGCCGAAAGTATTGGCCGCCATCGGACGCAATGATTCATTGGCGATCAACTCCAGGCCGGACGCCTGCGCCATCTCGACAATTGCGGTCTTACCGTCGTCAATCAAGCCATAATCCGCCGTGACCATGCGCCCTAGTGGATCGCGGGCTGAGCGGGAGATGCGCTCCCCACCATGCACCAGAAAAGCGTCCAGCGTGCCGTTACCACCGTCAGCGATGGGGAGTGCTTGCAGTTCCGCCGAGATGCCCGCAGAACGTAGCCCGTCAGTGATGGCAGAAACCGCCTGCAGAACGCTGATGCTGTGTTTGAATGCGCCGGGCGCCACGATAATCTTTTTCATGTTCAATCAACCTCACGATCATTCGGAGCAAATGAGCCAATTATAACGCAACGCCGGACTATGAAAAAAAGATGAGAGAGAAAAATATATCGGCCAGCGCCGCCATTTTCTGTAATCCCTAGCCCTCAACTTTGTAGCGGCCTGTGTTAAACTAAGGTGAGAGCCGATTAACGTAAAATTTTTAAGGTGAGTATGCCGTCATGTCAGTCTATCCTGAATTTCATGGCCCGAATATGGGCTACATCCTCGAACTCTACGAGCTTTATAGGGAAGCGCCGGACTCGGTAGATGCTCAAACACGCGCTTTTTTCCGTAACTGGGAGCCGTTATTGGGCGCGAACGGTCAAAGCGCAGTAGCGATACCCGCCGATGTGGACATCACCAAAGCCGTCAGCGCGAAGGCTTACGCCGATGCCGTCCGCCAATATGGACATCTGGCCGCCCAGCTCGATCCGCTAGGCAGTCCGCCGCCCGGCGATCCAGAGCTTGACATCTCGTTTCATGGCATCACGTTAGATGATCTCGCACAGCTACCGGCCAGCATCATCGGTGGAGCAGTCGCCCGTGAATGCGACAACGCGCTAGAAGCGGTAGAGATGCTCAAGGAAATCTACGCCTCGAACATCGGTTACGACAACGACCACATTCGCATCCCGGAAGAGCGCGAATGGTTGCGCGAAGCGGTTGAATCGCGGCGCTATCGCTTTGATCCATCGAATGATGCCGACATCGCCATGCTTGAGCGCCTGACGCAAGTCGAATCGTTCGAGCATTATTTACAACGCAGTTTTCCGTCGAAGTATCGCTTCTCAATAGAAGGTCTGGATATGATGGTGCCGATCATCGACCAGATCATCAAAGGCGCGGACGGCAAAGGCATGAAGACCATCGCCATCGCCATGGCGCATCGTGGCAGGCTGAACATCCTCGCCCACATCATGCAAAAGCCCTACGAGCAAATTCTGGCAGATTTCAAAGACCCGATCAAATTACAGGAAATTCAGGACGCTATCGGTTGGACAATCGGCGACGTAAAATATCACAAGGGCGAAAGTCGTAACATCGACGAAAGCGGCGGCCTGACGCTGACCATGCCGCCCAACCCCAGCCATCTGGAAGCGATCAATCCGGTAGCTGTCGGCATGGCACGCGCCGCCGGTACCAGCGACGATCACGCGGGCGAACCGCAATTTGATCCGGCGCTCACCATGCAAATCCTGATTCATGGCGATGCCGCCTTCCCGGGACAGGGGATCGTCGCCGAGACACTGAATCTATCACGCTTGCCCGGCTACTGGACGGGCGGCACAATTCACATCATCGCCAATAACCAGCTCGGCTTCACCACCGACCCCGAAGACGGCAGAAGCACCATCTACGCCAGCGATCTCGCCAAAGGCTTCAAGGTACCGATCATCCATGTCAACGCCGACGACCCCGAAGCCGGCATCGAAGTCGCCCGCATCGCTTTCGCCTATCAGCGTCAATTCGGTAAAGATGTATTGATCGACCTCATCGGTTATCGTCGTTACGGGCACAACGAACTCGACGAACCCGGCTTCACACAGCCGGAATTGTATGGCGTGGTGCGCCAGCATCCCAGCGTCCGCAAGCTATGGGCGGATCGTCTTGTGGAGAATGGGCGGCTAGAATCCGATACACCCCAGCAGATGATCGACCATTACATGCAGGTTCTACAGGCGGCCAACGACAAACTAGAAGAAGCCGCTACCAGTACCATGAAGATGGAAGCTTTTCAGGATCATCAGCCACCCAAACCAGAGCCGGGCATGGCGAAGCGCATCGAAACGGCGGTATCGCTGGATGATCTGCGGGCGATCAACGACGGACTAGACGAACAACTTGACCGCCTCCAGTTCTACTCCAAGCGACTGGAGAACACCATCCGCGCCCGCCGTAAAGCGTTTGACGACATCGACGAGAAAAGCGTCGATTGGGCGACGGCGGAGGAACTAGCTTTCGCGTCGATACTGGCGGAGGGCACGCCCATCCGCTTGACCGGACAGGACACTGAGCGCGGCACGTTCAGTCACCGCCACGCCGTCCTGCACGACAAAGAAAGCGGCGAGAAAGTCGTGCCGTTACAGTCCTTCCGGCAGGCCAAAGCCCCATTTGAAGTCCATAACAGCCCGCTTTCCGAAGAAGCGGTCATCGGCTTTGAATTCGGCTATAACGTGCAAGCGCCTAACCGCCTCGTGTTGTGGGAGGCGCAATACGGCGACTTCGCTAACGGCGCACAGAATATCATCGACGAATTCGTGGTATCGGCGCGGGAAAAATGGGGGCAGACGCCCTCTATGGTGCTCCTGCTTCCGCACGGACACGAAGGCGCCGGGCCGGATCACTCTAGCGGACGTCCGGAGCGCTTCCTGCAATCCGCCGCCAAGACCAACATCCGCATCGCCAATTGCACCACCGCCGCGCAATATTTCCACTTACTGCGGCGGCAAGCGCTTCTATTGAAGAGCGACCCGCTACCGCTTGTCGTGCTGACACCGAAGAGCCTGCTACGTAATCCGGCCACCGCGTCCAGCGTACGCGAGTTGACCGAAGGACGTTGGCGGCCTGTGATTGATGATCCGCACGTCGAGCCGGAAGCCGTCGAGCGTCTGGTATTCGTCAGTGGCAAGTTCTACGTTGATCTGGTCGAGAACGAAGAGCGCGACAAAGCGAAGCATGTCGCCGTCGCCCGCGTGGAGCAACTGTACCCCTTCCCGGCGGAAAGCCTAAAGAAGGTCATAGCGCGTTATCCCAACCTCAAGCAGATCGTCTGGGCGCAGGAAGAACCGAAAAACATGGGCGCATGGGAATTCATGAACTATCGCATCAAGAAGATGGTCGGCATTAAAATGCCGGTCAACTACGTAGGACGCCGCCGCAGTTCCAGCCCGGCGGAAGGTTCAAAATCAGCGCATCAGGTCAACCAATCCATGATTATCGACTATGCCTTCAACTGGCAATTTGACAAGTAACCGCGCAGGGAGAAGAAAAGAACATGGCTTATAACATCGTCGTGCCCGACCTCAGTGAATCCGTTGTAGAGGCAACCGTCGCCGAATGGCTCAAATCGGTAGGGGATGCCGTCTCTGCGGGAGATGTCGTGGTCATCTTAGAGACGGATAAAGTATCGTTAGAAGTCGCCGCTGAACAGGATGGTGTCATCTCCGAGATCACACAGGACGAAGGCGCGGACGTAGTGCCCGGCGATGTGCTGGGCGTGATAGACGGCGAAGGCGGCGACAGTAGCGCCCCTGCTGGTGACAAGTCGAGCGCATCCGACAACAGCAAGCAAAAAGAAGAAGCGCAACCGGAAAAAGCCGCGCCCGCCCCGTCGTCATCCGGCGGCCAGAAAGCGACACCGGTCGCCCAGCGTTTCGCGGCGGAGCATCAAGTAGACCTCTCGCAAGTCAAGGCCAGTGGCGACAAGATCACCAAAGAAGATGTACAGAGCCACATCGACGGGCAGAAGAGCCAGCCCGCGCCGCAAAAGCAGGCGGAAGCCAAGCCGGAAAAGCGCGAGCAGAAGCCAGCCCCCACGCCACAGGCCGACAATGGCCGCCGCGAGGAGCGCATCCGCATGTCGCGCCGCCGCCAGACCATCGCCCGCCGTATGGTCGAGGCGCAGAGTGCCGCCGCCATGCTGACCACCTTCAACGAAATCGACATGACCGCCGTCATGGATCTACGCAAGCGCCGCAAAGAAGCGTTCAAAGAGCGTTACGGCATCAATCTAGGGTTGAGTTCGTTCTTCGTGAAGGCCACCATCAGCGCGTTGAAAGCCTTCCCGCCGGTCAACGGTGAGATTCAGGACAAAGAGATCGTCCTCAAACATTATTACGACATCGGCATCGCCATCGGCGCGGAGGATGGGTTGATTGTCCCGATCCTGCGCGATGCTGACCGCATGAGCTTCGCGGAAATCGAGAAGCAGGTGCGCGACTACGCGACGCAAGTCTCGGAGGGCACGCTCTCCATCGACGCGCTGACCGGCGGCACGTTCACCATCACCAACGGCGGCATCTTCGGCTCGATGATGAGTACGCCGATCCTCAACCCGCCGCAAGTCGGCATTCTCGGCTTACACGGCATCACAGAGCGTCCGGTTGCCCGTGATGGCGAAGTCGTCATCCGCCCGATGATGTACGTCGCGCTCACATACGATCATCGCATCATTGATGGCCGCGAGGCGGTGCAATTCCTCGTTCACATCAAACGTTTGATCGAAGACCCTGAGACATTGTTGATCGAGGGTTAGCATCCTCAAACACAATCATAAAAAAGTAGTCAAAATACCCCCGCCGTCAAGCGGGGGTGTTTCGTTCTGTTATATAATCCGCATGGGCAGGTTTATAAACGAGACAGGAACACATCACATCATGAAACGTATCGCGCTGATAGTAGGTTTAGTCTTTTCGCTGGGATGGTTGATTGCACAGGCGCAAACAACCGAGATAATCGCCGTCATTGATAGCGACACGACGCGATCCGGATATTTGGACGACAACACCCCGTTCGTTGAGTTTCCGCTACGCATCACGGAGGATGGTGTCACGCTGACCATCGATTTACGCGCTACCGGCGGCGATCTCGATCCGTTGCTGTATCTGCTCGATGAAAGCGGCAACATCATCGCGGAAAACGACGATTACGGGCGCGACACGCGAGACTCGCGCATCGTATTCCCGCGCATCGCTTCCGGTGCGTATAGCGTCGTCGCCACGCGCTACGGCGTGACCGGCGGCGAGACTACCGGCAATTTCGAGATGCGCGTCGCGCTGGACGAATCATCCATCCCAACGCTTGATTATGATGTATCGGCCTCCGCGCTGACTGAACGCGGCTTCCCGCAGATGGCATCCGCCGCCACCGCCACATGGACGATTCTCGCGTACTATGGCGGCGATGCCAACATCGAAGAGGCCATCTTGCAGGATTTCAAGCGATTTGAAATCGCGGGCGGCAGTGATGAGACAATCCGCATCATCGCGCTACTAGATCGCAGTCCGGCATTCAGTACCGCGAGCGGCGACTGGTCAGGCGCAAAGCTGTTTGAAGTCACCGCCAGCTATGACGACTCCCTCAGCCCGCCCACCATCGACAGCCAACCATTGGCCGATCTCGGCACGGTGAATTCCGGCGATGGCGCGTTGCTGGCGCAATTCCTGACGTGGGGCGTGCAACACTACCCCGCCGAGCATTACGCCATCGTGCTGGCGAGTCACGGCGCGGGATGGCAGGGCATCGTCACCGATTTCACGTTTGATTCGATCATCAGCCTGCCAGAACTGCAAAGCGCATTCAGCGCCGCCCGTGATATGGCCGGTGTGGAGCGTTTCGACCTGCTCATCAATGACGCCTGCTCGATGAGTACCGTCGAGTATCACATGGCGACCAGCGAATTCTTCGATATATCTATCGCATCGCCGGAAATCGTCGTCGAGCCAGCGCTGAATATGGCGTATCTCGCTTCGACTTTGCGCGACGACCCGACCATCAACACGACGCAATTAGGGCGCGGACTGATCGACACCTACATCGAGCGTGATCTGGCCGAGCGTCCCGGCTCCGATAGCGGCTTCATGACACACGCCGCCACCGACTTACAGCAATTCTCTGCCGTCACGGAGGCCGTCGAAGCCTTCGCCCAACAGATCAACCGCGACCCACAACGCCACCGCGACCTGATCGGCATGGCACGCGCCAACGTGTACACCTATTCGTTCTTCATCGGCGATGATTCGATGGTGGATGCCGGACATTTCATGCAACAGATCATCGCGTTAAGCGACGACGTAGAATTGACGCGACGGGCACGGGATGTCATCGCCGCGTTGGAAGATGCCCGACTGTATGGCGCTTCCGGCCAATGGGCGGGCGATTGGACCTCATATTACAGCATCTATTTCCCCGCGCTCAGTCGCCGCTTCAATAATGACTATCTGGAACAAAGCCCGTTAGACGAATGGGCGCAGATGCTCCGCAACTACTACAACGCAGTCACGCCGCGTCTGTGGCGCGTGGAAGATTCCATAATAACCTATCATCCGCCTGTTGCGCCGGAAGTGGCGGTCACACAGATTTATCCCGATGTTGGCAGTCACGTCTTCCCGCCGACCATCCGCATGGAAGTGACCGGACGGGCGCTGACATCGGGTAGTTTCACCGTCGATCAGATAGACGACGAAGGGCGCAAAATCCGCATTCTGGATAGCGACATCCTGACGGAAATCATCAACGACGAGCGCATTGATCTAATCAATAGCTGGAAGTCGGGCGTCGATCAATCGTTCTTTAGCTGGTTGCCGCTTAATCTGCCGGTCATCAGTGACGGCACGACCCGCCAGATCGAGTTAATCCAGCGCACCGGACGCGCCGCATCGCTACAGGGGCGCTATCGTGAAATCGGTGGCGAACGCTGGTTTGATGCAACGGTGCTATTCGATGAAAACGGCGAAGTATTCAGCGTCCTCAGCCGCGCTGATGGCAGTGGCGCGGTGGGCAGTGTCACCATCCCACGCGGCGCGGAATTTCAAGCGTTCCGCTATGTCGTCACCGAGCGCGGACAGGTCAAGAGCGAGCCGGGCACGGTGTACATCTGGGGCGAGAACGGCCTGACACTATCCGAAGAAATTACGCCAAACGGCCAATATGAACTCGGCTTTCTGGTAGAAGCATTCGGCGGCACATCAGGCTTCGACTCGGTGATGGTCACTATCGACGGTGCAGAGGCCGATTTGCCCTATCGCGGCTATGCTGATCTGGAACGCGGCCTCAACTTTCAGCACCCGAAGGATTGGCCGACGGTGGGCGACATCGGCGACCGCATGACGACAGCTAACACGAGCGACACCGTGCGGCTGAACGTATACTACGAGCGCGAGGACGGCAACAACCTGACGCGCATCGCCGACGATTTCATCCGCGACTATAACCTGACGGCGAGCGACACGCCGCGCACCCCCACCACCATAGACGATCAACCAGCGCTGATATTCGATTTCAGCTATGAGGACGCGACGCACGGGCGCTTCGATGGACGAGCCTTCGCGGTATGGCGTCCGGGCATCTTCGCTAACTACGCGGTAGTCTTCGCGGTGGAGGCCACCCCGCAGGCACGTAGCATCGGCGATGAAGTCTTCCAGCATTTGCTGGATTCCACCCGCTTCTTTGATGCGCGTTCGCTGGCAGAACGTGACGCGAGTCGCTGGCGCTACGAATTCTTAGACCGTAATCTGCCCTACCCCGTCCCGCGTGAATGGCAAACGCAGACGCTCGGCGATTGGCGCATTTACAGCGCTCCCGACTCAGCGGAGACGTGGGCGCGTGTCGCCCGTCTGGAAGCCGAAAACCGGAGCGCCGCCATTGATGATCTGCTGGCGAGCTACCAGACAGAAGAGATTCTCGAACGCCGAACGTACATCAGCGAGTCCCACGTCTGGGAGAGCGTCACCTACCGCAGGGTGAACAGCCCGGCCAGCATCGGGCGCATCTACGCCACGCGCATCGGCGGGCAGATTTTCGTGATCTGGTTCGAGACGCCGGAGAACGCGACCACGTTCGCCTTATTCCGCGAGATATTCGAGCCGATGGTAGACGGTTTCGCGCCATTGGCGGATGTGATCTATGCCGATGGCAACGTGCGCTCCGCGTTCATCACGGCGGGCGTTAACATCGTCAGTAGCATCTGCGCGGACGCGATGCGCGATCAACTATGCTATGGCGAAGGTGCGCTCACGCTGGAGATGAACGCGCCGCAAACCGTATCCTTCGACGAAAGCGGAGATCGCTCACCTATCGCCAGCATACAACAGTTTGATGTCGGCTTCCTGTCAGATCGCGTCGATCCGTTCAGCATCGCGCAGATGAACGTGCAGGGCAATCAGCCCGACGCCACGCCGGAACAAATGGTGCAGTTGATCGTCTTCGGCGGCACCAGCATCATCAATAACGGATACATCCCCGCCGATTATGTGGAGCGCGTATCGCTACAGAATCAGCGCGATGTCAATTTCTTCATCCGCGCCATGCCAGACGAAAACGCCGCCGTCGTCGGTATCCTACCCATCGGTGAGCGCATCGACGCGATAGAACGTAGTGCAGATGGGCTGTGGTTGCGCGTGCGCCTACCCGACGCGCCCGGCACCGGCTGGATATTCCGCCCGCTTTTCGGTGATGATCTGCCAGAAGTGGACGCCTTACGCATCGGCAATCCCGACGCCGACTATATCGCGCCGATGGCTTCGCTGGAAATCCTGCTGAGTGATGATCCGAATTCGCTCAATGGCGTGTTAATCATCACCCCGCCCGGCAACTATACCGCCGAGATAGTCCTCAACGACCTGCTATTCAGCATTGACGGCGGCTCGATGTTCTTCTGGAATGGCGATTTCGACCAGTTGCAGGACATTCAAGGCTTCGATCAAGATTTCAGCAACCCGTTAAACCGTCGCCGCCCGTCGGGATGGTCGTCGCGGGTTCTGCGCGGCACAATACGCATCACCGTGCCCGGCACTGAAGGCGAAGAGTCGATCACCATTGAAGCCAGTGCAGGCGAAGAAATACGCCAGACCGCCGCCAGTAGTGAGGTCGCCGTGCGCCAATCATCGCGCTCATCGCTGAATAATGTCGTCAACACGGTTAACCGTGCCGGACGCGATGTTAGCTATGAACCGCCTGTCGAGTTCGAGCCGGAGATCGAAGCAATCCCGACGCCGCTACCGCCAGCGACCTTCACACCCACGCCAATTCCTACCGAAGTGCCGCCGACACCGCCGCCGCCAGTTCAACCGCCGCCGCAACCTACCGCCACCCTGCCGCCGCCTACAGCTACCGTACCGCCGCCCACGGCTACCCCCTCTCCTGTGCCGGATCAGGCCGATGTCGGCGTGAGTATCAACGTCTCACCGTCAAATCCAGAGCTGGGCGACGCGGTGACGTTCACCGTCGTCATCACCAATCACGGGCCATTACCCGCGCAAATCAATTATAGGGATTACTCGTTCTCTCACGGCTCAATCGATGCCGGTGGTGGACCGTGTATGGGCGGGATCATGATCCCGCCGGATTCCGGGCCGGATTTAGCGCTCGCAGTCGGTGAATCGGTGACGATCTTCACGCTCACCAGAACATTCTCACCCAATGACGCGGCGCAGGTCAATGTCAGCGCGGAGATCACCAATTCCACGCCGGACGATCCCAACCCGAACAACAACAGCGCTAGCGTGGTGGTTAGTCTGGCAGATCAAATCTGCCCGAGCGAACAACCGCCATCATGCGAGGGCGAAGAGTGCTATTGTGAGGGTGAGCCGTGTTTGTCGCCGCCGACCATCTGTGAAGGCGAGGAATGCGACGACTGGTATTGTGAAGGCGAGGAATGCGACGACTGGTATTGTGAAGGCGAAGAGTGCGATTACTGGGACTGCATAGGCGAAGATTGTGGCACCCCACAATAGTGTGAAGCGGATAACTGCTTTGAGGCTGACCACTGCCTGAGTGAGACACGCCCGTAACGCACCACCCGACCATGATCTGCATCACAAAGGGCACGGTGGAAACCGTGCCCTCTTTCGTTTTCTGCTTCGTTGATGCGTCGTG
>REDR01000082.1 GCA_007693385.1 Anaerolineaceae bacterium
AGCTGAAATCGTAGTGCGGATTGCTGGCGTAGCGAAAGGAGGCGCGCGCACCAATCCGATTGTAACTGAACGCGCCGCCCCGAAGCACCTTCGCTTTGCCATTATTATAACCATCTATTATCTCCGGGTTGCTGTGGTCATTCAAACACCATTCTCGCAAATTACCGCTCATATCCAGCGAACCGCAGACTGCCGCGCCCTGCGGGTACATGCCGACTGCCGTACTGCGATCGTTGATGCCTGCTTCGGTTGTGTTCGCTCGCGGATGTTTGTCCCACTTTCCCCAAGGATATTCACGTTGGTCTGTTCCGTTCATCGCAGTCCATTGCCATTCCCATTCTGTCGGAATACGGATTTGCGCGGTATCTCCCACCCGAAATATTGTCCCTGATGGGTGGGCTAACTCTAAGCCTTTGAACTGTTCCGTCATCCAGCGCCCAAAAGCCACCGCCTGATACCACGAAATGGTATCGCGGGGAGCATTGCTGTTGCCATTGGTCACATTACCCGACTGTTGTGGTTGGTGTTTCTCTGGAAAGCCGTGCCACCAGCGCAAATCACCATATTCACCGCTGTCGATGAAAGCCTGAAACTGCACAAATGTGGTCAAGTATTTGGCTATAAAAAACGGCTTGACTTCAAACTCTCCGAACTCGAATTTATATACACCGTTTGAGCCTTCAACTGGAAGCCACAACATATCCGGCAAGCTGTTTATTACACCAACACCCTCTCGAATATCACCAATAGCGGCAAGGCGTTCACCTATAGCGTAGCGGCGCTGATGTGGGGTTTCAATAATTTCCAATTCACGGTATAGGCGTTCCTGCTCCGGTTCGATGAAGGCTTCCAGTATGTTATCGTCGATAGTCACGCCCAATCGCTCACAAGATTCAGCGAATTCTCCCAACGTTTCGGCATTCGGTAGCAAATGTTCCAGTCGTCCGCGCTCATCCCAGATGCGAGCTTCGCGCTTCATCCGGCTAATGTTACGGTGGTCATCCTGCGTCACTTCGATCCAATCCGCAAGTCGAGTCCAGCGGCGTAAAATCGCCTCATGCGCTACTTCGACAGTGGCTGTTCCTCTGGCTTCATCATAGCTTGCCGTCAGTAGACGCTCCGCCGTGAACGCCTCAATCAGTCGCCGTACATCGTCAGGAAGGCTCTCCGGCTGAAAGCGCTCACGCCGACGGGTAGCCGTGCCGCGCTCATCGACTTCGATCAGCGCATGGAACACCTGCTGAATCACACTATCGTCCATATCCAGCACCTTGAATTGATTCTCTGCCCGTGTGCCAATCGCGCCTTGCACCCCGCCTAGTTGCTCGTATTCATCATGAGACAAATGGCGGTCATCGTCCAGCTTGTAGAGTTCATCCAGCGCATACGCCATCAACGCTAGATTGCCCGGCTCGTCGCCTGTGTCATCCAGTATCCGATCCACCAGCGCATGGTCAAACATCAGTCCGGCACGTTCAGCGGGGCGCTCGATCATCTGGCGCAGAGCATCGCGCTTGGGAATGGCTAACGGAAACGAACCAGACCGGAGCAATTCGGCCAATTGCGGATATTCAACGGCACGATGGTAGAAATCGTGACGCATTGTGGCGACGACGCGCACGCGCTCACTTTTGGCAATCGCATCCAGCATCTGCGCAAAAGCGGCGGCATCGTCACGACTCGCCAGTGTGAACAATTCTTCAAATTGGTCGATAAACAGCAAGGTTTCCGCCCATTCCGGCGCGTCTGACAACGCTGATTCGATCACCTCGACAACACCTTCCCGCGCTTTGAGGATGTCGGCCAACCGCAGAGACGGCAATTCACGCACCAGCGCATCCGCCATGTTGATGAACGGCGCGTCGTCTGGATTGAAGCGGACGATGTGCCAATCTTTACTACCGGTGATGGCATTTCCGCGCAGACGTGGAATCAAGCCAGCGCCGACTAGCGATGACTTGCCGCTCCCTGATGCGCCGACCACCACCACGAAGCGACTCGCGGCGACATGACGCACCAGCGCATCCGTCTCGTAGCCACGCCCGAAGAAAATGTCGGCGTCGTCTTCGGTGAAGGCGCGTAATCCCGGAAACGGCGATTTATCCGGCGGCCAGTCGCTTGTCTCGGCGGTATCAATATGGGGTATGTTCGGCGGTTGCGCCCGACTGAGTGCATCATCTTCCGATAGCCCATCCAGAATACGCCCGACGATTTCCTCAAAGCGCAGTTCAAACAGCGCTTCAAACTCACTGGGCGATGCGTATTGCTGAACAACCCGCTTGATTTCACCATTTTGATAGAATACATCCGACGCTAAAAACACCTTCAAGCGGCGATATTGCGCGACATTCTCATCGTATTTGGGCGCGTCGATGTCGCCCGGATCGGGCTTCTCCGTGCGCTGATAGATATAGGTGCGCGTCGCATTGGACTTCAGCGCGTCGAGTAATTCCCATTGTGTGCCGGATTCGTAACGTTGGCCGTCATCATCGGTGAACGGCGTGCCGAGCCGTGACCACAGAATCACGATGACGATGTCGCATTGGGACGGAAGCGGCAACCCGCGCTTGATCGCTTCCTGCGGGGTTAGTGTGGCTTCCATTGCCGTACCGGATTCGGGGTCTTCCCACGCGATGATATTAAGCGCGACACGGCCTTTGAAGCCGTAGCGATTGGGCAGACGCTTCATGATTTTGCGGGCGATGGCGCGTTCTTCCGGCACATCTCCGGGCGACGAGAGGAAAATGTTGAGATAAGGGATTTGTTTGGGTTTCATAGGTCAGCATCGCCATTTATTTATTGATGAAAAGCTTTACACCATTATACCCGACTCCGCCGCATCCACCCACCGAGTAAGCGCCCTCACAGCAAACGCCGAGCATAGATAACTCCTAGATTGGCATACGAGCAACAAACGGGGCTGAGTCCCCATCTTCTTATGACATATTCTGAAGCCCTGCTTTCTGGTCGTGTAACGCCAATATGTTCAAAGCGAATACCTAACTCACCGAGATCGAATCTGGTGAGCCTTGTACCAAATTTGAAATTATCAAATAAGTCTTTCGTTTCGTAGTATCCCATAGAGGCCGAGCAAACCATTATGCCGTCTGATGATGCGATGTTATCTTCACTGTCTACAAAAAGAAAATCCGAATCCTTTGTTATTGTTAGTAGAAACCGATGACAAGCATCATATAATTGCGAGAATAATCGTCTTCCCCGATAATCAGGCCGAATGAAACCGCCTCTTATCTCGAACGTGTTCAGCTGGCAGGGGTAATTGTAGTATTCCAACGCCGTATCCGCTACAACGCCAAATGTACTTAGCTCGATGATTTCTAGCTTCGTGTCTAGCACAACACATCGCTGATTTCTGAAGTCACGCGCAGATACATAACACGTCCCGACTGGATCAGCCCCCACATAGCCGACAAACGCAATCACGGCCGAACCGTCAAATTTAATTCTGCCACCCGTCCAGACATCAGGGCATGATCCGGTCTGAATTTGTTGGTTTAATTTCTGGAAATCATTATAAGAGAAGTTGACTTTATTGCTAGCAATTACACGGAGTTCACGGTTATCTGCCTTCGACACAAAACCCTCCCGTTCGATAATCCGCATATAGATAAGTGTTTGTATAGTTTAACACATTTCAGGGAATCCAAAACCAACTAAGCGAACGCGGGACACGTCCTCCCCTCCCCCAAAAAATCGATTCCGCGCCTTCGGCGCGACAGAGGGGCGGCATTCGCCGCCCAGAGTGCGCTC
>REDR01000012.1 GCA_007693385.1 Anaerolineaceae bacterium
TGAAGGGTATGAGACGGGGTGCGCGGGGTAGGTGAGAGATCGAAGATGGGAAAGCACGGTTATCGTGTGTGAAAAATGCGTTGACGCGGTACAATACGCTAATAGTAGCTGATGACACAGGACGAAATTATGGCGGTTGACAAACTATCGACGCAACTTTTCAATGAAATCAAAGGTTTTCTTGAACCCTACATGCAGTATGGCAATGATCGTAAAGCGAGTATTGAAACCGCTTTGCACGGATGTAACGTCCTGTCACAGATTGCATTGGATCCAACAACGCCTGCTTTGACGTTTACGCACAATCTGGTTATATCTCTGATGAAATACGGGGTTTGCGACGAGAATGATCTGGCGCTGGTGCTGGTTCTCGACCAGATCGGCAAGCAGAACGGCAAAGACGTTCAGCGCGATGCCGAAGAGCTAATCGCACGTATCCATGACGAGATGCGAGCCAACGTCAGGATTGGCCGATACCGTCTGGAGGAAAAGCTGGGGCAGGGGGGTAACGGTGAAGTGTGGCGAGCGGTGCGTTATGTGCGCGATCAACCGATTGAAACGGTCGCCATCAAAATTCTGCTACTGGAAGTTAGCCGTGATGAAGAGCGAGTGGAACGTTTTCGGCGTGAAGTGATTACCGCCGCCAAGTTGGATCATCCCAACATCGTCTCTTACGTTGATGATGGCACATGGTACGGGCGCGATTATCTGGTGCTGAAGTTTGTGGCAGGCGGCACGTTACGCGAGCGTATCCAGCAGGGGGCGATTGAAGCGGAACAGGTCATCGACTGGCTGGAACAGGTCGCGGCGGCGCTTGACCATGCGTACGAACAGGAGAGCATCATCCACCGTGACGTGAAGCCGGAAAATATCTTGCTGAGCGCCGATGGGCAGACCGTCTATCTGACTGATTTTGGGCTGGCAGTGAACCCGAGTGGCGACGACCGTATCACCAGGACCGGCGATAAATCGGTACGCGGCACGGGGCGCTATATGGCACCGGAACAGTGGCTCAATGCGGAATTGCGCCGTGAAACCGATGTGTACGGTCTGGGACATCTGGCTTATGAGATGCTGACCGGCGTGCGAGCGTTCCATCAGTTTGAGAGTAAGCAGAGCGATGCACTGCTCTCCGACGCGCATCGAAACGAACCGATACCGCGCCATCCGAAGCTGGCGACGAAGTTCTGGCGTATCATCAGCAAGGCGGCCTCTAAACAGGCGGAGGAACGCTATGCGACAGCCTCCGCTATGGTGGCGGAGATGCGGGTGTGGTTGCCCAAAGTGAGCGCTCATCCGCCGCAGATTATCGTGAGCTATGCGCTGGAAGATAAGCGGCAAGCACGCTTAATTGCCGACCGGTTACGACGCGGCGGTTACCAGCCCCGCTTGACCGTCGATGGCGTCCATCCGTCGAAGATTGGCTCGCAGATTTACAGTGAGCAGATGGAGGAGTGCGCCGCTGTCGTCGCCTTGCTGACCAGCCGGACGATACTTCCGGGCAACTGGGTGCAAGAAGAGATTATGTTGGCGATACAGACAGAAACACCCGTCATCGGTTTGCGGCTGGCGCATGATTTTGACGCTTGCGGTATACCCGCCGACGGGCTGATTGATGTGGTGGCGTCGGGTGATAAAGCCGGTCATCAGGCACTATTGAAAGCACTGCACCAACATGCGATACCCGGCCAGCGAGCGGAAGCGGACACGACAACCGCCAACACTACGATTGAACAACCGGCGCCGGATAATTTGCACCACGCTTATTTGCGACGCTGGTTTGATGAAGCGTGGGCGACGGTTTCATTGGCCGACTACACCGACCGCGACGACCGCGCCAGCCTGCTCGATATTTACGTGTCATTGCCGATAGATTTTCAACTCAATTTCGTAAGGCAAGAAGGCGGGATCGTTGCGTGGTGGGTGGATGAGACGATAGAGGGCGAAAAACCACCCGCCGAAAACGACGAGAACCGACCCAAACGCCATGACTGGCCTGCGCTCGGTGTGGGGCGAGAGGCCGTCCAGCAGATTGTTGATGGCTTCGAGTACAAGATGCGGAAAGCTGGTCGCAAGCATGAAGAGCAGAGTTTTTTCTTCATGGAAGCGCATGACGCCGCCAGCGTGCAACCGCATTTTGTGTTGGTTGGCGATCCCGGCAGTGGCAAGAGTAGCTTCGTCCGCCATCTGACGCTGTGCCACGCGGGGGCGCTGTTGCGGGCGGATGGAGTCGGCGATGTGCCGCACAACGCCAGTTTAGACGCGCTCAAAGATTGGTTATTGGGCGCTTACATACCGCTTTATATCGAGTTGCGCGATCTGGTGGGCGAAGCGTTCCCGCCGTTGCCAGCCGATAAGAACACGCCTGCCGAGATGCCGACACTAGACGATTTCTGGCGGTATGTGCGTTTGCGCGTGCTGGTCGAACTGGCCGACTACGAACCGGCTTTGCGCGAAGCGGTCGCGCACGGCGAGGCGCTCATCCTGCTGGATGGACTAGACGAGGTGAGCCACGCCGCCGATGATCGCCGCCGCCAGCAGATGAAGGCATTGGTCGGCGCACTGCGCGATGGAACGAATGCCCGCATCATCGTTACCAGCCGCCCGTATGCCTATAAACAGGGCGATTGGGTATTGGATGGTTTCGGGCGGGCAGAACTCAAGCCACTATATCCGATTCACCTGCATCAGTTAGCGAACGCGCTGTTTCGCCAGATGTTGGGGGAAGCCGCGACTGGACAGGTGCAAACATTTATCAAAGCGGCCGAAGCGAAGGTGGAAGAAGACCTGCGCAACAACCCGCTGTTCTTCACATTGTTGGCGCAAATCTGGTTGCGTTCGCCGCAGGATGAGCGCGACCTGCCGACGACGACCAGCGCGATTTACCGGCAGGGAGTGGATTATCTGCTGGAGAAGTGGACGCGGCGCAAAGGCTATAACTTCTCGACGGCGGATATGATGGGCTTACCATTGCCCGCGCAACTGCGCGTGATGCTACAAATCGCGGCGTGCGAAGTTCACGCGCTCAGCGATTCAGCCGGTGGTACGACTGATTTCAACGGGCGTTTGCTGAAGGGGATTATATCGGATGTGCGCGGCGACATCCCGACGGATGCGGTAGTGGGGTATCTTGAAGAGCGCACCGGCATCTTGATCTCCGGCAGGCCGAATACATTCCGCTTTGTGCATCGCAGTTTTCAGGAGCATCTGGCCGCCTGCGAGCTGACGCATCCTGTGGATCAGCCCAGAAATCCGCCGGTTGACGCTGATGCTCATTTCCCCGATGGGTTAGTAAAGCGTGTGGCACAAGACGCTGACCTGTGGTTGAATGTAGCGCGTCTGGCCGCCGATGAGTTAATCGCGGCTGGACGAGATGATGCGCTGTCTCAGCTCATTGGGGGACTGGCGGTGTGCCCGGATGACAAGGCCAGTTTCTACGCGCTACAGCTTGCCGATCGTAAGCACATCAACCTGATCGCTCCGTTAGTCGATGCTCCAGATGAACGTAAACCGTTGCTAGAGATTTTTCAGGGTGTGGCGTTACGATTAATCGCCAGCCCTGAATTGACACCTCTCGAACGCGCTGAAGCTGGCCGGATGTTAGCCGCCATCGGCGACCCGCGCCGTGGCGTCGGCGTCATCATCCGCGACGGCGTGAAACTGCCCGACATCGACTGGGTGAAGATTCCCGCCGGTGAGTTCA
>REDR01000110.1 GCA_007693385.1 Anaerolineaceae bacterium
CGCCTTCGCCAAAAAGCGTGCCATCCGGCAGGACGACGGCGGCGCGTCCGCCCGGCTTGAGGATACGCATGATCAGCACTAGAAACAGGTCGGCGGTCTCCCGCGTGCGGTAATTGGCGGGGAAGTTGTTCTCGATGCCGTCTTCTTCCGTGCCGCCAAACGGGGGATTGGTCAGCACGATGTCCACCTCATCCGCCGGGCCGTAATCGCGCAGAGGCCGCGCCAGCGTGTTATCGTGGCGGATGTTGGTCGGCGTGTCGATGCCGTGTAACAGCATGTTCGTCATGCACAGCAAATGCGGGAGCGATTTCTTCTCCACACCAGTGATTGTGGTTTGCAGGGCGGCTTCATCGGCGTTCGTTTTGACGTATTTGCCCCGCTTATGCTGGATGGTCGCGGTCAAAAATCCGCCTGTGCCGCAGGCCGGGTCAAGCACGGTTTCGTGCAATTGCGGGTCGATGATGTCCACCATGAACTGCGTCACGGCGCGCGGCGTGTAATATTCGCCCGCGTTGCCCGCGCTTTGCAGGTCGCGCAAAATCTGCTCGTAGATGTCGCCGAACAGGTGCAGGTCGGCGCGACGGTTGAAGTTAATCTCATTGATTTTGTTGGCGACCTGCCGCATCAACTGGCCGGACTTCATGTACTGGTACGCATCTTCAAACACGTTCCGCACGACGACGGAGCGCGGTCCGTTGTTCAATGCCTTCAGCGCAGGGAACAGGCGATTGTTGGCGAAGTCCAGCAATTCATCACCGGTGATGCCTTCGGAATCCGCCGCCCAATCGCGCCAGCGCAAACCCGCCGGGATGGGCGATAGGTAATCATCTTCTAGCAGTTCTAGCTCTTGCTCGCGGTCATCAAATATCTTGAGGAAGAACATCCACACAAGCTGGCCGATCCGCTGGGCATCGCCATCTACGCCCACATCTTTCCGCATGATGTCCTGTATGGATTTAATTGTCGTTGAAACTGAACTCACGTTAACCTCTTCACTGTTGTATCAGCATCAGGAAGCATAAAGCGCCTGCTCAAGCTCACGCACGGCTCGCTCGTAGACTTCCATACCGCCGAAGTAATCGTTGATAATCTCTACAGGTGTACCCAAATCGGAGATCGGCTTCAATTTTAACACCTTTGCGCTCTCCAGTTCAATCAAGCCTTCATCGGCGTATTTATCCAGTAGCGCGTTTAATACCGCCTGCGCCTGTTCGCCATACCGCGTGAAGTAATCGCGCTTGCGCACGTTGTTCGCCCGTTCGCGGCGCGTCAACGGCGGCTGGTCGAAGGCGATATGGCAGATGAGGTCAAAGTCGCTGTATTCCTCCCCCACTTCCCGCCGCAAGCCATCCAGAATCAAACCCTGCTCATCAAGCTCTTTACTGATGGCGGATTTGCGCTTCTCCGTTGACCAGTGTTGCAGGAAATCATCGAGCGATTCATAGCGCTTGCGGAACGTCTTCCGCGCATACATCTTAAAGGACTCCGTGACCAGTTTGCCGTTCTCGTCGTAGTATTCCACGCGCTCCGCGACAATCGTCACCGGCACGCCATCGACGTAAAATTTCTGCTGTTTTTCGCCGCGCCCACCCTCGACAAAGCCATCGACAATCACGGCATCGTCGGGCAGGTTATCCGGGTCAAACGGCTGATCGGGCGGCACAGGCGAGTCGTCCTCATCCGGCTGGTAGATTTGCACCGGGTCGCCGTCAAAGTCGGGGTCAGCGAATAGCGCCGTCGCCCGCTTGAAGTCCATAATCGTGAAGAAGTATTTGCCGTATTCTTCCCGCAAACGGCTACCGCGTCCGATGATCTGCTTAAATTCCGTCATCGAGCCGATACGACGATCCAGCACGATCAGCTTGCAAGTCTGGGCATCTACGCCCGTTGTCATCAGCTTGGAGGTCGTCACGATGACTGGATACGGTCTGGCCGGGTCGATGAAGTTATCCAGCTCGGCCTTCCCTTCCCTGCTGTCGCCTGTAATCCGCATGACGTAACGGCTATCCTGCAACACTAGGTCGGCGTTCTCGTTGACGAGCGCCTGCCGCATCCGTTCCGCGTGTTCGATGTCCTCACAGAAGATGATCGTCTTGCTGAACGGGTCAGTCTCCCTCAAGAACGCCGTCACCTTGCGGGCGACCAGCTTGGTGCGCTCATCAAGCACCAGCTTCCGGTCAAAATCACGCTGATTGTAGAGGCGATCTTCAATCTCCACATCATAGCGATCACGCTGGCCGGGGTCGGGCTGGTAGCCGTCGAGGTCTTTGTCGAGGTCAATCCGCACGACTTTATAAGGCGCGAGGAAGCCGTCCGCGATGCCCTGCCGGAGCGAGTACGTATAAACCGGCTCACCGAAGTAATCGATGTTGGAAACGCCTTTCGTTTCCTTCGGCGTGGCCGTCAGCCCGATTTGTGTCGCGGATGAGAAATACTCCAGTATCTCCCGCCACGCGGAATCTTCTGCCGCGCTCCCCCGATGGCATTCATCGACCACCACCAGATCGAAGAAATCGGGTGAGAACTGCCTGTAGATATTGCGATCTTCCTCGTTGCCTGTCACTGCCTGATACAGCGACAGGTAAATCTCATACGCTTTATCAATCTCGCGGTTAGTAATTTTGGTCATCGCCCCGCCAAACGGCTTGAAGTCGTTCTGCTTCGCCTGATCGACGAGGATATTCCGGTCAGCAAGGAACAGGATTCGTTTTTTCGCTTTGGCCTTCCACAACCGCCAGATGATCTGAAAAGCGGTGTACGTCTTGCCCGTGCCCGTCGCCATAACCAGCAAAATACGGTTCTGCCCTTTGGCGATGGCTTCAACCGTGCGATTGATGGCGTTTGACTGATAATAGCGCGGCGATTTGCCGGAAGCATCAGCATAGTAAGGTTGGGTTACAACCGGTAGCTGTGCGTTTTCAAGGTCTTTGAAGCGCACATAACGCCGCCACAGTTCATCCGGTGAGGGGAAATCGTCCAGCCCTATTTCACGCTCAAGAACGCCGTCGGTCATCGTCTTGTCGTGAAACAGAAATCCCTTGCCATTGCTACTAAACGCGAATGGCACATCCACCAATTGAGCGTAGGCCAGTGCCTGCCCCATCCCGCCGCCGACAGGATGTAAGCTGTCTTTCGCTTCGACAATCGCCAGGGGCATCCCCTGTTTATGATAGAGGATGTAGTCGGCAAATTGAGATTTCCCCTTCATCACCATCTTTCCACGCACGATGATACGCCCTTTTGTCAGATGAACTTCGCGCCTGACTTGTGTTCGTGTGTTCCATCCGGCACGCTCAAGTGCAGGGTTGATGAATATTTCTCTTACATCAGCTTCAGATTGCATTGTCGATAGCCTAGCGCAACTACGATAGCAGTATCAATGGCATTTAGTAATGATTATACATGAAAGTTGCCGGTAGGTTTGTTTAACCTGCGAAGCGTTATAACCGCCAACCGGTTTTTTGTCATGAGCCACTCCCATGATGTACAATAAGAAAAAATGACGATAATGAACATGGATACGTTACTCGAAGAAAGATCGGGTATTGGAGTGATTAGATTGAGTACAATGACGAGGAACTGGACTTCATCAAGAAGTGTTGAGGAGCATGATACAATAAATTCAACGCGGACAGTTTACCGAGGACGTTGTTATGCAAACCATCCATACCATCGAAATGATCGTTTCTGA
>REDR01000052.1 GCA_007693385.1 Anaerolineaceae bacterium
ACGCCGCCGAACTCAGCCGGGATGAGCAGGTCATCTCCGCGTATCTTGGCTAGCGTCCTTAGATGGGTGGTTCGGCAGTGGCGATGAAGAACGCGATGAATAGCGCCATCGGCACCAGCGCCATCAGCGTGATAACGCCGACGCGCCGCCCATCCGCCCGCCGCACGGCTACGTCCTCAGCTTTCAGCGAGCGATCATACACTCGCGCCGCTATTTCATCGCCTAACACGCGCCCCGTCCATACGCCGCCAACGCCCGCGACTACCATCGACAAGACCATCGGCAACAGATTGCCCGCGTCAATCGTCGGATAGACGTACAGCGCATTGATCGTCGGTAGCACGATGACCGCCGCGATTAGTCCGGTACCCGCACCGGCCAGCAACCAGTGAGGGGGCTTGCCCGTCCGTAGGCCGGATAGCGTATACAGCGCATCGAACGTCAGCATGACGGCGGCCAGCAGTACGAAAGCGCGGATGGTCACTTCGGGATGGGGTAGCGTGCTGGTCAGGATGAAACGCAGGGCGAAAGCCAGCCCAACCGCCGCCGCCGCCATGCCCCAGCGCCGCATACTATGATTCACTAGCGCCCCGACGAAGCAACCAATCGCGGTGATGTTCGCGCCGAGCAACCAATCAGGCCGCGCTTCTACGATGGGCAAAACCTGCGGTTGTTCCCATTCGGCGGTTAGCAACTGCAACGCCAACATCGGCACGAAGCCCAGCGCCACGACGGGCAGTATATCGCTGGATGTAGCCGGTAGCAGGCCGCGCCACTGACGCGGCGGCAACGTGGATAGATGCAACGATAACGATAGGAGCATCATCACCACGAAGCTCAGCACCAGCATGATATGCGGGATACTCCATGCCGAGATGTCCTCACCATAGATCAGATGCCAGATCGGATCGGCGGCGACAGCGTACAGGATGAACCCGCACCCTAGCACCAGCAGGCCGACTAACGGATTAGCGCGGAAACGTTGCTGGAATGTGCCGCGCCCGCGTTGTGTGATGTGGTACAGGCTAGCGAAGGCGAATACGGTGATGAGCAAGAAGCAGAAATACATCATCAGGTGTGGCCGCCAGAAGAAATCTTCACCGAACGGCACGCCGTATTGACGATGCCACACTTCATCCCAGAACGCGCCGATCACAAAGTTGATTCCGGCGATCACGATGAGTACCGCCAATATCTGCCGCGTGAACGCGCTCATGCCTTGTTCTCTGGGGACGATTTGCCCCTCAGGTAATGGCCGGATGAACAGATGCCAGCCTAGCGCGGCGAATCCTGCCGTCATCAAAGCCAGTATCACGATGCCGCCGATAAACGGCAGACGTTCGCCTTCCGGTGGTAAACCCGCCCAGACGGTGAATGCGACCAGCAAAGATAAGATCATCGCCAGCGCGACGGCCAACTGTAACCGCCCGTTATGCGATTGCTCGCTGGCCGGTTGATCGCTCCATTGTGTCGTTTCTGTTCGCATCGCTCGTAACCCTCTCTCGTGGTGTTGTTCAGACGATTTAATCAGGCGCTCAACTGCTGTTTGAGGGATGATGATGATGAAATCAGTTGAAGATGCACACCACTATTATGACCGCTAAGGCGAATTTGACAACAAATTAGCCTCTAATCGCCCCAAACTTTAACAAGTTTTTTATTTCAACTGTCCCCCGAAAAGGTTACAATCAGCAAACCAAGCATCACACAAATATTCACCTAATGAAGAGAGATGTGCCATGAAACACCGCTTAACGCTTGTCATCTTGCTCTTATTGGCCGCTTTGCCGCTAGGCTTCGCGGGCGCTCAGGCTTCTGATGATGCCGAATTGGTCTGGATTGATTGCCCGTTCCCCATGCCGCCCGGTGAAGTCGAAGACGAGACGCTGATCTGCGGCGTGATAGTCGTCCCGGAAGATCGCACCAACCCCAACAGCCCCGAAATTGAAATCGCATTCACCATACTCTTCGCCACATCCGAGACGACATACCGGTTTGATCCGGTCATCTATCTGATGGGCGGGCCGGGTGGTAGCGCGGTGTTTGAGGTGGCCGGATGGACGGAGAGTGCGTTCCGTACCGAGCGCGACGTGATCCTCGTCGATCAGCGCGGCACCGGCTACTCCTACCCGCGTCTCGCCTGCGATGATTTCCTGTTTGATCTCGATCTCGACCCGGATGATCCCGATTTCGACGCCGCGAGTGAAGACGCGGTTCGGGAGTGTGCCGCGTATTTCCGCAGTCTGGGCTTCGACCTATCGCAATACAACACGGTCAACAACGCGCACGACATTGCTGATATGATGGCGATTTTCATTGAAGCGGGGTTTTTCACCGACTATAATTTGTTCGGGGTGTCTTACGGAACGCGCCTCGCGCTGGAAATCATGCGTAATCATCCGGAGCATGTGCGGACTGTCATCATCGACGCGGTATACCCGACCAATGTCGCCGCCTACAACGAATTGGCGGTCAATACCTATCGCCTGCTGAATCACATCTTCGACGATTGCGCGGCGGATAGCGCCTGCAACGCCGCGTTTCCCGACCTGCGGACACGCTTCTTCGGGCTTATTGACCGCCTGAACATGGGCCCCGCCGATCTCGGTGACTTTGGCTTGCTGTCTGGCGATGATTTAATCGGCGAAATCTTTAGCTTGTCGTATAATTCGATGGTTGTACCGTATTTGCCCCTGATGATCGACGGAATTGATCGCGGCGACTATCGCACGCTGTTCGCCATCTGGGAAGGCGAGATTTTCCCGTATGAAGATATGGGCGAATACACGCTGGTTGATGAATTTGTCGATGAATTCTTCGATGTGTTGTTCGAGATGGACGACGACACGAAGTTTGATTTTGCCGATGAACTAGACGCGATGTTCACCCCTGATCCGGATACCATCCGTGCCGTGATCCGCGAATATGTCGGTGTCAATACGTTGCTCAACAACATCGCCGAACGCCTGACTGATGCCGAGATCGTTCAGGGTTATCTGATCGTGCTACAGGATGACCTCAGCGATAGTGACGGTATGTTTAACTCGGTGGAATGCTTTGAAGAAATCCCGTTTAACTCTATCGAAGAAGCGGAAGCGTTAGCGCTGTCTGCCGGTCTGCCGGAAGTCGTGATTGAATACGATCTATTCAACTTGACGCAAGCGTTTAATTCCTGCCGCCTGTGGGATGTCGCCGTCGGTCCGCCGGACTTCAAAGAACCGGTTGTCAGCGACATCCCGACGCTGGTCGTCAGTGGCATGTACGACCCGATCACGCCGCCTGCGTGGGGGGCAGTCGCCGCGCA
Organism: Anaerolineaceae bacterium; assembly: GCA_007693385.1. Taxonomy (GTDB): domain Bacteria; phylum Chloroflexota; class Anaerolineae; order Aggregatilineales; family Phototrophicaceae; genus J038. The sequence continues at coordinate 3,305 of REDR01000052.1, forward strand.
GACGTTGAGCAATAGCTTCGTGTACGACTTCGCCAACATCGGGCACGGCGCTGTCGATCTGCCGTCGTTGCCGTGCGGTACGACGGTGGCGCTCTCGTTCCTCAATAGCCCCAATGCTGAGCCGGACGCGGCGTGCGTCGCCGAACAGCGCGTTGAGTTCGTCACGTCGTTCGACTGACGGAAACGTTCAAAAAGAGCTTAGCATAAAAAAGAGGGCGTAGCACGCTACGCCCCCTTTTTTGTTGGGTGATGTAGGGGCGCAATTCATTGCGTCCGATTCGCTAGTTTGCGCCGCTAGTTTGCGCCGTGTAAGCGCGTCTGCTTGTTGTCCAGAATGCCCTCGATGGTCTCCATCACGTCATCGGTCAACTGCGGCACAAGGTCGAGCGCCTCGAAGTTCTCTTCAACTTGCGACACTTTCGACGCGCCGGTGATGACCGTGCTGACGTTGGGGTTCTTCAGGCACCACGCCAGCGCCATCTTGGGCATCGACGTGTTGAGTTCTTCGGCCACCTTCGCCAATTCTTTGACTTTGGCGACGCGCTTCTGACCTTCTTCGCTGGTCAGCATATCGCGTAGCCATTCGTAACCCGGCAGGTTCATGCGGCTGTCTTCCGGGATGCCGTCATTGTATTTGCCGGTCAATAGACCGCTTGCCAGTGGCGACCAGATCGTGGTGCCCAATCCTAGAATATCGGGATTGTACAGGCGGGCGTATTCGTTCTCGAAGCGGTAGCGGTGGAACATATTATATTCCGGCTGTTCCATTGTCGGCGGGATTAACCCGTACTGACGGGCGACGCTGTGCGCCTCCATCAGTTCTTGCGCCGACCACTCGCTGGTGCCCCAGTACAGCACATCGCCGCGCTGAATCAACTCGGTCATGGTGCGGACGATTTCCTCCATCGGCACTTTCTGGTCGGGGCGATGGCAGAAGTACAGGTCGAGATAGTCGCATTGCAGGCGCTCGATGGCCTGATAGCAGGCTTCGTAGATATGTTTGCGCGATAGCCCGCGCTGAATGGGGGAGGGCTTCGGGATGCTTCCGCCGAATACCTTGCTGGATACCGTGTAGCTATCGCGCCGCCAGCCGGATTTCTTCAGCGCTTCGCCCATGATCGTCTCGGCCTGACCTTGCGCGTAGACTTCCGCATTATCGAAGAAGTTACACCCGCGATCATACGCCGCCGTCATGATCGCCAGCGCTTCATCAACGTTCAACTGTGTGCCGAACGTCACCCACGCGCCGAATGACAACGCGCTAACCCGTAGACCTGATTTTCCTAAACGGCGATATTCCATAATAAACCGTCCTTCTTTAGTGTATTTATTGGCAAAAAATCGACACGGCGCGGACTGTTTCCCGCCAGATGTCGCTAATTTACTGTAACCCACATCGGCGCGACTTTCAATCACATTGGACGAGTCCATAGGCGCGGGCAGGGCACGGTGACGCGAATTTTTGCGCTCGCAACAATTCCGTGTTATATTTCTCATGTATCAAGAATGCACTATCATAGAGTGAAAATGTCGCGCAAAACGCAATCTAATTCTGTTGTACATCGTGTTATAGAGATCATCCTGCTATTTCAGGATGGTCAACAGGCGTTCACGGTGGATGAAATCAGCCGGACGCTTGACCTGCCCAAGAGTACGACGTACCGGCTGGTTCGCATCCTGCAAGAAAGCGGCCTGCTGGCGAAGGCTGATACATCACATTATCAGCTTGGCGCCGCCTTCATGCGCCTCAGCCGCGCCGCGCTGAACAGCAACCGCGACATCCGCCTGATGGCGCTACCCGCCATGCAACGCATCGCGGAGTCCGTGCTGGAGTCCGTGTCCCTCATGCGGATCATCAATAAGCAGGTGGTGTGCATCGAGAGCGTCGAAGGCCAGCACGCGCTCCGCGTTAGCATCGAGCAGGGGCGCATCCAACCGCTTTATGCCGGTGCGTCGTCGCGGGTGCTTCTGGCACATCTACCGGAGAGCGAATGGCCGGAGTATCTGCAATTCCCGTTAAAGCGCTTCACCAGCAACACCATCATTGACTACGACACGCTAAAGGATGATTTGCACGCCGTCCGCCGCGATGGTTACGCGGTCTCCGATGGCGAAATTGACGTCGGGGCGCGGGCGGTGGCGGTGCCGCTATACAACAATCGGGATGAAGTGGTCGCGGCGCTCAGCATCGAAGCGCCCGCCATGCGGATGCCGTCCGATGTCGTCGCCCGTTACGTGGCGATCCTGCGCGAAGAGGCGCAGAACATCCGCAACAAGTGAATTTATGCATCGTCGTTGCTGTATGGCAACGTGAAGCAACCATCACGAAAAAGGTTATTTAAGGAGTGAGTATCGTGAGAAAAATTGCGCTGTCTTTTCTGTTGATGTTCGTGCTGAGCTTGACTGCTGGCATGGTCGCATCGCAAGAATCGGGCGGGACGTTACGTGCCGCGTGGCAAGCACGCTGGGAAAGTCTCGATCCGCATGTTGCCAGTTCTGAGGCGACTTTCCAGATTTTGAATAACGTGTTGGAGACGCTGACGTTCTTCGACGACGACATGAACCTGATCCCGTGGCTGGCTGAGGACTGGGAAAATTCCGAAGACGGTCTGACGTGGACGTTCTACCTGCGCGAAGGCGTGCTGTTTAGCAATGGCCGCGAACTGACGGCGGAAGATGTCAAATGGTCGTTTGATCGCTTGATCGATCCCGAAATCGGATCGGGTAACGCCTTCCGTCTTGGCGGCGCGGGCACACAGATCGACGTGATCGACGATTACACCGTCAGCATCACGACGGAGAGCGTCGTCGCTACGTTGCCCGCTTCGCTGGCGGCCAACAAATCAACCGGCATCGTCGCGCCGGAAAGCGTGGACGATGAGGGCTTCATCAGCACGCCCATCGGTAGCGGCCCGTTCGTCATCTCCGAGATTGACGGCACGACACGGTTAGTCCTCAGCCGCAATGATGGCTACTGGCAAGAAGGTCTGCCGTATCTGGATGAGGTCATCATCCGCCCGATCACCGATGATGTCGCCCGTGAGTTAGCGTTGCAGGGCGGTGAAGTCGATTGGATTTTCACCATCGCCCCGCAGAACCTCGATGCGTTACAGGCCGACGATAACGTGATCGTCGAGACCGCGCCGCGTCTGGCTTATGACTACTTCGGCTTGAACCTCAACCGCGAGCCGTTCGATGATGTGCGCGTGCGGCAAGCGATTGCTATGTCGATTGATCGTCAGGTGATCTGCGATTTCGCCTTCTTCGGCATCTGCGAGCCGGTGCAGGGGCCGACGGCTAGCGGTACGCCGTGGTTCTTCGACTATGCACCGTATGACCTCGATCTTGACCGTGCGCGGGAACTGCTGGCCGAAGCCGGTTATGAAGATGGCTTCACAATGGAAATCATGCCGGCTGTCGGCTTCGATGAGACCATTCGCGGCGCTCAGGTGGTGCAACAGCAACTGGCCGAAGTCGGGATCGAAGTGGTCATCGGCGCGGTGGAATTCGGTGAATGGCTGGAACGTCAGGGCGCGGGCGACTTCGACGCCTTCATGCTGAGCTGGCTCGGCCTGACCGACGCGGAAGATTACTTCTTCCTGCAACATCGCACCGGACAAACGTTCAACTTCACCGGTTACAGCAATCCCGAATTCGATGAACTGGTGGATCGTGGACGCGAAGTTTCCGACTTTGACGAGCGCTTCGCCATCTACGAAGAAGCTAACCGCATTCTCGTAGATGATGCGCCGTACATCTTCATGTACGCCAAGAGCGAAGTCAAAGCGTGGTCGCCGAACGTACAGGGCTTTGTCGTGCGTCCGGATTCCGCCGTCAACTTCTGGACGGTGTCGCTAGATAACTAGGCGCATCTGACCACGACGTTTAATCATCTTCATCAGATGGTGCGGGGCGTGCAAGATGGCGCTCCGCACCGCTACGCGCTAATCGTGCCAGTATTTCGGCAGGCGGCCAATGAGTACACGTTATATTTTGCAACGGCTTTTCTTCGCGTTATTCGTCATCGTCGGCGTGACGTTCGTCACGTTCATGATCGTTCAGCTTGTGCCCGGCGATCCGGCGCGGGTATCGCTCGGCGTGCAGGCTACCGATGAACTGGTCGAATCGCGCCGTGAGCGACTCGGGCTGAACCGTCCGCTCATGGAGCAGTACGCCACATGGTTGTATAACCTGACACGCGGCGATCTGGGTTATAGCCTCATCACCGGCCAGCCCATCACCCCGCAGATCGTCAACCGCCTACCGGTGACGCTTCAGCTTGCGGGATTGGCGATCACCGTCGGCGTGCTGATCGCGTTTCCGTTGGGCTTCATCTCCGCCACCCGCCCCGGCAGTGTGATTGATGTTATCGCCTCTTTCATCAGCCAGATCGGAATCGCTGTGCCCGATTTCTGGATGGGTATTCTGCTGGTCTTGCTATTCTCCACCACGCTCGGATGGCTACCGCCTAGCGGCTATACGCCGATTACCGAAGACTTCGGCGACTGGCTCTCGCACATGATCCTACCGGCGCTGACCACCGGCATGATTAGCGGCGCGATCCTGACGCGCTTCGTACGCAGTGCCATGCTCGAAGTCATGGGGCAGAACTACATCCAGACCGCACGCGCTAAAGGTCTGCGCGAACGCACCGTCATCTTGCGCCATGCCTTGCGTAACGCGCTCATCACCATTGTGACCGTCGTCGGCTTGCAGATGACCGCGCTGATCGGCTCGGTGGTGGTAATCGAGATCGTGTTTTCGTTGCAAGGGCTGGGCAATCTGGTTCTAGATGCCGTGCTAGACCGCGATTATACGCTGTTGCAGGGCGCGGTTTTCGTCGTCGCGGTGCTGGTGACGTTCATCAATCTGACGATTGACCTGCTTTATTATCTGCTCGATCCGCGCATCGAATATTAAATCGTGGCGTCGCCCGAAGGTTAAATTATGAGCGCAGATGTCATTTCACTGGATCAAACACCGTCGCGCACGCTGTTGCAGGACGTGTTATTTCGCTTCGTGCGCCATCGCGTCGGTATGGTCGGCGCGGTCATCACATCCCTGCTGATATTAGCGGCGATCTTCGGCCCGTCCATCGCCCCGCACGAGCCGAACCGGATGCACTTCACTGACGTATACGCGCCGCCGTCGCTGGAATACCCGTTCGGCGCTGATGATTTCGGGCGCGACATCTTCAGCCGCGTCTTATTCGGGGCGCGGGTGTCGTTGATGGTCGGCGTGGTGGCGGTCAGTATCGCGCTGGTGGTGGGGACGACGCTCGGCATGATCGCCGGATATGGCCGCCGCTTCTTCGATGAGGCCATCATGCGGGCGATGGATGTGCTGTTCGCCTTCCCGACGATCCTGCTAGCGCTGGCAATCATCGCTATTCTAGGGCGCGGCGTCTCCAACGCGATGATCGCTATCGGCATCGTCTACATTCCCATCTTCGCCCGCATCGCACGCGGCGAAGTGCTGGCCGTTAAAAATGAGGAATACGTCGAAGCGGCGCGGTCATTGGGCGCCGGACACGGGCGCATCTTGCTACACCATGTTCTGCCCAACATCCTCGCGCCGCTCATCGTACAGACCGCGCTCAGCCTGTCCTTCGCCATCCTCGCGGAGGCGACTCTCAGCTTCTTCACGCTTGGCACACAGCCGCCCGACCCGAGCTGGGGGCGGATGCTCTCCGAAGGGCGCGGCTTCTTCCGTCATTCGATCTGGATGGGCTTGTTCCCCGGTCTGGCGATCATGTTCTCGGTGATGGGCTTCAATTTTCTGGGGGATGGCCTGCGCGACGCGCTCGACCCGCGCCTGCGTAATCGCTAAATCCGCACGACGAAAAAGACCAGCCGCATATCGGGCTGGTCTTCGTTTTGGCGTGCCTGCAGGGATTCGAACCCCGGACCTATTGTTCCGTAGACAATCGCTCTATCCGCTGAGCTACAGGCACATCGCTTGTAGGCAGTAGATTATCATAAGCGCGATTTATGGTCAAGCGTCTATTTCGGCGGTTTGATGAATCGGGCGCAATGCCGTCACAAATTTCTCCCGCGATTTTTGTTTGTGGGGACGGCATGATCCCGCCTGCATGTGATATAATCCAGCGCATGAGTAACCAACAATTACAATCACTAATCGGCTTCACCCGCGATGACCTGAATGCTAACCGCAACGGGCGCTTTAGCGATACACAGATGTCGGCTATCTCTGCGATGGTGGCCGCCTTGCATCGCACGTTGATGCGCTTCGCCGCTATCAGCACAATCGTGATGTTGATCCTCGTCGTGCCGTTGACGCTGGCGACTGGCGGGCAAGGGTTGGGGCGCTTGCTGGCGACGATCATCATTGTGGTCTGGCTGGCCGGTAATCTATTTCTGGGATATTTCGGCATGTTCTTCTCACGTCTGCGCCGCCGCCTGTTGCTCGGCAAATCTACCGGCCAACCGCAAGCCATCGGCCACACCGATGAAGCGGTCACGTTCACCATCGCCGACGATACATTCACCGTCAAAGCTACCGACCCGGCACAGTTGGCCGACCACCTGCGCGACGGTGCGACGTATACCGTGTATTACATGACGATCAGCCGTTCGCGCACCTTGCTTTCGATGGAGCGCCGCGCCGTTTGATGTTTTAGCGCACGCGCCATTTCGCTTCGGATATACCTTGCTGATGGTTCTCCCAGCGTGCCAGCGTGAACAACCAGTCTGATAGGCGGTTGAGATAGCGCATCGGCAGATCGCCAATCGGCTCGTGCGTCATCAACGTGACGACGCAACGCTCGGCACGTCGGCAAACGGTGCGGGCGACGTGCAAATGCGCCGCGCCGGTTGTGCCACCCGGCAAAACGAAATGCTTGAGTGGCGGCAGGGCGGCGGTCATCTCGTCGATGGTCTGCTCTAGCCAGTGGATCGCGTCTTCGTCAATACGCACCACATGATCGCTTTTGGCATCCTGCGGCGTGGCTAAATCCGCGCCGAGATAAAATAGCTGGTTCTGCACGCGCTCCAGCCATGTGTCGGCTTGCTCGCTGATGTCGTGCGTCCGCGCCACGCCGATCACGCTGTTCAACTCGTCGGCGGTGCCGTATGCTTCCACGCGGGGGTGTGTCTTGGTCACACGAGCGCCGGAGAATAGGCCGGTTGTGCCATCGTCGCCTGTTTTGGTATAAATCTTCATCGCTTCCCATGCTTTCTTTTTCATAATCGCTCAATCGCTTTGAGTATAGCGCCAGACTCCCCATGCCGACCAGTCCGCGCCTGTCTCGTGGCTAACCATAGTGCAACCGAATCATCACGTTATTTCTATATTTTGAGAAAGTATTAACTTCTGATTTGTTCATTCTTCGTGGAATGCGCTAAAATAGTGACGTAGAATAACATACGAAAATTACACGGTGGAAACTGCTATGCCACAAGATAATCAACCTCCCGCACACGCCGACAAACCTGATGACACGCGCTATTTGCAGACTATCCTTGACAGCTCATTCAGTGGCATCATGGCGTTCGAGTCCCTGCGCGATGTTGATGGCCGCATCATTGATTTCGTGTGGACGATGGTTAACCGGCGGGCAGGAGAGATGACCAATCATGAACCGGCGTCTCTCATCGGCCAACGATTGCTCGAAGTCATGCCGGGCAACCGTGAAGAAGGGCTGTTTGATCTATATGTTGATGTCGTGCAGACCGGCCAGCCATTAGAACACGAACATTATTACGAACATGATGGCATAAAAACATGGTTCCGCACGACGGCGGTTAAACTGGATGATGGCTTTGTCGTGACTTTTAGCGATATAACTATCCGCAAGAATGCCGAGCAAGCGCTGAAAGATAAACATGCCGAATTGCAAAATTTCTTCGATGCGTCGCTCGATATGCTGTGCATCACCGAAACGGACGGTAAAATCATCAAGAGCAATAAACGCTGGGATGACATGCTAGGCTTCATCGGTACAGACCTCACCGACACGCGCTTGCTGGAATTGGTGCATCCTGACGACCTCGCGGAAGTCCAGCAGGCCACCGCCAAGCTATCTGCTGGCGAGAGCGTGATCGGCCTCATCAACCGCTTTCGTGCCCATGATGGCGACTATCGCTGGATTGAGTGGCGGGCGTATCTGGCACATAATCGCGTTTACCTCACCGCGCAAGATGTCACCGAGCGCCAGACCATGCAAACGCGCCTGCGCGATTCAGAAGCGATCTACCGCGCTTTGTTCGAGCAATCCAACGACGCGATTTTCCTCATCGGGTTAGATGGCAAGCATATGCGCGTTAACCAACGTGCCTGCGAGATGTTCGGTTACGATTCGCCGGATGAGATGTTGCGGTTAGGCTATCGTGATCTGGTCGTGGCGGAGGAACACCACGGTAGTGACGATGTACTGCGCCGCTTGATTACCGGTCAGCGTGTCCTCCCGTATGAACGCACTTTTCAGCATCGGGACGGCTCGTATGTTAACGTCAGCGTCAGCGTCCAACTGGTGCGCGATGTGGACGGCAAGCCGCTACATATTCAAAGCATTTGCCGTGACATCAGTCAGCGTAAAATCGTTGAAGGTGCGTTGCGCCAGAATGAAGCGCGGATGCGTAGCCTGCTGGAAAATATGCGCGATGTGGTCTGGGCGGTGGAGTGGCCGTCGGGACAACTGATCTACATTAATCCCGTCGTTGAAGAGATATACGGGCATTCGATCATCTCTTTCTATCACGATAAAAATCTGTGGTACGAAGTCATCCACCCGGAAGATAAACCGACACAGCGCGAGATTGCCGCGAAACTGCTGGCCGATGGCTGGCGCGAATCAGAATATCGCATCATCCGGCCTGATGGTGAAGTGCGCTGGTTACGCGAACGGCAATGGCTGGTCTATGATGATGATGGTGAACCGACCCGCGTGGAAGGTATCATCAGCGACATCACCGAGCGCAAAGTCGCCGCCGAGCGTCAAATCCAGTTGCGGCTGGAACGTGAGCGCAAGAATCTGTTGCGGAGTTTTATCGAGAAAACATCGCACGAGTTCCGCACGCCGTTGTCGATCATCAACACCAGCCAATACCTGATGACCCGCGCCGATTCTGCTGAACGCCGCGCTCAGATGGGCGGACGGATTGAAGGCGAAGTGCGCTACATCAATAATCTGATTGATATGCTACTGGAAGTTGTCAAGCTGGAGACGACTTCGGATAAAACGCACCACAAGCCAGTTAATCCGCTCACGCTGTTGCGGAGCGTGTGCGCCGACATCGAAATACTGACGAAAGGTGCGGCGATCACCTGCGACATCCCCGACGATCTGCCGACGATTTACGGTGCTTCGGTGCATCTACAGGATATGATGCGCCATATCATGCACAATGCCCGCCGCTACACGCCCGATGACGGCTACATCAAATTAGAAGCGCAGGTTGAAGCGAATCGCCTGATGATCCGCGTCAGCGATAACGGCGTCGGCATCAGCCCCGATGATTTGCCGCGCATCTTCGATATGTTCTGGCGCAAGGACGAAGCACGCACGACCCCCGGCATGGGGCTGGGCTTGTCTATCGCACAGAAGATCGCCGAATTGCACGACGGCGAAATTCACATCGAGAGCGAATTGGAGCGCGGCACGGTGGTCACGGTGTATCTGCCTTTGTCGTGACCGCGTAATCAGGGCGCAAGCCGTCCCATCCTCAAAATTTCGCCAGAATATTGTGGAGACATAGCACATTACGCCCCATGAGTCCGGAACGCATTGCGTGATCTTTATTCTTTTTCGCAAAAATCTATTGTAAATTAAGCTAGCGGCAACTTCAGCATTAAAAAACTATTTTGGAGGGTATCATGGGTTTAATTTCTTTAGTCTATGTCAGCATCGAGTCCCGCCCGATGTCGCCAGAGGACATCACCGATATTCTGGAAACGGCGCGAGAGTTCAACGCGAAGCACGACATAACCGGCATGTTGCTATACCGTACCGGTTATTTCATACAGGCGCTGGAAGGCGAAGAAGAACACGTCCGCGCCCTATATGACAGCATCGCCGCCGATGATCGCCACAGAAACGTATTACTCGTCTACAACAAGCCGATTGAGGAACGCTCCTTCGGTAACTGGTCGATGGGCTTCAAGAATCTCGAAGGCATCGACACCGAAGGCTTGGAAGGTTACACCGATTTCTTGAACGAGCCGATCACCCCCGAAATGATCGGTGATGGTAGCCGCGCACAAGCATTCATGGAACTATTCCGCGAAGAAATCAATTATTGATCGCGTAATCCAAGCGTAGGGGGCGTAATCCCCTACGCCCGCTTATATCGCGCTAGCCGATGAGCAGATTGAAGGCGTAGCCGGTTATCAAGATGCCCAGCGCCACCACACCGACGAAGATCGCTAGCAGTCGCGGCTTCAGCACGCGGCGCAGGATGATGATTTCCGGCAAGCTCAGCGCGATGACCGACATCATGAAGGCCAGCGCCGAGCCGAGCGCCGCGCCTTTTTCCAGCAGGGCGCTGACGATGGGGATGATGCCCGCCGCGTTGGAGTAAAGCGGGATGCCCAGCACCACAGAAGCCGGCACTGACCACCACGCGCCCGCGCCCATCACGCTCGATAGTGCGTCCTCCGGCACGAAGCCGTGAATGAACGCGCCGATGCCGATGCCGACGATGACGTACAGCCATACGCGCCGCACGATCTCCTCCGTCGATTCCCACGCGCCGCCGAAGCGCTCACGCCATGAGATTTTGACCGGCTCGCCGCTTTCGCTGGTTGTCGGGATCGGCGTGTTGAATACGAAATCTTCAACGTACCGTTCTAGTTTCATGCGCCCCAGTATCATACCGGCGACGACCCCTATCGTGATTCCCGACAGCAGATACAACAGGGCGATCTCCCAGCCGAATAAGCCCAGCAACAAGACCAGCGCCACCTGATTCATCATGGGGGAGGTGATGAGAAATGAGAACGTGATGCCTAGCGGGATGCGTGCGCCCACGAAGCCGATGAAAAGCGGCACGGATGAACACGAGCAGAACGGCGTCACCGCGCCGAAAAGCGCCGCCATGACGTTGCCGGTGCCTTCGCCGCGCTTCTCCACAATCTCGCGCACACGCTCCAGATCGACGAAAGAATGCACCACGCTAATCAAGAAGATCATCCCCGCCAGCAAGATGAGCAGTTTGGGCACGTCATAGATGAAGAAATTCAGCGCTTCGCCGAACTGACTATCCGGATTTAGCCCCATTAGCGTGTACGTCAGCCAGTCCGCGATGTTTTTCAGGTTCATGTACGCCACGACGCCCACCGCGCCGATGATGCCGACGAGGGCGAACGCGCCGCGATCACTGCTCGGTTGTAGAAAATGACTGATTTGTGTAGACATATCGCACCTTATATTCAGAAAATGGAATGTAATCCGGCCAAAAAAATAGCGCCCGGCCCGTCACCGGACAGGGCACAACCGCTTATGCGCGTTCTCGCGCCCACGTCACGATCTGCTCGTGCTTGGGGACGCGCCCCGTCGAGACGACTTCTTCATTGAGTACCAGCGCCGGTGTTTGCATCACGCCGTATCCGGCGATGTCGGCGTAGTCGGTGACTTTCGTCAGCTCATATTCGATGGTGGCTTCGTCTAACGCGGCGCGGGCTTCGCGCTCCAAACGCTGACAATTGGCACAACCGGAACCTAAAACTTTGACCTGTAACATAATGTTCTGCTACCTTTCACACTAAACGGGATCAGCCACGGCGACGGAGACACAATGCGGACATCCGCATCCGTCCAGACATTGCAGACCGTCGTCGTCATGATCGCCGTAAAACCAATTCAGCAAGCTGATGATTTGCTCATCGGCCAGCCAGTAGTAAACCTGTAAACCATCCCGCCGCGATGCGACCAATCCGGCATCGCGCAAGATCATCAATTGTTGTGAGATATAAGACTGACGTTTATCCAGCGCCGTCTCGATGTGGCAGACGCACGTCTCACCGCGCCGCAACATATCGAGAATTTGCAACCGCGCCGGATGACCGATGATCTTGAATTTGCTTGCGGTGTCGTTGTAATCACGCATCGCGTCAGCTCCTTATATTCAAAAACCTGAATGTAGTTTAGCACGCAACAGACCACATGACAAGTGACAAAACTCATCGTGCAAATGCGCCCAATTTACCGCGCCAGCGCCGCCGCGCCCACCGCGCTATCTTTAACCTGTGCGGTGCAGACCGTTACCGCCGCACTGACCGGCTCGGGGCAGGCGGCTTTGATCCGCGTCTCTACGGTGGGGATCAGCCAGCGCTTCAACGCGATGCCCATCCCGCCGCCGATGATGACCGCCGACGGATTCAGCGTGCTACACACCCACGCCGCCGCCTCCGCGATGTTGTGCGCCAGCGCACACACCGCCGCGCCCGCTAGTTCGTCGTCGTTCGTGGCGGCGCTGATGATGGCCTGCGTATCCGCCGCCGCGTCGAGCGCCGTGGGGTAATCGTCGCGCATTGCGGCCACCATTTTCAGCAGGCCGCCGCCGGATGCGCCATCCTCAAACAGCGAACCGTCGGCGCGGTTGATGTGGCCTAACTCCATAGCGACGCCGGACGCGCCGCGCAACAAGCGACCATCAGCCATCGCCGCCGCGCCCAGTCCGGTGCCGATGCTCAGATAAACCGCGTTGGCGTGTTCCCGCGCCGCGCCGTACATGCGCTCGCCGAACAGCATCGCGTTCACATCGTTCTCGATGGAGATATGCCGCGCCAGACGCTCAAACAGGATGCCCTGCAACGGGACATCGCGCCAATTCAAATTGGTCGCGTATTGCACCACGCCATCGCGGATATAGCCCGGGCATCCCACGCCCACCGCGATCTCATCGTCCGCGCCCAGCGCGTTAACGCCGGTCACGATCTGCTCGATGACCGCTTCCAGCCCTTCCTCTGCACGGGTGGCAAGGCGATAGGCCGTCATCACCTGCCCCTGCGAATCGACCAGCGCGAAGGCGATCTTCGTGCCGCCGATGTCGATACCGATGCGCCATTTGTCTTGCGTCGGATTATGTTTCATTGTGTCACCGTCACTTTCGATAACCCCCGCGGCTTATCCACCGCGTAACCGCGTACAATCGCTTGATTCATGGCGAATACCTGACCGGGCACGACGGCCACCACCGGCGATAACCACTCCGGCATGTCCGGTATACGCATGGTCTTGACGCCGGAATCCAGTGCGCGGTCATCGTTACTGATGACCAGCAATTCCGCGCCGCGCTCGCTCAATTCCGCCAGCAGGTCAAGCATGTTGTCCAGCGTTTTGCCCTTCGGCGCGACGGCCATCACCGGAAAGCCTTCCCCGACGACGGCAATCGGCCCGTGCCGGAAATCGGCTTCGCTGTAGGCGTCGCTGATGATGTAGCAAAGCTCTTTGACCTTCAGCTTGATTTCAAAAGCGGTGGCATAGTTATAGCCACGCCCGATCACCACGAACTGATTCATATAGCGGTAACGCTCCGCCCAGTGTGCGATATGGGTGATCTGCGTGAGCGTCTGCTCCATCGCGTCCGGCAAGGCCAGCAGATTCTCGCGCATCTCGTCATCGTCGGCATAGGCGGTCACTAGCGCGGCGATGGCGGTCAATTGCGCGGTGTATGTCTTGGTCGCCGCGATGCTGATCTCTTCTTCAGCCAGCAGATCAATGTGGTGTTTGGCGGTCTGCGCCAGTGGTGATTCCGGATCGTTGGTGATGCTGATCGTCAGGCCGCCGTTCGCGTTGGCGTCGTCCAACACGCGCCGCACATCTTCCGCCTGTCCGCTTTGCGAGATGCCGATGACCAGTGCCCGACTGAGGTCGGGCGGTTGCCCGTACAGCGTATGCAGGGACGGCGCACTCAGGCCGACGCTCAAGCCCGCCCGCGCCCCGAATAGATATTGTGCATAGCGGGCGGCGTTGTCGCTGGTGCCGCGTGCCGCGATGCACACAAAAGCCGGATCAAATTCGCGCACGCTGGCCGCGATAGCTTCTATATTCTCGTTTTGCTCGGCCAGAAAACGCGCTAATACGCCGGGCTGTTCGTTGATCTCTTTCTGTAAATACATGGGTTACCTTTCTGCTGTTTTAATTTCAATGAGATTTTTTGCGCCGACGCCCATCGGTTAGGGCGTCGCCCTGTCAGCTATAAGTCACGTAGAAATGTATTATAGATCGGCTGGCGCGGCGTACCGTCCGCCCGCACAAGGCCGTAACCGTTATCCATGCCATCCGCCCAAGCATACCACACCGCCGCCGCCACCTGTCCCGGGTAACGGCTGTAAATGCGGTTCATGAAGCCGGTGATATAGTCGTTCACTTCGGCGGCGAATTGGTCTTGCCCGTTCAGGTCAAGCGTGCCCCATTCGGTGATCCATAGCGGCTTGTTGGGCAATACCGCCGCCCATCGCTCGATGGACTCCGCGATGGAGCCGAAATTGCTGAATCGTGAATCCTGTGCGCCGCGCCCATACGGATGAAACGCGATGCCGTCCGGCAGAACGTCGGCGGGCATGTGGCGCAGTGCTTCGCGCATGTAGGCGGGGCCGTTGTGCGGCCCGCTCGCGTGGCCGCCGGTGATGATCTTCGCGGCGCTATCGTGGCGACGTATCGCCCGAATCGACTCCGCTAGCAGATGGCCGTAATGCGCGGGTGGCACCGGCACGGCGGCGCGGGCGTGTTCCGGCGGTGTGTCCTGTTCGTTCCATATCTGATAAGCATAAACCCAGTTGCGCTTGCACATCTGCGCGGCGACTTGCCCCGCCATCTGCGCGAAACGTCCGGTCAATTGCCGCCATTTAGCGCTGTCCATGCGCTCCCACACATACCCCTGACCTTCGCCGAATGTCTGGTGCGTCAAAGTCAATATCACGCGGATTCCGGCGTCCGCGTAGGCTTCTATCAGGTCGCAGTAACGATTGAATGCGGCGTTCACGTCGGTATTGCCATAGCATCGCGGATCGTCCGGCGCGTAAGCCGGATTATATGATATGTTGTACGTCAGGCGCACCCACCCCAGCGAGCGGACGACATCGGCGGGCGGCGTGCCTAACGGATGATCGATGTCCAGATTAACGCCCGGGATCGCGATTCCGGCGATGCCCTCCGGCGGGTCTTGTACGCTGACCGCATCCAGATAAGACGCATCGCAGAACGCATCCCAGCGTCCGGCAAAGCGCACCCTCAGCCATTCGCCGCGCTGTCCGACGCGCTTCAGGATTTCGCCATGCGTCGCCGGTGACTCGATGCGATCCGCCGCGCCGACGACGCCGATGATGTCGCCGTGCAATCCCCGCGCCGAGCGCACGCGCAACGCCGAGACATTCGGGCGCAAGCGCAGGCCATGACAGTAAATGAACTCGGCGGGGTCTACCACGTTGGGCAACTTCAAGCCGTGCATCCCGCCCGCCAATCGTTGCACCACAATTTTGATCTGATCCGCGCTCGCTTTGCCGATAGCCTGCCCACTTTCGACGGACTCGCCGACCTGCACCGCAATATCCAGCAATCCGGCGTATGTGGTGCGGAACGCTAGATTATCGACGACGGATGTAATCTGCACATAAGCGCCATAGTTCAGCGCGTCATTAGCCGGGACGACCTGCGACACGACGCCATCCGCGCCCGCCTGCACATCTTCGCCGGTGCTAGCGGTGATGTCGATGCCTTCGTGTTGGCGCGTCGGTGCGTTCAGGAAGGGGTGCAGGATTCGCGCCGGACGCGCCCGCGTCGGCCAGTTCAGCACGAATTGATTGTAGACGTGTTGCGGGGTGTTGCGCGTTTCGCCGTAGCGATCACCGTCAGCGATGCGCCGCGCCAGTTCCGCCCGCAGAGCGTCCGGCGTCGTCACGCGGATGACATCCACCTTAGCGATCATCGGGAGCGCCCGCCGGATGTGATAGTGCGCGTCGTCATACGCCCACATGCCGGGCAGTTCGATGACGCTCACCGTCGAGAAGTAGCTGAGGTGCGTGCCGTCTACATCGCGCACAATAGCCACCTGATCGAACGTCTGGCGATAAGCGTGAACCGCGTCTATCCAGTCGGCGAAGTCTTTGTCGGGTAGGACGAAAGCGTGCGAAATCAATGACATGGTATCTCCCCGCGTTAACCGGTAATCAAGGCATCATACGCCCTAACTCTATTGTATGCGATAACGCGGTTTCCGTGTGCAAAGAGTAGCGACGCGATGTATTGCGCCCGCGTTGGGTTACACCGTGTTTGCCAGATCGCCAAAATTGCGGCGTAGCACGCTACGCCGCTAATTGGATTTCTCTTTGCTGTCCTCACTGCTCTTGCTCTGGCGCTTTTTGGGGTAAAGTATGCGCCGGTTGGGGCGGTTATTGACGCTATCATTCAGCGACTTCGAGACGCTGTATTCCGGCTCGTTGAGGTCTTCCAGCAGATTGTCGTCGTCCAGATTCATCTGCTTGACTTGCTGTTCAGTCGCCTTACGCATCTCTTTGATGGACTGCACCAGATCATCAGCATCTTCGACTTCTAGCGCCGCCACATCGACGCGCACGATAGATTTGACGGTCAATAGCTGGCGCACCAGACGCGGCACATTCTCCGCACGGATCGGGCGGGTTAATTCGACGCGCAACACCGCGCTATCGCCCGACTCGGGGAGTACGGTTGCCCGCTTGACCGGCACGCTCAGGCGATCCAGCGCGGCCAACGCCTTACCCACCGAGCGATTGTCGTCTTTCAGGTGCAATTTCAGGTCGTTCATCGCTTCGCCGCGCCCCAGCCGCACCTCCACCCATTCCAGCGTGGTTAAGGTGAATAAAATCAGCAAGGTCGCCATCGTCGCCAGCCAGCCCAACCCGACGCCGACGGTGATCCCGATGCCCGCCGATCCCCAGATGCTAGCGGCGGTGGTTAGCCCGCGAACCGTCGTGCCATGCCGCAAAATCGCGCCCGCACCCAGAAAGCCAATGCCGGAGACGACATAACTCGCCACACGCATCGGATCGCGCATTTCCGTGTCGAACATCGAATACGCGCCAGCCATCGTCATCAATGACGCGCCCAGCCCAACCAGAATATGCGGGCGAAAGCCGCTAGCACGTTCATGCTCGGAGCGCTCCAGTCCGATCATCCCGCACAGCACGACGACCAGCAATAATCGCCCCATCAAGACCGGATCGAGCGTGCCGAATACCGGCTCGATGATAACTTCGATGTCGCGCAGTAGCGCTATTAAATCGGACATAAGCGTTCCTCGTCAGTTCATGAACGGCGGGCAAATTCGCGCAATAGGTTGGCGGCTTCGCGCTGGCGACGCACATCACCGCGCTTGATCCAGCGTAGCCACATCAGCGCATAGCGCGGATTGATCTTGACCAGCGCCGCCCGCCACAACCGCCCCAACGCCGTCCCGATCTGTCGGGGTGGCTTGGCGCCTAGCCTCTTGAGTAATTTAGCGCGGCGCTTCAATTGCTCCGCCTCCGCCAATTGCAAACGCCCGTAGAGTTGTTTGCTGGCGGGCTTGGCGGTGCGCTCTGCTAACTGCTGGTATAAATCAAACGCGATCTGCTCGTGCTGGTAAATACGGCGCATGTGATTCACTATTTTGCGATGTGCCACCCGCGCTGAAAGGTCGCTGTGCCTCTGGATGTCGAAGGCGGTGATGCCACCGTTGCCGTCGCGTGTCCAGTTGGTTGTTGTCATCATGATGTTTTTCTCCTAACTGACCGGTCATCTGAACTGATTGATGCGATATAGGCTCATCACACAACGGGTTTACCTCCTTTCTCGCTTGGCAAGGCGTTTGTTCCGCATAAATGAACGCGAAAAGAACGCACGCGACTATGATCTGCGACGGGGCAACGTGACGGCCTCAAATGTCGTCAGCCGTCATCTTGAACATCTTTTGCGGTTGGGGGGACGTGAATCAAAAACCCCGACCTGTGGCAGTGGGTCGGGGTGCATCTGTCAAAAGGGGATGACGAAAAAATTACGACCTCATTCCCAGCGCCGAACCACCTGCAAGTTATTCAACTGTTCGTTGCTACTAGAATAGTCGTCCATCGTTTCTTTCGCTTGTAAAAACCATGACGCCATAGAATATTACTATGGCGCAACGGGATGTCATGTTAACGCACATCAAACCGAATGTCAAGCAATTCTGTTCGCCATCGCGCCGCATCACACCGTATTTTGCGCCGCGCTACGTTGCGCCTTTGTGCATCATGCGGCATACTTAACCGCTAGAATTTAATCGAATATTTAGAGAGAGTATCATGAGCGACTCACCAGAAATCCGTGACGAATTACGCCAACTCAACCGCCGTAGCCGAACGCTGGTATCCGGCAATGACCGCGCCGCCGCCCGCGCCATGCTCAAAGCTATCGGCCTGACCGATGACGACCTCGCCAAGCCGATCATCGCCGTCGCCAACACATGGACGGAAGTCGGCCCGTGTAACTTCCATCTGCGCCGACTAGGGGCGAAGGTCAAAGAAGGCATCCGGCGGGCGGGCGGCACACCGCTAGAATTCAACACCATCAGCATCAGTGACGGCATCACGATGGGCACGGACGGCATGAAGGCGTCGCTCATCAGCCGCGAATTGATCGCCGATAGCATCGAGCTAGTCACCCGCGCCAATTATTTCGACGGCGTGATCGCGCTTTCGTCGTGCGATAAGACCATCCCCGGCACCATCATGGCGCTGATCCGCCTCAATATCCCGTCGCTGATGCTGTACGGCGGCACGATTATGCCCGGCAAGTTCAGCGGCGAATATCCGGTGAAATCCAAGACCGGCGAAGTCGAACACGACAAAGATGTGAACATCGTCCACGTATTCGAGGCCATCGGTGCCCGCGCATCCGGCCAGATCACCGACGAGCAACTCAAAGCGATTGAGGACATCGCCTGTCCCGGACCCGGCGCCTGTGCCGGACAATTCACCGCCAATACCATGTCCACGATGGCCGCCATTATGGGCATCAGTCCGATGGGCATGAATGACGTGCCCGCCGTCGCGGAGGAGAAAGACGACATCGCCATGCAAGCCGGCGCGATGGTGCTGGACTTGATCGCCCGCGATATGACGCCGGATAAGATCATCACACGGCAGGCGCTAGAGAATGCCGTCGCCGTCGCCACCGGCACCGGCGGTAGCACCAACGCGGTACTGCACACGCTAGCCTTCGCCCGCGAAGCCGGTATCGACTTCACCATCGACGACATCGAAGCGATCAGCCGCCGCACGCCGATTCTAGCCGATATGACGCCCACCGGACGCTATAACGCGCTCGATGTCTACAAGGCGGGCGGCATTCGCCTGTTGGCGCAACGACTGCTAGAAGGTGGCTATTTGCAGGGCGAAGCACTGACCGTCACCGGTAACACGCTCGCACACGAGGCGCAGTCCGCCACCGAGACGCCCGGCCAGCAGGTCATCCTGCCGCTTTCCGCGCCGATCAAGCCGACCGGTGGCCTTGTCGTATTGAAGGGCAATCTCGCGCCGCGTGGCGCGGTGGTCAAGCTGAAAGGTGATGAACCGCAATATCACAAAGGCCCGGCGCGTATCTTCAACCGTGAGGAAGAAGCGATGCAGGCGGTGCAATCCCAGCAGATCAAAGCCGGTGATGTGGTCATTGTGCGTTATGAAGGGCCAATCGGCGGGCCGGGAATGCGCGAGATGCTCAGCGTGACCGCCGCCATCGTCGGGCAAGGGCTGGGGCAGGATGTGATGTTGCTGACCGATGGCCGCTTCAGTGGTGGCACACGCGGCCTGATGATCGGCCATTGTGCGCCGGAAGCGATGGTCGGCGGCCCCATCGGGCTATTGCGTGAAGGCGACATCATCGAAGTGAACGTCGCGGAGCGTAGCCTCAATGTGCTGATTAGCGATGACGAGATGGCACGCCGCCGCGCCGATTGGTCGCCGCCCGCGCCGAACTATACATCCGGCGTGATGGCGAAATATGCGCGTCTGGCGCGTCAAGCTGACGACGGCGCGACAACCGTTTAGACGCGGTATGGATGCGGAGGCCGGACGATGGATTCGGCCTCTAGCAGGGCATACAAACGCAATTTTAATTGGATTCAAAATATATTCTAGCCGCACACACGCCATTTCATGAGACAATGAAACATGACGCCCCTTTTGTTAATCAATGGTTTCAGGGGAGTTTAACTGCTCGTGGATGCTATAAGGCGGGAATAGATGGCGCGTAGCACACAGATCAAAGGGCAAGTTCTTGTTGTCGATGACTTGCCCAGCAATCGGGAGATTATGCGGCGCATGTTGACGCGCAACGGCTACGCGGTGACGTTAGCTGAAGATGGTCGGCAGGCTATTGATATATTGACCGATGCGCTATTCGACCTGATCCTGCTCGACGTGGGAATGCCGAAGATGGACGGCTTCGCAGTGTGCCGATGCGTTAAATCCGACGAACGGACGGCCAGCATCCCCGTCATATTCATCAGCGCACAGGGCGATCTGGGCGATAAGGTGCAGGCGTTTGAGGTGGGCGCGGTCGATTACATCACCAAGCCGTTCAAGCTGGAGGAGGTGCTGGCACGGGTGAATACACAGATCATGCTGGCGCAACAGAAGCGGCAAATCCTGCATCTGAGCGACCTCAAAGACCAGCTAATCCGCACCGTATCGCACGAACTCAAGAACCCGATCCATGTGGTGATGGGTTATGCCGCCTTGCTGGTGGACGAGCCGAACGCCCCGCCGGAGCAAATCTCCGAGATGTCGGCGCAAATCTTCCGTAGCGCGGAGCGTATGCACCGCATCGTGACTAACCTGCTGGACATCACCCAGATTGAATCTGGCTTACAGTGGCAAATGCGCCGCGTGTCGTTGTTGGGCATCGTGCAGGACGCCCTGCACGAGCATCTGTTTCTAGCCGGTCAAAAAGACATCCTGCTGGAATTAGCGCCGTTTGATGCTGGCATTCAGGTTATGGCCGATCCGGTTCGCTTGCACCAAGTGTTCAGCAATCTGGTATCCAACGCCATCAAGTACACGCCGACGGGCGGACAGGTACATATGAGCGCGGTCAATGCCGAAGGCGATGTCACCGTCAGCGTATCCGATAACGGATTGGGCATCCCGGAGCATGATCTGCCGTACCTGTTCGATAAGTTCTTCCGCGTGAACACCGTCGATCACAGAGAGCAGGAAGGCACCGGACTCGGCCTGTCCATCACCAAAGCGATAGTCGATGGGCACGGCGGGCGTATTTGCGTCACCAGTCATCTCGGCGCGGGTAGCACGTTCAACGTCACGCTACCCATCGCCTGATGCACCGCGTCACAGCGTTAGCACGATCTTTCCCGCGTTTTGATTTTCGCGCATCAGCGCGTGTGCCGCCGCTACGTCATCCAGCGCCATCACCCGCCACACGTTCGGCTGAAGGTCGCCATTGGCGAAAAGCGGCAACGCCCAGCCGCTAAAATTGGCGATCAGCGCTGATTTCAGCGCCTGTTCGCGGTTGCGTAGCGTGCTACCCATGATGCTCAGCCGCTTCGCCATGATGTCGCGCAGGCTGATCGTTTTCTCCGTCCCGCCCATCAGCCCGACCAGTACCAGCCGCCCCCACTTTTCCAGCACGCGCACGTTATCGTCCCAGTATGGCGCACCGATGAAGTCGATCACCAGATGCACGCCGCCGCACGTTTGGCGGATGACATCGGCGAAATTCTGCGTCCGGTAGTCGATGACGACATCCGCGCCATTCTCGCGGCAGATCGCATGTTTGGCGGCGCTGGCGGTGGTGTACACTTCCGCGCCGCTCACATGGGCTATCTGAATAGCGGCCAGCCCGACGCCACTCGCGCCCGCGTGGATCAGCACGCGCTCGTTATCGCACAGCCGCCCAATCTCGATCATGTTGCTGTAGGCGGTCAGGAACGCTTCCGGGATGGCGGCGGCTTGCTCGTAACTCAGGTTATCGGGAATCGGCATGATGTGTTCGTGGTGGACTACCGCCTGTTCCGCATAGCCTCCACCGGCCACCAGCGCCATCACGCGCTGGCCGACCTGCCAGCCGGTGACGTTCGCGCCCACATCGACGATCTCGCCCGCTAGTTCAAGCCCGAGCGTGTGCGGTGCGCCCGCCGGTGGTGGGTATTGCCCGCGCACCTGCATCAAGTCGGCACGGTTGAGCGCTGTCGCCCGCACCGCGATGCGCACACCGTCGGCGGTCATCGGCGGGGCGGGGTAGTCATTCACGATCACAGGTTTGCCGTCAGAGGCGACGACGGCTCGCATTGTACTCATCAGATGTGTCCTTTCCGCTTCTGCTTCACTGTCAGCCTCGTGCGGTCAATGCCCGCGATGGCATGGTTCATCGCTTGCCCGTCTGCGGACTCTTACCCGATCAAATACGGCTCGATGTAATAAAAGCTGGCTTCGCCCTCCGCAATCCAGCCGGTGCCGTCGCCGTCGATGCGCTCCATCAAATACCACACGAAGCCGTTCGCGCATCGCGGCCCGTCGATGATGCGTACCACGTCGCCGACCTCCAACCGCCCGATGATGCGTGCATCCGTGCCCGCATCGGCGCGGATGTTCAACGGGCGCATGTCCTCCGCGCCGACTCGCCCGCGCTCCCCGACGACCAACCGTGTCGGCGGTGCATCGTCACACGGCGGGGTGCGCGTGGTCGGCGGTGTCTGCGGCCTGCGGGCGACTTCCGTCAGTGGTGGTAACGTCGGCGCGGGGGTGGCGGTGTCGCGGTTGGCGGTGGGGAACGCCGTCGCGCTGGCCTGCGGCGTCTGCGTCATGACCGGCTGTTCGGATTCCGTGCAAGCTGTCCCCAGCACAACCATCGCCAGCCCCAGCAGAACACCGGCCATCATCCGCGCTAATCTGCTACGATTAATCATTCGCGCCTCCCCCTTTGATATGCCATAAAACGATTTCCGGCGGGCACAGCAACCGCGCACGCGGCGCTCCCAGTCCTTCCAGTCCCACCCCGCGCGATGTGTATAACGTCGTCTTGCCGACGCGATAGCGTCCCATCACATAGCGCCGCCCGTAGTGACTGCCACTGAAGATCGCGCCGACCAACGGTAAGCGCAACTGCCCGCCGTGCGTATGGCCGCACACGTACAGATCAAACCCCAGTTCACCGGCTGAAGGCGCGACATCGGGCGCATGAGTTAGCAATAGCGTCATGCCGTCATCGGGCGGGCGTTCGTCCCACAAAGCGCGGATTTTCGCCCGATCTACCGCCATGCGGTGCGTCGTCTGCATCCCCAGCAGATGCAAGTTTCCGGCTGGCGTGGCGATGCTCACCCACGCATCTTCCAGCAAGCGCAGATTATCCAATCCAGCGCAGAACGCCCGCACATGCGCCGGTGACTCGACGGTGTATGTGCCGCCCACGCAATACACGCCATAACGCGCCCGCCATTCCCCGATCAAAGTGCGGATGTCGTCATGCGCCCGCGCATCGTCGGTGTACGAGATATTGACGAAATCGCCGGAAAACACGATCACATCCGGCGTGAGTTCCCGCACCAGCGCATTCAGGCGACGCTCTCTGTCGGTGATGCGCTCGACGTGTATATCGCCGATATGTAACACGCGCAACGCGGGCGCATCGCCGCGCCATTCGGGGATGACCAATGTCTGCTCCGTCACGCCTAGCCGCAACGGTTCGACGTGTGTGCTGTAATACACCACGCCGACCAGCGCCGCGCACCCCGCCAGCAAGATGACCGGATGCGCGTTCAGCAGGCCGGTCACCACGCCGCCGAGTGTCAAAACGACGCCTAGCGCCAGCGCCGACGGACGATCCGGGCCGTAGCTTCGCTCCAGTCGCGGTAAAATCCACAGGAGCGCCCAGTTTATCAACATCGTCACCGCGCACAACGCGAACGCCACCATCGCGCCCCACGCGATGCCGACCAGCGCCGCCAGCCCGAGCAGGGCGATCAAGACGCCGATTGGCGGGATGCGCTGTAATCGATTCGTCCCAACCAGCAGATGGTGAATGATGGTTTGCGTCATCGGGTCATCGTGAACGGGCGGCGCGGCGTCCGACTTGCCCGGTGAATGTTGCATGTGGTATATCCTGTCATGTTGGCCTGTATATTGCCATTATAACGCGGATGCGGGCGATTGTGTTAAGCCTTGTATTGTCCTATCGGGTGGATCGACGCACGCGATACGCACCCGATTAGCGGCTTTGTTGGTGGATGTGGGGGTATCAGGGGCGTGTGACGCGCTGAATCGCTTCGGCAATTTCGCTCTGTTTCGGCCATACGCGATCAATCGACATCAGCCATTTCTCGCGCAGGATGCGCTCGTTATCAACCAGCAACAGCCCGGGATGACGATGCATGTGATATTGCGCGTGGGTTTTGCCTTCGGCGTCGGCCAGTATGGGGAACGGTACCGGAAGCGGACTGCTCATCAAGAAGCTGTGCAGGGTGTTGTGATGCTCCTCAACCAGCAACGCGACGGAGACACCCATCAGCGTGAAGCGGTGTAGATGATGCTGTAGCCATAAGATTCTGCGGATGCTGGCGACGTGCCAGATATTGCCGATGAATCCTAGCAAAATGCCGCTATCGCCGATTAACCCGCCCAGTGTGAAGCGCTGTTGTTTGCCGTCTTCAAGGTTAAAATCAGTGACTTTCTGGCCGATGGCCGGTCCTAGTTCTATCGTCTTCATTGCTCGACTCTTTTCCGTGAAACGCGGTAACGTCAATTCGTTGACATTGTGTTGTTGCTATATTGTAACATTCGCTTGCATTGATATTGAATTAAGGTTTATCGCGCAAAGCGTCGGGTTTTGGTCAGGTAATTGGCGCGGCTTTGCGGTAAGATAGCGGTTGAGTTCAGGTCAATTTTGAGAGGATCAGCGCATGATGCGTAAACTTATCATCACGATGTTATTGCTGGCGATGGCGGGCGTGGCGGCGCTGACCGTCTCCGCGCAAAATGAGGACGTTGACACCGGCCCGACATCGACTATCGACTATTTCGCGGTACTTTGTGAAGACCGCGCCGTGCTAGAGTTCTCCGGCACGATGCAGGCCGGATTCGACATCTACTATCAAATTTTCTCCGGCGCTGGTGGCACCGGCGAGCCGCTAACCGGCTTGCGGCGTGTGGCCGTCAGTGGCGCGTATAGCGTCAGCGAAGTGGTGACGTACACCGGCGGCACGCTGGCGGCGGGCGCGATTGGTAGCGCCTATGTGGCGATTGCCCGCACCAATAACGCGAACGATACCATCTTCAGCGACTTCGCCGACGATCTTCAGGACGGTTGCCGCGAGCCATCCGCACCGCCCGCAACCGGCGCGGAAGTGAACGGCGTGACGCCTGATGGCACGACGACAGACTCCACCGATACGCCGCGTGGCGACGTGTTCGAGGGGCGCTTCGTCAGCACCGGCACCAGCGCCATCCTATCGCCGTTCGGCGGCTTCTTGAACCCCAACTACATCCCGCCGGAAAAACCACTGATCCAGATCGGCGCTCGTGACCAGTTCGTGATGCCCCGACAGGAAACGCCCGGGTTGGTGTTCGCCGAATGCCGTGATTATCCGGTGGCCGAGCCGGGCATCATCTACGACACCGATAACACCATCGTTTTCTGGTCATGGTTCACCTTCACGCGCCCGCAGATGCTCAACCACATCGAAAACGTGAACTATTCCGTCACGTACTATCAAGTTCTGCCGTTGCCGAACCCGATACGCTCCGAAATCCGCCTGATCGGTGATCGCTATTGGGTGTTCTACTACTCGGTACTCGGCAATCTACTGCCCGGCGATTACTACATTGAATACAAGGTGGACTGGGACGAGCCGCACTTCGACGGCTTGAGCAACTACGGTCCCGGCACGGAGAACCCCGAGTTGTTCAGTGGGTGCTTCTTCCGCGTGTTGCCCAACCCTGAAGGCCGCTCCGTCAGCCATAACACATGGCCGTATCAGGCACTCAACGACTAAACGACACCCCCGCGCCCCGTCGATGCCCGCTTCCAGCGTCAATCACGGGGCGCATTTTCCGCCAACACCATGATCGTTTCCAGCAGGACGCGCACCCCTTTGACGACATCCGCCCATTCGGTGAATTCTTTTGGACTGTGGCTGATACCATTGACTGAGGGGATAAAAATCATACCGGTGGGGGTAAAACTGCTCATGATCTGCGCGTCGTGGCCGGCCAATCCTTGCAGGCGCATGTGGCTGACCCCGACGCGCTGACATGCTTCTTCGGCGGCGAGGATCATCTGGCCGGATAGCATCGCGGCGGGCATCTGTACCCGACAGTTAACCTCGACTTCCAGCCCGTATTGCTGGCTGATGGTCTGCGCTAACGCCTGTAGATCGTTCTGCATGGAGTCCAGCATGTCGCGGTCACTGTGGCGACATTCTACCGTGATGCACGCTTGCGACGGGATAATGTTAAACGCGCCCGGCTCCACCGTGACATTGCCGCAATTCACCGCGCCATCCGGATAACGCTGGCGGATGGTACGGTGTATCTCGGTGATGAAGTTGGCCGCGCCCAGCAGGGCATCGCGGCGATCTGCGGTGCGCGTCGTGCCGCTATGCGACGCCTCCCCGTGAAATGTAATCATGTACGTGCTACGCCCGACGATAGCTGTCACAACGCCGATGTCGATCTTTTTCTCGTCAAGATGATAGCTCTGTTCGATGTGCAGTTCCAGATAGCCCAGCACCGTCTCCGGATCGCGGCGGGCGCGGGGCACATCTGACGGGCGGATTCCGGCGCGGAATAGCGCGGCGCGAAATTGCCCCACATCGTCATTCAGCGTCAGCGCGTAATCTTTGTTCAACGTGCCGGTCAGGGCGCGGCTACCGAAAAGCGATTGCCAGCATCCTTCTTCATCGGTGAAGTTGATGATTTCCAGATGGAAGGGCAGTTCGATCTTCGCTTCCTGTATGCACCGCACGCACTCCAACGCGCCGAGAATACCCACCGAGCCATCATAGCGCCCGCCGTTGGGCACGGTGTCCAGATGCGAGCCGATAATCAGCGTGCGGGCATCCGGCTGTTCGGAACGCAGGATGCCGCTTAGATTGCCGGCGTCGTCGTCGTGGACGACCAAACCAGCCTGCTCGAATTGTTCGGCCAGCCATGCCCGCGCTTCTAAGTCCTCGTTGGATAGCGCCAGACGGCTGACGCCCCCTTCGATTGTCGCGCCGATGGCGGCCAATTGGTTGAAATCAATGATGAGACGTTCGGTGTTCAATTGAGGCTTCGTTTTGTGGGACAACGCTCGCAAATCCGCCTATGTGTGTTCGCTGAATTTGCGAACGCATTATAACACACCTTCGCCTAAACGCGAGTCATTCCGTCGGCGTGCGTCGGGTGCATTCCCGATCATTGGCCGAGCATAGCACGTCATGCTCCTACAAATCATCTTCTGAAGGGGACGCAATTTATCGCGCCTGATTTGTCCGCGCCCGACACCTGCCATCAATTCCCCCAATCGGTAGGGTGTCGTTACCCCACGCGGCGCATTTTAGGCTATAATGGGTGTGCAGTCTGTTGAATATTGTGCTGTAAGGGAACACTATGGGTATTTTTGATGTAAGTGTTGCGACGGTTAACGCCGATCTGGTGTATCTGGGGCTGGTGTTTAGCCTGTGGATCGCGGTCACTGCCGCTTATATGCCGGGTACCGGTGTTATTGAGGTGGTCGCGCTCGGTAGTTTCGCCGGAAGCATCTATGTGCTGGCACAATTGCCGACCAACTGGTTTTTTGTGATGGTGATCGTGCTGGGTGGTAGCGCTTTTATGCTGGTGCCGTTTATCCATACGCGCTTCGCGCCTTTCGCGCTGGGTGGTCTGGTGCTTCAGGGCATCGGCGGCTTACTGCTATTCACCGAGTCGATTTCCGTTTCACCGTTGATTCTGGTGTTGTCGTTGATTATTCCGGCGGCCTATCACCAATTTGTACTGATGCCAATGTTGCGTAACATGAAAAACGATCCGGCTATTGATCGTGATACCAACATCATCGGGATGCGCGGGCGTGTAACCCGTGCGCTTGATCCGGTGGGCACGGTATACGTCAACAGTGAACACTGGTCAGCAGTGACCGAAGAAGAAGAAAATGTCGAGATGGGCGAGCGTGTCGTCGTCATCGGGCGGGAGAATCTGCGCTTGATCGTAGAGCCGCTCAAGCGTAAGCGCAGTCCGCAACCTGATGAATTACTAGACGAAAGGGAATAAACTGCATGGACTCACCGGCTCTTATTATCGGGATTGTACTTGTTCTATTTGTGGTCTATGTGCTGGCGAACGTCGTCCGCATCGTGCCCGAATACCAGCGACTGGTCATTCTGGCGCTGGGACGCTATGCTGGCACACGCGGACCCGGTATTGTCATCGTCATTCCGTTTCTGGAACGTGCGATTTCGGTAGACATCCGCGAGCGCTTTCTGGATATTCCAGCGCAGACCGCCATCACGCAGGATAACGCGCCGATCTCCATCGACTTTCTGGTTTACTATCGCGTCACCGACCCCAAGAAGTCGGTGCTAGAAGTCGATAACGTGGTCAGCGCCGCTATCAACATCGCCACAACCACGCTACGCGCCGTCATCGGCGACATCGAACTCGACTTTGTGCTGAGTAAGCGCGACGAGATCAACGAAATTTTGCGCGTCAAGCTGGACGAAATCACCGAGCGCTGGGGCTTGAAAATCACCAGCGTTGAAATCCGTGAGATCGAGCCGCCGCGTGAAGTACAGGACGCCATGAACCGCCAGATGACCGCCGAGCGCGAGCGCCGCGCACAGGTCACGCGGGCTAGCGGTGAGCGCGAAGCCGCCATCACCATCGCTGAAGGTCAGCGCCAATCCGCCATCCTCAAAGCAGAGGGTGAGAAGCAGTCGGCCATCCTCAAGGCGCAGGGCGAACGCGAATCGCAATTGCTCCGCGCACAGGGTTACGCCAAAGCGCTAGAAGCCATCTATCAAGATGCGCGTAATATCGACGATAAGACGATGCTCTTGCAGTATCTCGAGACGTTGAGAGAAGTCGGACGCAGTGATTCCACCAAATTCATCTTCCCGATGGAAGTGACCGGCTTCATGCAACAGTTCATCAACCGTGTCGGCGACATGAACCGCTACGGCATCGACGCCCTGCAAGACAAAGGCGCTGGCGTTCCGCCGAAGCCGGAAGCTGAAAAACCGCCGAAAGCGGACTAAAGCGGCGGGCAATCGCTACGGTTTTTGACCGGATAATAGACAGATAGCAAACGGGCGCAGAAGCACAGCGCCCGTTTTTGTTTGGCCTCTCGCCTCACATGCGCGGCGTCTTTTCGCCGGTGATGCCCCACTTCAACCGCTCCAACGGATTCGGCGAGCTTTGCCGGAAATCTACCCACGTCATATTTTTGAGGAATGGCGGCAGGTTGGGCACTTCGATGCACGACTCCAGAATCACCGGAATGACCGGACAACCGCGCTTGACGAATTCATCCAGAAACGCCTCAATCTCCATGTTTTGCCATGGCCCCATCTCGCCGCCGACGAATACCGCCGCCGACTTGATCTTGCCGATCTGTTGCGAGAGCAAATCCTGCCAGCGCATACCCGGACGCAACTCCCATTCATCCAGCCACGGATGCAAGCCCTGTTCGCACAACGCCAGCCCGATCCGCTTGACTAGCTCTCTGTCGCGGCTGTTGTAGCACAGGAAAACGTCGAAATCTTCGGTCATCTGCTTGCCGGATAGCGTGGCGACGGCGGCGGCCTTCTCGCTCTCCTGACTGGCGATCCGGTTCATTTGTTTGATCCAGCGCCGCCCCTGTTCGGCGGCTTCCTGACCATCCAGCAGAGATAATTCCTGACTGCATATCGGGCAATTGACCGATGTATGATGATTGGATTTGCGTAACGCGATCACATCGTCGGGGATGGTGTAGCCGCAATCACAGGTCAGGCTCATCATACGGCGCACCGACCCGCCGAACGCCCGTCGCCGCAGATGCGCCCGCACGTATTCCTCAAATTGATAGCGCACGTAATTGCTGGTCTTTTCGTCAAAAAACAGGGATAGTTCGCCCTCGCTATCAGTCTCCATCTGCAAGAATAAGCCGACTTGCGTCTTGGTACTGGTCGCGGTGAATAGTGCCGCGTTCTGCCATAGCTCATTGAGCGCGAAGAATCCGGTCTGCGCCAGCCGCACGACCAGCGTCGTATAGATTTTGATGATTGACCCTTCAAACGCGAAGCGGATTTTCTGGCCGGTCTGCTCGCTGAGGTCGGGCGCTTGCCGCGTGAATTGCGACGGAAACACGATAAAGGCGCCGCCGTCGGTCTGTTCGCGCAGGGCGACTTCGTGTTGCAGGATTTTGTGCAGGGTGGCGTTCAAGAATACGCGCTCCCGCTTCTTGTTTTGCAGGCGCAACGATGACGGCAGTTGAAAGTTGCCGTTCAGCACGTCTTCCTCCGCGATATAACCCAGCCCGTCCGCTTGATCTTTAGCCGCGTTCACCAGCGCGGAGGCGTAAGCGTCCAGCATCTCCGGTTGAAGCAAGATCAAATCGCCGAACGTCAGCCGTTCGATCAGCCCGCGTGCGATTAACAGGTCGATACACGTCTCGAATTGCGCCTTGAGTTCGGCGGTATCTTTCATCTGATGCGCCATGACGAACATCGTCCGCAACGCCTCGGAGTCGACCAGCACCGCGCCGGATTCGCTCTGCTCGATGATGAAGCGTTTGATCTGGTCGAATAGCCGCGTTGAACTGACGCGGGGCAGGGTGTCCCACGCTATCGCCGCTTTGATCGTCTCGCGCAATTCAGCGATGCCCCAGCCTTCCTTTGCGCTGGTGTTGAAATGACGCTCGATGCCCATATCGCTCATGAACTTCTGGATGCGGCGCTCGCTGATGCCGACGACGCCGCGATCCGTGCGTGCCGCCACCAGAAAAATCTTGAGCTTCTGCCCGCCTTCGTCTAGCTTCTGCGCCTGTCGGAGCGCCTTCACCCAATGCACCACGCCGGAAAACGGGTTGACCTCGTGCCGCGAATCGTAGACCACCAGCGCCACCGAGACATCGTTCAGATGCAACTGGTTAATCAGCCGATAGCCGGGCTGACCGGCCAAATCCCACAGCAATGTCTCGTGTGTGATCTGCTTATCCGGATGTTCTTCAGTCTGCGTGTCGAATGAATACACCTTGCGGTTGTGTGTGGAGTCGGTCAATTCAAATGGCCGGTTACA
Organism: Anaerolineaceae bacterium; assembly: GCA_007693385.1. GTDB lineage: Bacteria > Chloroflexota > Anaerolineae > Aggregatilineales > Phototrophicaceae > J038. The sequence continues at coordinate 34,526 of REDR01000052.1, forward strand.
CAGTACCAGCCCCAGCCCCGATTTACCGACGCCGCTATCGCCGACCAGTACCACTTTTGCGTTGACGTAGTGGATGGCCTGCACCGTCGCGCCTGCTGTCAGCATCGCGGGCGGGTCAAACCCCCACAGCCGCACGCCGACATCATGTTCGCCCAGCGTGGCGAGAAGCGGCATCTGTGGGTGAAATTGCAGGCTGGAGAGATACGGCCCGGATGCGCCGCGCTTCTCCGTGATGGTATGCACGGCTTTCCAGTCGCCGGTTGACCATATCTTCACCGTATCATCGCCCGACTTCGACGCTAGAAAGCGGCCATCTGCCGAAAAACTGACCGCGTTCACGTAGCGGCTATGACCTTCCAGCGTCACCGCCGCCCGCCAGACGTGCGTATTCCACAGGCGGATAGTGCAATCGGCGGAGCTAGAGGCCAGCATCCGGCCATCCGGCGACCACGCCAGATCAATGATGACGTTGGTGTGGTCTTCCAGCGCGGTGATCTTCTGCCATGTCAGCGTGCTCCACACCACGATGCGGCTATCCGCCGAGCCGGATGCTAGCGTCTTGCCGTCCGGCGACCACGCCACGCAGTACACGCCCTGACTGTGGTTGAGCAACTTCTTGATCGTCTGGCCGGTGTGCGCGTCGATGATTAGAACGGTGTTGCGCGTCGCACACGCGATATTGCGGCCATCCGGCGACCACGCCACGCTGAAATTCGCCCGACTGTCTAGCTGAAACTTGTTGTACGCCAGTCCGTTGACCACATCCCACAGCAAGACCTGACCATCACGCGAAACCGATGCTAGCTGGTTGCTATCCACCGGTGACCAGCTCACGTCATATACGCGGTCAGTGTGGCCGGTCAGGTGCCGCCCGGGTTCACGCTGGTTGATGTCCCAGATGGCGATAGAGCGATTAGCGTTGGGGATGGCGAGCTTTTGCCCGTCGCTTGCCCATTGCATCCGGTATACTTCGCTCTGTGCGCTGTCCAGCACATGGCGCAACCGGATACTGGATAACTGGTTGGGTAGTCCTGCGGATGACGAATCTGTCACTTTTTTTGCCATAATCTAATACGTATTTTGCGGCCAACGATGATAAAATCAAATTGTAGGCTAACTCAATTCTAACGGATAAGAAACCGTTAGACCATTGAAGATCGTCTCTGTGATGTTGACTGGGCGAGAAATATCTTGCTGTATTCTCGGACGAGTCGCGCCGCGTTCTTTCGTTATTGTCGGAACGGCTCAGGTATGTCAGGTAATTTAAGTAGGTATTGAGGCTTGAGGATTGAAGCGAACGTTATGCTCCCTTTTCGCGTTTTGCTGGTCGAAGATAATCCGCAGTTATTGGATGTGCTATCGCTCGGGTTAGCGGCTAGCGGCTACGATGTCACAACCGCCGTCAATGGCCGCATGGCGCTAGAATATCTGCGCCGCCGTGATCTGCGCTTTGATGTCATCGTCAGCGATGTGATGATGCCCGAATTGGACGGCTTCGGCCTGTTGCGTGAAGTGCATCACGACCCCGAATTACTGACGATCCCTTTTATCTTCCTGACATCGCTAGATTCACTGGATCATGTGCGCTCCGCTAAGCGCATGGGCGTTGACGACTACCTGATGAAGCCCGTCCGCATTGAAGATGTGGTCATCTCCATCGAAAACCGCCTGCAACGCGCCCGCGTCTGGCTGGATGCGGGCAAGCGACAGGCCAACCAATCGCTCATGGACATCGTGGCAGGCAAACGCGGCAACATGACGCGCCTGCTCGAAGCGTTCGGCGTCGGGGAGTTGCTGATCGAAGAACTTGAGGAGATGCCCGACGATTTCTCGTGGCGGGCGCTCGATTCCCTGCACAATGTCTCCCAGCAGGCGGACCGCCTGATTAGCCAGATCGTCATTCTGACCAAAGTCGATTGTGACGTTATCACCCCCTTCGGCGCGGAACAACTGAGCGCGGTTGATCTGCGTCTGGCGCTAGAAGCCACCATCGAGTCCCTGCGCGAAGACTTCGCCCCCGCCGATGTTGACCGGCTCAACAGCCTGTTTTTCGATGGTGTCGATCAGGTGACTGTGCCCGGCTTCTGGGATTTGCTGACGACGATCTTCAGCGAAATTTTGCGTAACGCGCTGATCTTCGGCGGTGATTTGCCGGTATCGGTCATCATCGGTGCGCGGGACGGCTTCGGCTTTCTGCGCGTGGTGGATGGTGGGCGCGGTGTTAATCCGGCCTATCTGAATAGCCTGACTGACCGCTTCTTCAAGCTGGCGAATACCGACAAACCCCAGCAGGGCGCCGGTCTGGGTTTGTCGCTGGTCAAAGAGGGTTTGCGCCTGTTGCACGGTCATCTGGAAATCGCCAATCAGAACGGCGGCGGCCTATCGGTCACCGCGTATCTACCACTCGCGCCCGACCCGGATCAAATTCATCGGCGCGTTTAATAAGCCCGCTTGATCGCCCGATAACCGACTTAACGCTCCGTGAGTTAGAACGCTACGCCGCCCAACTACGTATTGTTTTAATGTATAATGATCGTAGTTTCGTGAATGGAGAAATAATCATGCGCGTGATCGTCCATACAGGCAAGGGTGGCGTTGGCAAGACCAGCATCAGCGCGGCGACGGCGCTACGTTGCGCCGAGATGGGGCTAAAGACCATCGTCATCAGTACCGATACCGCCCACAGTCTGGCGGATTCGCTGGAAAAAGAGATCGGCCCCGAGCCGACGGAGATCGCCCCGAACCTGTGGGCACAAGAAGTAGACGCCCGCTATTCGATGGATAAATACTGGGGACGCTTCCAGCAATACATGGTTGCGCTGTTCAGCCGCGCCGGTGTGGATGAGATCGTCGCTGAAGAAGTGACCATCCTGCCCGGCCTCGAAGAAGGCGCTCATCTGCTGTGGATCAACAAATACTTTGAAGAAGACGAGTACGACGTGCTGATCGTCGATGCCGCGCCCACCGCCGAGACTCTGCGCTTGCTCAGTCTGCCGGATGTCACGCGCTGGTGGCTGATGCGCGTCATCGGTCTGGCGCGGGGATTCGGCAAGGTGTTGCGGCCTATTGGCCGCGTCTTCGGGCGCAACACGCCGGAAGCACCCGACGAAGACGCATGGAATCAGGTCAAGATGTTGTTTGACACGCTGGATAAAGTCCGCGATTTGCTGGCAAATCCCGAAGTCGCCAGCATTCGACTGGTTATCAATCCGGAAAAAATGGTCATCAAAGAGACACAACGCACCTATACCTATCTCAATCTGTACGGCTACGCCACCGACGCCATCATCTGCAACCGCATCATCCCCGATGAGGTGGATGACCCGTACTTCGCTATGTGGAAAGACCGCCAGCGCGAAAATATCGCGTTCATCGAAGAGGCGTTCGGCCAGTTGCCACTGATGAAAGCGCCGCTTTTCGGCGGGGAAGTGACCGGGCTGGACGCTTTGCGGCAGTTGGGCGAAGTACTATATGGCGATAAAAACCCCGTTCAACAGATGTTCAAGGGCAAGACACACACCATCGAGAAAGACGAATCCGACGGTCAATATCGCCTGCGCGTCCCGTTGCCTTTCGTCGATAAAAACGATATGGACTTGTACCGTTCCCGCGATGAACTCACCTTGCGCGTCGGGCCATACCGCCGCAATATCGTCTTACCGTATGCTTTATGGGATTTAGAGATTGCCGATGCCAAGTTTGAAGAATTCACGCTCTGTATACGATTCGTTGATCCCCGACCCGCCACCGAGCAAAAGTCCTAACGGCGCGGGCACGCCATACCCTGCGGGCACCGCCCACGAGACGCCGGTGCCCGCCGTCAAGTCCGATCCGGTGCAGGAACCGGATTTCCTCGAACCCGCACCAGCGCAGATCACATCGCGCGGTGGCTGGGGCGATGACGATGTGCCGTCGCCTGACGACAGCACCGTGCGCGAGCCGGAACGCTTGCCGCGTTCGTGGCGTTTGCAGTGGCGCTTCTGGCGCACGCTGGCCTTCGATGCGTGGCTGTTCGTGCGCGTCATCTTCTGGCAGGTGTATGTGTATAAGCTGTTTCCGTCTTACGTGGAGCGCACCAACATTCAGCGCTGGACGAAATACGCCCGCCAATATCGCAATTTCGCCGTCAAGCGCGGCGGTATGTTCATCAAGCTCGGCCAGTTCATTTCTACCCGCGTGGACATCCTGCCGCCGGAGATCATCCGCGAGCTAGAATCGCTACAGGATGAAGTGCCCACCATCCCCTTTAGCCGTATCCGCGCCGTGATCGAGAGCGAGCTAGGGACGATAGAACAGCATTACCAATGGATCGACGAGCAACCCATCGCGGCGGCCTCGCTGGGGCAGGTACACCGCGCTCGCCTGAAGAACGGCGAAAGGGTGGTCATCAAAGTTCAGCGCCCCGACATCCGCGACATCTGCTATATCGACCTCAGCACGTTACGCATCGTGGCACGGGTCGCCATGCGCTTTCGCTTCATCAACCGCCGCGCCGATGCTAACGGGCTTGTCGAAGAATTCGGCAAGGTGCTTCTCGAAGAACTGTCTTACAAGCACGAAGCATACAACGCCGCCCGCTTTATGGAGATGTTCCGCCATGTGCGCGGCGTGTACATCCCGACAGTGTACTATCGCCTCTCGACGGATCGCGTGATGACGATTGAAGATGTCACCAGCATCAAAATCACCGACTTCGACGCGCTAGACCGCGCCGGTATCAACCGGAAAGCCGTCGCCCGCCGCCTGATGGATACGTACCTGTCGCAGGTATTCGACCATTACTTCTTTCATGCCGACCCGCATCCGGGCAATCTATTCGTGTACCCGTTGCCCGTCGAAGACGAAAACGCCGATTTCGGCCCGGATGGTCGCCCGTTCTATCTGATCTTCGTGGACTTCGGCATGACCGGCACGCTCACCCGCGAGATCGCCGATGGCATGGTGACAACGCTGTATTCCGTGCTGGTACGCGATGCCGCCGGCTTGATAAAGAGCTATCAAAAACTCGGCTTCCTGTTGCCCGGCGCGGACATTGACCGCATCATCGAAGCGGCGGAAGCCACGTTCGATCAGGTGTGGGGCTTGAGCATGTCCGACCTGAAGCAGGTGGATTACAACCAGATGGCCGACCTCGCATCGGAGTTCAACGACCTGCTACTGTCCATGCCGTTCTACATCCCGCAGGATTTCATCTACTTAGGCCGGACGATCAGCATTCTAAGCGGCATGTGTACCAGTCTCGACGCGCAGTATAACCCGTGGTACGAGCTACAACCGTACACCGAGACGTTGATCGCGCGCGGCTTCGGCATGGACATCCCGCACGGCGAACGCGCCAGCATTGACGGCAAGCCCGGCGCGTTCATCGTGCAAAGCCTATTCAACGGTAACGGCGGGCAAGTGCTACGGGCGCTGGGCGAGCAACTATTCCGCCGCACCCTCGCGCCGCTTGACCGCACCAATAACGTGCTGAATACGCTGGACAAGGGCGAATTGCGCGTGACGACCAACCCCGGCGTCGCCCATCGCCAGCAGTTGCGCCGCATCGAGAAAGCCAACCAGACGACAGCGCGTTCCGTGTTTTTCGGTAGCGTGCTGATCGCCTCGACGCTATTCTTCATGAACGGCGTGACCGCCGTCGCCATCATCGGCTGGATGGTCTGCGCCGTCACGCTGATTATCGGCTTCCTGAAAGATTGACGCCGCAGATCGCGCTAGAATCCCGCGCTCAGCGCGTCCAGCGATGCCACTTCTTCCGCCGTCAGCGTCAGGTCGGTAGCGCCCGCCACCTCTTGCAACTGCGCCACCGTTCGCGCTCCGATGATCGGTGAAGTGATCGTCGGCTTCGCCAGCAACCAGCCCAGCGCCACATGCGCCACCGCGACGCCGTGCCCGTCGGCAATCTCGCGGACGCGGTCCAGCACATCGAAGGCGCGATCATCGGCCGTCAAGCGCGTGATGAGGCCACCATCGTCGCGTGTGGTATCGGCGGTTTTGCCCTCACGGGTGTATTTTCCGGTCAGGAATCCGGCGGCTAATGGGCTGTACGGGATGACCCCTACCTGTTGATCGGCGCACACGTCCACCAGTTGATTCTCGTATTCGGCGCGGTGCAACAGGCTGTAATGTGGTTGGAGCGAATCATAGCGGGCGATGTCCTTCACGTCGCTCACCCACAGCGATTTCATCAACAACCACGCCGGATAATTGCTCGCCCCCACGTAGCGCACCTTACCCGCCCGCACCAGATCATCCAATGCGCGGAGCGTCTCGTCTAGCGGTGTCTCGTCGTCGGGGAAGTGCGTTTGATACAGGTCGATGTAGTCGGTATTCAGGCGGCGTAAGCTGTCCTCAACCGCCTGCATGATGTGATGGCGGCTGAGTCCTTCGCCGGTCACGCCGTCCCACATGCGCCCCCGCGCTTTCGTGGCGACGATCACCTGCGCACGCGGCTTATCTTTCAGCCATTCGCCGATGATCTCCTCCGAGACGCCGCCCGCGTTGCCTTCCACCCAGCGCGAGTAAATATCGGCAGTGTCGAAGAAGTTGATTCCCGCGTCGAATGCCGCGTCCATGATCGCGTAAGATGTCGGACGATCCGCCGACCAGCCGAACGTCATCGTCCCCAGACACAGCCGACTCACTTTTAATCCGGTACGCCCCAATCTCGTGTATTGCATCGCATATCCTTTCCGCTATATCATAAAAGCCTAGAACAGCCATTATAACGGCAAAATGCCGCCCGCATTCAGCCTGAATCGGCGGGATATGCGTCTTACGCGGCGCTTATGCCGATGTGTTATAATCTCTTTCCATATTCTGTGTGGTGTAATCAATATCGAGGATGTATGTTCAAAAACATAGTTCGCATGGTTGTAGGAGACCCCATCGAGCGAGCGCTAGCGAAATATCGTGAGCGCGTCGTGGTCATCAACGATTGGGAAAAGACGATCAGCCAGTTGTCCGACGATCAACTGCGTGCTAAGACGGCGGAATTCAAACAACGTCTAGCGGATGGCGAAACGCTGGACGACCTGCTAGAAGAAGCCTTCGCAGTCGTGCGCGAGGCGGCGGTACGCACCATCAAGCTACGCCATTACGATGTGCAGATACTCGGCGGCATCGTGCTACACGAAGGCCGCATCGCGGAGATGAAAACCGGTGAAGGTAAAACGCTGGTCGCCACCTTGCCACTTTACCTCAACGCGCTGACCGGACTCGGCGCTCATCTGGTCACCCCGAACGACTATCTGAGTAAATACGGCTTGCAGACGATGGGGCCGATCTATCACTTTCTCGGCGTGTCGGCGGGCGTCATCCAGAGTTCCGCCGGAAACCCCAACGAAGGCTCATTCCTCTTCGATCCCGATCACGATGTAGACGATGACCGCCTGCAAAACCTGCGGCCAGTATCGCGCCGCGAAGCCTACGCCGCCGACATCACATACGGCACCAACAACGAATTCGGCTTCGACTATCTGCGCGATAACATGGTCATGGACGAAAAAGAGCTTTCGCAACGCGCCGAAGGGCTATACTACGGCATCATCGACGAGGTGGACAACATCTTGATCGACGAGGCGCGTACCCCGTTGATTATCTCCGGCCCGGCGGATCAGCCGTCCGATTATTACAAGCAATTCGCGCAGGTCGTCAAGCGCCTCAAGCCCAGTAGCCCGCAAAGCGTCGATGACGAAGAGCCGGATGGCGACTTCGTGACCGATCACAAAGACCGCGTCGCCTACCTGACCGAGCAGGGCGTGGAAAAAATCGAGGACATTCTCGGACTCGACCAGCTCTATCACCCCGACAACGCCGACATGATCCCTTATCTGGATAACTGCTTGCGTGCCGAAACGCTGTACGAGAATGATAAAGAGTACATCGTGCAGGACGGCGAAATCGTCATCGTGGACGAATTCACCGGACGCTTGATGCACGGGCGGCGCTTCTCCGAAGGTTTGCATCAGGCCATCGAAGCGAAAGAGGGCGTGCAAATCCGCCGCGAGAACCTGACTCTAGCGACGATCACCTTCCAGAACTTCTTCCGCATGTACAAGAAGCTGGCCGGTATGACCGGTACCGCGCTGACCGAGCAGGAAGAATTCGAGAAGATTTATGAACTCGATGTCGTCGCCATCCCGACCAACGTCCCGATTCAGCGCCTTGACCAGAACGACCTGATCTACGCGACGGAGGCCGCCAAGTGGAAGGCCGTCACCGCCGAGATCAAAGCGCGTCAAGATAAAGGCCAGCCGGTACTCGTCGGCACGGTGGCGATTGAAACGTCCGAGCGCCTCAGTAAATTACTGCGCCGCGCCAAGATCGACCATGAGGTGCTGAACGCCAAGCAACACGAACGCGAGGCCGGCATCATCGCGCAGGCCGGACGCCCCGGCGCGGTCACCATCGCCACCAACATGGCCGGACGCGGTGTGGACATCCTGCTCGGCGGTAATCCTGAAGGCTTCGCCCGCGACATCCTGCGCCGCGAAGGGGTCGATATGACCGATGTCGATGATACGCTATGGGAGCGCAAGCTGGCCGAAGCGCGGCAGATCGTCGCCGCGAACCGCAAGCACGTTCTCGAAGCGGGCGGCCTGTACGTACTCGGTACAGAACGCCACGACGCCCGCCGCATTGATAATCAGTTACGCGGACGTTCCGGGCGTCAGGGCGATCCGGGTGAGACTTGCTTCTTCCTCAGCCTTGAGGATAGTCTGGTCAAGCGCTTCGGCGGTGACCGCATGAAGTCCATCATGACATGGGCTAACATGGAGGACGACGAGCCAATCGACAACAAGATCATCACCCGCGCCATCACACAAGCACAGGTGCGCGTCGAGGGGCACAACTTCGACGTTCGCAAGCGCGTTCTCGAATACGATGATGTCGTCAGCCGTCAGCGTGAAGTGATCTATGCCCGCAGGCGTGAAATCCTGCAAGCCGAGCCGGAAACATTGCGCGAGCGCTATCTGCGGATGCTGGAAGATGCCGTCGGCGAAGTCGTGGACGAGTTCATGTCGCCCGCCGAACACGCGCACAGCATCGATGATGAAATCGAACACGATTACGAAGCGCTGTATCGTCAGATGTTCACCATCTTCCCGGTGCCGGAGACCATCACGGCGGAATCGATTGACGACATGGGCGCCGATGAAGTCGAAGAGGTTTTCGTCGAGGCCGCGATGCAAGCCTACGACGCCAAGATCGAGGAAATCGGCGAGCTAATGCCCATCGCCGAGCGTCAAATGCTACTACGCGCTCTCGATATGCACTGGCAACGCCACCTCACCGACCTTGACGTACTGCGCGAAGGCATCGGCTTGATGGCGATTGCCCAGCGCGATCCGCTTGTCGAATACAAGCGCGAATCCTTCATGATGTTCAACGCGATGCGCGAACAGATTGACCGCATGGCGATACATCAGATATTCCGCGTGCAAATACCACAGGTACAGCGTCAGCCCGTCCGCCGCCAGATGTACGCGCACCGTCCGCAGGTCAACGGCGATCAACCGGCCAAACGCGAACCGGTACGCGCTACCAAGAAGCCCGGCAGAAATGATCCGTGTCATTGCGGTAGCGGCAAAAAGTACAAGCATTGTCACTACAAAGCCGACAAACAGGCAGAGGCCGCCGAGAGGATCAGCTAACTGTGGTTACATCCATCAGCATCATGCAATACGCGACAGACATCATCATAGCCGGTGTAGTTTCTAAGTAGCGGGAGCAAATCAAAATATGACCAACGGAAACAGCCGTAAACCGTCTAAGGCGCAAATGGACGAGGCGATCCAGCAATTCTTGAGCGAGAAGGTCAACTCGTTCATCAAATGGGATTTAGTGCGCTTCTTCCACGATACGCCGCACGCCAAAGATACCGCGCCCAATATCGCCCGTTATATCGGGCGCGATCAAACCACCGTCGAGCGCGAATTAGCGGCACTCGCGCAGAACGGCGTCGTGCAAGCGGAGCAAGTCGCGCCGGATGTGACCGTCTACAGTCTGGCCGACGACGCGGATACCCGCCAGACGATCCACCGTTTCATGGCCGCCTGCCATGACCGCAACTTCCGCGTCAAAGTTATCAATCAGGTGATACAGGCCATGCAATTTACGCCCAGCCACGACTTTTAACGGACAGGAAGAGCGCACGTAATCATGGCGGCTTCGCTGAATCAATTCTTCCTGCTGTATATGTGGTTTCCACTGGTCGCTCTGCTGGTGTTCGCTTATTTGATCGCCCGCTTCTTCGAGCGCTTCTCCAGTGAGCGCACCTTCGCCCCCCTGTTTCTGGTGCCGGTAGTCACGTTCGGGGCGGCGCTGGTACGTTATGCCACTATCGACGGCATAGCGCGGGATGTGCCCGCCGACTTACTGTTCGGCATTAGCGGTCTGCTGGTGGCGGTGATGGCGCTTCGCCTGCTGTGGCTGATGATGTACCGTCGCCACAAAAATCATCGCAACGGCGCGGAGAGTTGAGCGCATGACATGGCTAGCGGCGTTAGGCATGGCGGGCGTGGGCGTGCTGTTGCTGGTGCTAGGGTTGCTCAGTCGAAGACTGGGCGAAGTAACCCGCGCTTCGGCTTATTACATCGGCCTATTCGTCGCCGCGCTACTGTTCTTCATCAGCGCGGGGGTGCGGCTGTGGCACTGGTTCAACCCGCCGCTTCAGCCGGTTGATTTGACACACGACGTTATATGGATATTGTTATATCATGGCGCACCGGCGCTCGGCCTAACGCTGGCCGTCGTCGTTGCGTGGCGTTATTGGAGCTGGCTACTGGCGGAGCGCGATTAGATGCGACGCGCCCGCCCCCCATCACGTAAGCCGTAAACGAAGATATAAGGCGCGGTACTTGGCGAACGACGATCTATACCACACGATGCGGGCAATGCCCAAAATCGAATTACACCGTCATCTGGAAGGCGCGGTGCGCCTATCTACACTGGTCGATGTAGCGCGGGAATTCGGCATCGAAATGCCGGAATACGAAGCGGAAACCCTGCGCCCGTTCGTACAGATGATGCCCGATGAACCGCGCACATGGCAGAACTTTCTCGGCAAGTTCCGCACCCTGCGCCAATTTTATCTGACGCCCGCCGTCATCCGCCGCATCGTGGCCGAAGCGGTCATCGATGCCGCGCTGGATAACATCAAATACATGGAACTGCGCTTTACCCCCAAAGCGCTTTGCAACATCACCCGTTCATCGTTCGGTGATATGGTGCGCTGGGTGTGCGAAGCGGGCACCGCCGCCGCCCGCGATCATGATATTGACGTGCGCTTCATCATCTCCATGAACCGCCACGAAGAAGTCGAGATCGGCCAGCAGGTGACGCAAGCCGCCATCGACAATATGGGCGTCGGCGTCGTCGGCCTTGATCTGGCCGGTGTGGAGGCGGGCAACCCCGCCGCGCCGTTCGCTCGCATCCTGCAATATGGGCGTTCTGCTGGCTTGCGCGTCACCTTGCACGCTGGCGAATGGGACGGGGCGCATAGCGTCTGGGAGGCGGTGAGCTTCGTCGGCACGGATCGCATCGGGCACGGCATCCGCGCCATCGAAGACGCCGGCGTGGTCGAAGTCCTGCGGACGCGGCAAATCCCGCTTGAAGTCTGCCCCAGTAGCAATGTCGATAGCGGCGTCGTGCCCGATTTCGCGTCGCATCAATTGCCGTTACTCTGGGACGCGGGCGTGAAGATCACGCTGAATACCGATGACCCACTCGTTAGCGGCATCACATTGACCGATGAACTGGTGCGCGTCGTCGAAAATTTGCCGTTCACCGTCGATGATGTCAAGCGCATGATGCTCAACTCCGCCGAATCCGCCTTCCTGCCCGATGTTGAGCGCCGCGTGCTGGTGCGCCGTTTTCAGGGGGCGCTTTTCCCTCTCGGCGCATAATTTTGTGTTACAATCGGGGCACTTTGACCCGCTTAAACCGATAGGAATTCTGTCCATGGTCACACGCGATTCTGTCAACGATTATCTTGTGCGCGGCGCTCTAGCTGACGTAGACCCCGACGTGGCCGACCTCATCCGCCACGAAACCGCACGTCAGGCGCATTACCTCATCATGGTGCCTTCCGAGAGTACCGTGCCGGAAGCGGTACGCGAAGCGCTCTCAGCGCCATTTCACAACATTTACGCGGAAGGCTATCCGCTAGAATCCACGCGGGCGCTGGACGAAGCCGCCATACTGGACTATCCCGCCCGTTTGAGCGAATACCGCCGTCTGGCGAACGAACGCTACTACAAAGGCGCGGAATATGCCGACATCGTGGAGGCGCTCGGACGGCGGCGGGCGGCGGAAGTCTTCGCCGCCAATGGTTACACCCCGTCGCAACTGTACGTCAACGTGCAACCGCTTTCCGGCGCACCGGCCAATAACGCCGTTTATACCGCGTTGCTGGCCGTCGGTGATACCGTGATGGGCATGGACTTGATTCAAGGCGGGCACCTGACTCACGGCAGTCCGGTCAACCGTAGCGGCAAATTCTATAACATCGTCAGCTATGGCATCAACGCCGATGGCGACATCGACTATGACCAGATGCACCGGCTGGCGCAGGAACACCAGCCTAAGATGATTATCGGCGGCTATAGCAGTTTCCCGTATCAAGCGGACTGGGCGAAATACCGCGAAATCGCCGATTCCGTCGGCGCGTATCTGCTGGCCGACATCGCCCATGTTGCCGGATTGGTGGCCGGTGGCGCGTATCCGAATCCGGTGGGCATCGCTGACGTGGTGACGTTCACCACGCACAAGACGCTCAACGGGCCGCGTGGCGCGATCATCATCACGCACCGTAAAGACCTCAGCGCGAAGATTGATCGCGGCGTCTTTCCGGGTGAGCAGGGCGGGCCGCACGTCAACCAGATGACCGCGCTATGCGTCGCGCTGAAGATCGCCAAAACGGAGCGCTTCAGCCAGCTACAACATCAGACGGTGACCAATGCCGGACGACTGGCCGACAAGCTGGCGGCGCGTGGCCTCAAGATCGCTTATGGTGGCACAAATACCCATCTGCTCAACGTTGACCTGACCGCGATCAAAGGCGCGGACGGCACATCGTTAAGCGGCGAGATGGCCGCCAGCCTGCTTGATCTGGCCGGTGTGGTCGCCAACCGCCAGACCATCCCCGGCGATACCAGCCCGCTACGGCCGAACGGCCTGCGTCTCGGCACGCCATGGATCACCCAGCGCGGCTTTGGCGCCGCACAGATCGACGCGCTAGCCGACATCATCGCCGACTTGCTCCTCGCGGCGCATCCGTATAGCTTGCACGGGCGGCGACGTCCCATCATGAAGGCCAAAGTGCCGTTTGATGTTTTGCACGATTGCCGCGCCCGCGTCCGCGATCTGGCCTTGAGCGTCGGCATTGATACGCCGGTTGAGGCCGATGGCTACCCGCATTTTCATTATCTGTCTGCCGACGCGGACGACTCGCCGCAGGCGCTCATCATTGGCGGCGACAAAGCCGACATTTTCCTGCATTACGCGCTGACCTGCGATGTGTTGGGACTTCCCGCCGGTGAATCCACGCCGACTGCGCTACACAAGCCGGACGGAGAGCGCATCGCGTTCGGCACGCTGACCCATCTCGCATCCGGCCAATATCGCCTCGAATTGAACGCGAACGGCCATTACGCCGCCATGTGGCTTCGTTCGCTATCCGATGCCTACGTGTTGATCGACCCTGACGACCCCGCCGCCCGTCTGCCCGGCCCGGTCACCGTGACCGTCGCCGACGAAGCGACACAGCAAGCGGTGGACGAGAGCGCCGCCTATATGCCGTCTAAGCCGTATTTCATCGGCCACAAAGCCCTGCTGAAAGCGGCGACCTTGCCGCATTTCGCATGGAAAGCGCCGCAGACCGACGCCCCCCTGACCACGCCGTTACATGCGCTACACCAGCGCATCGGCGCGAAGATGGTGCCCTTCGCCGGTTACGATATGCCGGTGTGGTATTCGTCGGTCATGGATGAGCATTTAGCCGTCCGCAACCATGCCGGTATTTTCGACGTGGCACACATGGGCGTCTTTGATTTCACGGGTGCGGGCGCGGCGGAATTTCTGGACAATGTGACCACAAACGACGTTCACGGGCTGGCCGTCGGCTCATCACACTACACCTACTTTCTCGATGTGGACGGTGTGCCGCTTGATGATCTGATGATCTACCGGCTGGCCGACGACCGCTTCATGGCGGTGGTCAATGCCTCCAACAACGATAAAAACTGGGCGTGGCTGACGGCGGTCAAACGCGGTGAGGTGTGCATTGATCCGGCGCATCCGGCGCACGTCCTACGCGATGACTTCACCATGCGCGACTTACGCCTGCCCTCAGCCGGTGACGAGCGCCGCGTGAATATCGCCCTGCAAGGGCCGCAAAGCCGCGACATCCTGCTGAAGATGGCCGCCACAGATGCCGACAAAGCCGCGATTTCCGCGCTGATGTGGGCGGGCGTTGTCCACGTCACGCTTGATGACTACGACCTGATCATATCGCGTACCGGCTACACCGGCGAGCGCGTCGCCTATGAGATTTTCGTGCATCCCGAACGCGCCGCCGACCTGTTCGAGCGCTTCATCGCACTCGACGCGATCCCCTGCGGCTTAGCCTCCCGCGATAGCCTGCGGACGGAGGCTGGTCTGCCGCTTTACGGCCACGAACTAGCGGGCGATCTTCTGCTCGATCCCGCCGACGCCGGATTCGCCAGCTACGTCAAACTGTGGAAGCCGTTCTTTGTCGGTAAATCCGCCCACGTCCAGCGCAATATCCAGCGCGACGCGGTGGTGATTCGCTTCCGGCTGGAGAACAAGCGCGGGCGTCCGCCGCATCAAGGCGACCCGCTCGTGGACGATAAAGGCCGCGTCGTCGGCATTGTGACCAGTTGTAGCATTGATAGCGAAGGCTACCAGCTCGGGCAGGCTTACGTCAAAACCGGTTACGCGAAAGAGGGCGTATCGCTCGGCGTGTTCGCCGGTGCGGAGCGCATCAAAGCGCTAGACGTGGCAGAGGCCAGCATGGGCAAGAAGATCACCACGCCGGAGCGCGTCAGCGTGCTGAGTCGCTTCCCGCGTCGTCGCCGCTAACGGGGCGATATGTATGGGACACGGGCGGGATTTGTCGGCGAAACACGTCCCGCCCGATGAACCTCAACGCAAAATCGCCACCAATACCGACAACGTGAACGGGCTGACCAGCGTCGATACGAAAATGAAGGCCAGCATCAAATCACGATCCAGCCGGAATTGCGTGGACAGCACCAGCGTGATGACCGCTGTCGGCATCGCGCCCTGTACGATGAACGCGGTGCGGGCGTCGCCCGTCATGCCCAGCAATAAGGTGATGCCCGCCGCGATGAATGGGCTGACCAGCATCCGCAGGCCGACGCCGGTCATCAGCAGTCTGCCGCTACGCGCCACCGGCTTGAACTGCGCCAATTGCAGGCCGAGCAACAGCAACATCATCGGGATAGCCGCGCCGGACAGCGTGACGATAGGGCGTTCTACCATCAACGGCAGGCGAAAGTTCAATACTGAGAAAACCAGCGCGGCGATCAGCGCATAAACCGCCGGAGTCCGCAACACCGCCGCCACCGCTTGCAAGGGCGATGTCGTGCCGTTCGACGCCACATACACCCCCAGCGTGTAATTCATCATGGAATTCGCCACGAAAATCACCGCCGCCCGACTCAGCGCCGCATCCCCGAACGCGAAAGCCACCAGCGATAGCCCGTAATTGCCGGTATTCATCGACATCGTAGCCAGCAGGACGTTCGCACGCTGGCGCGGCTGAATATCACTCCCCATCCACATGACCGCCATTGCGATACCGAGCATAGTAGTCTGTAACACGATGACGCCGCCGAACAGCGTCACGATCTCCCCGCCGCCGATGTCGCTATCGTACAGCGAATAGAACACCAGCGACGGCGAAAGCACATTGAAGATCACCGCGCTGATCGAACGCGGGTCAGGCTGAACGCTACGCCCCAGCGCATAGCCCACACCGGCAATAATCAAGATCGGCGCGATGTTGTCCACGAAGATTTGCAGTAATTCCAGCATAGCGCGGGGTGCAGTCCGTTTCGATGTAATTTTGATTCAAAAAGGGGCGGTCATCGTATCAGACCGCCCCCGTGTGTGTAGCGCCCGCCTTAACTGTCGGCGTCCGCTTTGCTCTCTTTGATGATCTGCTCCGCGATGTGCGTCGGCACCGTCTCGTAATGCGAGAATTCCATCTCGTAGATGCCGCGCCCGCCGGTGATCGAGCGCAGATCGTTTCCGTAGCGCAACATCTGCGCGAGCGGTACCTGCGCGTTGATGACGCTCCGGTTGGCGACGGTATCCATGCCCTGTACGCGCCCGCGCCGTGTGTTCAGGTCGCCCATCACCTCGCCCATCATCACTTCTGGAACGGTGATGCGTACCGTCATGATCGGCTCTAGCAGAACGGGGTCGGCCTTCTGGAACGCCGCTTTGAAGCCTTCGCGTCCGGCGATCTGGAACGCGATGTCTTTACTATCGACGGGGTGTTCCTTGCCATCGAACACCACCGCCCGCACATCAACCACCGGATAACCGGCCAGCGCCCCCTCCGATAGCACGCCGACGATGCCCTTCTCGATGGAGGGCAGGAATCCGGCGGAAATCGCGCCGCCGACGATCTTCGTCTCGTACACGAAGCCCTCACCCGGATTCGGCAACAAGCGCATGGCGACTTCAGCGAATTGCCCCGCGCCGCCGCTTTGCTTCTTGTGGCGATATACCATCTCCGCCTCTTTGGTCACCGTCTCGCGGTAGGGCACTTTCGGCACGCTGGTATCCACGCCCACGCCGAACTGCTCGGCGCGGCTGATGGCGAGCGCGACGTGTGTCTCGCCCATGCCTTCCAGCACGACCTGCTTGGTATCGCCATCATTACGCCAGCGCAATGTCGGGTCGGCCTCGCACAGACTGGTCAGCACACTGCTCATCTTGGTGGTGTCGCCCTGCGTGCGCGGGTGCAACGCCACCTGATAAAGCGGCTCGGGGAAGTCCGGCGCGACGATGCGGAATTTCTCGCTCCGGTTGCAGATGGTGTCGCCGGTTCGCGTGTTGTTCAGCTTGGCGACCACGCCAATATCGCCGACGTGCAATGTATCAACCGGCTCGGTTTCCTTGCCGCGTATACGCAATAGTGTTGTGAAGCGCTCGTCGCTCTCTCTACTGGCGTTGTGATACGTCTCGCCGGATTTCAACGCGCCGGAGAAAATGCGGAAATAGGTCAACGCGCCGACGTATTTATCGTTCGTCGTCTTGAACACGTATACCGCTAATGGTCCGTCGTCGCTTTGCGGCGGGAGCAAATATTCCAGATCAGAGTCCGGCGTGCGGTGAATACCGACGCGGCGCACATCCGGCGAGCTGGTATAGTGGATCAGCGCTTCCATCAATGGATACGTGCCGATGTTGGCCGTGCCCGATGTGACGAATACCGGCACCGTCTTTAGCTCGTGGTTGCGGGCGGCCTTACGCATCCCCATGCGGATTTCATCCGATGTCAGCGCTTCTTCGTTGAAGTATTTCTCGATTAATTCGTCGTCCGCTTCCGCCGCCGCTTCGACCAATGTCAGGTGCGCTTCTTCCACCTCATCGACCATATCCTCCGGCAAATCGGCGCGTTCCTTGCCGACATCGTAATAAGCGCGGCGCGTCTGCACATTGACCACGCCCTTAAAACCGGATTCCTTGCCGATGGGAAGCATGATCGGCACGAATTTATGATCGGCGTATAATTCGCGCAGTTGATCTAGCGTGTTGTAAAAATCGGCGTTCTCCCGATCCATCTTATTCACGACCACGATCACCGGTTGCTGGTACGTCTTGGCGTATTCCCACGCCAGTTCCGTGCCCACCTCCACGCCCGAAACCGCATCCACCACCACGATCACCGCATCGGCCACGCGGATCGCGTTTTTGACTTCACCCTGAAAATCAGTGTAGCCCGGGATGTCCAGCACGTTAATCTTGTGATCTTCAAATTCAAGCGGGATCAACGATGTCGAGAGCGAAATGCCGCGTTGCTTCTCTTCTTCCTGCCAGTCAGAGACTGTATTGCCATCCTCAACACGTCCCATGCGCGAGGTCGCGCCAGTGTTGAAAACCATCGCCTCCACCAGCGATGTCTTACCACATCCCTGATGTCCGACCAGCGCGATATTGCGTAATTTGTTCGTCGTGTAGACTCTCATAAAGTTTTGACCTCCAAAAAAACGGCGTTTTTAGTCTATTTTGTCATACCAATGATAGAATTTTAAGCGGGCGTTAAACATTTGTCAAAACGTCTGGTCATGAGTCTACCATGACCCTTGTCAGAAAAATTGGGCAAAAGCGAAGGGTGAACGAAACCGTTATCTTCGTTATACTTAGTTTATGATGCGAAAAACGAACGCAAAGGGGCATGACCTTGAACTGGCTGATCGTCGAAGATGAAGCAGACATTCGTAATCTGGTTGCCATGATGTGCCAAGTATGGGGCAACACGCCCATGACATACGAAACAGGCCAAAAGGCGTGGGACTGGCTCGACAGCGTGGAGTCCGGTGAATACACCGGAACATTACCGGATTTCGCTTTAATGGATATACGGATGCCCGGCAAACGCGGCAACGAGATTTCCGCCCGCATCCGTACCATTCCAGCTATCGCGGATATTCCTATTGTGCTGATGACCGCTTTTGTGATGACCGACGAAGAACGCGAACGCATGATAAACGATTGCGGCGTCGATACCATCATCAACAAGCCCCTGCCGGATTTCGATGAACTCCGCGCTTTGCTCTATGGCGTGATCGAACGCAAGCAGGCCGATAACGACAAGCCGCCGCAAACATCATGAGCGACGAGCGCGATCAGCAGGTAGATAAAGCGCTGGGCGGAGTCAACTTCTTCGCCGCTATAACTGAGCGCCTATTCAGCCGTTTCTATCGTGGGCTGAATAGGCGTTCCGCCGCGCAGAAAGAGCGCGAAAAATTGCAACGCCGCCGCGATGAGCTGGAAGACAAAATCGCCCGCGCCCGCCGCGTCGCCCAGCGCAACAAACAGCTTAAGCAAGCGCTCAAACAGCGCGACGATGACGTGCAACGTCTGGGCGGTATCCTCTCCGCGCTTGATGAAGGCATCATCATGCAGGACACCGAAGGCCGCATCGTCTACATGAACAAATCCGCCCGCGACCTGCTCGGCAATCAGAAAAACTTCTGGCAGTCCGATCTCGGCATGTTGTTTGAAGCGCACCGCGAAGTCCAGCAGATTGACTCGGAGATTGTGCCGCTTGGCGATCCCCAGCGCGTGCAGGTCAACGGGCTGGTATTGGGCGCTCAACTGGCCGCCGTCGCCAACGATGCCGGCGAGCGTCTGGGCACGATGATCGTCTTGCGTGATGTCACACAGGCGGCGCTGGCGGATCGCCTCAAAGATCAATTCGCCACCGCCATCTCGCACGAACTCAAGACGCCGATGACCGTCATCAAAGGCATGAGCGAAGTCCTCAAAAGTCAGCCGGATGATCGCCCGCCGAATCGCCGTCTGCTCGAGACGCTCAGCCGCAATGTCGATATTCTGGATCGCATGGTGGTTGAACTGCTCGACGTGTCCGAGATGGGCGCGGATGCTTTCGACATCCGGCAGGATGAAGTCAATCTGGAGCGCCTGCTGTGGAGCGTGGTGCGTGGCGCCGAGCCGGAGATCAAAAAGGGGCGGCTAGATGTCATGGTCATGTTGCGCGATGTGGCCGATCTGGTCGTACAGGGCGACGCCGAGCGCCTGCGCTGGGCGTTGGGGCATCTGCTACAGAACAGCGTCGCCTACACCGAATCCGGCGGCCACATCCGGCTATCGGCGGGGCTAGATGACAATGACCGCCGCTTCATCCGCGTGGACTTCGCCGATACCGGCGTCGGCATCGCGCAGAAAGATGTCCCCCACATCTTTGACCGCTTCTATCGTGGCGACCCGCGTGATCCGTCCGGCAGGCTGGTTGATCCGCGTGGGTTGGGGCAGGGCTTGTATATCGCCCGCACCGTCGCCGAAGCGCACGGCGGCTATCTCGGCCTGCTCAAGACCGGCGTCGGCGACGGTAGCATGTTCACGATGGTGCTACCCATCCACGATATTCAGCAGTTGCAATCCGGCGAACATCCGCCGGAATAGGGTATGCTATAGTTAGGGTATGTGGATATTGTGAGGTGTGATGATGGTCGTGCAATTAAAAGGACAAGCGACGCTAGAAGATTTTGAGGCGTTCGTCGATTTGCCGGAAAACAGCGATAAGCTATTTGAATACATCAACGGGGAGATCGTAGCGGTGCCGTCTAATCCGTATGCGTCTGAGGTCGCCAATTTGCTCAGCTTTTTCATCCGTTTATTTCTCATGCAGAATAATCTGAAAGGCCACATCACCGGCGCGGATGGCGGGTTCATGGTCGGCGGCAACCGTTACGCGCCGGACGTGGCGTACATTTCCTACGAACGCCAGCCGCAACTGGCCGAAAAAGGCTACAACCCGAATCCGCCGGAGCTAGCCGTCGAAGTCATCTCAGACCCCAACAACAGCCAAGAACAGGCGACATTGCGCCAGAAGATCGTCAGCTATCTAGCGGTGGGCACGGTTGTCTGGGTGGTCGATACCGTCGCGCAGACGATAGAGGTCTATGACGGTGTGCGTACTGCGACGGTCTACGGCATAGCCGACACGGTGAGAAGCGGCGACTGGTTGCCCGGCTTCGAGCTAGCCGTCAAAGACATCTTCCCGAAAGAGCAGGGCGACGCTTAAGACAAGTATTTGAGGTGTGATGATGGTCGTGCAATTAAAAGGACAAGCGACGCTAGAAGATTTTGAGGCGTTCGTCGATTTGCCGGAAAACAGCGATAAGCTATTTGAATACATCAACGGGGAGATCGTAGCGGTGCCGTCTAATCCGTATGCGTCTGAGGTCGCCAATTTGCTCAGCTTTTTCATCCGTTTATTTCTCATGCAGAATAATCTGAAAGGCCACATCACCGGCGCGGATGGCGGGTTCATGGTCGGCGGCAACCGTTACGCGCCGGACGTGGCGTACATTTCCTACGAACGCCAGCCGCAACTGGCCGAAAAAGGCTACAACCCGAATCCGCCGGAGCTAGCCGTCGAAGTCATCTCAGACCCCAACAACAGCCAAGAACAGGCGACATTGCGCCAGAAGATCGTCAGCTATCTAGCGGTGGGCACGGTTGTCTGGGTGGTCGATACCGTCGCGCAGACGATAGAGGTCTATGACGGTGTGCGTACTGCGACGGTCTACGGCATAGCCGACACGGTGAGAAGCGGCGACTGGTTGCCCGGCTTCGAGCTAGCCGTCAAAGACATCTTCCCGAAAGAGC
>REDR01000136.1 GCA_007693385.1 Anaerolineaceae bacterium
GGGCGCGGCACACCCGAAGACGACGCTATCCGCATGATGCACGCCTACATTGATCACGGCGGCAATCATATCGACACGGCGAATGTCTATGCCGGTGGGCGCAGTGAAGAGATTATCGCCAAGTCGCTCAGTGGCGGACGGCGACAGCAAATCACGCTGGCGACAAAGGCGCGTTTCGGCGCGACACCAGAGGCGGACATGGGCGCGGGGTTGAGCCGACGAGTCATCATGAATCAGGTCGAGCGCAGTCTGCAACGGCTCGGCACAGATGTCATTGACCTGTATTACATGCACGGCTGGGACCCTCACACGCCCATCGAAGAGAGCCTGCGGGCGTTTGACGATCTCGTACGGGATGGCAAAGTCCGCTATATCGGCGTGAGCAACTTTAAAGCGTGGCAGGTGATGCAGGCGCTCGGCCTCAGCGAGCGGAACGGCTGGGCGCGGTTCATCGCCGCGCAGTATCAGTACAGTCTGGTTGTGCGCGATATTGAATATGAATACGCCAGCCTGTTCACATCACAGGGGATCGGCTGTATGGCATGGGGGCCGCTTGGCGGGGGCTTTCTGACCGGAAAATATCAGCGTGACGAGCGCCCGACCGCCGGACGTATCGCCAATAGTGGCGATGATTTAGAGGAAGCATGGGGACGGCGAACGACCGAGCGCAACTGGCGCATCATCGACGCGGTGGAACAGATCGCCCACGAACGCGGGGCAACCGTGCCGCAGGTGGCACTGGCGTGGGTGCGTGCTCAGCCAACCGTCAGCAGTGTTATCATCGGCGCACGCACGCTCGATCAATTCGCAGACAACATGGCGGCGGCTGATCTGAACCTGACGGCAGAGGAACTCCGCGTTCTGGATGAGGACAGCACTCTGCCGGAGATGTATCCTTATCGCATGATGCAGGCCTATGGGATGGATGGGTGAAGTCTGTCTTTGAACTGATTGAGACTTTTGAAAAAAGGAGAGATAGTGCATCATGGCAGAAAAAACCTGACTAAAGGTAAACTACCATGAGCGCCATCCCGGTAAGTTTAACGCAAGAACAGTTCGA
This sequence comes from Anaerolineaceae bacterium, assembly GCA_007693385.1. Taxonomy (GTDB): domain Bacteria; phylum Chloroflexota; class Anaerolineae; order Aggregatilineales; family Phototrophicaceae; genus J038. The sequence continues at coordinate 1,061 of REDR01000136.1, forward strand.
GTGTTACATCCGTCCATCGCTGAGTGTTGCTAAACGAGGCTACGAATGTCGCATCCCGCTATACAAGGTCTTCAATTACATCCTATACCGACTGCATACGGGATGTCAGTGGGCACGTGTGCCAATCGACCCTGCCTCAAACGACCCCCCAAAAAAGAAATCAGCTATTATGCCATCTACCATCACTATCGCAAATGGAGCCAGGACGGTAGTCTGGAGCGCGTGTTTCAGCACAGTATCCTCAGCATCCGTGACCAGATCGACACGCATCATCTGAATCTGGATGGAAGTCATGCGCCTGCCAAGAAGGGCGGTGAGGCGGTGGCTTATCAGGGACGGAAGAAAGCCAAGACCTCCAACGTGTTGCCCATCACCGATGCCAACGGCTTCATTTTGGCAAGTACCGGGATTGTCGCAGGCAATCATAATGATGCTTTCGAGTTGAAGGATAACCTCCGCAACGCCTTCAGGTTTATCAAAAGACTTAGTGTCCAGATTGCGGGCAGTTACTTCAACGCCGATGCGGCCTTTGACACCAAAGCCGCCCGCAAAGTCTGCTTCAATCACAAAGTCGTCCCTAACATTGTCGAGAACACACGCGGTCGCAAGAAGCCCAAACGAGGACGCAAGCGTCTGTTCGACCGCGCTGTCTACAAGTTGCGCTTCGCTAGCGAGCGCGCTTTTGCCTGGATCGACAAGTTTCGCGCCCTGCTGGTACGCTTTGACCGGAAGGCCGCGCACTTCATGGGCACACATTACATCGCTTACGCGCTTATCAATCTCCGCCATCTGCTAGCTGAGGAAAAGTTTCAATGAGTTCTTTGTAAATGAGGTGCTAGTTGAAAATTAACGCCTCAATTTCGGCGGCGGAATCGCTCATAAAACGCTATGATGAACGATTAAAAAATACGGGAGAGAAAAAGTGATGGATGAATTCGTCGATACCAAAGCCGAACTTCTGGAACACATCGTCCGCGATTGGACGGCGATCAATACGTTATTGGACGGTCTGAGCGACTCGCAGTGGACGGATGTCAAAAATCCCGACGGCTGGACTGTTAAGGATCACGTCGCCCATCTGACAGCGTGGCATCGCTATGTGATCGCCATTCTGACGGGCAAACCGCGTCACGAAGGGTTGGGCGTACCGGAAGCGGTGTATACGCCCAAAGACATCGACGCGATCAACGCGGCGATTTTCCAACAGCACCGGAGCGAACCCATCGAGCAGGTGCGCTCAGAATTTCAGTTGACGCATCAGATGCTAATGCGGCTGATCGATCCCATGGCGGACGACGACCTGATGAAGCCGTATCGAGATTTCCTGCCGGATCACCCTGACGAGAGTGATGCGCCCATCATCGACACGATCTATGGCGACACCGCCTTCCATTATCGTGAGCATCAAAGTTGGATCGAAGCGATGCTCGCGTGATGAAACGAAAACGAGAAATACTCTGACGATAGTTAGATTTTATCACGATGCAGACAGTGCTATACTTGTATCGAAGGCTTGGGAGTAGGGATTGATCTTGAACACAACTTCACTCCGTAATTTTGCCGGAGGACTCGTCTACACGCTCTGCACCGGGTACATCCTCGCGTATTTCTCCGAGTGGACGTTCTGGCTTGGTCTGGAACGCACTACGCCGCTTGATGAATACATCGGGACATGGCTGTTTTATAGTTTTGCCACGTTTTTAGCGCTGATTGCCCTGCATTACTACCGTGCGCGGACAGTGTGGGTGATCTTCCTCTGCGGGGCACTGTATGGTTGGATCACCGAAGGCATCATCGTGCAGACGATGTACGATGCGCTACCGCTGAGCATCTCAGTCACGGGGTTGCAGTGGCACGCACTGATTAGCGTAGTCTTCGGGTGGTTCTATCTGCGGCGCTGGCTGATGACTAGCGACCGTTGGACATTGATCGGTGCGGTGGGGACAGGGCTATTCTATGCAATGTGGTCAACTGGCTGGTGGTTCAATGCTGAGCCGCAGGCGACGACACTCGATGTCGCGCTGTCGATGACGGTTTATACGCTCCTGCTCACCGTTGCTTATGCGGTTGTGGCGCGATTAGGCGATGCGGTCTTTATCCCCACACAGCGGGCGATTATCGGTGGGCTGGTCGGGCTGGTGATCCTGTTCGCCTTCGCCGTTCTTGCGCAACCGCTAGCGCTGATCGTGTTTCCGCTCTGCGCCGCCTTCGTCCTGATCTTCCTGCGTATTAATCGCCGCGTTGAAACCGGACCGCATCAATTGCCTGCTCATAGCATCCCGCTGAGGCGTTTGCTATACTTACTGCTGATCCCGCTGATCGTGGCGCTGATCTATGCTCTCGCCGATTCTGCCGGGTTTCCACAGTTGGCTGAACCAGACGAAGAAGGCGCACCATTTCCGTTAGCGCCTTTCATTTACCTTGTGCTGTTGATAGCTGGTTTCGGCGTGCTATTCTATAGCGCGTGGCGTGTGTGGCGGATTTCGTCTAACGCGCAGGAGAAAGTTAATTGACTATCAACCGGCAAATTCAATATCGTCTTCGTCTTCCTTATCCGCTTTTTCCCACCAGTGCCGGACGCCATGCGCCGCCCACGCCAGCACAAAGAATCCAGT
>REDR01000010.1 GCA_007693385.1 Anaerolineaceae bacterium
AGGGGGATAAAAACGTTAGCTAGAACTGAAGTGGAAATTTCGTAAAATGTAGTTCCCTTTGAGAGACTTTGTAACTCATTTTTCAAACTAGAAATCAAAAAAAAGCCATATAGAGAGTCGAATGTTGAAGGGTCAACGACGATAGTTTTACAACCTTGATTTGTGCATAGTTCAGCTTCAGCAAGTGCCACATTTCCTACAGGGGCGCGAGAAGTTAAAATGATACTCCCAGCCGGAACTAAGACACTTGAGCAAGCTAGTAAACCTGCTTGTGTAATAGTTCTGCGAGATTTTCTGATTCTATCGTTACGGCTTATATCTTCAGGTGTAACCCATATGATATTGCCATCCCAATAAACAGAGTCTTTGGGAGGAGTTGAACCACCTATTATCTTTTGTGAAACATACTTCAACTTATGAGCTTCCCAATGACTCGGAATATCACCGAGCCAATCCACGCCGGAGTCTTGGTATTCGGGGTATGGGGTCAGGGTCATGCGTCGTCGCTTTCGTCGTCGGTGGGTGGTAAGCTGGCAAGGATGGCTTCTAGCTGGGGTTTCAGAGTAGGTAGGTCGTTTTCGACAACTTCCCAGATGCGCTCTAACTTGATGTCCCAGTAAACATGAATGACGAAGTTACGAAACGCGGCAATCTGCCGCCAAGGAACTTCCGGGTGGGCGGCGCGCAGGTCTTCGCTCAGGTTGCGGCTGGCTTCCCCGATAATCTCCAACCCACGTATCACGGCTTCCTGCATCATACGATCTTGCATGAAGGCATCGCGCCCGCCTACGGTGAATTCTGCTATCAGTGCCAGTCGTGCCAGCATATCTTCAACGAAGGCGCGGTCATCCCGTCCGCGACTTGACCGCGCACTCATAAAGGAACAGCCTCTCTTAATACACGCTCCCGGATGCGCGGCTTCAGTTCTTCAACCGTTGCCACATCCACTTTGCATCCCAGCAGGTCTTCAAGATCAGTTATCAAGCCCATTCCGCCCCATGTAGATAGGCGTGACCAATCTTGCTCCACCAGTAAGTCTACGTCACTGTCGGTAGTGGCTTCTCCGCGCACCACACTGCCAAACACCCGCACATTCGAGGCGCCGTGTCGCCGGGCAATCTGCAAAATAGAATCACGATATTGACGCAGGCTGTCTAATGTCCAGATTGTTCTCGTCTGGCCGCTCGTCATGTTCTCTTTCCTCTCATCCCCTATCCCTATTCTGTACCGAGATTGAGTATCTGGTCAAGCAAGCCTTCCGTCTCGCGCTCCAATGCGATGATGTCAGCGCGGATTTCAGCCAGTGGGCGCAGTTCCTGCGGCTTGTAGAAGTAGCGCGTGAACGAGATTTCGTAGCCGGTGCGCGTCGCGGAGTCATCAATCCACGCATCGGCCACATACGGCAATACTTCGCGCTCGATGAACGCCGGAATGCCGCCTTCCTCTAATAGCGGGATTTGCTCGTAGTCGCGTAAATCGGCGTCCGGCTCGTATTCGACGACGTGCGGCTTGCCGCCGATCTCCACCGCGAACAATCCGCGAAGCGTGTCGGGCTGTGCCTTGCCCGCCCTGTGTATGCGCTTGATGACCGGCGCGGCGCTCTCATCGCGCCAGCTCACCGCGTTGAAGATGGTCTTTTTCTCCGTTGCGCTCAATTTGATGTTGAGTTGCTTCAGCGCCGCGTCGAATGCGTCGCTAAAGGCGTTGTAATCGTCGAATTCATCACCGCCGATAATGTCGCGTACCGCCGCCGCAACGGACACCAACCGCGCATCCCGCGCCCACGTCGCCGCGTCCAGTAGCTTTTTGCGCGTCTTGTCCGCGATGTCGGGCGCGTCTTCGTCGCCGTCCCATGTGTCCAGCAGGTCGCGCACCGCTTTGTACACGCCGTCGAAGTCCTCCGTCAGCGCATCGCCGAAGCGGTCGTATAATTCAGCGCGTAAATCCGCATCGCCAGACGCGAACAGCAGGCCGTTAATCGCTTTCGGTGTCAGTTGCGCTTTCAACCGTAGCGGGCGCTCCACTTTCACTTTCTGGTAACCGAACGCCGCATTCGGGAAGATTTTCGACTGCTCCGTCTCCTCAAATGCTAGAAACGTATCGCAAATGCGCTGAATATCGTCTTCGGACAGTTCGCAGTTCTTCTTGCCCAGATTCTTGCGTAGCGGTTTATACCAGCCGGTGGCGTCGATCAACTGCACTTTGCCGCGCCGATGTTCCGGCTTGCGGTTGGTCAGCACCCAGACATAAGTCGCAATGCCGGTGTTGTAAAACATATTCAACGGTAGCGCGACGATAGCTTCCAGCCAGTCATTCTCGATGATCCATTGCCGGATGTTGCTCTCGCCCTGCCCCGCGTCACCGGTGAACAGCGATGAGCCGTTATGTACTTCCGCGATGCGGCTTCCTAGCCGCGTTTGATGCTTCATTTTACTCAGCATGTTCGCCAGAAACAGCATTTGCCCGTCGCTACTGCGCGTAATCAAAGAGAATTCAGGATCGCCGTTATGCTCGGTCATGAAGCGCGGGTCTTTGATGTCTTTCTTGCCGCCCAGTCGCTCAAGGTCGCTTTTCCAGCTCTTGCCGTAGGGCGGATTAGACAGCATGAAGTCGAACTCATGCGCCGGAAACGCATCGTTCGCCAGCGTCGAATGTTCCGGGCCGCCCACGATGTTATCGGCGGCTTCGCCCTCCCCCTTCAGCAGTAAATCCGCTTTACAGATAGCGTATGTCTCCGCGTTGATCTCCTGCCCGAAAAGGTGTGTAGCGACTTGTTTCCCCTGCTCGCTCGCCAATTCCTGCAAAGTCTCCTCCGCGACGGTCAACATGCCGCCGGTGCCGCACGCGCCATCGTATAGCAGGTACGTGCCGGATTCGATCTGGTCGGCTATCGGCAGGAAGATCAACCGCGCCATCAGTCGTACCGCGTCGCGGGGTGTCCAGTGTTCACCGGCTTCTTCGTTGTTCTCTTCGTTGAAACGCCGCACCAATTCCTCAAATATCGTGCCCATCGCGTGGTTATCGAGGCCGGGATGTTTCACCGTGTCGTTGCCGTTCATCACCGGATACGGGCTAAGGTTGATGTCTTCATCGAGGAATTTCTCGATCAGCGTGCCCAGCGCGTCCGCTTTCGACAGGCGCGGTATCTGGTTGCGGAACTCGAAGTTATCGAGGATTTGTTGCACGTTGGGCGAGAATCCGTCCAGATACGCTTCAAAATCGGCGCGTAGTTGTTGCTGGCTGGCGCGGTTGCGTAAGTCGCGCAGGGTGAAGCGCGATATGTTGTAAAATGCCTGCCCCGACGCACCGCGCAAAGTCTGATCTTGATTGGTAATATCGGCTTCATCGAGCATACGCTTCATCTCCATCACCGCCTGCTTGGTCGGCTCCAGCACCGCATCCAGACGACGTAGCACTATCATCGGCAGGATAACATCGCGGTATTTGCCGCGCACGTACAAATCACGCAGGACATCATCGGCGATGTTCCAGATAAAACCGGTGATCCAGTTCAGTTGACCCTGTTCCATGTCGTTTGCAGTCGCTTTCTGTTGGTTGAGCGCTCATCATGCGCCGCACTTTTTGATAGTTCCCCTGTCATTGTAACCTGATTCGGGATCACGCGCTGTTGAGATGAGGCGT
>REDR01000009.1 GCA_007693385.1 Anaerolineaceae bacterium
CGTCAGCAGGGCGTGTGCGTGTATCCGGTGCAGGTGCCGGGATTGCCCATCGACTTCGACGCCCTGCCGCGCTGGATGCGTGACAGCCACTTCTACACCCTCGACAGAGAATGGGAGACCTTCGTCAACTACCTGAAGTCGCCCTGCACCGCGCCGAAAGTACCCTTCATGCCGCCCGACCTGCCGGAGCATTTCGTGCCGCGTCCGCGTGAGTTCGACGCGCTCAAATCGCAACTGCTGGATGCGAACTTCGACAACCCGGTGGCGATCACCACCGCATTGAAGGGCGCGGGCGGCTTCGGCAAGACCACGCTGGCGGCGGCGCTGTGCCATGATGAGGACGTGCAGACCGCCTTCGATGATGGCGTGCTGTGGGTGACGCTGGGCGAAACGCCGGACATCGTGGCGGCATTGAGCAAGCTCTATCGCGCCTTGACGGACGATAACCCCGGCTTCATCGACATCGAGGAAGGGGCGACGAAGCTGTCGGAAAAATTGGTTGACCTCGACTGCTTGATTGTGATTGACGATGTGTGGAACAGCGCCCACCTCAAGCCGTTTCTGCGTGGCGGTGCGCGTTGTGCGCGGCTGGTGACGACGCGCGATGCCGGGATCGCCGCCCGTGAGAGCGCCAAGACCACCGACGTGGACGAGATGACACTTGCCGAATCCGTCGCCTTGCTGGGTGCGGGATTGGACGGACTCGACCCGCTCCGGCTGGAACGCATCGCGAAGCGGTTGGGTGATTGGGCGCTACTGCTGGAGATTGCCAACGGGCAACTGCGCGAGCGCGTCGGTGTGGCGGGTGATACGCCTGAACGCGCGTTAGACTGGCTGGAACGCTTACTCGACAAGCGCGGCATTACAGGCATCAAGCGTGACGACGAAGAAGCGCGCAAGCGGGACGCGGCGGGCGTGCTGGGCGGCACGCTGGGTCTGCTGGACGACGACGCACGCGAGCGTTTGTGCGATATGGTGGTCTTCAAGGATGACGAAAATGTGCCTCTGTCGTCGGTGGGTGCGCTGTGGGGACTGGATGAGTTTGATACGGAAGACATGGTACTGCGCTTCGCCAAGTTGTCGCTCCTGCGCTATTCGAGCAGTACGGGGAGCATCCGCCTGCATGATGTCATCCGCGAATATCTGGGCACACAGGTCGCCGACATGTGCTCCCTACACGTTCGCCTGATTGACGCTTACGGCGACCTGACCACACTGCCCGATAACTACGCATGGCGCAATATCGCCTATCACCTGACCGGAGCGGGACGCGCCGACCGTCTGCGCGGGCTGTTGCTGGATTACGCTTTCCTGCAAGCCAAACTGGATACAACCGATGCCAACGCGCTGATTGCGGATTGCGACTACTTGCTTGATGATGAGGTAATTCGGCTGGTGAAATCCGCGCTGAGTATGTCCGCACATGTGTTAATTGAACACAAAGATCAACTGCCTTACCAACTAACCGGGCGGTTGTGGACGCACCGCGACCAGCCCGACATTGCGCCACTGTGGCGCACGACACACGGGATCACCCCGCTGGAACTGCTAGAAACGCAAACATCTCCGCCAATGTTGCAGGCGGGCGGGGCGTTGCTCAGAACGCTGGTCGATCATACTAATTCAGTGTGCAATGTGCTAGATCTGAAAGATGGGCGGTTGCTCTCATGGACTGAACCTGATGATTTCTCTATAAGCGAAGATTATACTCTGAGGCTTTGGGCATTAAACGGTAATCTCCTGCAAGTGTTGGAAGGCCATACAGACTATATAGATGGTGTGATAGTTCTGGCTAATGGATGGTTTCTGTCATGGTCTGGTGGTTTCAGCAAAAGAGACAACACTTTAAGATTATGGGATTCTGAGGGCAATTTTATCACTTCTCTTAAAGAACAACCCGGTTTGATATCAGGCGGTGTTTCACTGGATGATGGGCGTTTGCTCACATGGTCTCAAGATACAGGCATTTCTGACTTATTTCCAACTTTGTCGTCAGAACCAGATCACGCTATATGTATATGGTCAACTGAAGGCGAATTGCTCACTACCTTAAAAGAAAACATAAAAGGCGCTTTAGCACTAAACAATGGTGGGTTCCTTTCATGGGATAGATACAACATACAATTACGGTTGCCTGATGGTGAGATAAAAGCCGTCCTTGCGGGGCACACAGATTGGATATTAGGTGTGCAAGCGTTAAAAGACGGGCGCTTTCTGTCGTGGTCACAGGATGCGACACTGAGATTATGGTCATCTGAGGGTGTCCTACTCACCGTGCTACAAGGACATTCTTACGGCATAAATGGAGCCTTGATACTGACAGACGGGCACTTTCTATCATGGTCGTGGAATGAAATACGGTTGTGGTCGAATCAGGGTGATTTAATTGCTTTTGTAGAAGGACATACTGACTTGGTGAAGGGTATGCTGGAACTAAGTGATGGGCGTTTTTTATCGTGGTCAGCCGATAACACGTTGCGACTATGGTCAGATGGGGGCAAATTACTAACTATTCTTGATGCGCAACAAGGAAATACAAGTTCTATAGACGGCGCATTAGAGTTAGAAGACGGTCGACTCCTCTCATGGAGTGGCGACATCTTTCACATATGGTCATCTGGTGGTGAACTTCTCAAAGTATTGGCAGGACACACTAGTATGATCAACGGAGTTTTACCACTGGAGAATGGGAACATTCTCTCTTGGTCGAGAGACAGAACCCTAAGAATATGGACCGCTGACGGCAAAGCGGTTGAAGGACAACAAGGTGAACATGATGATTTAATACTTGGCTTGCAGTCACTGAAGGGTGGCCACTTTTTATCTTGGTCATTTGACAATACTTTAAGGTTGTGGTCGTCTGAGGGTAAAGCGTTATCTGTGCTCGAAGGACATGCAGGCGCGGTAACAGATGTATTGATACTGGATGATGGACGTTTTATCTCATGGGCGGATGACATACTTTTTTTCGATCATGTTTCTGGGGATTATACTATGCGGCTGTGGTCGCCAGCAGGTGAGTTGCTGGCCGTCTTAGATGATCGAAGATCTGATGAAACACGCTTAGCATGGATAAAAGAGTACGGTATTAACGTGCAAGGTGCTTATAAAGGCGGTCTTGAAAACTCTAACACTGCGCGTATTGGGAATGATAGACGACTACTTGTCAACAATGCTGGACAGTTCATTGGCGATGCTGATTTCTGGACGCTAGCTATGCGCGGTCAGACGGTTGTCGCGGGGGATGAAATCGGCCGAATCATCTTCCTGCGCGTGCGGGGTGAGGGTGAATCATGACGAGCACAGGACAGAAAACACACATATTCATCAGTTGGTACTCCCCACAAAAACCGTTGATAATTCTGAACACGCTTCCGTGCCTGCCGGTCAGCGGAAACTCGCCGATGCCAGCGCAAAAACCGCCGGAGGGGTGAAAAAGTGCAGATTTCCCCCTCAAATCCTCGCTGATAGAAGGATTTGCTCGCGCTACAGTAATATTAACTGATCTGCGGCACAGGGTAGTGTAATAGGTCGAGCGCCGCCATCAAGATCGGATGCTGACCATCATCCGCGAGCGGGGTGGGGCGGGATGTACGCTCCGCGACCTGTACCGGAAGC
>REDR01000008.1 GCA_007693385.1 Anaerolineaceae bacterium
TGCTGGACGAAGTGAAGGGGCAGGTCGGCAAAAACCGGCAAGAGCAGATTGATGATTTAATTTTAGATCTGACAGAACAAAGGGGGCGGGCAAAAATGACGTTAGAAAGCTTAGCTTTAGTTGGATTTTTAGTAGAAGTTGGGCGTTGGGCAAAGAGAGAGCTAAGCGAGAAATGGAAAGTTAGTCGTGCTCAACAAGAAACTGTACTGACAGACAAGGTACAAGTAGAGACGACCGTTCCTGATCAGCTGAAATCAATAATAGCAGAAAAGAGTGAGCACGAAGTGATGCGCATTGTAGCCTTGATTGAGCGTAAACGCGATGCGATTGATCGTGCACGACATGCAAAACTTGCCGACCGCGAAGAACACGATGCACAGAAACTAACTAAAGCGGCTTTTGAACAGCGCACTAAAGAACATAATAGCACCATTCAACAAATGCTCGATGATATTGCGGATGACTTGAACGACTTAGGTTTTGACGTGGAGCGAACGTCGGTATGATAGACCGCGATGAATTGATCCGCAAACTGAAAGACGAAATCAGTTGGTGCAAGTCGGCTAAGCTCGATAGTCACAAAGAGCATGATATGGAGAGGCTGTCCTTATCGGCACTGAATATCCGGTTGGCTGAGTATGACCGGCGTATTGCCGAAGCAGAGACCGAGTTAGCCAATTTACTGCGAGATGATACGCCTACCGTAAACGACATTATCATCTTCGCTGATACAGCAGGAGAAGAAACAAACATCTTCATCTCATACGCACGGAAGGACGGGGCGGATGAGAGCCTGCGTCTTTACAACGACCTGCAATCGGACGGCATCGCCGCGTGGCGCGATGTGCGCGATCTCGACCCTTACGCCGGATTTGACGCAGAAATCGAAGCCGCAATCGAACGTGCGACGCATCTAGTCGCCATTATTACGCCTGATTTGAAGCGTGAAGACAGCTTCGTGCGGCGGGAAATCGCTTATGCGCTATTTCACAACAAGCCGATAATCCCGCTTGTGTTCCCTGGCGGACATCGTCCGATCACCATTTTCAATCATACGTTCATCGACTTTTCGGACTGGGAACGCGGCTACGCGCAGTTCATCGAGCGATTAAATGAGGCGGAACCTTTTGGGGTGCCCATCGATCATACGGCAAGCAAACGAGCCTATCTGGAAAAAATCGGCCAGACTTACGAGAAATGGCTGTATCTGTACACCGATTTGGGCGGACGGGCGGAGCGCAAACGCGAGCAACCGACAGTCAAAGTCAAGAAGCACGTCGGAAAATATCTGAACACCGCCAATAGCGTTTACCGTGAGCGCGGCTACATCGAGGACGGCGAGACGCGGCAAGTCGATACTGTCGATGAACTGCGCGAAGTGGTGCGGATGGGCGGCGTGATTCTGATTGGCGAGCCGGGAAGCGGCAAAACGACCACGTTACAGCGTCTGGCGTATGAGTTCGCGGTGGCCGCGCTGGATGATGAAACCGCGCCGCTACCAATTTTTGTGCCGCTTGGGGCGTATGAAGGGCAGGGGATCGAAGCTCATATCAGCGATTACTTCGGTGGGTTAAATCTGGCGGATTATCTGCCGCAGGGTGTGATTTTACTGCTAGATGGCCTCAACGAGATGCCGCGCCAATATGTGGCGGATGTTGACCGCTGGTTACGCGAACACGCCGACGTGCGGACGATGGTCACCTGTCGCCGTTTGGAGTATGCGGCGCTGAAGGCGCTCCCTCTGCGCCGCGCTGATGTCGATCCGCTCGACGTTCACCGCATCCGGTTGTTCATCGGCAACTATCTGGAAGATGACGACCGCGACCGGCTGTTCTGGGCACTGGCAGGTGAGCAGATGAGCGGGCTATGGCAACTGTTCCAGAACGCGAAACAGACATTCAGCGATTTCTGGAACGGCGACAATCTAGGAAGTGGTCATCCGGCTTACAGTAGTACATCAGACAATCAGGATACGGTTTACAACGAAATGCGAAATACTCTGCGTGAACGGGGTGAAATGCCCGGCCTGCTGGGGTTGGTGTCGAACCCGTTCCTGCTCAAAATCACGGTGGAAGTTTTCATCGACAGCGGCCAGCCGCCGCGCAATCGTGGGCAACTGTTCAGCGCATTTGTCGATCTGCTCATCGAACAGCGCGGTTATCCGGCGGTTTCTGACCAGCATCCATGGATTGAGCGAGAACAGCAGATACGGGCGCTGGCGAGCATGGCGTATCGGATGCAGGCGGAGAACACCGGCACGAGCGTCAGCGTGGCATGGGCGAAGGCGGCGCTGACGGAAGACGGCATCGTGCCGGACGCCGATAATCTGCTGTATCTGGCGGAGAGCGCGACGCTGATCACGGTTGATACGACCAACGGAGAACTCAAGTTCTTTCACCAGTTGCTACAGGAATATTTCGCGGCGTGTCAGATGGCCGACGACATCGAGCGCGGCGTGGCGGCCAGCCACTATTGGACGGGGGATTGGTGGACGCCGACCGGCTGGGAAGAGACGGCGGTGCTGGTGGCCGGAATGCGCTCCGGCGTGGCGGCATGGTTGCGTGACGTGCATCCGGTGTTGGCTTGCCGTGCGCTGACCGAAGGCAAGCGGGAAGCCGACGTGCTGGAGTCTGTGCGCGATAAGATGGTCGCGACGATGACTGATGTCAAAATACCGCCGACCGCTAGAGCCGAAGTTGGCCGGACGCTGAACCGCATCGGCGATAAGCGCTCAGGTGTGGGCTTGCGGGCTGATGGCCTGCCCGACATCGCATGGAGCGCGGTTATCCCGCCGGACGATTATCCCATCGGTGGCGATGAGAAAGCGTATAAACCATTACCCGCCGAAACATATAAACTGACGTATCCCTATCAAATCAGCCTGTATCCGGTGACGAACGCGCAGTTCCAGCCGTTCATTGATGCCGACGGCGACGGATATAACAACCCGAAATACTGGACGGAAGCGGGGTTAAAATGGAAAGGTGATCGCCGCACGCCAGATGAATACGGCGATATGGTCTTCCGCTTGCCCAACCACCCGCGCGTATACGTACGCTGGTATGAGGCGATGGCGTTCTGTGCGTGGCTGACCGAAAAACTCGGCTTTGAGGTACGCCTGCCCACGGACAAAGAATGGGAGATCGCCGCACGCGGCAAGGCTGGCTTGTTCTATCCGTATGGGAATGACTTCGACGCGACAAAGAGCAACACGGACGAAACAGGAATCAGACAGACGAGTGCGGTCGGCATCTTCGCCGATGGTGCGGCGTGGTGCGGCGCGTTGGATATGAGCGGCAACGTGTGGGAATGGTGTATCAACCCATATGATGATGTTGACGGTGGGATGAAAGCTGAGAACTTAAGTTCTAGCGCCCCCCGGGTGTTGCGCGGTGGCGCTTTCAACTTTGATCTAGACTTTGCCCGCGCCGCGTCCCGCCGCTACTACGATCCGCTCAGTCGTGGCCTCAACTTCGGTTTTCGGGTTTTGTGTGTGCGTCCCCCTTTCTCTTAGGTTTTTCTGTAC
>REDR01000021.1 GCA_007693385.1 Anaerolineaceae bacterium
GCATGTCCGCTATGCCGGTATGTACCGCCCCCCTGCCCCATGCGTGCATCAACTACGCATAAACATACTCGAAGCAAATGAGCTTGAGGTCTTCGCGGCGGATACGGTTGGCGGGTTTCTTGTCAACCGCACCATTGGCGGCGAATTCTGCCTGATGCTGATAAATCTCCCGAACTGCTTCGATCAGTGGTCTAAACTCACTCGTCGCGCTGAAAGACTGTAGCGACTTGCGTAACTGCTGAACCGATGCCCCGACCAGCGGCTGTTTCAAGAACTTACGAAGCTCACGAAGCTCGTTTCGGTCATAATCCGGGTTGTTCAAATGCCCCTGTAGCACCTGCGAAACCAGCGTCTGCTCCTCTGCCACCGGTTTATTCACAATCGCCGCCGCTTCTTGCTGTTGGACATCACCGAGAATGCTCTCGATGACCTTCTCCTGAACTTCAAATACATCGACTTCCCGATAAGGTGGCGGGAAACGCGGCGTATCAGGACTGCACGCGATGATCTGCATAATCTGATAGCGATTGTCGATTATTTTGCGCGTCGTCAGGTCATAGTAACGCCAGAAGTGAGCGCGTCCGTTCTCTCTAGGAGCGGCAAAGTAGAAGAATATGCCTCTGCGGTCACGGCGCTCTAAACCGGAGTGAATGCCATCATCCAGATCGGTGAGCCAGCGTTGCGCATCGGTACTCAGCACGCGCTGTAATTCCGCGAGTAACGCTTCACTGCTTGCCAGTTCTAGAAAAGTTTCCTGCTCCTCAATGACGCTGTTATCTTCGGCGGCGATGCGCTTCAGCGTGTTGAAATCTCGCGGCGTAACGACTTCACCCAGTACACTGGCGTCCAGAAAGCCGGTCTGGTTGATGATATCTATCTTCGCTGTCAAACTGCGTACCAGACCGAGCAGTTCTTCTAGTGCCCGCTCCGGGAACATATTCAGGATATGAAGCGCCTCAAACGTCGAGCCGAGACGGTCTATGCGTCCGGCACGCTGTACCATGCGCGTGGGATTCCAGTGCAGATCATAATTGATGAGGAAGCCGCAATCCTGAAGGTTCTGCCCTTCAGATAGCACATCGGTTGAAATCAGAATGTCCACCTCTTGATCGCTACCCATAATTTCCGGATAGCCGCTAGCAATAGGGGCGAAGTTTTCAACGATCCGTGCCCGATCACTCGTTCTCACACTGCTGTCCACACGCCTGATATGAGGATTGCCAACCTGCTCACGCCATGCTGCGTTTTCATCGCTCGTTAACGCCTGATAAACATAGCGAGCGGTATCTTTATAATAGGTGAACACGATGATTTTCTGCCCGCGCAAATCGGCATTCAACAGCGTTTTGAGTTGCTCCAGCTTCGCGTCGTGGCGGATGCCAATATCTTTGATGTCGTGCCAGATTTCTGTGAGGGCATCAATATCTTCCTGCAATGCGCGATGTATTCCGCGACGATCATACTGCTCGGTATTCAGGCGAGGGAGCTGGGCGATCACCTCTCGCGCATCGTCGCTCTCATCAATAGCGGTTGCTCGTGAGTTAGGTGTGCTATCTTCGCTATCCTCATCATCTGAATCAAGCAGACGCATTGCAATCTGAAAAGATGCTGAATCTAAAATCACGTTGTCCTGCACATATTCAGCAAACGTCTTGACGAATTCCAGCGCCCGCCGGATCGAGATACGAAACGAGTCGATGCTGGATTCTAGCCGTTTGAGGAAGCGACTCTTGAAGATGCCGACCAGCGCGACCTGTCGCCCTAGCTCAAAGTCGTCTTGCTCATGCTCAGCGCGTTTGTAGCTCTCAAGGCTGTAATGAGCTAAATTCAGCGACTCGATTCGCCGCACGATTTGTTTATAGAAGCCTTCATAAGTGGCTTCGAGGTCATACTCAATCGTGTGCAGACGGCGCTTAGGCCACGTGATCGTCCTGCCGTGAATTGTCGCTGATGGGTAGGCGTGGCGGATGAACTGCCGTGTACGGCGGATGACCACTTCTTCCAGCAGGTTAAAGATGCGGATACTACCCTCTTCTATCGACTCGCGCCGTGCCGCCAGAAAATACTTGTACAGGTCGCCAATGCCCGCCGATGCAAAGTAGGTGCGGTCATTACCGGTGAACAGGTTAATCTGGTTGTACAGATCGAAGATATTGTTGTTGATCGGCGTCGCGGTGAGCAGAATCAGTTTCTTGCGGCCACCATCCCGCCCGCGCCGACCATTGGCCGCCAGAATGTTCTCTAGTTGCATGTAACGCTTGGTTCGTTTGTTGCGGAAGTTATGCGCTTCATCCACCAGAATGACATCAACATCGGCCATACCCCGTATATCGAATGTATCTAATGGCAGGCTCTCCTGCGTGACCACCTGTGCCGCGATGGAGGCCGAGCGCAATTCATTTTGCCACATCGGTTTGAGCGATGCCGGGCAGATGACCAGCGCCTTTTGCCGCATGTGATAGGCATGATCTTCCAGCAGTTTCTTGCCGATCCACGTCTTGCCTAGACCAACCGAATCGGCGACGATCACGCCATCATATTGAGCGAGAATGCGGCGGGCTTTGCGGACAGCATCCTCTTGAAATTCGGCTAGATCAACAGCTGAGCGAGTAGGCGCTTCGGTGAAATCGCTATCCAGATCATCCTTGAAATACTCGTACAGCGCCTTCATGTAAATCTCGTAAGGCGTGTATTCGCGTCCGCCAAACTTGGAATTTTCCAGCAAGTCAATGAACTGGTCTTTGTAATCGACTGCCAACCGCCATTGGTCGTCATACCAGCGCGATAAATCCATGATGGCGCGTGCCCCGACTTCACTCTTGAGCAGGCGTTGATTATCCGGCGCGATGTCGTCAGTCATCCGGTTAGCCGCATGATGGCTGACTTCAGCGCGGGCTTCCGGGTCGTCGATCTCTTCTTCCGCCAGCAGAGTTTTATGTACCAGATTGAGTTCTCGACTGCTGACCAGACCGGGCGCGGTGAAGTTGCTACTGCCGACGATGCCGACAATCGGATTGAGCGCATCAAAGAGCGCGTTCTGATTGGCCTGCGCCCCATAAAACAAATAGCATTTGGCGTGCAGAAAAGCGCGCCGTCCGCCTACGTCGGGTTCGTGACCGAGATACAGGCGCACCAGCACATCATCACGCCGCAGAAAGCGAATCAGGTCTTCGACAAGGCGCAGGGTGGATTCTGTGAACGGCTCGGCGTTGAGTTCATGGCGCAGATACGCCGCTGAATCGGGACGCAGGCCAATATCCTCACCCGCTAACGGCTTATCCCCCAATAGCAGGCGAAAATGGCGCACATCCGGCAGGGTAGAACGCACCTGCTCAAAGCCGTGAATGCTGAAATAAGCGGTTGCCACATCGACCTGCTGACCGGATTGCCGCCGAAGCAAATCATTCAGCACATCGGCTAGGCGTGTTTCCAGGTTGTCGATGACATAGGGTATTCTGAGTGTCACGAGGGCATCACTCC
>REDR01000061.1 GCA_007693385.1 Anaerolineaceae bacterium
GATCATCGGCATCAACCGCCCTGCGGATGGCTACCACGAACGGATGAAAACCATCAGACGATAGCGGGTAAGCACCTTTACCCCGTCCATACGACACCGGCACGTTCATCAGAAAAGATGGTTTCACGCCAAACTGATAGTAAGCCTCGCGTGGGTCTTCGATTTTATCGCGCAGGTCGGGCAACAATTGGTTAGTTCGTGTCAACCGCCAGCCAAATCGCTTGAGTGTGCGCTGTATGATTCGTTTGTACATAGATTCCCCTACAACCCTCCCCTACAACCCTTGCAAGGCTACCATGCGCTGGAAGTTGCTCTCGGTGGCGGTTAATTCTTCATAAGAGCCGTGTTCGACGACGCGGCCATCATCCAGCACATAGATATGATCCGCCGATTTGATGGTCGAGAGCCGGTGCGCGATGATGACAACTGTCGTCTGCCCTTTCAGCGCGTCGATGCTCTGCTTGATGATGAGTTCAGACTCGGAGTCGAGAGCGCTCGTCGCTTCATCCAATATCAACAGGCGCGGATTCTTGAAAAGCTCGCGGGCGATAAATAGGCGCTGGCGTTGTCCGCCGGATAGCCGCACGCCGCGATCGCCAACTTTAGTATTGAAGCCATGCGGCAGGTTGTCGATGAAATCTTTGGCATAAGCGCGTCTGGCCGCCGTCTCCACTCGTTCGCGCAATTCGGCATCCGTGTTATAGTCTCCACGCCACATGCAGATGTTGTTGGCTACGGTGTCGTCGAAAATCACGGTATCCTGCGAAACATAGCCGATCTGCTTGCGCCACGATTCGAGATTGATGTCATCATGCGGCAAGCCATCGACCAATATCTGCCCGCGTCCGGGACGCAACATCAGCGTGAGCATATCAACCAGAGTTGATTTCCCCGCGCCGGATTCGCCGACGAAGGCGACGATGTGATTGGCCGGAATGGTCAGGTTGACATCACGCAGAACCGGCTCATCCTCATACGCAAATGAGACATCACGCAATTCAATCTGGCGACTGAGCGGCGGGACGATCTGCCCGCCGTCCGGTTGCTGATGCAGTTTGACATGCTTGAATTCTTCTTCGACTTTCTCCAGACCGCCAATCAGCGACATGGTGTTCTGCCACGCGCCTTGAATGCCGAGTACGTGCCCCATAGCGCGGTAGATCAAAAGCAGAGAGACCATAATCGGCGCGATGGGCAAATCAAGAACTGCGATCTGCACCACGATGATCGAAACCAGCACCGCAATGGCGAATGGTTCGCGAACGCCCGCCGTGATCGCTTTGGCGACGCCCGTCCGCATCTGGTAGCCGGTCAAGCGGTAGATGCTGGGCACGACTTGATCGCGTAACGGTTGCATCTGCGCGGTGGAAGCGATGTATTTGAACGACTGCATACTCTGTACGACGAGGTGATTAAGTACGCCGCTTTCAGTCGAAGTCTTGCGCGATAGCGTCCGAACGTAGCGATTCAGTCGCCGGAAAACGGACAGCATCAGCAGACCGGCGAAGACCGCCATCGTCGCAAATTGCCAGCTCACCAGAAAGGCGAAGGCGAAATAAGACGCTGTCGTGATGATTGATGATAAGAACTGATTATACGACTCAAAAGATCGGATCAACTGGTTAATTTGCGAGTTAATCAGGTTGATGAAGTGACCGGCGTTGTGTTTGTTGTAGTAGCCATACGTCATCGTCGTGTATTGATCGAAGAGCGCGGAGCGCGTCTCGCGCATCAGTTCCGCTTGCAGATAGTATTTATACGCCTGCTCGCAGAATTTGAGGAAGCCCTTCAGCGCGAAGATCAGCGCGATAAAGATGAGAATGCCGACCAGCGAGTCGTCGATGCCTATAAATGTCACGATGTCCTGTAGCACGCGCTCAAGGCCGCTCGCTTCTTCGACGACGCCGGAAGCGCCGGACTGTTCGGCGCTGATGTCCAATAGCAGAACCAGCGGCAAAAGCATCGCAATGCCCAGCCCTTCCACCGCCGAAGCCATCAGCGTCAGGCCGAAGACGATGTATAGCCGGTTGCCGAGATACTTCTTATAAACGCGCAGATAATGCGTGATGATGTTGAAGACACGTATCAAGAACAAATTGCGTTGACTTTCCTGTATACATACGTTTTTAGCGGGGCGTGCTCCGCCCTCACGACACCGGCGGAGCGGTGTAACGTATCGAGATTATACGGCGTAGCGGCGATCAGAAACGGCGGACTAACGTCGACGACTTCGTTTCTTCACGGCGCTCGCGTTGACTTTCACGCGCATCTGACGGCCAAGCCAGTGCAGAAGAACCCGCACCCGATCTTCACCGCTCAAACGCGCATCGAAGATAGCGCTGTACCCTTTGAATGCTCCGTCAGTGATCTCTACCGGATCACCGCGCTGAAGCCCTTCCAGATGCAGGCCGCCAGCGGCTTCTATCTGCGCGATTCGCTCGCGCAATTCGTCGATGAACTGATGCGGCACGGTGGCTATTTCGCCACCAAATTCGACTAACCCAACCGAACCTGGCGCCCATCTTATCATTCGAGCGTTAGCGGTATCAGGGTTAATATGTACGAATATATATCGAGGGAAATATGGTCGAATCGCCGAAGAACGCGGATTGACTGGCTTCACGCGCAACGCAGGGCTATATACTTCTATATCGTTTTCGCGCAAGTACTCGACCACTTGACGCTCTTTGCGTGGTTTACAGAAAATCGCGCACCACTCGACAGCCATCAGGCTAGCCCCCTTTGAGAGCACACAGAAAATATAGGCTACGCTAAGCCTATCACGATGTCGGCAGAGATGCAAGATGTGAATTGTTAACACCTGGACTCGCCATGTATAACACAGGGATAACATCAGTCATATCATCACTATTATGTCCGTTCATTTCAGTTATTGTTGGTGAAGCATTCACAACTTCACAACCTTCACACCCGCTTTCATCACACTTGCGATCACTTTTTGACACCCCTGCAAATTTTTGAATTTCTAGTGGAAATCAGCTTCACACCCTGTGAACCTGTGAAAGCTGTGAAGTTCCGCAAGCAAAAGAGCCTGTATTCACAGGTTTCACAACCTTCACAGGCTCTTTCATCACACTATGCCGTGCTTTTTGCGGCCTCAGTCGTCCGCTTCACAGGTTTCACAGTCTTCACAGCCCAGAACTTCGGACTTCAGACGCCATAATCGCACGACACTGCCGCGCACGCTCTTTTGCACGCTCAGGTTGGTCTTGCCGGGGATCAGCAAATCATCCTCTTTCAACTGCATCCCGATGGCCGTCGCGCTGAACTTCATCGGCTGGATTTTGTTGACCTCGCGCAGTGCCACATCCGGCAACAGGTAGATGAAGCCCTCGTGCCGATAGCCGACGACGGTCGTCGCTGAGTGCGATTCGCGTGGATGACGCATATCATCATCGAGAAGCGCCTGACCGCTACCGATCAACTGCCCTAAGACGTTCAAGAACAC
>REDR01000019.1 GCA_007693385.1 Anaerolineaceae bacterium
CTTTATCCCGCGCCGCTTGCTCAAATTTGTTGATGACCGTCGTCACTACATCGCCGCTTACTTCGCCCTTTTTCAGCTTGCCCGTTACCAATCGCACCAGATGCTTACCGTCGTTCGACTTTTGAACTGACTTACCACACGCTAAAAACGTGCGGTAAATCTGATTGTCCAGATCAACGCGATCCGTAACCAGTATCACTTTCGGGTTCTCGATGGCCGGATGCAACGCCAGCGCTTTCGCCAGCATAACCATCGTCAACGATTTACCGCTTCCGGTGGTATGCCAGATCACGCCGCCGGTGCGCCCGCCCTGCGCGTTGCGGTGCGCTACGCGGTCAATCGTCGCTTTGATCGCGTAGTATTGCTGATACCGTGCGATTTTCTTCTGCCCATCGTCGAACACGATGAACTGATACGCTACTTCTAGCAGGCGCGACGGACGCAACAGCGCATAAATCAGTCGATCCTGTTCGGTGGGCAGACGCTCCCCCAACGCGGCAAAATGCCGATGATAACGATGCGCGAATGCCCGCCAGTTATACAGTTTCGCCCCCACCGCATCGCCAATGGGCGCGTTGATGTGTTCATGCACGGCTGATTCCGTGTCGTCCTCTTCACGCCACAGCGACCAGAACTTTTTAGGCGTGCCGACGGTGGCATAATAGGCTTCATTTTTATGCGCCGCCATGAGCAACTGCGAATAAACGAACAGATGCGGAATTTGATCTTCCTGCTGATTGCGGAGCATCTGGCTGATCGCCTGTGAGATCGGCTTGGTGATGTGTTCCGGTTCGCCCTCCCCCACCACGCTCGGATGACGCCGTTCGGATTGACCGGCCAGATCCGCCCGTTTGCACTCGATGACCACCAGCGGAATCCCGTTGACGAACAGCACAACATCCGGCCTGCGCTTCTCGTGACTGCCGCGACGCTCCACGCTGAATTCGTCCGTGACGTGGTAGATGTTGTTTTCAGGATGCGCCCAGTCGATATAGTGCAGAGATGGCGTCACCGTGTCACCGTCGATCAGCTCATTGACCGACGTGCCCAGCGTCAGCAGTTCGTAGGCGGCCATATTCTGGTTGATGAGGCCATTCTCGCGGAACGGATCGCCGGTTAATTTGTCGATGGCTTCTTTGATGCGCTTCTCGCTGAAGGGATGCCGCCGCCCTTTGCGCTCGAACGTGCGCCCCGCCAACCATGATTCCAGCACGCCGGTCAGGATGACGTTTTTCTCCTTGCCACCGCGCAACGCCAGCGCCTCCGACGGTGTGAGGTACTGCCAGCCGAGATTGACCAGCAGTTGCAACGCCGGAATCTGCGAGCTGATCAGTTCGTTGTAGGTGTCGGATTGCATGGCATTTTCCTTTTATTATCGGCGTACGCGATAGCGCCCGGATGCGACGATAACCAGCGCACCGCGCAAATCATCGCGGTACAGGTCATCTAATGCTGATTGAAGCGTTTGGTCGATCTCGGCTTCGTGCTGTATTTCATAGCGGATGACGACGATGCCGCCGTAATCTGATGGGGGATAATCTAATATGTTGGCAAAATCAAGATCGGCCGTTAACAGAGGCGCGCCTAACTTGATTGCTAGCGCGATGACATCCCGATCTGGCGCATCTGCCGGAATATGTTCGGTGATAAGCGTTGCATCATAACCCCACTCGTGCAACAAGCGCAGGTAACGGCGGGGAACACAATGATCGAGCAAAATCATGCGCTTGGCACAATCCGGTCATCGCGGATCATCTGGCTGGCGTAGGCGATGCAGGCACGAACATCATCTTCAGTCAGGTCGGGGTAATAATCCTCAGAGATGATCTCTAACGGCGTTTTGCCTGCCGCCAGCAGGTCAAGCACTTGAACAACCGTTATCCGTGTTCCGACGATGCGCGGCTTGCCGTGAAGAACATCGCGGGATACAACAATGCGATCAAATAGCGTTCTTTCGCTCATCTTTCACCCTTCATACTATCCGCCTGACTTCATTATACATCGTCCGATACATCTACCCGCACTTCCCCCGTGAGCAGACGTTGCATTAAGCCTCCCAATCTTCGATTTTTAGGCCGGGAACACGCCCGAATTCGCGTATATTGTGCGTCACGACGATAAAACCGCCAGCTTTCGCCGTCGCCGCGATCAGCAGATCATTCGCGCCGATGGGCGTTCCCTGCTTATCCAGATGAGCGCGAATTTCACCATAAACGATAGCCGCAGACTCATCGAACATAATCGTCTGCACCGTCCGCAGAAATTCGAGTTGTTTCTGGCGCGATTGCTCCGGCGTCTGACTTTTGGCCGAACCGTAGAATAATTCGGCTTTGGTGATGATACTCACGCCCACGTCGGTAAGTGGAATCGTCGGCAATTTCGCACGGATTTGCGGCGAACGTCCGTTGATGTAGCGAATGCAAGTGTTCGTGTCTAACAGATACTTCATTCGATAGGATCGCGTTCTTCAAGCGGAAGTTGTGGCGGGCGCTCAATCGGATCATCGGCCAGAGCGCCATACGTCCGGTCAAAGAAGCCAACCGGCCAACCGTTCGCATCGACGCCCTGCGGCACTGTTTCCTGTAGTACCAGCACCACTTCCACCTCCCGCGCTGATAAACCCGTCGGCACTTCCAGCTTGAGGATGCCATCTTCACCGATTCGCGCTTTCACTTTCATCGTTTCCATAGGCTTCTACCTCCTACTACGATTATACATCTACCCGCACCGCCCCCGTGAGCAGACGTTGCATCAAGCCTTTTTTCTGCTCGCGGAGATAGTGTAAATAACTATTGGGATTCTCTTGCGACTGGCTTGATCCACCCACCAGTTGAATCGCCTCATCCCATGTGCTGAGGATTTCCGCGATTTTGCGCTGTTCCGCTAAGGGTGGGAGTGGGATAGATGCTATGCCAATATCACCTTCACTCACAGCAGGAAAATTTGAACCAACCATTGATTTTATCAAATGCGAAACAAAACTCTCGCTCCAGATATATTGATGAATATATTCTGGTATCGCGTCTAACACACGGACTACTGTAAAACCAGTAGATACTATCAAGTTCGGTGACGGTTTTTTTATAATAGCAAACCTTCTGAGATACGGCCTTACTGTGCCAACCAGAATATCATTATACTTCACGGCTCTTTGTGCCCTACTTGGAGCATTACCGTATTCCATTTGTGTGCTGGTGTAGGTTCCCGCATCTATATTCGATAACTCCACGTATTCAATAACAGTTTCGCTACTAAATCTATTCTTTACGCTTTCGGGGTTGAATATGGAAACTTCACGCAACTTGACAATCTCCCAACCATCCGGTAAATCACTCATCCAGCCCTAACTCCTTCAAATGCGCTAGAGGGTAAAACCCTCCAGCTAACCATTTTTCTGTAA
>REDR01000076.1 GCA_007693385.1 Anaerolineaceae bacterium
CCCTTCACACGAATTCTCGCGGGTGGGCGGCGTGCAGACCTTCAATGACACGATGCGCCGCCCCGACACGAGATTCTGGCCCTACCCCAACCGTAAAAAACCCGCCTTTTAATGCCGCCTCGATGCCCGCTTCGGCGTCCTCAAACACCGCGCAATCGTCCGGCTTTAAGCCGAGACTACCGGCCACCCACAGGAACAAATCCGGCGCAGGCTTGGCGTTGACCACACTGTAACCATCACCGAAAGCGTCGAATAACGTCAGCACACCGAGTCGCTCGCATACAGCACGGGCGTTTTTGCTGGCACTCCCCAGACCGAGCTTGAATCCTGACGCTTTCGCCTCGCGTAGAAAATCCAGCACGCCGGGCAAAAGATCGTCAGGCGTGATGCCCTCGATATACGCTTGATAATAGTCGTTCTTGCGCGTCATCATCGCGCTCATCTGGTCATCGGGGCGCATATCGCCTTTCAATAGAAGCTCCAGACTGCGGCGACGGGGTACACCGCGCAATGCTTCGTTGTCCTCCCGCGTGAAGGACAAGCCTTCTTCTTCCGCCAATTGCCGCCACGCCAGATAATGATATTCCGCCGTATCAGTGATGACTCCATCCAGATCGAAAATCAGACCGCGCATCAGGCCACCCCTTCCGGTGTGATGTCAATTGTGACCGGTTGGCCTTTGTGTTGCACGGTAAAGCGCACGCGCCGCCAATGTTCCGGCAAGCACGGCGCAACCGTCACGCCATCTGCCGTCAACCGCAGGCCGCAGAAGCCGAACACCACCGCTTGCCACACGCCGCCACATGATGCCGCGTGGATGCCGTCATGCACATTACCTTTGTGATCTTCAAGGTCAATGGTGGCGCTGTAGATGAACAGGTCATACGCCTCATCGACCAGACCGAGACGCGCCGCCACCCACGCATGGATCGACGGGCTGAGGGATGAACCGTGATCGACTACCGGCAAATACGTCTGCCAATTACGCAAAAGAAAATCATGATCGCCCAACTCATCGCCCAAAAGCGCCATCAGCATGACGACATCGGCCTGCTTGATGACCCGCGTCGATTGCATCTTCTCCTGTCCCAGCATCCAGTCGATATTTTTTGTGCGCGGCGTATAATCAGCCAGATTAAACGCCTGCAATTGGTCGAAGAAACCTTCAAATTGCTCAAATACGCCGCCGTTTTCATCGCTCATCGGAATGAACATTCTGGCCGCCACTTCGCGCCAGTGGTCGATCATCGTCGCCTCAATGCCGAGCGCGGCGCTGAGGCGCTGACCATCCGCCGGACGTTCAGCCTGCAACCACGCATGAACTTCGGCGGCCTGCTCCAGATGCCACTTCACCAGACGATTAGTGAACACGCTGTTATTGACGTTTTCATGATATTCGTCCGGGCCGATCTGCATGGATAATTCGTAGCGTCCAGCTTCGGCGTTGTACTCAACGCGACTGCCCCAGAATACCGCCGTATCCAGCACCAGCTCCGCGCCATACGCCGCGAACCAGTCATCATCGCCCGTCCAACGCCAGAATTGCAGGGCGGCATACGCGATATCTGATGAGATATGTTGCTCGTTATCGCCCGTCCAGATGCGAATGCGTTCGCCGCTAATCGGGTGCGGCTCAGTCCAGCGCGGCGTTGTCTCCTGTCCGGTGTCGGTACTCTCCCATGGGAACATCGCCCCCTGATAGCCTGCTTCCGTCGCTTTGTCCCGTGCGCCTTGCAGATTGTGATGGCGGTACATTAGCAGACGGCGGGCGCTTTCAGGATCGGCCAGCGTGAAGGGTGGCACGATGAATAACTCGGTATCCCAGAACACATGCCCCTTATAGCCATAACCGCTCAACGTCTTGGCGGCGACGCTCACACGTTCGTCGGTGTGCGGCGCGGCGATCAGCAGATGATACATGCAGAAACGCACCGCCTTCTGTGCTACTTCATCACCTTCAATCAGGATGTCCATCTTATCCCATGCCGCCGCCCACGCGGAATCGTGCGCCGCCTTCAGCACAGAGTAGCCGGAAGCCCGTGCGATCTTCAAGCGATCAAGAGCGCTCCGCAGGGGATCGTCGCCATCGCGGGAGGTATGCAGGGTGACGAGTTTTGTGACGTAGGCAATCTGATTTCCGGCTAGCTCGAATGTCGCCGTATGCGTGGCACGATTGCCGGCACGATTGCCGGATTGGTCGTCCGCGCCGCATTGAACTGCCGCGCCGTCAACGTGCAAATCGGCGGCCAGCGCGACCTGATAGCCGCTTTGATTCGTCTCGCCGATGAAGTGCAGGGTTTCGGCGTCCGCGCCCACCTGCACCGCGCCCCAATGCGAGATACCGCCGGGGTTGGTCGCGTTGCCATCCAGTCGATTCTCAATGCTGATGGTGTGCGTGCCTTCGCTGAGTGGCTGAACCAACACACGAAGCGCCAGCAGATGTTCATCGTGCAGGCTAGCAAAGCGCTCGAAATGCAGACGCAGGCGCGTTCCCTGCGGCGAGAGCCACAGCACCCCCCGCGACAATGTACCGCATTGCATATCCAGCACGCGCTCGTATCCCATAATCGTGCCTTGATCTAACCGGAACGTCTCGCCGTTGATATGCACGATCAGCTCTAGCGGGTTGGGCATGGCGACCAGTTCCGGCACTAATTCGCCTTCGACATGGTTAAATATGCCCGCCGCCAGCGTCGTTGACGTATCGCCGGGATAGCCTTCTTCAAATGTACCGCGTACACCGTACAGCCCGTTACCTATGGTGTAGATCGTCTCGGTATGCGGCAGGTCACACGGGCGAAATGGTCGCTCCGTTATTTGCCATTGTCTTCTCTCAAACTGACTCATCGAATCGATGTCCCTTCTTCGTTGTTGGTTTATTCATCGAAAATCAGGTTGCCGACTTAATCAAACTACTCTCCCGCACGATCAATGACGGTGCAATTAAGCATGTACGCGGCTCGCTTTGCCGTCCCTCAATCTGATCAATCAGCATTTGTGTCACACGTTCGGCCACCATCTCTAACGGCTGGCGCACCGATGTCAGTGACGGATGCGTGAATTCTGCGACGGGATCATCGTCAAATCCGGTCACGGCGATGGGCGTTTGATTCTGTGCCGACCAGCGCAAGCTCCCCGCCGCCATCGTATCGCTGATGCAGACTATCGCCGTCGGTGGTTCGGGCAAGCGCATCAGGCTATCCGTCGCGCGGAAGCCGTTCTCGATACTGTTGGTCTGATGTATGACATACTCTGGCCGGTGGTCGATTCCAGCTTCCGCCATCGCCGCTATATACCCGCCCAGTCGCTCCTGTCCACTGGCCGAGCCACGATCCCATGCGATCACCGCGATCCGTTCGTGCCCCTGCTCTATCAAGTGTTTTGTCGCGTCATAGATTCCGGCGTGGCCGTCTACATCCACCCAATGCACATAGTCATCCATTTCCGAAAGGCTACGCCCGAAAGCGACAAAAGGCACATTCGCTTCATGCAAAAACCGGAAGCGAGCATCATTCATCACGGTATAAGACAGCACGAAGCCATCCACATGCTGACCGCCGATCAAGTTATCATAAGCGGCGGTGGACTCATCATCCTGCGAGGTAAACAGCAATACGTGACGATCTTGCTGTTCTAGCTTGCGGACGAGAAAGTGCATAAAACGCTCCAGCACCGGATTATAGTCACTACGCCAACACGCCTGC
Source organism: Anaerolineaceae bacterium (assembly GCA_007693385.1). Classification (GTDB taxonomy): domain Bacteria; phylum Chloroflexota; class Anaerolineae; order Aggregatilineales; family Phototrophicaceae; genus J038. Next base: position 3,705 of record REDR01000076.1, read on the forward strand.
GCGTAGCCGATCACCCGCGATTGCTGATCGCGCAGGTTACGGGCGCGAACATTGCGCGTATAACCCAGTTGTTCCACGACGCTCAACACACGCTGGCGTGTGTTCTCGCTGATGTTGCCTTTACCATTCAGCACTAATGAAACCGTTGTCGTAGACACGCCAGCTAGACGTGCTACATCTTTGATCGATGACATGATGCCCTACCTATCCTCTATCACTCTGCTTTGATGTTGTGAATGGTGGTATGTCTTCGCTAGTTCGCCGAGTACCGCCGCCGTGCTGATAGCGGTGATGACGCTGAACGTCAAGACCAGCCACAACGCGACCAGTACCGTACTCAACCAGACCATGAATCCGACCACCATCAAGATAATCAGCGTGAAGAAAGGATTTTGCAAGACCATGACCAGCGCGTTACGGGTTGCCCCCCACAGAGTCGGCGTTGCCATCTCGTAGTAGAACGGCCATGTATACAACGCGACGGCCAACCACACGACGCCCGCCGCCAGCCAGACCAACCGCAAAGCCGCCACCATTCCCGATGCATCGGCATAGGCGATCAGGTTACTGAAGTTCACCAGCGCGAACAGACCATGCGCTAACCCCCAACCCATCCCGCGCCAGATGTTAGCCTTGAATGTCTGCCAGAACAGATCAAGATCGGCGTTAGATGGGCTAGTCTGTGCCTCATGGCTGACGCGGCATAGCGCACTCCACGCGGCGGGCATCGTCACCAGTGGCAGACTACACACCACAAAGGCGATATTTGACCAGATATACGAATAGCCTTTTATCCGCACATCATTCAAACCGCGCCATATCGCCACCAGTGCCGCAAACATGCCGGTTAGCCTTTCAATCCGGTGTAGCTTATGCCTTCTACAAAGTAGCGCTGGAAGAAGAAGAACAGCAGAGCAAGCGGGATCGTCGCAATCACCGCGCCCGCCAAAAACGTGTTCCATTCCAGCGTATCGCCGAACTGCCCGCGCAACTGCGCCAAACCAAGCGGCAAGTTGTGTTTAGACGCATCGCCACCCACAATAATCAGCAAGTCCATGAAGTTATTCCACGTACCCTGAAAGCTGAAGATCGCCAGCGCGGTCAGCGCCGGGGTCGCCATTGGCAAGATGACACGGCCAAACATCACAAAGCGATTCGCGCCGTCCACCATCGCCGCCTCTTCGATTTCTGGCGGGATAGATTCGAAGAATTGCTTCATCAGGAACACGCCGAAAGCGTCCGCACCCAGCGTCAATATCACGCCTTGATAGGTGTTGAGTAATCCCAGTTGTTGCAGGATGATGAAACGCGGGACGAGTAGCACCACACCCGGAATCATCATCGTGCCCAATATAATGAAGAAGAAAACACGGTTGCCCGGAAAGCGTATGCGTGCCAGCGCATAACCCGCCAGTGAGTCGAATATCAAGCGTAAGACGGTGATCGCCACCGCGTAGTACACCGTATTCAAGAACCACACATCAAGGTTATATTCAAACACGCGCTGATAACCTTCCAGCGCCGGATTGAACGTGAACAGTGTCGATGTCGCCTCCGCCGGAAGCGCCGCGCCGGTTTCCGTGCGGCAATCAACGCCGAAAGGCGGCGACGGGATAAAAACCTGTGGCCGTTGCTGAACAACCGGACGGCACTTCAACGAGTTGGCGATAGTCAACGCGAAGGGGACGGTCTGCACCAATGCGAACACAACCAACAGCGTGACCGTCAGTGTCGCAAACGAGCGCCGGATGAATGTCCGCGATAATGATGCAGTTTCGATATATTGTTTTTCTGTTTTACTCTGGCTAGTCGTCGTCATCATCCATTCCCCCTAAATATTGGCGCGTTCGGACGTAATCGTGCGCTGGAAGATAGTGAAGAAGAAAATGATGATGAACAGCAAGAGCGCTGTCGCCGCCGCCAATCCCATCTGCGAGTTATTGAAACCGTTTTGATACACGATGTAAGCGATAGTCAGCGTGGTTTTAGCCGGGCCACCGCTAGAGATCACGTAGATTTGATCGAAAACCTGAAACGTGCCGATCAACCCGAGCATCACCACGAAGAACGTCGTCGGCGCTAACAACGGTACAGTGATCTTGCGGAACGTCTGCCACGCGCTCGCACCATCCATCGAGGCGGCTTCATAGACCGATGACGGTATATTCTGCAACGCGGCGAGGAAGATAATCATCATCGTGCCGATGGTCGTCCACGTATTCAGTATCATGATGGTGAGCATGGTCACGCTCGGCCCGCTCATCCAGTCCCACAGCGTCAGGCCAACCACCCGCGTCTGCGCCCAGTCACCGATGCTATCGCGCGTCACGCCGAAAACCGCCAGCAGATTATGTATGACGCCGTTTGGATCGTTGAGCCACGTCACCGGATCATAGCCGGTGAAGACACCACCGATCAGCGTATTGATTAGCCCGCCACGTGTGAACATCCACATGAAGATCAATGAGATAACGACGGATGATGTGATCGACGGGAAATAGAACGCGGTGCGAAAGAAGCCTTTCGCCCGTAACCATCGCTGATTAACGATGACAGCCAGCGCCAGCGCGAGGAAAGTCTGTGTCGGCACAACACCCAGCACGAAATAGACGGTATTTTTTACGGATGTGAAGAAATCGCGCTGTGAAAGGCCATCCCGTATCAACAATGCTTCGTAATTACGCAGGCCGATGAAGTTAAAATCGCGGTTTTGCCCGCCTTCTAGCCTCTGCGGATTGTTGACGCTGATCTGCCCTATCAACTCCGACGGCGCGATGTTGACGCTATTCCGCGCTAAGTTGGTAGCGCGTCCTAACGATTCGTCCTCCGCGATGATCGGCACTTGCACCGTCTGACCTTCACCGGCGGGTAACGTGGCTTCTTCCATCGTCAGAAATACGATACTCAGATTGCCCACTGAGGAGATAATCATCTCTGCCGGTGTTTCGGCTGTGTCATCGCTAATGTTGGTCAGCGTCACCACATAGTTGCCGACTTCATCCGGCTCGGGGTTAGTCAGTTCAAACGTGTCGCGTAAGTTACGCGGCATCACCGTGACGACATTGCTCAATTCGTCAAAAAGCGGCTCTTGCTCGACATTCGTCAGCACGACGCCGGTTGTTACGGACTCGCCAGCCTGCAAGATGAAAGAATCCGGCATGATGAACGTCACGACTTCGCGCTCGCTGAGGCCGCGAATTCGCGTTCCGGCGGGCAATTGTGCCGCTTCGTCCGTCTCATTGGTGAATTCGATCAATCCGCTAGCGGCCTGTGCGCGTTGACCGAGCGGCGTGATGCCGTTCCAATCGGTCAGGCTGATGTACAACGCGAAGCCAATCGGCACGATCAAGAACACGAGAAAGATCAGCATGGCCGGAGCCATAAACGTCAATCCGGCGATGGCCTCTTCCAGTTGTTTCTTATTGAAGATTTTAGTTTGTCGGGAACCTGCGGGTTTGTCACCCGTCATCGGGGTGGTCATCGTCTCCCCCTCATCAACGTAAGAAATTTTTTGGACTAAAAATAGACAAGGGGCATCAATAGACGCCCCTTTGACGTTTTCGGTTAACTAATTGCCCATGATCTCCATTGCGGCGGCCTCTGCTTCGGCAATCACATCTTCAGCCGTGATTTCACCAGCGAAGGCGCGTTGCAAAGCGGCGTTGAAGGCATCCACGAACGGGCCAAAACCAACCGGCAGTTGCCACGGATAACTATATTCCGCGCCAGCGATGAACGCTTCCACGTCACCGGCGTCAAAGCCACGGCCTTCAGAACGCGGGAGCCACACTTCTACATAGGCTTCGGCGGCGGAAGGACGGGTCGGCATCGGGCCGAAGCTGACTTCAGTCGTCGCCAATTGACCTTCTTCGCCGGTCAGGAAGTTGACCAGTTCCCAGCTTTCTTCAAGGAAGTCATTGTCCGCGCCAACGCCGTAGCAAACGGTGAATGCCATCGTCGCCCGCTCCACTGGCCCGACGGGTAATTCAACCACGCCCCAGTTCAGTTCCGGGTAATCTTCTAGCAGATAGTTAATCACCCAGTTGCCTTCCATCGCCATCGCCGCACGACCTTCACCGAAGGCCTCACCACCCCATCCGGCATCAACGACGCTCGGCGCACCACCGATTCCATCGGTGCTAAAGCTGATGTAGAACGCCAGCGCCTCAAGCGCGGCCTCGTCATTCATCGCGTATTCGCCGGTGATTTCATCAAAGATAATGCCGCCGTTTTGATGCAAGAACGGCAACCAGCGCGGTAATTCGGGGGGAGTCACCAGTCCAATAACGCCCGCGTCGGGATCGGTGAGCGCTTCGGCGGCGGCGTACACATCATCCCATGTCCAATCGGCGGTGGGATAATCCAGACCGGCGGCGTCAAACAGGTCTTGATTGAACTGTAGCGCCATCGTGCTAAAGTCCTTCGGCGGGCAATACAGCGTGCCGCCGACAGTGAAGATGTCCAGCAGAGCCTCATAGAAGCCATCCTGATCTTCGACTACATCCTCACCAATAGCGACCACACCGGCATCAACCCAATCGAGCAGGTACGAGCTATCAATGTAGAACACATTCGGGTAAGTACCGCTAGCGAAAGCGGTCTGTAATTGGGTGCGATGATCGGTGGAGATTTGCCACTCTACTTCAATGCCGGTGGTCGCGGTGAATTCTTCTAACAGCGCGTTGAGTGTATTTGTTTCTTCCGTACTGGATGACCAGCCAGCCAGCACGAGCCGAACTTCATCACCATCTGCATCATCGTCGTCCGCCGCAACCAGCGCGGGCACGGCAAATAACAGCATGAAGATGGTCAACAAGGAGATCAAACGCAAATGTTTCATTTTGTATTCCTCCAGATAAAAAATATTCTCAAGCTATAGGTTAAACGATTTAGTAAATCGTTTAACTCATTGTACCATCAGATGATTTTGCGGCAACCCGCTTTAATCTAAGATTAATCTTCTTGCTGAAAGTTTGTTGTAGGAGCGTGGTTATTAGATAAGCGATAGAGGGTGAATCTAGGGGTGCATTCCATTCAGATTATTGGCGATCATCATAATGTCAATATTAAAGGGCGTAGCACGCTACGCCACTACAGGTTTCCATTTTCCATTGAATCATTAAGAGCGCAATACGTTGCGCCCACGCTGAATTGCGCCCACGCTGAATTGCGCCCTATTTGTCACACCGCCAAGATATTGAAATGCACTCGCTAAAGTTCACCAAGCACGGCGAACCGTAACGGGGCGCGGATGATCCGTCGATCTATCCTGACTGATCGGGCACGCACAGCACGTCAACGGTTTTGTCGGCGCTTGACGACCTGCTGAATACCTAACCCGAAGCTGAGTAAGACGAGGATGCCGCCCAATCCCGCAAACGCCCAGATCGCGTCCGGTAGACTGCGGTTCAATACCGCACGAGTGGGATCATCCGGATCAACATAAACCATCACTGAAGCGCCGACGGGATACGGGATCAGACGGCGCTCGGCATCGTCCCGGTTGCGCACGAAGATCGCCCCGCGCAAATCCAATTCATCGCCTTCGTATGTTACACCATCTATCTCATACGTATAAGCCACCCGCCCGATATAGCGTTCTCCGGTTGTGTCCCACGCATCTTCAACTTCACTGGAAACAATCGTTCCGGGCACTTGCTCCCAGTCCATACTCCCGAGATAATTCAGTGTTTGCCCACCAAATTGTCCCAACAACAATACGCCCAACACACCGTAAATCACAATTGCAACAGGCGTCAGGCAACCTACAGACCGCAAAAAACGCATGGGTTCTCCTTCGTCGTGATTGTCATCGGTAAAATAAGCATTATTCACCATCACAACGAGTCATTCCAGCGTTATTCAATACGATTGACGATATGGGAGACCACTTCCGGCGAAAGACTTCTGAATGTCTCCCCACCGGAAGCGGTTAGATTGTGTAGGCGTTACCTACTCCTGCACACGCAGGGCGGAAGGGATGTCCATTTTTGCCATCTTGCGGATATGCAGTACCGGCACCGCCGCCGCCAGCACCACACCAACGATAACCGCCATCAGCAAAGTGCCCGGCGATAGCGCTTGCGTCAGATACAGGTCGGGCATGGTCAGGTTCATCACCATGTCCAGAATGCGATTGACCGCGAAGATACCAATACCGATACCGACTACTGTCGCCATGATGCCGGTCAGCATATTCTCCACCGATGCCATGCGCGTTACACGGCGGATCGGCACACCGAAGGCGAACATCGTGGCGATCTCGCGGGTGCGGTCATCCATGTTGATGCTTGTCGTGTTATAAGCGATCAGGAACGCCATCAGCAAACCGGCGATGATGACGATGTACAGAATGCCGAGAAAATCTTCCATGATGTCGTCCATCGCGGTTATCATCACCGTCATCGGTTGCGCCGATGCGATACCTTGCATATCAAATAACTCGCGCTGAACCTGTCCCACCGTGAAGCCATCCGCCGGGATGACCTGCACATTGTTGACCATCCCGCCCAGCCCCATCACATCGGCCTGATCGAGATTCATGAACATCTGAAAGCGATACGGGATATTGTGGATACCGGCGACGGTCATCTCTGTCTCGACCATTACGAAGCTCATCAAGCCGGAGCGATACGGATGCGACAGGATGACGGTATCGCCCACACCGACTCCCATATCAAGCGCCGCCTTGTTAGAGATGATAACTTCCGTCTGGTTGCCCGGATAATCTCCCGCCCGCAGAGTGGGCTGGTAAAGCGCACCGTTGGCCGGAATCAGGTCGATCATCATGTCTAGCGTTTCGCCGTTGTGTTGAAGATGCCCGCCGACACGCAATCCGGGCTCGACAGCGCCGGTGCTAAGCGCATCGACAACACCGCTAACCACTTCCGAATCGATCGGATACACGAAATCCAGATCAACCATGATGCGGTCAGGCGTATCCAGCGCGATCTCTTCCTGCCCGATTTCCAGCGTGCGAAGCAGGGAGTCGATCAAGCCGCCGACAACTATGATAACCGTGATCGCCATGCCGATTCCTAGCACCGTCATCAGTGTGCGGCGTGGCTGGCGCAATAGATTGCGCACCGGTATCTGGCTGAATGTCTTGCCCGGCACCGGGACATTTGCCAGCATAGGCGCCAGCCCGCTACCATCACCGACGCCGTGGCCGGTGCGGATGGCTTCAATCGGTTCAACGCGCACCGCCCGCCAGACAGGGGGCAATGTCGCCACGAACGGAATGATGATTCCTAGCGCCGCGCCTTGCAGGAAAGTTCCAATCTGGAACGGCGTCTCGAACATCGGCATGGCGACGAATTCGGTGAATAGTCCGGCGAAAGCCTGACTCAAAGCCAACCCCAGCAATAAGCCGAAGGTGACACCCAACACCGCGATCTGCAAGCTAACCAGTAGCGGGCGGATCATGATGACGCGAGCAGGCACGCCCAGCGCCATATTGATGCCGATTTGCCGCCGTTGCGATTCGATCATCCGGTTCACCAGATTGAACGCGGCGAAGGCCGCGCCCGCCAGAAATAGCGCGGTGATGATGTTGAACATGACCTGATCGTTGTCGATGTCCTCATACGCCCAATGATACACACGGTCATCAATGGGAAGCATGAACGTCAGGCCGGTATCGGCGGTTTCCTGCACCACATCAGCGATTTGCGAGCGAATGGCGGCGACATCCGCGCCATCAGCCAACGTCAGGATCGCCTCATTGACCAGCCCTTCGCGCCCGGCCATCGCCTGCGCCGTCTGCATCGGTACGAACAGCGCCGCGAAGTTGGCTTCGGCCATCAGCCCACCCTCATCAGTCATCACGATGAAGTATTCCGGGCCGATGCCCACGCTTGCGACTTCCAGCGTATGGCCGCCGCTTATGGTGACATTCGCGCCCGGCTCTAGCCCGTAGTGGTTGGCGAAGTTGTGTTCCAGCGCCACGATAGATGCGCCGTCATCAATCGCATCGAACGGGCGGCCTGCTGTCGTATAGATTTTGTTGACCAGCGGCCCGCCGTCCTGCACGTTGACGCCGATCACACGACCCGGCACCAGAATAGTCTGTTCGCCGTCGGAGGCGTCAACCTGTGTCGGGTAGATCAAGCGCGTATCGACATCCAGGATCGCGTCCGCGTTCGGGATGCTCCGTATCGCTTCCAGCAAAACATCCTGTTCGATGAAGCTGTTATCGGGCGACATCGCACGCAGATCGTACATATTCAGTAGCCCATAGCTGTCATCATTCGCCTGTTGACGCCATGGCGAGCTACTGCTCAAGCCGGTATAGACGCCGGTGCCCAGCGCAATAATCAGCGCGATGGCGAAAACCTGCAACCAGCGATCACGCAAATCCCGCCATGACCAGCGTAGCCACAATCCAAGCATGTTATTATTCATCACTTCATTCTCCTTTGCGGTATATATCCGCCGGTCTACCAGTGCAGATCGCTGACACTAGCGCGGCCACCCTTAGGCGGTCCGTCGCTCTCGACATGGCCGCTACTCAGTTCAATCACGCGGTCAGCAATGCGCGAAATCTCGCGGTTGTGCGTCACGACCAGAACCGTCTTGCCGTTACCCGCCTGCGCCTGTAGCAATTCCAGAATTTGAATGCCGGTATCGAAGTCTAATTGTCCGGTTGGCTCATCAGCCAGCAAAACCGGACTGTTAGCCGCCAGAGCGCGGGCGATGGCGACGCGCTGTTGTTCGCCGCCGGAAAGCTGATGCGGGAAGTTGTGCAGACGATCCTGCAAGCTGACCTGTGCCAGCACTTCGGCGGCGTCGCGCCCTTCATCACCGTGCGCCATCTCCGCGCCGAATTGCACGTTTTCCAGCGCGGTCAATCCGGGAAACAGATTAAACGTCTGGAAGATAAATCCCACCGTCTCGCGGCGGAACTTGAAGCGCTCACCACGACTCGCGCCAGTCATGCGCTGGCCGTTGATGGTGATTTTCCCGCCGCTTGGCGTATCGAGTGAACCGATCAGGTTGAGCAATGTGGTTTTTCCGCTACCTGATGGCCCCAGCACAACGACGAATTCGCCGCGTCCGATGCTCAACGAAACTTCCGAAAGCGCAGTGACGCTCACTTCACCTAGCTGGTATACTTTGCTGATGCGCTCTAGTTGAATCATCGGCGGGCGTTGGCCGTTGTTGCTCATCGCCTTTTGCGGCGCTTGTGGCTGTTCACGTGTTTGTGTCGGGTTTTGCATGTCGATTTTCTCCATATATTGAACGAACGATCACAGGCGAACCTGTTTGTAACTTCATCATAAGAGATCAATCAACACCAACGCACTACCCGAAAGTATAGTTCGGGGACTGTCTGAAGTAGGGGCGCGGCGTGCTACGCCCGCCTGCAATATTCTATATCGCCAACAACCTGAAATGTACGTAATGCTCGTGTGCTGTTTGACAGCGTAAACGCAATCAGATTATGCTTAAGAAGATGTACCCGAACAAACAGGGCGAGGGAATATAGTTAACCGTGCAAATACCAATAACCGGCGGACAGCCTTCCGACCTACCCGCAACGAAGTTTTACGCGCCTGCTTTGCCCGGTAATCTGCTGGCGCGAGAGCGTCTGCACGATCAATTGATGCTTGCGATGCAATCCCGCTTTACGTTGTTGTCCGCGCCGGCTGGCGCAGGTAAGACGACCTTGCTGAACTCGTGGCGGACAAACAAGCAAGCGGGGCAAAAGATGGTGTGGTTATCACTGGATGCGTCCGATAATGATGTGGTGCATTTCTGGTCATATATCGCCATCGCCCTCAAGCAAATGCACGGCATCGGCGATCATGTGTTGTCTACGCTGAAATCTTCGCTTAAACCATCGATCAACGCCGCGCTCACCCAACTGTGCGAAGAACTGGCGGCACATAATGAAAACTATCTGCTGATTTTAGATGATTACCACTTCATTGATGAGCCGTATATCCACGACACACTACTGCAATTTATCGAGCAAATGCCGCCCAATATTCACATCATCATCGCCACTCGCGTTGATCCGCCGTTGCCATTAGCCCGCCTACGGGCGCATGGCCTGATGACCGAGATACGCATTGCTGATCTGCGCTTCACGCAAACTGAAATTGCCGAGCTAGTGGCGCGTCGCCTGACAATTGAACTCTCCGAAGCGGATTTAACCGCACTGGAAACAGTAACGGAAGGCTGGGTCGCTGGCTTGCAATTGGTGTTGCTCTCCATGCAGGACAAACGCGACATAACCGCATTCATCGCGTCTCTGTCCGGAACACATCGCTTTATCGCCGACTATCTCGCAGAGGAAGTATTGCGCTCTCAACCGGAAGCCGTTCAAGACTTTCTGTTACACACAGCGCATCTCAAGATGCTATGTGGCGATCTGTGCGATGCCGTCACCGGTTCTGATGATGGTCAGCGTATGCTCGAATGGTTGGAACGCGCCAACCTGTTTCTGGTGGCGCTGGATGATGAGCGGCGCTGGTATCGCTATCATCATCTCTTCGCGGATTTTCTACGCAAACAACAAGCGCAACAACTCGCCGACGATCAGCCAGAATTATACACTCGCGCCGCCGCGTGGTGCCAGACGGCGGGCGATTCCACCAGCGCGATTGACTACGCTCTGGCCGCCGGTGATTTCGATTCCGTCGTTCGGCTGATCGTCGCCCACGCGGAAGCACGCCTCAGCATCGGCGAAGTCGGGACGGTGCGCCGTTGGTTGGCTGGTTTGCCGGAGCATGTGCGGCGGGATCATCCGATCTTGAGCCTGTATCACGCGTGGATACTGATGAACACCGGTCAGGTTGACCGGATTGATGCCGCACTTGTCGCGGCGGAAACCGCATTAAAATCAGAATCGTTGACGCTGACCGGTACTGAATGTCGTATCGTAGCCGGAGAAATCGCCGCCATGCGCGGTATGATGATGATGGTCGTCATGCAAAGGCCGTCATTCGAGTTCACCGCACAAGCCTCTGAATTGTTGTCGCCAGATAACTGGCTGACCGGCTTGAACCTGTTCAATCTCGGCTTCGCTTATGCGTGGCGTGGCGAGATCGACACCGCACGAAACACGCTACAGGCCGCCACTGAATCTAGCCTGAACAGCAATAACCTGTACGTGGCGGCCATGTCTATCGCCGCCCACAGCCTGTTTTATGCTTATTGGGGCGACCTCAACATGGCCGATACAGTCTGCAAACAGGGACAGGCCGACATCGGGCCTGAGCGTATCAAACAGCCGGTTGCTCATCTGCTATACGCCGCGAAAGCGGAACTTGACCGCGAACGCGGCTATCTACAGTCCGCCCGCGATCTATCACGGACGGCTATTCAGCAATTAACGCCGATGGAAAATCCCGAATTGGTGGTCGAATCGCACATCACATTAGCCCGTACGCTGTATGCGTTGGGCGATCACGACATAGCGTTTGAAACGCTCGACAAACTAGAGGCTATATGCGATAGCCCACTCGTGATGATATGGTCGCGCATACAGGTCAATTGTCATCGCGTGCGACTGGAAATCAAAACAGGCGATGTTGATCGCGCTTCCGGCAGGATGCACACCATCAACCATTATTGGGCACAGATGGCGCATATCGTCGCTGATAGCCATATCGCTTTTCATCACGATTACGTCGCCTTCACCGAGATTCGTCTGCTCATCGCGCAGAACCGCTATCAGGATGCGCTCGACAAACTGAACGGTTATCTCGATATGTTGACATCACTTCTCGGTTGCGAGCCGCCGCCCTCAACCCGCATCGAAGCGGGCATCTTGCGAACATTGATCCTGCATGGACTAGAAGGACACTCGCACCGCGTCTACCGTGTGCTGGCCGAAGCGCTAGCTCTGGCCGCACCGCAACGTTACGTTCGTCTCTTCGCTGATGAAGACCGTCCATTAACCCATCTGATCTATCATCTACCGGCGCGTTTATTGACGCAGTACGATGTCCCGCGTGACTACATCCGCTTGTTGCTATCCAGCGCCGACTATCGGCCAGCAGAAAAGTCGCACTCCGAGCTATTTGAAGCGCTGAGCGAACGCGAAATTGAGGTGTTACAGATGGTCTCCGACGGCTATGCTAATCAAGAGATCGCCGAAGAACTGCACGTCAGCATCAGCACCGTTAAATGGCATCTGTCCAACATCTACGGCAAGCTCGGCGTGAACAAGCGCACACAAGCCGTCCTCCGCGCTAGAGAACTCGAACTACTATAAAGAACACGCTCCTTCATCCCCATCATCGACTCGGGGGAGTAACTCGGGTAAACTTCAGATGTGGTTAGCCGGTTACTCAGAAGCCGCCACTTGACCCAATACACAAAGATTGCGCCGTCGCTATTTTCGACGGAGATTAGGAATTTTTTATGCCTTTATTTATGGGAATAGACATCAGCACGACCAGCGCCAAAGCATTGATTATCAACGAAAAAGGCGACGTGATCGCCACCGGAAGCGTACCGCAACCGATCAGCCATCCGCGCCCGCTATGGAGCGAGCAAAACCCCGCCGACTGGTGGGACGGTGTGAGCCGCGCCATCCGCGAAGCGCTGGACTCTGCCGGAATCACCGGCGAGCGCATCGCCGCCATCGGCATGACCGGCCAGATGCACGGCTTAGTCATGCTGGATAGCGACGGCGAAGTGCTACGCCCGTCCATCTTATGGAATGACCAGCGCACACAGGCACAATGCGACTGGATGACCGAGCGCATTGGCGCGGAACGGTTGATCCAGCTCACCGGCAACCGCGCCCTGACCGGCTTCACCGCGCCCAAGCTCTTATGGGTACGCGAACACGAGCCGGACATTTATGCGCGTTGCGCCCATATCCTGCTACCAAAAGATTACATCCGTTATAAATTGACCGGCGTCTATGCTACCGATTTAGCGGGGGCGTCGGGCACATCTCTACTGAACGTCGCCGAGCGCGATTGGTCAACCGAAGTCACCGACGCGCTAGAAATCCCGCGTGAATGGTTGCCCCCCGTCCACGAAGGCACGGCAATCACCGGCGAGATCAGCGCCGAAGCCGCCGCACTAACTGGCCTGCACGCTGGAACGCCGGTTGTCGGCGGCGGTGGCGATCAGGCGGCGGGCGCGGTGGGCATGGGCTGTGTCGCGCCGGATATTATCGGCGTCACGGTGGGCACGTCGGGCGTCGTCTTCGCGCCGTTAGATCGCTATGCCTATGAGCCGGATGGACGCCTACACGCTTTCTGCCATGCGGTGCCCGGCGCGTGGCATTTCATGGGCGTGATGCTTAGCGCGGCGGGTAGCTTGCAATGGGCGCGGGACACCATCGCCCCCGACATCGCCTTTGACGCGTTACTGGAAGAAGCGGAGACAGCACCGGCGGGCAGTGAAGGGTTGTTGTTCCTGCCGTACCTGAGCGGCGAGCGCACCCCCCACCCCGACCCGAACGCACGCGGCGCTTTCATCGGCTTGACCGCCCGCCACACCCGCGCCCACATGATCCGCGCCGTGTTGGAGGGCGTCGCGTTCGGCTTAAAAGACAGTTTCGCGCTGATCGCGGCGGCGGGCTTGCCGGATACCTACACGGTACGCATTAGCGGCGGCGGCGCGAAGAGTCCGCTATGGCAGAGCATCATCGCCGATGTACTAGGCGCACCATTGGTCAACGTCAATACGCCGGAAGCTGGTGCATTCGGCGCGGCGCTATTGGGTGCGGTGGGCGTCGGCGCGTTCGCCGATGTGCCGTCAGCTTGCGCGGCCACCATCCAGACCGGCCACCGTGTCGAACCATCACCGGCGGGCGTGGCGCTATACAGCCGCCTGCACGCCCGCTATCAATCGCTATATCCGGTGCTGTCCGATCTATTCGCACAGATGGCGGAGGACTAACAGCGCGTCATATCATGCGATGGGTGGGGCGCGGATACGCCGGATGAAAGTGGGCGCTATCCGAGACTTCAAAGACCCCGCCCGCGTATTCTTCACGTGTGTGCGCCACCGCCGCCGCCACCCACTCATGCAACGTTTCGGCGTTGATCTGGGCGCGGCAATTTATCGCCAGCGTCGCGGTATCGCCGGTAAAAGTCGTCGGGATGCCGTCCTGCCAATCGCCCTGCTTGAGCGTAGTCAGGCTGATTTTAGTCGGTGTCGTCCCGTCATCAATCAAGAATTTCAGGTGTCCGATGGCGACGACTTCGCGTTCTAGCGGCGCGGCGATGCGCTCAATCAGGCTGATGAGCGCCGGACGTAAGGCGGCCTCATCCGGCAATGTTATGCGTACGCTCTGGTCAAGCCATGCCAGCGCCGCCTCGCCCGCGCCGTAACGGTCGTAGTCGATGTCAAGCGTCGCCTGTGATAGCGGCGGATCATCGCCCTGTATATCGTCTAACCATGCGGCGATGTCGTCATCATTCAGCGTGTTCTGCAACCGGATGCGTTTTTCCGGATAGCGCTGACGGGCGCGTTCGGCGGTATCCTGTGCGTCATCGGGCGATAGCAAATCCACCTTGTTGATGACCAGCATACCGGCTTCTTCGATCTGTTGATCGAAGATGTAGACCACATCTTCACTGAAGGGAAGCGGACGATCCAGCAAGCGCTGACGCAATAGCCGCGCATCCGCGAAAACCGAAAAACTGGTCGGCGGATGACTCAGCGACAGAAGCGGCTTTATCACCGTCGCCACGATGTCGGCGCACGAACCGACGGATTCCGCGAAGATAACATCCGGCTGTCCCGTCGCTTGAAGCTGGTGCAGACGGTCATCCAGATCATCGTAATGACAACAGAAGCAACCGCCGCCGACCTCCACTGTCGGGATTTGCAGGTGATTCATGAACAGCGTATCGACCAGATATTTACCCTGATCGTTAGTCACCACGCCGACGCGCAAGCCGGACGCGATCAGGGCGCGAGCCGCCCCCGCGATAGCGGTTGTCTTGCCACTACCCAAAAATCCGCCAACAAGATGTAATTTCATCGTCAGTTCCTCACGGTTTGGTCGGTCAGCGCGTGGCGGGGGAACACGATAGGCCGCGCTCCCCCGTGTATATGCGGGCTAATTCATCATCGCCCGAATAGCGTCCAGCAATTCATCGTTGCTGGGGATGATCGAAGAATATTTCAGTTGACCGTTGATGTAGATGCTCGGCAAGTTGGCGACGCCCATCTTCATACATCTGGCGACGTTTTCGCGCTCGGTGAATTTGTATTCCACAATGTCCACCGGCACGCCAATCTCCTTGACCGCCCGCGTCGCCGCACCGAACATGTAGGTACATGCGGCGCATGTCTCCGAGTCCAGCGTGAACACCTCAACCAGAGGCCGCTCCAGATTATCGTAATCCGGCAATGTCACTTCGATGTTGAATGTGTCGGGCGACTCGTAGTTCGCCAGCATCGCGCTGACGCGCTCCGGATCGCGTATCGCCTCCACAATGCCGATCACGTTTTCAATCGGCACATCGTAGGGCATATCACAGCCGGGCGCGATGATTAGATTGTGCGTGGAGAGATTCGCCAGCATATCCACCGCGAATTTCATGTTGTCCTGTTGTGTGCCCAATAGCATGACGGTTGTTAGTGGGATGTTGCCGCCGATGACCACATCGTAGCGGTCAGTGATCGCTTTCGCTTCCAGCAGGTTGATATTCTCGTCAATGCCGATGGAGTCCGGCTTTGTCTGGCACATCGCTTCGATGTTTTTAGTGGCATCACCGCACACGAAGAAAGACGAAAGCGAGCCGGATGTGCGGATGTGATCGAAGATGTCAGTATACGGCACGGCCAAGAATTGCTCGAAGTGGCGCGGGCCGATCTGCGATACTAGCGGATCAACTATTGCGATGACATCCATACCGGCTTCGACGTAGAAGTCGGTCAGGCGGTTAGTGACCGCTGTCGTGTAGTCGATCAACGTTTGCAGGGCGTCGGGGTTCATCATCATATCCATGAAGATTTCCGTGCCGCGCAGATGCGAAGCCAGCGTCAGCGGGCCACACACCAGACCATACAACGCGGTCTTTTCGCCAACCGCCGCTTTCATCCGCGCCATCACATCCAGCACGATGGGCAAGCGCCCGTCGCTTTTTTGCGGCAGATAGTCCGGCACTTGCAGATCACCGGCCAACGGGTGCGACGCGACGGAGGGCGGCGCTTTATCCGCCCACAGCAGATCACAGCCCAGAATTTCGGCCTCAATTTGCAGGTCAAACAATATCGGCTGGCCGTCCGGATCGTAAACGCGGTTGACTTCCATCAACGCCTCAAATAACTTGTCAGCGTCGGTCAGCACTTCAGTCGCGCTATAGCCCTTCAATTTGCCCGCGTGAATACCGGCAAACGGCAACCACGGCACAGCATCCACCGGCTCACGGCGCAGAGTCGCTAGCAAGCGCTCTTTATTGGTCATCTTGCTCATAATATCATGTCCTTTTCCGACATCAACGGACTCCGAGCAGTAGCTCGATAGTGAGTTGGTCGAGTTGCTCATACGGATAGTTACGCTGACCGAGCGCGTCGCGGTCAAATGTCATGCCGCGCAGGGCTTGTGCTTTTTCCGGCGTGTACGCGCCCAGCACATCATTCATCGCGCCATCATCGGCGTGAATTTCCGCCAGCAATGCTTGAATCTCGGTGTCAGCGTTGAAGCGCTCAACCTTCTCTTTGAGGATTAAGTACGTCCGCATACAGCCCCGCGCAAACGATTTCACGTCGTCATAGCCGGATGTGCGGTAAGCGTGCGCGTCGAAGTGACGACAGCCGTCATAGCCGACATCTTCGAGGAATTTGACGAGGAAGAACGCCTGCTTGAGCATCGCTGAACCGAAGCGGAAGTCTTGATCGTAGCGGCCAAACATCTGGTCGTTGAGATCAATGTGGAATAGTTTGCCCGCGCCGTAAGCCTGCGCGACGGCGTGCATGAAGTTCAGCCCGGCCATGTGCTCATGCGCGACTTCCGGATTCACGCCGACCATATCCGCATGATCTAGCGTATTGATGAAAGCCAGCAATGCGCCGACGGTGGGCAGATAGATGTCGCCGCGTGGCTCGTTGGGCTTCGGCTCTAACGCGAATTTCAGGTCATAGTCCTGATCTTTGACGTATTCACACAGGAAGTTGAGCGCTTCACGGAAGCGCTTCTCGGATTCCAGCGCGTCTTTCGTCGCATCGCTCTCCACGCCCTCGCGCCCACCCCAGAATACGTATGTCGTCGCGCCCATCTCCACGCCGAGATCAATGGCGTTCATCGTCTTTTGCAGTGCATAAGCCCGCACCCGTGCATCATTGGCGGTGAATGCACCATCCTTAAACGCCGGATCAGTGAAAAGATTGGTCGTCGCCATCGGCACGACGATACCGGTATCATCCAACGCTTGCTTAAAACTGCGCTTGATCGCGTCCGCTTCGGCTGGCGTGGCGTCAATCGGGATCAAGTCATCATCGTGAAAGTTGACCCCCCACGCGCCGACTTCCGCCAGCATGTGGACAATCTCCACCGGTGAGATTTTAGTGCGTGTTGGCTCGCCGAATGGATCGCGCCCGGGATTGCCCACCGTCCACAATCCAAAGGTGAATTTATGTTCCGGTTTAGGTGTATAGTCTGACATCAAGTTTTCCTTTCAGTGGCGCACGGTGCGCCTATTTGATGAAGGGCGCAACACTGTGCGCCCTTGTCTTTATCGCTACACATTTCATCAAGCCCTATCTGATAGCGTCTATCAACGCTCAGATGGCTAGTAATTCTTTGGCTTTGCGGACGGCGGAACTGGCATCCGGCGCGAAGTCGTCCGCGCCGATTTCATCGACGAAAGTCTGCGTCACGCCTGCGCCGCCCACCATGATCTTGACCTGATCGCGCAGTCCGGCGGATTGGATCGCTTCGATGATCTTCGCCATCATCGGCATGGTCGTCGTCAGCAGAGCCGACATGCCGACCAGTTGCGGTTGATGCGTCTGGATGGCCTCGACGAATTTCTCCGGCGGCACATCCGGCCCCAGATCAATCACCTCAAAGCCCGCACCTTCCCACATCATCGCCACCAGATTTTTACCGATGTCGTGCAAGTCGCCCTTCACCGTGCCGATGATCGCCACCGCTAACGGCGACGTGCCACCTTCGGCCAGCTTGGGGCGCAACACTTTCATGATGCCTTGCGTACTGATCGCAGACGCCATCATCTCCGGCAGGAAGTACTCGCCACATTCAAATTTGCCGCCGACGATCTCCATGCTCGGCACGACGATCTTGGTTACGATGTCCGTCGCGGGCGTGCCAGATTCGAGCGCTTCTTCGGTCAGGGCAACGGCCTGCGGCATGTTGCCGACGATGATGGCTTCCTGTATCTGCAAGAGTGCCTGTGGCATGGCATCACGCTCCGCCGCGAGTGCGGCGGCCTCTTCAGGCGTCAAAGCCTGCCCCGCCATGTACGCATCGGGGCTGGCATTGATGCTAACGGGAACTTCGGGAGCTGACGGATAATCTTCCCAATAAGATTCGGGGCGGCGTCCGGGCGCGTTGTCAGCCTCGTAGACGCCGTATTCCTGTATAGCTTCCCACATAGCGATGATGTTTTCTGGCGGTACGTTGGCCTGTATGTTGTGGACTGCCGCCGCAACAAAGCCGCCGCCGGGCGCGAGATCGTCAACGCGGCGGCGTACTTCATCCTTAACCTGCTTTGGCGTGCCATCGGTAAAGACGCCCTGCGTATCCACCGCGCCACCCCAGAAAACGATCTGATCGCCAAAATCGCGCTTAAGCGCTTTGGATTCCATGCCCGTCGCGCTGACCTGCACCGGATTGATGATGTCAAAGCCGGATTCGATCAGGTCGGGGATGATGTCACGGATCGCGCCGCAACAGTGATAGAAAATCTTGGCGTCGGTACGCGCTTTGATGAAATCGCAGATTTTCTTGTGGCGCGGCTTAATCATCGAGCGATAAACTTCCGGGCTGACCAGCAGACCGAATTGTCCGGCCACGTCGTCGGCTTCCTGCACCACGTCGACGTAATCACCGAGCATCGGCAAGGCGATCTCCCAGTAAGCGAGTTTCAGGTCAACGATGGTGTCCATCAAATACTCGATCCATTCCCGATTGTTGACCAGATCGGGATAAACCTTTGCATAGCCGCGCGTCCAGCAGGTAATCTCGAAGAAGCCCGCCGCCATGCCGCCAGCGATAACTAACTCGCCTAAATCTTCGGCCACCCGCCGCGCATTCTCGCGCAGGCCGACGAATCGCGCCGGATCAGTAGGATTCGGCCATTTGAAATTTTTGATGTCGTCAATGCTGGTCGCTTCTGAAAGCGGATGATCGAACATATCATAGAAGAAGCCGCCCTCTTGCGGCATCCGCCAGCCAATATGCCATTCATCATGAAAGAAGTCGTAGCCGGGCAGATCGGTACTGTTGATGTCGATGTTAAACGTGGCGGACGAACGCGGCGCGACATTACGAGCATCGCATCCGAGTTTCTCGCGCACGTCATCGTCAACGGTGGCGATTTGCTGGAAAATGTCCATCACCTGCGTCTCTTTTTCCGGCAGGCCGAGATATTGCCGCAAACGCCGATAAGCGTGAACGTTGATACTAGTCAACACCGTGCCACCCAGATCAAACGGAACGCGATCCGGTTCGCGGTGGTTTAAGGCTAATTTTGTGCGCTCTCGTGAATTCATTATTGTTGCTCCATTATATTTCAAATCACGCTATGATGAAGTCGGCACGGGCAATGTTGCTAACTGCCTTTCCGTCCCGTCATGGTGGGCGCGTGTCAGCAATATGACCGTCGCCACATCCGACAATTCGCCGATTTGCCGGTCAATCGTAACTGCGCGTAGCGGACTGACCGCCCCTAGCGATAGCGTCGCTCCGGTCTGGCCGTCGGCGGATACCCCGCGCAAAAGTAAATCGGCTTCATCGAATACGCCGAAACCGCCGCGCAAATGCCAGCCATCATCGGACGCGGTGAGCGTCGGCTGTGCTGTGCAGACTCCCGCCGGTTGCACGGCGAGAATCGCGCCATCACAACGGCACGCGCCCCATTCAATCTGGAACGACGTTTTGCCATGAGGGGCGATTTCACGCAACGGGCTGAGGACTTCCGCTTCCATCAAGTAAATATCGCTGTCGGCATAGTTCAGGTTCGCCACCTGTCCCGCGCCAATCGTCCATATCTCAACCGAAGAGCCGTTGTCCGGATAAGGTTGTCCGGCTTCGTATGTGAACATCTTGGCGAAACCATACCCTTCCGCAGTGTTACTGAAGGCCACCCAACCGGCATCAGAATCCAGCCCGACCTTGCCGATATGCCACATATACGGCGCGAAAAATAGGCCGCTATCATCG
The DNA here is from genome assembly GCA_007693385.1 of Anaerolineaceae bacterium. Taxonomy (GTDB): domain Bacteria; phylum Chloroflexota; class Anaerolineae; order Aggregatilineales; family Phototrophicaceae; genus J038. Next base: position 24,034 of record REDR01000076.1, read on the forward strand.
GGCGTCTGCCATTGCGGATTATCCGGTTCGCCGAACATCACATGATAGCCGGACTCGAATTGGCTATCGGGATTAAGCGGCGTGGTCATCACACAGCCCGGCTCGTGCGTCAACCGGCCATCCGTGCCGATGCGCTCGGCGCGTAGTTGAACCACATCCCAGATACTCCAGCAGATAGGGCGATCTTTGATGTTGTGGAACGTCAAATCCAGCGTCACACGGGTACTACCCGCCCGCAGACTCGCCCGCCGCACGATCTGAACGCCGGTGCGATGGTCGGGCGGGCTGGTCATGCCGATGTTGGCATATACATCATCGCCGGTTAATTCCGTCAGGCTATAGCGTCCGGTATCCAGTACCGGATCGGGCGGGCCGTGCCATTGTGTGTCATCATCCCAGCCTTGCGGTGCAGGCCATGTCTTATCGCCGCCGTAATTCTTCCACGCCGCCAACGAGCCATCGCCCTGATTTTCTTCGGCGCTGAATAGTTGACCGGCTAGATCACGATCTACGAATAAGTAGGCATACTCGCCTAGATCATAGGCCATGATGCGCCCGCCAATCTCCGGCACCGCCACCAGACGAATCAGCCCGTTTTCCAGATGATAGGCATTCCAGCCCTTGAAGTCGGCCTGTCGGATCGCGCAACGAGAAACTTGTGTCATAGTTTTCCTGCCTCCTCCGCCGCTGAGATGGCGAAATCGTCACGGATGCCCGTCGCGTATTCCATTAAGCCTTCTTCAGTGGACTCCGGGCCGTCTACGATGCCGGTGATACGCCCTTCGGACATCACCACGATGCGATGCGACAGCGACATAATCTCCGGCAATTCAGAAGAGATCAACAGGATGCTGATTCCCTGTCGGGCGAGTTCGCGCATGAGTTCGTAAATTTCCGCCTTCGCGCCCACATCAACGCCGTGTGTAGGTTCATCTAAAATCAGCAATTTCGGTTCAGTCGCCAGCCATCGCGCCAGCACCGTCTTTTGTTGATTGCCACCACTCAGACTACTGACCGGATTGTTGATTGACGCTAGTCGGATGTCTAACGTTTTCACCAGTTGCTTGACCATGCCGCGCTCGCGTCCATAGTTGATCGTCTTGGTCGCCGACATACGCGGCAACTGTGCCATAGACATGTTATGCTGGATAGATAATCCCATGAATAAGCTGAGGACTTTGCGATCTTCCTGCACCATACCGATACCGGCTTTGATCGCCTGTGCAGGCGTGCTAAAGCGGACGGGCTTGCCGTCGAAGATGATGCGCCCGCTACTGAATTTATCCGCGCCGAAGATCGCACGGGCGACATCGCTACGCCCCGCACCAACCAGACCGGATAACCCTAGAATCTCGCCGCGCCGTATGTCAAAGCTGACATCATTGAAGCGCTTGCCGGTCAGATTACGGACTTCCAGCAGATTTTCGCTGGAATAAGTCTGCGGGATGTTGACCTGATCGCGGTCTAGCTCGCGCCCGACCATCATATTGATGATCTTCTGCTCGGTGGCCTCCGCCGTATCAATTGTATTGACGTATGCGCCATCGCGAAAAACGGTGATGCGATCAGATATTTCCAGCACTTCATCTAACTTGTGCGATACGTAAATTACCGGAATATCCTGCGCTTTCAGGCGCTCGATAACGTCGAACAAGCGCTGTGACTCCGATGCGGAGAGGGAAGAATTCGGCTCGTCCATGATGATGAGTCTCGCGTTGGTGGATAGCACCCGCGCAATCTCGATCAACTGGCGCTGGGAGATGGTCAAATCCTGTACCGGTGTGAAAACATCCACCTTCAAGTTGACCGCCTCTAGCGCTTTATGTGCCTGTTTTTTCAGCCGTCTCCAGTTGATGACGCCAAAGCGCGATTCCATGCGTCCGGTGAACAGATTCTCGATGACGCTCATGGACGGCATCATAGATAATTCTTGATGAATGACGGCGATACCGGCGTTTTGTGCTTCATAGGGCGTCTTAAAGCGCACGTCATCCCCATTATAGATAACCGTGCCTTCGTCACGATGAACCGCGCCGCCCAAAATTTTAATCAGCGTTGACTTTCCCGCGCCGTTCTCACCAACCAGCGCATGAACTTCGCCGGGCTTCAAATCAAACCGCACACTCTTCAACGCCCGCACGCCGCCATAACGTTTGGAGACGCCATCCACCTGTAGAATATATTCGCTATTTTGGCTCATACTGAAAATTTGTCCTGTCAAACATTTTTTGAATTTAGTTATATCGGCGCAGGCATCAGACCGCGCTTTTGCATCTTGGCGTAAGCGATGGGGAACGGCGAACCGTCCCCCACTGCTGTTACAGATCATTCAACGTGTTACGGTGTCCAGAACTCGCTGATGTTTTCAGCCGTGACGATTGATGCTTCCGTGACCAGACGGGCACACGGCGGCACTTCACCGGCCACCAGATAGTTGAACAGGCGGATCGCCGGATCATGACCCTGTGCAAACGGGTTCTGACCGATAGTGGCATAGATCACGCCGGACTCGACGAATTCCATCGTCTCGTCCACGAAGTCGAAGGAGATGACCCACACTTCACCGGCCATGCCCGCGTCACGAACGGCGGCGGCGGCACCGAATGGGCCACCGGCAGTCACGTAGATGCCGGACAGATCAGGATGCGCGGTCATGAAGTTCTGCGCTTGCGTGTAAGCGGTATCGCCCTGATCGAGATTCTCTACTTCACTGACGATCTCGATGTCGGGGTAATTCTCTGCGATTTCATCGACAAAGCCTCTACGGCGTAGCTCGTGCGCTTCCACCGAGAAGAAACCGGTGATAACGCCGACCTTACCTTCGCCGCCAATCGCTTCGGCCATCGCCGCCGCCGCCGCTTGACCCTGTAGATAAAGGTCAGCGCCAACGAAGAACAGGCGGTCATTCGGGGCGTCCGTCTCAGAATTAAATGTCGCTACCGGAATGCCTTCGGATACTGCGTCATTGATGAACGGTACCAGACCGGCATCACCGGCAATCGTGGCGATAGCATCGTAGCCCTGCACGATGGCGGCTTCGATACCACCACTGAAATCATCAGCCATGTGTGTATCACCGGGGATGATCCAGTCAACGGTAGTGTTGTATTCGGCTAAGATGGCGGCGGCTGTCTCCGTACCTTCTTTTACCGGGAACCAGAACGGATTGTTTTCCAGACCTAGCACAGCGATGCGTAGCGGCTCTTCCGGCATCATATCAACCGGCATAACGACGCCCTCATCGGCGGGCTGGCATTGTGATGTGAACCAGTCCGGATCACCCGGAGCGATATCTTGTACTGCGGCGGGCAGAGCGCCATCACGCGGCGTCCAGAAATCATAGATATTCTCGGCGGTGACGATGGCGGCTTCCGTGACCAGACGGGCACACGGCGGCACTTCACCGGCCACCAGATAGTTGAACAGGCGGATCGCCGGATCATGACCCTGTGCAAACGGGTTCTGACCGATAGTGGCATAGATCACGCCGGACTCGACGAATTCCATCGTCTCGTCCACGAAGTCGAAGGAGATGACCCACACTTCACCGGCCATGCCCGCGTCACGAACGGCGGCGGCGGCACCGAATGGGCCACCGGCAGTCACGTAGATGCCGGACAGATCAGGATGCGCGGTCATGAAGTTCTGCGCTTGCGTGTAAGCGGTATCGCCCTGATCGAGATTCTCTACTTCACTGACGATCTCGATGTCGGGGTAATTCTCTGCGATTTCATCGACAAAGCCTCTACGGCGTAGCTCGTGCGCTTCCACCGAGAAGAAACCGGTGATAACGCCGACCTTACCTTCGCCGCCAATCGCTTCGGCCATCGCCGCCGCCGCCGCTTGACCCTGTAGATAAAGGTCAGCGCCAACGAAGAACAGGCGGTCATTCGGGGCGTCCGTCTCAGAATTAAATGTCGCTACCGGAATGCCTTCGGATACTGCGTCATTGATGAACGGTACCAGACCGGCATCACCGGCAATCGTGGCGATAGCATCGTAGCCCTGCACGATGGCGGCTTCGATACCACCACTGAAATCATCAGCCATGTGTGTATCACCGGGGATGATCCAGTCAACGGTAGTGTTGTATTCGGCTAAGATGGCGGCGGCTGTCTCCGTACCTTCTTTTACCGGGAACCAGAACGGATTGTTTTCCAGACCTAGCACAGCGATGCGTAGCGGCTCTTCCGGCATGATGTCAACCGGCACGACGACGCCTTCATCTTCTGGCTGGCATTGTGACGCGAACCATTCTGGCTCGCCCGGTTGCGGATCATCTTGCGCGGTGATCGTCGTCATGCCCAGCGCACTAATCAGCGCCAATACGATTAAATATCTTACAACTCGCATTTGGGATATTCCTCCATAAAATTTAATCAAATTCTTTGCGATTTTTTGTATAGGACAGGCGCTTGGTTTAATCAGAGCCTATCCTCCGCTAGCACCGACGAATATCAATAGGCGATCTCCTTGATTATCTGCGGTCACTTTACGGTCAATAACGGGGCGACGACATTTGCGCCGCCTCCGGTGAACCCTCGTCTAGCAACAACCGCCGAACTCAGCCTGACTTACCGGCGAATCGATCACGGATGTCGGTGAATATGGTGCGCTCACTACGCCTGATCTGGTCAATGGACACCGCCAGAATGATGACGACGCCGATTGTGATGGTCTGCGCGTAGCTGGGGAACTGCAACAGCACGAAAGCGTTACGCAACACAGCCATGATCGCCGCGCCGATAACCGCACCGAAGATACTGCCCTGCCCGCCCATCAAGCTCGCGCCGCCGATAACAACCGCCGCGATCACATCTAGTTCAAGCATCTGCCCGGCGCTGGTCGATGCGGTGGACAATAGTCCGGCCTGCATCACACCGGCTAGCGCACATAGCACACCGGTCAGCGTATAGGCGAATATCTTCACGCGGTCTACCGATACGCCGGATAACCGCGCCGCCTCCTCGTTACTGCCGACGGCGTATATCTGCCGCCCCAGCACGGTATAGCGCAAGAATAAGCTGAATATAATGACCAGCGAGAACATGATTATCACTGGCATCGGGATGTCGCCGACATAGCCCGCGCCTAAAAAGTTGATATGGGGGTTACGCATCGGGATATTGCTGGCGACAGTCCCCTGAATGCCGGTTGCCAGCAACAACGTTAAACCCCGTGCGATACTTAACATGCCCAACGTGGTGATAAACGGATTAACTTTGATCTTGGTAATAATGAAGCCGTTGATGAAGCCTAGCATCGCGCCGAAGCCGAAGCCGACGATGACCGCCGGTAACGGGGGCAATACATCGGTATACATCAAACGCGCCGTCATCATTGCCGCCGCCGCCATCATCGAACCAACCGACAGGTCAATGCCCGCCGTGATAATAATCATCGTCATGCCAATGGCGATGATGCCGATGGTGGACATACTGCGGAGTATGTTGAAGATATTGCGCGAAGTCCAGAAGAATTCACTTTGACTGTTGACGAAGAGAACGAGCAAGATCAGCGCTAGCAGGACGCCCATCTCGCGCATCTGGAATAATCGTTTGAAGAAATCCAGAATAGAATCGGGTGTATCGTCCTGTGGCGGCGTATATTGAGTGGTATTTTTCTCAATACTATCGGGCGCTTGTGACATATTTTTTTCTCCAAAGTATCTTTAACCATCCGGCGCGATTATCCGCACCAGACTTAGTAAGTTTATTATCCAAACTAATTTGCCCTAGAACCATCATACTCCCTTATGACGCATTTTGTTTAGAATATTTGTCATGGTCAGGACATGCAAAATGTAATTTTAAGGTGGTACGGCGCCCTTCTGTGTGGTCATTTCCCCTCCTCTCCCTGTGATTTTTCAAAACGCGACCAGATCAACATGACATGCTCGGCGATGATCTGCGCGGCCGCATCCGCATCACGGCGGCTGATCGCGGACAGAATCGGCTCGTGCGTGTCGGCTAGTTCACCTAAATCAGTGAAATAATGTTGATGGGTCTGCAAAATAAAGCGTTGAATTTGCGAATACAATGGCATCCACGCATTGACCAATACCGGACTGCCTGACCACTCGCAGATCAAGCGGTGAAAATCCATGTCATATTCCACCAATCCCGCCATATCGCCGGCCTCGCCCGCCCGACGCATATCTTCGGTTAGGGAGCGCAACATTTTTTCGTATTCTGGCGTCATGTTGGCGATGGCGCGGCGAATGGCAAAGGATTCGATGGTACTGCGGATAGCGAAGAATTCGTAAATCTCAGCCGTCGTTGTATCTGTGACGACTGTCGCCCGCCTTGCCTGTCGTTGTACCAGCCCGTCGCGCTCCAAGCGCTGGAGTGCCTCGCGCACTGGCCCTTGACTTGTCCCCATATCAGCGGCGATTTCTAACTCCACTAGCTTTTCACCGGGTGCGATCTCGCTACGCACGATAGCCGAGCGTAGCATTTCGTAGATTTGGTTCGCCAGTGAACCCGGGTTTGAACGGCGACGGGTTGACAACTTAGACATTGTGGGCTACCATCCTAATTGATTATCAATTATTGATAATCATTATAGAGACAAGCGTTTGTGCTGTCAAGAGACGTAAAATTAACGGTTGGTTTCACGGTTCGATGGGTAATGCGGAGACGGCGAGTTTTCATTTATAGTGTTCGCGCTATAATGATGCTACTCGCACCCGTGCGACTCATTATAAAGCCATGTAAAGACAGGCCGTGAATAATCATGAAAAACGGAAGTTCGGTTGACCACACCACCATGCGGGCGATGAATACCGCGCTTATCTTGAACACATTGCACCAGCACGCGCCGCTATCGCGGGCGGGGATCGCCCAGCACACCGGCCTGAACAAGGCCAGCGTCTCTAGTATGATCCGCGAACTGATCGCTAGTGGAATGGTCGAAGAAGTGGGCACAATCAGCAAGACTTCCGACATCGGACGCCCGGGCATCAATCTGCGCCTGAATTCGGAAGTCGGCTATATTATCAGCGCGGAGATTGGCGCGGATTTTATCTCGGTGGTGGCGGTCAATTTCGCGTTAGAAGTCGTGACGCGGCGTTACATCAACGTACCCGATGACCCCGACTACGACACGATGATGGATTATCTCATCGCTAACCTACGCGATGTACACGGGCAAGTGCGGCGACAGGATAAACCGATCTTAGCCATCGCGCTCGGCGTGCCCGGCATGGTCGATATGCAGGCTGGACGCCTATTATTCGCACCTAATCTGGGCTGGCGCGACTTACCATTGAAGCAGATCATCCAGCGCCATTTTGATGTGCCGGTCTTTCTGGCGAACGAGGCAAATATGGCCGCGCTAGGCGAGAGTTATCTCGGCACCGCGCCGGATAGCCGTCTGCTTTTATACGTCAGCTCCGGCATCGGATTAGGTGGCGGCATCGTCATCAACGGCCAGCTATTGACCGGCATCAACGGCTTCGCGGGGGAATTCGGCCACATGACCGTCGCACGCAATGGCTTGCCGTGTCGTTGTGGCAATGTCGGCTGTTGGGAGACAGAAGCGACGCAATTGGCGCTATTCCGCCGCATCCGCGAGGCGCTGAGCGACGGACGCGACAGCATCCTGCGCCAGACCAACCCCAACGGAGTGCTAACTACAGAAGATGTCGTCTACGCCGCAGAAAATGGGGACACGATAGCGCAGACAGCATTAGTCGATACCGGTCACTGGATCGGAGTCGGTATCGCCAACCTGATAAAAGCGTTGAATCCGGAGCATGTCGTATTCGGTGGCAAGATGGCGCTGGCGCATGATTTTCTAATGCCCGCCATCCGTGAGGCTATCACGAAAAATACATTCGCGTGGATGCAAGAGCACACGCATCTATCCATTGCCACACACATCGAAGACGCCTGCGTGATGGGCGGCGCGGCGATGGTACACCGGCAAATCGTCAACAATCCGAACGGCTGGCTTACCAGCACAGAGGGGTAATCGAGCATTGGACGAGCGATACACAGTCGATCTACAGCCCGTCGGCAGGCGGGCACACATCGCGGCGGACGAGACGCTACTCGACGCCGCCCGTCAAAGCGGCGTCGCACTGACATCAGTATGCGGCGGCATTGGCGCGTGTGATACCTGCCGCGTGCAGTTGGTCAGTGGACGCTTGACCGCGCCGAGCATGGCAGAAGAAGCGCTGTTCTCCCCCACCGAATTGGGCGCGGGTTGGCGGTTGGCTTGTCAGGCCAGCCCGCAAAGCGATGTCCGGCTCGATATTCCGCCGGAATGTCTGGGCGCGGCGCAACGGTTACAGGTCGAAGGTGAAGCGGTTGATCTGGATTTCGCGCCGTCCGTCCGTCCGCTTGATGTCACCATCCCCCCCGCCAGCATCCACGCTCCGCACGCCGATGATGTACGCCTACGCGCCGTATTGCGGGCACATGCCCTGCCCGATGTGGTCTTGTGGCGGGCGGCGCTCTGTCGTCTGCCGGATAGCCTGCAAGCCGGTAATGGCCGTGTGCGGGTGATCGTACGGGACGAACGCGACATAATCGCCATCTTGCCGCCATCAACCGCCGTGTTCGGGCTAGCCTTCGACATCGGCACAACCGGCATGGCTGGCTATCTGGTTGACTTGCAAAGCGGTGAAATTCGCGCCCGCGCTGGCGCGATGAATCCACAGATCGCCTATGGCGAAGATGTGGTCAGCCGCATCATGTACGCTAATCAGCATCAAGACGGCGCATTACAGACGAAGCTCGTCGCTTCGTTGAACGGCTTGATTGATACGCTGTGCCACACCGCCGACGCCACACCGGAGCAGATCGTTGATGTCGTGGCGGTAGGCAATACCGCCATGCACCATCTGTTCGCCGGTTTGCCGGTGCGTCAACTGGGCGAAGCGCCGTATGCGCCGGTTGTACAGGGCGCGTTACGCTTCCCCGCCGGTGATGTCGGCTTGCGGACTGCGGCGGGCGCGGTAATCTATATGCCGCCCAATATCGCCGGTTATGTCGGCGCGGATCATGTGGCGATGTTGGCCGCGATTCGCGCATGGCAACCGGATAGCGGCGTCCGTCTCGCCATCGACATCGGCACGAACACCGAATTAACGCTTTCAGCAGGCGGGCGGCATCTGGCCTGTTCGTGCGCTTCTGGCCCGGCTTTTGAAGGCGCACACATCCGCGACGGGATGCGGGCGGCACCCGGCGCTATTGAGCGCGTCCGGCTGATTGACGGCGAAGTATTCGCGCAAACCATCGACGATCAACCGGCCACCGGCATCTGTGGCTCAGGCATTCTTGAGGCGATCAGTGGGCTGGCCGCTAACGGCAAGATTGACCAGCGCGGCGCGTTCACCACATCGGGCGAATCCGCTTTCTTGCTGGTGGCGGCGGAACAGACCGGACACGGGCGCGACATCATCATCAGCCGCAAAGACATCGCCGAGATTCAACTGGCGAAAGCGGCAATCGCGGCGGGGATCACCGTGCTATTGCAAAAAGTCGGCCTGAACACAAGCGACATCGAGCGCGTCATCATCGCCGGTGCGTTCGGCACATATATTGATCTAGCGGGCGCGGTGCAAATCGGCATGTTGCCGGATGTGGCGTTAGATCGCTTCGAGCAAATCGGCAACGCGGCGGGCGTCGGCGCATGGCAGTTCTTACTATCGCGCCATCTGCGCGAACAGGCGGAAGCGCTGGTCGCCGATGTCGATTACATCGAGTTGACAACCGAACCAGACTTTCAACATCTATTCATTGATTCTATGGCGTTGCGTCCGATGTGACGCGGCGCAAATCAACAAAGAGAAGAGGGTTTTTACACATGATGATTACCGGTGAACACTTTATCGCAGGTGAACGTAGCAAGGCAGGAACACAACAATTCGCTAGCCATAATCCGCGCACACGGCACGACGGACAAACGCAATTCGCCGAAGCCACCGCGGGGGAGATCGAGCGCTGTGTGACGGCGGCACAGTCCGCCTATGCCATCACGCGCCACATGCCAGCCGCGCAACTGGCCGATTTTCTGGATCAGGTGGTAGAGGAAATCATGGCGCTCGGTGATGAGCTATTGCAGATCACCGACGAAGAGACCGCGCTCGGCATCCCCCGCCTGACCGGAGAACGTGCCCGCACCACCGGACAACTGACGCAATTCGCAGGGTTGCTCCGCGAAGGCGCTTACGTGGAAGCCATCATCGACACCGCCCAGCCGGATCGTCAACCTGCCCCGCGCCCGTCAATCCGCCGCATGTTACAGCCGATTGGTCCGGTGGCGGTATTCTCGGCGAGTAACTTCCCGTATGCATTTGCGACGGCGGGCGGTGATACCGCCTCAGCATGGGCGGCGGGTTGTCCGGTCATCGTCAAAGGGCATCCGGCACACCCGATGACATCGGAATATTTCGCGCACGCCATCAACCGCGCCATCGAAAAGACCGGCTTTCCGGCGGGGTTCTTCTCGCTGATTCAAGGTTCAAGCGTGGCCGTCGGGCAGACGCTCATCACCAATCCGGGGATCGCGGCAGTCGGATTCACCGGCTCGCTCACCGCCGGACGCGCTATCTATGACGCCGCCGCCGCCCGCCCTACCCCGATCCCGGTCTACGCTGAAATGGGAAGCGTTAATCCGGTGGTGATCCTGCCCGGCGCATTGGCGGCGCGGTCTGCTGATCTGGTCGAAGGGCTGGTCGGTTCGGTGACTATGGGGACGGGGCAATTCTGCACCAATCCCGGCATCGTGTTCATGATGGATGATGACGCCACCGCCGGATTTATTGATGGCGTGGTTGAGAAGATGCGCGAGACACAGCCCGGCGTCCTACTCAATCCGCAGATACAGCAAGGTCTTAGCAAAGCGGTCAGCGCGACGGCGGCGCGGCAAGGCGTCGAGAATCTGCTGGGCGGGCACGAACTGGATACGCCCGCCTGCGGTTACGCACATACTGTCCTCAAGACGCGCTCGGATTTCTTCCGCGCTGACCACGCTTTACATCAAGAGCATTTCGGCCCGGTGACGCTGTTCGTACTGTGCGAATCCGCCGACGATCTACTGCTCACGCTCAACGCGCTGGAAGGCAACCTGACGGCCACCATCCACGCCGAAACGGACGAGATCGAGGCGGCGGGCGCGTTGCTGGGCATCCTGCGCGAGAAAGTCGGGCGGTTGATCTGGAATGGCTTCCCCACCGGCGTTGAAGTGGTCTATGCCATGCAACACGGCGGGCCATATCCGGCGACTACCGCGCCCGCCACGACATCAGTCGGCATGACCGCCATCAAGCGCTTCATGCGTCCGGTGGCCTACCAGAATATGCCGGATGCGCTTCTGCCGGATGCGCTTAAAGACGCGAATCCGTTAGGTATCTGGCGCACGGTAGATAACGCGCTCACCCGTCAGCCGTTGGATGGTTAGCGGGTGACACGTCCTTTTTAGAACCGCGTAGATGAGACGAAAGGAAAAACAATCATGGCTGGATTAAACCGTTTAGCAGGCAAAGTCGCGCTGATAACCGGCGCGGGAGACGGAATCGGACGCGGCATCGCGCTCAAATTCGCGCAGGAAGGCGCGAAGATCGGCGTGCTGGACTTAAACATCAAAGCGACGGAAGCCGTCGCGCAGGAAATCGTGAACGCTGGCGGTTCAGCGTTAGCTCTGCCCGCCGATGTCGGCGACGAAGCACAGGTTAATTCTGCGGTCAAGAAGCTGGCTGACGCTTTCGGCACGGTCACGGTGCTGGTCAACAATGCCGCCGTGATGCCCGCCGGTACCCTGCACGAGACGGGGACAGATGACTTTGATCGCTGTATGCGTGTCAACGTGCGCGGCGCTTATCTGGCATGTAAGGCGGTCATCCCGGGCATGTTGTCGGTACACAATGGGAGCATCATCCACATGGCGAGCGTCACCGGCATTTTAGGCTTGCCGGGCGTGGCCGCCTACTCCGCCACAAAAGGCGCGTTAATCGCGCTGGCGCGGGCGATGTCTACCGACTATGCGCGGCGCGGCATCCGCATCAACGCGGTATCACCGGGCACTATCGACTCGCCGATGTTGCATAATTTTGCCGCCGCACAGTCCGATCCGGAAATGATCCGCCGCGCTTTTGACGACATGCATCCCATCGGACGGGTGGGCACAATTGAGGAAGTCGCCAACGTCTTCGTGTTCCTTGCCTCCGATGAATCCAGCTTCGTGACCGGCGCGAATTATGAAGTCGATGGCGGGCTGGGCGTAAAAGGCGAACAACCGCAGGACATGCCGGAAGATAAGGACACAAAAGAATCCGTGCTGGACATATAACATCAAAAATTAAAATAAATTCGCAAAGGAGATTTAACCGTCATGGAAATCGCGCAGGGTATTCACCAGATTAAATGTGTGTTCGGTGGTACGCGCATGGTGTTCTGTTATCTGCTGATCGGTCAACGGGCGTCTATGCTGGTTGATACCGGTTGCGCTCATAATCCGGAACAGGACATCTTGCCCTATATGCAATCTATCGGCTTTGACCCCGCCGACCTGACTTACATCGTCATCACCCATTCCGATCTCGATCATCAGGGCGGCAACCAGCCGATGAAAGACGCCGCGCCGAACGCTCTGCTGATGTGTCATAATCTGGATCGCGCATGGATCGAAAGCGCCGACGCCATCATCAACGGGCGCTATGCTCAGTTTGGGGCGGATCACGGCATCAGCCTCAGCGAAGAAGGCAAAGCCGGAATCCGTGCTGATATGCGGCTGGCGCCAGTCGATATGACGCTAGAAGGCGGCGAAACCTTCCGGCTGAGTGAAGATTGGCAGGTCAGCGCGGTACACACCCCCGGCCACACATGGGGACATACCGCCATCTACGACCCGCGAAGCCGCACGTTGATCTCCGGCGAGGCGACGATGTGGACGCACATCCCCAACGACGATTGGACACCGGCCATGCCGCCGACTTACTGCTATGTCGATACGTACATCGCCACACAAGACCGGCTGATGAGCATGTCCATTGATCTGCTGGCTTCCGCGCATTGGCCGTTACAACGCGGCGCAGATGTCGGCGCGTTCATCCGCGAAGGGCGTAACTATTGCCTGCACGTTGAAGGTCAATTGCTGGAATTAGCCGCGCAACAATCCTTCACTCTGCGCGAAGCGATCCGGCAATTAGCGCCGAATCTCGGCGGATGGACGCCGCCCGATCATCAAGATTTCAGCTTTGCGATGCTCGGCAACCTCAACGCGCTGACCAAACGAGGCCAACTGAAAACCACGCGCAACGATGACGGGTTCATCGTCTGGAGCTTAGCATGACCAATATAAACGATGCGCTTATAGTGCGCTTCCACGAACCGCGCTTCCACGAACCAGAACACGGCCCGCGTCTCGGCATCCGCCGCGACGACGGGAACGTGTACGACATCACTGCCACATTCGGCACGTTTGGCGCATGGTTGCAGGCCAGCACTGGCCGCGTCGAAGCCGCCATCAACGATCTGTTGCAGGCGGCAGAGTCAGCCACGAGCCAGCCCGCATCGCGCTACGACAACGCCCCGCACGCGGATCGCCCCCACTGGTTGCCGCCGGTGGATGTACAGGACGTGTGGGCGTCCGGCGTGACATACGAACGAAGTCGTGCCGCCCGTCAGGAAGAAGCCATCGACGGCGGCGACGTATACGCCCGCGTTTACGATGCCACCCGCCCCGAACTGTTCTTCAAAGCGCGTGGGCCATGGGTGGTCGGCCACCTGCACGAGGTCGGCATCCGTAGCGATGCGGTCTGGAATGTCCCCGAACCGGAGCTAACGCTGGTACTCAATCCGGCGCTAGAGGTCGTCGGTTTCTGCGCGGGCAATGACATGAGTAGCCGCGACATCGAAGGCGAAAATCCGCTTTATCTGCCACAGGCGAAAGTCTACACCGCGTCCTGTGCGCTGGGGCCGGGCATCCGTCCCGGTATGCATCAGCAATGGCCGCCCGCCAGCATCCACATCACCATCCAGCGCGACGATCAGACTATCGTTGACGATAGCGTACACACCGAAAGTATTCGCCGCACATTGCCCGAACTGGTGGAATATCTCGGGCGCTCCAACACATTCGCGGATGGCGTGTTCTTGATGACCGGCACCGGAATCATCCCTCCCAATGATTTCACGCTACACGCCGGAGATCGCGTCACCATCCAGATTGACGGCATCGGGACGCTAGTTAATACGGTGAAAGTGGTGTGAACGAACGATGAAGATTACCGCGATAGAAACCCTACAATGGAGCGCTTATCCGCGCTTGCTGGTGGTGCGAGTTCATACCGATAGCGGGCTGATCGGTCTGGGTGAGACGGTTGACAAAGTACCCGCCGCAAAAGCCGCCTTGCATGGCACCGTCGCCCCGCTTGTGCTGGGGCAAGATGCACTCGACATCGAAGGCGTCTGGCGCTTTGTCATGGATAACATCATGTATCACGGCTACGCCGGTGCCGAGACGCGGGCACTCTCCGCCTTTGAGGTCGCGCTGTGGGACATCATGGGGAAACATTACGGCGCGCCGCTTTATCATCTGCTGGGCGGTAAAACCCGCGACGCCATCCCCACCTATAACACCTGTATCGGCGTGGACGAAGTGCCGGACTATCGCGCATGGCAGGAAGATGCCGGTCAGCTAGCGCGGAGCTTGCTGGACGATGGCATCCACGCCATGAAGATATGGCCGTTTGATCCGTTCAGCGAGGCGTCGTTCGGCCAATACATCAGTCTGGCCGATGTCGAGCGCGGCTTGCGTCCGGTGCGTCAGATACGTGAGGCCGTCGGCGATGACATGGAGATCGGCATAGAGTGTCATTTTCGCTGGAATCGCGCCAGCATTGAGCGCATCGCCCGCGCTCTTGAGCCGTACAACATCCTGTTTCTGGAAGATGTGATGGCCGCACCGTACATGGATGAGATCAAGATATTCAGCCAGCGCACGACGATCCCCGTCGTCGGCTCGGAGTTGATGATGACACGCTGGCAGATGCGCGAATGGCTAGAAAAGCGCGTGTCATCTATCGTGATGACCGATCCGGTATGGAATGGTGGCATCGCTGAGACGCGCAAGATCGCAAACATGGCGGAGGCTTTCGGCCTGCCCATCGTGCTACACAACGTCGCCGGGCCGATCTGTCACGCGGCCTGTATGCATCTGGGCGCACATCTGCCTAACCTGTACTTTGTGGAGTCTGTGCGAGCATTCTACAAGACTTATTTCCCGATCTTGTCCGGCTACACGCCGCAGATCACCGACGGCCATCTGGACATCCCAACCGGCGCGGGACTCGGCATCACGCTCAACGAATCTGCGCTACAGCGCCCCGATCTCGTCCGGCAAGTAACGTCGGGCGATGGTCTGGCGAAGGGACGGCGGGCGATGGGCGATCACTGGGCAGTAGAAGAAATCCGATAAACAATAGGAGCATGAACGATCATGCAAAAATTCGTCGCCTTAACCTGCGAAGCGCTGGCACGTTCAATCTATGCGCTTTCCGCACAGTCCGACCACACGATCTCGATTCGCCTGTTCCGGCAAGGACTACACAACCGCCCCAAGAACCTGCGCGAGGTGCTTCAGGAGCAGATCGACGCAATCGAGCCGGGAGAGTGTGACGCGATCTTGCTGGTTTATGGCATCTGCGGCACATCAACCATCGGCCTCAGCGCCCGTCACACGCCGCTTGTTATGCCCCGCGCCCATGATTGCATCACGCTATATCTGGGATCACGGGAGCGTTATCAGGAGGAGTTCGAGAAGAATCCCGGCACATACTGGTACAGTCTCGATTACATGGAACGCCAGGAGGATAACGCACAAATCGTTCTCGGCGCGGCGGGGCTGGAAATAGAGGCGGCGGAATACGAAAAATACATCGAGCGTTACGGCAAAGAAACGGCGGATTTATTGATGGAAGAGATGCGGCGCTGGTCGCGTCATTACAGCAGAGCCGCGTTCATCGACACCGGACAGGGCACGCCAGCCGCAAACCGCCGTTATGAGGAATCCGCACAACAAAAAGCGTCCAAAGAAGGCTGGGCATACGAGCGCTTGCAAGGCAATCAGCGCTTATTGCGTCTGCTGGTCAGTGGCGATTGGCCGGAGGATGAATTCCTGATCGTCCAGCCCGGCCAGACCATCCGCCAAACGTACCATGACGACCTGATCGATTCCGATTGATTCTGATCGGTGCTAAAAATGCGCCCGCGAAACAGAGAGCAATTGACGATCCGCGCCGATTGTGACACCATCTATTCATTGTCGTCATGCCACGAATAATCAAGGAGCGCCGACGTGAACAAGCAAGATTCAGCAACAACAGCAGACACATCCATGATGCGAGCCGTGCAACTGACCGGCTTTGGCGATGTAGACCGGCTGGAACTGGTTGAAGTGCCACGCCCGCAACCGGCGCGGGGCGAAGTGCTGATTCAGGTCGGCGCGTGCGGCCTAAACAACACCGATCTCAATTTACGCAAAGGCTGGTACAGTCCGGACGGCGACGGCGCGGAGTCGCTGACCGGCTGGCAACACACGCCACCACAGTTCCCCATCATACAGGGCGCGGATATTGTCGGCGTTATCGTCGGCGTCGGAACCGGCGTGCCGGATAGTCGCTTGAACCAGCGCGTTATCGTCAATCCCACCATTTACAAAACGCATCCCGAAAACCCGATGGACATTGACTATCTGGGCAGTGAGCGTCCGGGCGGCTTCGCTCAATACGTGTGCGTTCCGGCGGTCAATGCCCATGCGATCACGACGGACATGAGCGACGCCGAGTTAGCCACCTTCCCGACATCCTACCTTACCGCGTGGCACATGCTGGCGCGGGCGGATGTTCAAGCCGGTGAAACGGTTCTCGTCACCGGCGCATCCGGCGGCGTTGGCTCCGCGCTTTTGCAGTTAATCAAAGCGCGTGACGCCCGCGCCGTCGCCATCGTCGGGCGCGGCAAAGAAGATCATGCACAGGCGTTAGGCGCGGTACGGATAATCCCGCGTGATGTAGACGACATCAAACAACATCTCGGCGATATAACCGTCGATGCCGTCGCTGATGTAGTTGGCGGCGCGGGCATCATGGATTTGATGCACGTTGTCCGTCCGGGCGGGCGCATCGTCACGGCGGGCGCTATGGCCGGGCCGATGGTGGAGATTGACCTGCGGACGCTGTACCTGCGCCATCTCTCTCTGCTCGGTTCGACGCTGGGAACGGCGGCTGATTTCGAGAATCTCGTCAACACGATACAGGCCGGCCAGATAAAACCGCTACTCGCCCACACATTCCCGCTAGCGCAACTGCGCGAAGCACAACAGACTTTCGAGCGCAAGCAGTTCTTTGGCAAAATCGTCATTGATAGCTTTTGACCGGCGACGCTTCACGGGGGGGATTCCCACCCTGTCTTACCCGCAATTAGATGAAGTGAGATAAAATGAAAGCCTGTGACTGTTCCCTAATGGAGTATGACCATGATCACACATAGGCTATCATCATTTTGGACTATACTTGCCATCGCGCTCATGATGCCCTTCGTCGTTTTCGCGCAGGACGACGACAACGGTAAGGGCGACACGGGCGTTGTACAACGCCTATTCAGCATCATCCCCGACACGGAAATTAACCGAATGGAGATCACACTTACCGACCTTCCGGCGATGTTCGAGACACGATCCGGAGCGCCCATGCCGACATCGTTCACGGAGATCATCGAAGCCGGTGACGACCTATGGCTGGCTGTATTACGCGGCATCGCAAACACGCCTTCATGGATGATGAATTCGGCGATGACCGAGTCACCATCTGATTTCAGCGGATTCGATCCGTTCAACCGCTTCGCGGCTACCGGTATGCCACCGGAGCGCGTCGAATTATTCACCGATGTTGACGCCTCAGCAGTCATCGCGGCACACGTCGCCCGCGATTACACGGTGATAGAACGCGGTGAAGTCACTCTGCTCTGTCCGCCGGATGGGTGCGATAGCGGAACTCTGATCTCCCCTGCTGATCGCAATTTCGATAACGTCTTCGGCGGCGACTTAGGGCGTTCACAGCCGGTCATCGTGTGGGAAGATGTCGTCATCTCCTCCATGAACGAAGACGCTATAGAGGCGGTCATCGCCACCATCAACGGCGAAGCGCCCGCTATGGCTGATGATGCCATTCATCGATTCGTGGCCGACATTCTCGATAATGGCGATGGGCAACTGCGTCAATTCACCATCTTTTCGGTTGATGCGATCATCGAGCAATTATCACTCTCAGAAGGTAACGAGACGTTCCCGCCTTATCAGTTCTTCGCCTTCGATGATCGCGCTACACCAGAGTCCGAAATAATGCGCGTTATCTTGATCTACGACTCCGCCGATTCCGCCGCCCGCGCCGCCGATGTGCTTCCGGCACGGCTGGATTTGCGTACAGCAAATGAGCGCACGCACCGCGAGATACTCGCCGGAGAAGATGGCATCGTGGCAATCGACATCATCGAAGACAAGGCGGACGGGTTATCTGCCGTCGTAGTCAGTTTCACCCGCCCACAACCGACGGAGACACCGATCAATGGTAGGATCACCCCGAGCGCAGAAGGTCATGTCCGGATGTTCACCGCCATCATGATGTGGCGACTCGAATGGTTGATCCCGGGCGAGGAATAATGCAGGCTGGCGGCGATGAGCCGGTAGATATAACGGCGAGGTGGACTCCGTGCAAGCGATGATTTACAATCAATCGCGCTAATATCGGCCAACAAACACGGAGAGAAAAATGGCGCCATTACGCGGTATGTTAACATTGCCTCAGCTTGCCGAGCTTGTCGAAAAAGAAGAGATAGAAACCGTCATTCTGGGTTTTACAGACCAATACGGGCGGATGATGGGCAAGCGCTTTGACGCTGAATTCTTCGTAGAAGAGGCCGCGTCTCATGGCACCCATGCGTGCGATTATCTGATGACAACCGACATGGAAATGGAGCCGGTGCCCGGCTATAAGTTCGCCAACTGGGAAAAAGGCTACGGCGACTTTCATCTAGTGCCCGATATGGCGACGTTGCGCGTGGCGAGCTGGCTCGATAAAACCGCGCTCGTGTTGTGCGATGTGGAAGACGAAAAGACGCATCAGCCGACAAGCGTCATCCCGCGTACTATTCTGCGCCGCCAGCTAGACAACGCGGCGCAGATGGGCTATGAGATGATGGCCGCGTCCGAGCTTGAATATTACGTCTACGAAGACAGCTACCGCACCGCATCGCAAAAAGCGTATAACGGGCTAGAGCCGATGGGCTGGTACATCGAGGATTATCATGTATTACAGGGCACACGCGAGGAAAAATTCACCGCGCAGGCACGCCGCCACCTCAAATATTCCGGTATTCCGGTGGAGAATTCCAAAGGCGAATGGGGGCACGGACAGCACGAGTTGAACGTGCGTTATACCGATGGGCTGGGCATGGCAGACCGCCACGTTATCTTTAAGCAATGCCTGAAAGAATTGGCGGATAAACTCGGGTTCAGCGTGACATTTATGGCGAAGCCGACGACTGATCCGGCGGCGGGTTCTAGTTCGCATCTACATATCAGCCTGTGGGCGGATGGCGACAACGCTTTTGACGGCGACGAGCCACTCGGCCCAGCTAAAGGCTCGAAGATTTTTCGGTGGTTTCTGGGTGGCTGGATGGCGCATGTATCGGAATTGATGGTGTTTTATGCGCCGACGATCAATTCATATAAGCGTTATGTTGATTTTTCATGGGCGCCGACGCGCATCGCATGGAGCTATGATAACCGCACAGCAGGCTTCCGCGTGGTAGGCAGTGGCAAAAGCCTGCGAATCGAATGCCGGATTCCGGGTGCGGATTGCAACCCGTATCTGGCATACGCGGCGGCGCTGGCGTCCGGTCTGGATGGCATCAAAAACCAGATCGAACCACCGGACATCTTCGAGGGGGATATTTATTCCGCACAAAATCTGCCGCGTGTGCCCTACACGCTACAGCACGCGGTCAGCAATTTTTCCAACAGTCAATTTGCTAAAGATGTGTTTGGCGTCGATGTTGTCGAGCATTATACGCGCTTCTTCCAGACAGAGGTTGACAGCTTCAACCAGTCCGTGACGGATTGGGAACGCCAGCGCTATTTTGAACGGATTTAACGACCACAACGGACAAGGCAATAGATCATGAGACTAGAAGGCAAAGTCGCCCTGATTACGGGCGGCGGAAGCGGGATCGGCTATCACACCGCGCTTTTGTTCGCTCAGGAAGGCGCGAAAGTCGCCGTCGTTGATGTGAACGAGAGCGCCGGTAAACAGACCGTGCAGGAGATCGAAGCACAGGGAGGCGCGGCGGTTTATATCCATGCGGACGTATCCAAGGCGTCGGACTGTGAGCGCATGATACAGACAACTGAGGCGACTTTTGGCGCGTTGCACATCCTATTCAACAACGCCGGAATCAGCCATGCCGATGATGACGACGCGATCAACACCGGCGAAGATGTGTGGGATTTAACGATGCAGGTCAACGTGAAAGGCGTTTTTCTCGGTTGCAAGTATGGCATTCCGGCCATACGGCGAGCGGGCGGCGGTAGCATCATCAATACCGCGTCGTTTGTGGCATCGCTGGGCGCGGCCACGCCGCAACTAGCGTATACCGCCAGCAAAGGCGCGGTGTTATCCATGACACGCGAATTAGCGACCATCCACGCCCGCGAAGGCATCCGCGTGAACGCGCTGTGTCCCGGCCCGTTGCGTACCGAGCTTTTGATGAAATATCTCAACACGGACGAGAAGAAACAACGGCGACTGGTGCATATCCCGATGGGGCGCTTTGGCGAAGCGCAAGAGATCGCCTACGCGGTCTTGTATCTGGCATCGGACGAGTCCTCTTTCGTCACCGGCACCAACTTCCTTGTCGATGGCGGCATCACCGCCGCTTATGTGACGCCGGAATAAAGCAGGTCATCATGGCGAACATACAGAGGACAATCTCACCGGTTGATGGCTCGATTTATGTTGAACGCGAACTCGCAGACCAGCGACAAATCGACGCGGCACTCCAGCGTGCGGTAGAGGCACAGCGCGACTGGAAGCAAACATCACTGACAGAACGCGCCGCCATCTGTGAACGCATGGTGCAGTACATGCTCGACCATGCCAACGACATCGGAGCAGAAATTAGCTGGCAAATGGGGCGACCTATCCGCTATACACCGGCGGAGATCACACGCGGCTTTGAAGAACGCGCCCGCTATATGGCCGCTATCGCGCCGGACGCTCTGCGGGATATATCACTCGCGCCGCAAGATGGCCTACAGCGTTTCATCCGGCGCGAGCCGTTAGGCGTCGTGCTGGTGCTGGCACCATGGAACTACCCTTATCTGACATCGGTCAACTCAATTGTCCCGGCGATCATGGCGGGCAACAGCGTCATCATAAAGCATTCCAACCAGACGCCTCTCGTCGCCGAACGATACAGCGAAGCATTCCGCGAGGCCGGTCTACCGGATGCGGTCTGTCAGCATTTACACATCACACATGATGACGTTGCCGGCATGATCGCCGATCCGCGCGTCGATTTCGTCGCGTTTACCGGATCAGTGGCCGGTGGTCATGCGGTGCAACAGGCCGCCAGTCAGCGATTCATCGGCACGGGCATGGAGCTAGGCGGCAAAGACCCGGCCTACGTGCGCGACGATGCCGATATTGCTTATGCTGTGGCTGGTCTTGTGGATGGCGCGTTCTTCAATAGCGGGCAATCGTGCTGTGGTATCGAACGCATATACGTGCATCAGGCGGTGTATGATGATTTCGTCGAGTCAGCAGTCGAGCTAACCAGACAATATATTCTAGGTGATCCGCTACAGCCAGAGACCACACTCGGCCCGATGGTGCGAACCAGCGCGGCGGATTTTGTGCGCGGCCAGATCGCGTCTGCTGTCGCACAGGGGGCAACCGCGCTGATTGATCCAGCCCTATTCCCGATGAGCAAAGCGGGCACACCATATCTCGCTCCGCAGATTCTCGTGAATGTGAATCACAGCATGGATGTGATGATAGAAGAGAGCTTCGGCCCGGTTGTCGGCATTATGCCGGTCAAAGACGACGCGGAAGCAATCGCGCTGATGAATGACAGTAAATACGGCCTGACGGCTTCTATCTGGACGAACGACGCGGAACGGGCGCTACAACTGGGCGAGCAGGTCAACACCGGCACATGGTACATGAACCGTTGCGACTATCTCGATCCGGCGCTGGCGTGGACGGGCGTTAAAGATAGCGGGCGGGGATGCACGCTGTCGGCGCTGGGATATGAATCGCTGACGCGGCCAAAGTCGTTTCATTTGCGGACAGTTACGGACGGTTAGACCATGAACATCGGGTTGTTGCAGTGCGATCACGTTGACGCGGGATTCCAGCACCTTTTACACGATTATGATGTCGCCTTCCGCGACCTATTCAAGCATCATGCACCGCAAATTAACCTGACGGTGTATGATGCCTGTCATGGTCAGTTGCCGGATGCGGTTTCGGCGTGTGACGGCTACATCATCAGCGGTTCGCGCCATTCAGCCTACGATCAACTGGACTGGATAACCCAATTGGCCGATTTCGTGCGACGGGTGCATCAGCAACAGCACAAGATGGTCGGGATTTGCTTCGGGCATCAGGTCATCGCCCATGCGCTAGGCGGCAAGGTGGCGAAGTCGGCTAACGGCTGGGGGGTCGGCGTTAAGCCGGTTGACATGCAGAATACAAGAGCATGGATGCACCCCGAAACGCCATCTTATCATCTGTTGTTGAGCCATCAGGATCAGGTTTTGACGTTGCCGGACGGCGCGGAAGTTCTGGGCGGTAACGCGCATTGTCCGGTGTCTATGTTCGCCATCGCGGATCATCTTTTAGGTCTGCAAGCACATCCGGAATTCACGCCGCAATATGCCGAAGCCTTGCTGAGCGCCCGTCTGGATCGCATCGGGCATGAAGTCGCTGAGGCGGCAAGACACACCTTGCAAACGCCGACGGATGAAGCGATCATCACACAATGGATCGCGGCTTTTTTCGCCGCGTAAATTATCGATTGCTTCGCATCTACAGCGCGAAAATCGGGCGGTTATCCTGTAAAGAAATCATGATTTTGCACGGTTATCCCTGACAAACAACCATAGGAGTAAATTGCATGTTACGTTATCTGTTATTCGTTGTGCTATCCGCGACATTGATCGTCAGTGGCATCAGCGCCGCCGACGACACACAAGACCTGCTAGACGACATCGTGAGCGACTACATTGAGGACGACAACGCGCTGGTAGTCTATCTCGCTACGCCGGAAGGCGTGTGGACGGTCACTGCCGGATTTGCGCGGGATGATGAACCGACCACCGTCGAAGATCGCTTCCGCATCGGCAGTGTGTCCAAGACGCTCGTCGCCGTCGCCGCGTTGATGCTGGTTGAAGATGGCATCTTCGCGCTGGATGATCCGGCCAGCGATTGGCTATCGGATGAAATACTGCAAAATGTCGCCAACGCGGAATCCGCCACCATCCGGCAACTGCTGAACATGCGAAGCGGCATCGACGATTATCTAGACACAGACGCCTTCTTGGATGCGATAGAAGACGATCCGCAACGGGAATGGACGGCGGAGGATGTGCTGGTCTATGCTTATGGTCTGCCCGCGCTTTTTGCCCCCGATGCGGATTTCAATTATTCCAACACCAATTACATCTTGCTACAAATCATTCTGGAAGAAGCCTCAGCGATGGGATTGCACGAACTGATCCGAGAGCGCATTCTTGAGCCGCTAGAGATGGTTGACACTTACACGCAGATCAGCGAATTCTTGCCCGGCGGCTTCGTCGATGCTTATGATGCGGATGGATTTGAGAACCTGAGCGAGATTAACGACGGAGCAGGACTAGGTGATGGCGGGCTGATCTCTAACGTGATTGACCTGCACATCTTTTATGAGGCGCTGTTACAAGAACGAACACTCTTAAGTGCGGCGATGATGGATGAATTGCTGGATTTTAGGCCGGTGGATGCTTCCTCCGGTTACAGTCTGGGGTTGGATGAGTGGCAGACCGAATTCGGTGTGCTATGGGGGCACGGCGGCGGTGTACTCGGCTTTGCCAGCTTCAGCGCGTACTTGCCGGACGATGACGCGATTATCGTCATCCTAAGCGCTAACGAAGACTTTGAAACGTCGGAACTGATGCTGGATATTATAGACGAAATTCTCTTCTTTTATCAGGACTGAAGCAGGCGTGGTACAACTCCACAATAGCGTAGTCATGCGACAGCCTCCAAACTTCTTATATCAGGATGCTGTCACCAACAAAAAGGCTTCTACCCAATAACTGCCGAGTAGAAGCCATTAACCTTGACAGGTATAACGCGAGCCTCATCGCGAGGTGTTTGCACACCTGTAATCAGTATATCTGAAAAACCGAACCTGACAACAGTTCAAACTCCGATCAATAGGCCGACCAGCGTGAAGTACAGCGCCAAGCCCACAAAGTCCTTGATCGTGGTGATGAACGGATCAGCACCCGGCGCATGGCGGTTGGGAAGCGCATAAATAGGAGCAGAAGATGGCGTTTGGTTTTCCGTCCCATCGCGGATTGCGTTTCTTTACGCCATGCTCAATTCTGCGGCGGTGAGTTACGGATGGTGCAGTATGTCCCGCGCAGTTAAACATCGCTTAAATAATTCTTAAGATCGTAATGAACTAAGCCTTTTTTGTTTAATATAAGATTATCCATAACTTGAACCAACCTTAAAGCCAGTTGGTTAGTCTCCGTAGCAGTGCAATTGAAATTGCACTTTTCTGCAAAACATAGTCACCACCTTAAGGAGAGTTATTGATGCGCAACACGTTATATGGCTTGATGTTGGTATTGGCATTGTTGACAGTCGGCATTGTCGCCGCGCAAGAAGACGAAGACGCCGGTTTCGTCGTGCCTGATGAACTACGCGGTGGCGAGATCATCGTCTATTCGCCCTTCCCCGACGAGCAAATGATCGCGCTCAGCGCCCCGTTCACCGAAATGACCGGAATCCGCGTGCTGAATATTGTCATCTCCACCGGCGAGACGTACAGCCGCCTGATCGCCGAATCTGGCAATCCGCAAGCTGACTTCTGGCTGAGCGCCCGCGCCGCCATCATTCAAGATGCGCTTCAGGAAGACCCGCCGCTAGTGATCGAATACAAGCCGAGTACGCTCGATCAGATCGCCGAAGTCTACCAGTATCCGGACAGCACATTCTTCACCGGCGTCGGCATGTATCCGCTTGTCGTCTTCTATAACACGCAAGCGCTAGAAGAAGAAGGTCTGGACGTGCCGGAAACCTATCTCGACCTGCTCGATGAGCAGTATCGCGGCCAGATCGTCATGCCGCATCCGGCCACATCCGGCACCAGCTATTCGGCCATCACCAGTTTCCTGCAAATCTTCACCACGCTAGAAGAAGACATTGACGAAGAAGCGTTAGCCGACCTCGACATCTACGAAGAAGGCTGGGAATACGTGCGGGCGCTGGCGCAGAATGTCGATCAGTTCACCCGTAGCGGACGTGCCCCGCAGAACCTCGTCGCACAGGGCGAATATCCCATCGGCATCGGCTTCTTCGATGCGGTCTACTATCTGGGTGTGGATGGTTTCCCGATTGTGAGCGTCTTCCCGGATCCGATCTTCGCTGACCCATACACGGCGGCTGTGGTAAACGGCGCACCCAACGAAGAACGCGCCAAGCTGTTCTTTGACTATCTGCTGACCGCCGAAGCACAAGCCGTCCTGCTGGACTTCGGCAACTACTCCGTGCGCGAAGACATCGACCCGCCGGAAGGTGGTAAGCCACTGGCTGAGATGGACGTGCTGAACTATGACTGGCAACTTTGGGGCGAATTGCGCGAAATGGTTCTGGATCGTTTCATCGACGAGACGCAAGTAGAAGTCCCCGAATAGACGCTTGATGATTGCGTTCTAGCTAGTTTCATCGCAATTCATGGTCACAGAGGCGGGCGTTGGCCTGTCTCTGTGATTTATCTTGCAAAAGAGAGGCCAGTCCCTATGACCATCACCGCAGAACCACAAGCCAGTCAACAGGCGAACGATGTACAAAGTATACGCCGTCGCCTGAGTCGCGTCTTCGGCCAGCCATTGATTATCATTGCGCTCGGCCTGTTGTTGCTCATCGTGATCGCCTTCGTGCTGTATCCGCTATCACAAGTTCTCACCGAGAGCTTTCGTGTCAATGGCGAGTGGTCACTGGGCAATTACGAGCGCGTCTTCTCACGAACATACTTCCGGCATACGATCTATAACACGTTTGTCATCGCGTCGCTATCCACGCTGGGCGCGGTGTTCATCGGCTTCATCTTCGCGTTCGGCGTAACACGAACGGCGATGCGCGGCAAAAATTTCTTCACGCTAGTTTCAATTTTGCCGCTTATCACCCCGCCCTTTTTCAGCGCCTTCGCTTTCATCCTGCTGATGGGGCGTAACGGTCTGGTCAATCAGTTTTTATTTCAAAACTTCGGCTTTCGTGTCAATATTTATGGCTGGCATGGCGTGGTCATCGCGCAATCATTGACCATGTTCCCCATCGCATTTTTGACGCTAACCGCCGCGCTCAGCAGTATTGATCCGCGTCTGGAAGAAGCCGCATCAGACATGGGCGCGAAGTTCTGGTACACGTTGCGCCGCATCACGCTACCACTACTGACGCCGGCGTTTTTCAGCGCCGCAATCTTGATCTTTATGTTCAACATATCGGCCTTCGGCATCCCGGCCATTCTGGGTAGTCGTGGTTTGATCTGGCCGAACGGTTCGATGCTCGGCCCGGAAGCTATCTTGCAGATTCTCGGCTCATCGCGCAATCTCGGCATCGGTAGTACACTGGCTATTTTGATGCTCGTGCCGAGCTTTGGCCTGTTTTTATTCCGTGATTGGTACGTCAAACGGCGCTCTTACATCACCGTGACCGGCATGCCAACCGCCTTCTCGCCCCGCCCCGCGCCGAAGTACATCACGTTCAGCGTGACCGCATTTTGCACCAGCATTTCGCTGATTATCCTCTCGCTATACGCGGTGATCTTCGCCGGTGCGGTGACGCGCACATGGGGCGTGGACTTCTCGCTGAGTGACCGACATTTGCAGGCGGTGCGGCAGGTCAGCATGGATGGCATCCGCAACTCATTGATGCTCAGCATGGGGGGCGCTATCATCGCATCTCTGCTCGGCGTGTTCATCGCCTACGTGCTGACGCGCTGGCGCTTTCCGGGACGTTCGGCTTTTAACTTCATGGCGATGTTGCCGTATGCTTTGCCCGGCCTAGTGATGGGGTTAGGGTTGGCTTCAGGCTATAATACCGGTTTGATCGTGCTATCCGGTACCGGCCTCATCATCTTGATTAATTATGCGGTGCGCCGGATGCCGTTCGGCATCGAGAGCAGTAAGTCGGCGTTATCGCAAATAGACGGCACGCTAGAACACGCCGCCGCCGATCTTGGCGCGGGCTGGCCGCGCGTCTTCCGACGAATCACATTACCGCTTCTAGCGCCGACGTTCTTCGCCACGCTGACATTCTGCTTCATTCAGGCGATGACCGACATCACCGCCGTGATCTTTCTGGTTTCTCCGCGCTGGCGTTTGATGTCGATTGACATATTTAACGCGGTACAGGCCGGACGGTTGGGCGTAGCGGCGGCGCTGGCGTCAATCATGATCGTGCTGATCGTCGTCGTGTTAATGGTGATCTGGCGGGCGAGCGGTCTTGGCTATCGCTTATTCAAACTGTAAGGACTGGGATATTATGGCAACAGGGCATACGCACACATCAATCATCAGCGCCCCCGTACACCTGCAAGGGGTGACGAAGAAATTCGGCGAACTCACCGTTGTTGATCGGCTAGATTTGACCGCACAGGAAGGCAAGCTGACGACACTGCTGGGGCCTTCCGGCTGTGGTAAAACGACGACGCTTCGCATGGTGGCCGGATTCTATATCCCCGATGAAGGCGAAGTCTTCGTCGGTTCAACACGCATCACCGACGCCCCACCCCACCGGCGCCCGACGCGCACCGTATTTCAGAATTACGCACTGTTTCCACACATGACCGTCGAGAAGAATGTCGCATTCGGCCTCGATATTGAAGGGGTTAGCCGGAGGGAGAAAGCACAGCGCGTCGATGAAGTGCTGGAAATCGTCGGGCTGGGCGGGCTGGGTAAACGCCAGCCGGGACAGCTCTCCGGCGGGCAACAGCAACGAGTGGCGCTGGCGCGGGCACTGGTCACGCGGCCAAAGGTACTTTTGCTGGACGAACCGTTGAGCAATCTCGACGCCAAGCTCCGCATCACCATGCGGACGGAAATTCGACGCCTACAAACGACGCTGGGTATCACGACAATTTACGTCACCCACGATCAAGAAGAAGCGTTGAGCATGTCCGACGAAATCGCGGTGATGAATGAGGGGAAAATCCTGCAACTCGGCTCACCCTCTGAGATTTACGAGCGTCCGGTGGATCGCTTCGTGGCGCAATTTCTCGGCCTGAGTAACTTTATCGTTGGCGAAGTCGTCACCGGCGATGCGGATAAATGCGTTGTGCGCCTCAACGAATACACGGTTGAGGTCGCCGCACAGACGCAATACAAAGCGGGCGAGCGCGTGTCCGTCACCGTCAGGCCGGAGAACCTAACGCTGAACGATGCTGAAGGCATCCCCGGACGCATCATCAGCACGATGTATCTCGGCGCTGTAGCGCGTTATCACATTAAGCTAGATCATCAGGATGAGGAAATCATCGCTGACGAACACGCGCCGGTTGGTTCGGCAGTGTACCAGTCCGGTGACGCGGTGATGGTCGGCTTGCGTGCCGGACGTGGCTTTGTGCAGTAGTGGCCGCTTCCGGTAGAAACGGCAAATGCAGGCGGTTGAGCGCCGCACCCAACTCACAATCATGAACCCGATGGTCGGCACGATGTTCAGGTTCAGGATGATTTAATGGCCTGCTGTGTAGCAGGCCGCTTTTT
>REDR01000007.1 GCA_007693385.1 Anaerolineaceae bacterium
ATTCATTGAAGCCCAGTCCGCGATCACGCGCCGCCGATGTTCCGGCGATGCCTTCTAGCTCAACGACGCTACCTTCGCCCTCTAGCTTGTGGCACAGGAATTGCGCGGCCAGTGCCCCGCCCGCCACATTGTCAGAGGCAATATGGCTGACCACTTCGCCACCGTTGGCGCTACGGTCAATCGTGAATACCGGAATACCGGCATCATTAGCCGATAGCACGGACGGCACAACCGCGTCGGAATCAGTCGGGTTGATGAGGATGGCGTCCACGCCCTGCGCGATCAAGTCTTCGATGTTGGAGGCTTCGGTGGAGGGGCTATCCTGCGCATCGACGACGATCAGTTCAATACCCATCGCGTCGGCGGCTTCCTGTGCGCCGTCAACCAGCGTCACGAAGAACGGGTTATTCAGCGTCGAGACGGATAGGCCGAGCGTGTACCCCTGCGACATCACCGCTACCGGCGACAGCGACAGTAGGCCGATTAGCATCAGCAGGCCAAAAATCTTACGTAACATGACAATCTCCTTAAAACATTCATCAAAAATGATCGTTACCGGTTAAATTTTCAAAAAACAACTCATTTCGCTCGTTACACATCACCCCCTTTCAGATACGGATAGGATCAACGGATGGCGCGGTAAAGCAATAGCGCCAGCGCGATCACCAATCCTTTTGCGATGTCCTGATAGAATGCGGAAACGTCCATCAAATTCAGGCCGTTGTTAATCACCGCGATGATGAGAACGCCTACTAGCGTCCCCCAGACTGTGCCGACGCCGCCGGTGAAACTGGTACCACCGACGATGACCGCCGCGATCGCGTCGAACTCGAAGAAGACGCCCGCCGTCGGTTGTGCGGAATTCAAGCGTCCGGCCAGGATGACACCGGCAAATGCCGCCAGCGCCCCCGCCGCCACGTAGACGAAGATCAGCACACGCTTAACCGGCAATCCGGACAGAAACGCGGCTTGCTCGTTATTGCCCAGACTGTAAATGTACCGACCTAGCGGCGTATGGTTTAGCAGAATGTATGCCCCGATGAATACGAAAATCGTCACGAAGATCGGCACAGGAATCCCCAGTACAACCGCACTACCGAGATAGCGGAAACCTTCGCCCAGATTGCCGAGTCCGCTGATGGGGCGTCCGCCGGTGTAGAACAGTGCCGCGCCCCGTGCAAATGTCATCATGCCCAGCGTGGCGATGAAAGGCGGGATGCGTAGCCAGCTAATCAGCAGGCCGTTAACCGCACCAAGCAGACCGCCGATCATCACGCAGACGGCAATCGCACCTAACGGGGGCAAAGAGCCGATCAACGGCAAATCCGAGCGCAACAGCAAATCTGCCGAGACCACCGTCGATAAAGCCAGAACCGATCCTACCGACAGATCAATGCCGCGAGTCAGGATGACCATCATCATACCGACGGAGATGATTCCGTTGACCGCCGCTTGCCGCAAGACGTTGAGGAGGTTTGATGTCGTCAGGAAACGATCCGAAGCCAGCGACAAAACCAGACACAACAGCAATAACGACAGAATCAGGCCGTAGCTCTGGAAGAACTGCTTGAAGTCAAATTGTTGCCCGGAACGCTTCGCTTCGATCAAAATACAACCCCCGCAATCAATATCACGTTCGCATACGGTGTGAATTCGCCGGTGCGGATGATCGCCTTCCCCTGCGTTGTTGTCGCCTTGAAATCGTCGTGCGGAATGTCGCGCAGTGGTGTATCCCCCAGCACCTGCAATAAGTTAGCGTGCATCGCGGCGCTTTTGGCCTCCAATTCCGACGCGATGATCGCGCTCTCGACCTTCAGTTCGCCGAGTACCGCGTTCAGCACATCGAGAAAGGCGGGCACGCCAGCGCTGACAGCTAGATCAATGCGTAGCGTCCCATCCGGTATAGGTAGGCCAGCATCAGCGATGACCAGCATATCCAGATGCCCCATACCGGCGATCACATTAGAGATCGGTTGATTCAAAAGCCCTGTTCGTTTCATGAGATCATGTCTCCCTTGTCGTCCAAGCCATCTAATTTTCCGCGATCAACCGGCACGACTGGCGAGTAATCAGATGCACCGACAATACGTCCTGTTGGAACGGTGCTTGGGGGTTATCCAACCGCTCAACCAGCCGTTCTACTGCCAGTTGCCCCAATTCTTCGCTCGGCTGGCGAATCGTTGTCAGGCGTGGCACGCTATACGACGCCATCTGAATATCGTCATAGCCGATTAACGATATATCATCCGGCACGGAAAGACCGGCTTCGTGCAGTCCGCACAGCACGCCGAGCGCCATGAGATCATTACAGGCGAAGATCGCGGTCGGCAGTTCGTCCAGTTTCAATAATTGCTGGATGGCTTGATAACCACTTTCCTGATGAAAGTCGCCGGTGATGATCCACTCATCGCGCACCGGCAGGCCAGCTTCCTGCATCGTCTGTTCATAGCCGATGATGCGCTCCGAACTCGGCGTGAGGAACGATGGGCCGGTGATACACGCAATGCGGCGATGCCCTAGCCGGATCAGATAATCCGTCGCCAGTTGTCCACCCTGTCGGTTATCGGTGTGGATGATGTCCGCCTGCTCCGTGCCGGCGCGGTCAACCAGCACAAGCGGCACTTTGCGTTCGGTCATCAAGTGCAGGGCGGCATCATCCGCCCCGGTGGAGATCAACAGCACGCCGTCAACCTGTTTTGATAGCAAAACTCTGAGATAGGATAGCTCGCGCTCGGGGTCGTCGTTGGCGTTGCCCATGATGAAGTTGTAGCCGGAGGTATAGCACGCTGTTTCGATGCCGGTCAGGATTTTTGCGAAGAAGGGGTTGGCGTTATTGGGCAACAACACGCCGATGGTGTGCGTTTTCTGGTTACGCAAACTGCTAGCCAGCCGATTATGGTGATAATTCAAACGCTGAATAGCATCCATCACCCGCGCTTTGGCGGATGGGCTAACATAGCGTGTCTCGTTGATAACATGCGACACCGTCGAGATCGAAACGCCTGCAAGTTCGGCAACTTCACGGATTGTAGCCACGACAAAACCTTATTTTAAGAAATCTATCGAAACGTTTGCGCAAACGTTTTCTCGATTATAGCATAAATCCGCAACTGCGCAATAATTTGGATGGGTACGCCAAATAAGAAGAGTTGACCCTGATTGCTAGTTGGTTGACATTCATGCTGGCCTCGATAGAACAGAGTTTAATAACAAAATTCAACGAGGTGCCGCATGAACGATACCTGTATTCTCGGACTTGCCAACCTGACACAGGGTGAGCGCAACGAGTTTCATCATATCGGTAATCAGTTAACGCAATGAAACGGCATGGAAGGGTTAAAGAGATCGCCAATGCCGCACTTTTCCTGGCTTTTGACGCCACCTTTGGT
>REDR01000102.1 GCA_007693385.1 Anaerolineaceae bacterium
GGGCGCTGTTGGTATAGTTCATCATCGACTGGCACAACTTCATTCCATCGAATGTCATACTTGAGCTTTTCATTCCTCAAACCCATGATTCTTGAACTTCAGCGTGCGGCTATTCTCGCTAATTGTGCGGACAGTCGCATCATCGAAACCGGATGCGCGTTCGGCGCTGATTTCCAGCGTGATTTCGACCTGTGTTCCGGTCAGGCTGGTGAGGCGCTGGACGATCTCCTCGACAATTGTCGCCATCTCTTTGTTGGTGCGTTGTGGATCAAGTGAGACGGTGCCGTGATAGCGCGTTTTCAGTCGGGGTTGTGGCGGCGCTGTAGGCGTAGATGGCGCATCTGCAACCCCGGTCTTTGAAGTAGCAGGGCGATCAACCGCTTGTGAGGATTGTGTCTGTTCGGTTGCTTCGATCTGCGCCTGTGCAACCTCCGGACGTATGATAACTGATGTGTTGTCGAAATAGATGTTGGTGCTACTTCCTATTGCCAGCCCTTTATACACGCCATCTTCCCCGACCATCGTCGCGTAACCAAACGGCGCATCGGAACGCATCACGCCATTATTCAAAGCCTCCAACAGCACATTTTTGTCGTAGAGGCGCGGGAGATAGCAGTAGCGAGCAAAATATTCCCATAGTTGTTTGACGCCCACATGCGGCTGGTCATGCCATAGATAACGATCGAGTTCCCCCCGTAGGTTATCGGGTGACCAACGCGGGATGAGGAACTCGCTCTGATGCAATTTTTGCGCGGCACGCTCATAAAAATTGGCTTGCCCGGCGATCCGGTGTGCATCATAGTGAATTGGCCCGGTTGGTTCGGGTTGTGTGGGTACGATCAGCCACGAATACGTCTCTTCCAAACGTGCGAGCAAGGTTTCTTCGGTGCGTTGCAGTGCGGTGGCAACCTGTTTGCGCTGTTGTGCATCCAGATTAAGCGGCTCTGCTTCGTCATCGATGGATTTCCATGCTAGATACTCTCGTAGCGATTGCTCCCATGCGGTGGCATTGGTCGCATCAGGGGCGATGAATACCAGCATATTACGATACAGACGCGGTGAGTTCCCCCTATTTTCGAGGATTTCTTTGGCGACTTCTTGAGCCTGCGATAGATTGCCGCCGTTGCGCTTGTGACCGTACTCAAGCTCAAGGACGACAACGCGAAAGCGCCATTCGTCGGCGACATCGCCTGATTTCTGCGGAGCGATATGGACAGCTGTAAAAGTATCGCGTGTGTAACGTACCGCCTTCAGGCGGTCAATCGCTTCTTGATAAACCAGATCGGCGTGAATGGTTTGGGCGCGGTCTTGTGCGATGCGGTTGACCGTCGGGTGGGTGTCGTACCAATAGCGACTGCCATCAGTGTATAGATAAGTCAGCTGATTGCTCATCCGGCGTAGGGCGTCATTAAAGGCGGCCAGTTGTTCGCCGGGTTGTACCGTCGCCAGACGCACGCGCACTTCTTCGATGCCGCGCACACTCTGCGCCGCTACCGAAGGCGCACTGCCGACGAAAATCGCGCGGGCAACGCGGCGACTAGCCGTATATTGTCCCAATGTCGGGATGCTCTTGTCGATCTGGTAAGGCTTGGAATGCTCGCCATCAATATCGGCATCGAGGATTGCAGGCCAATTCTCCGGCAAATAGCGGAGCATCTCATTGCGCACAGTCGCCGTCCAGAGCGGGATGGAAGCGGGCATAATCATCAACGATTGGTCGTTATTCGCCCATAACTGATGAATGACGGTCGCCATCAGGCGCAGGACGCCGCGTGTGCGCTGGAAGCGATCAAGCGTTGACCAATCCTCATACAGGCGGGCGAATAGCTCCGGATGGATGGGGTAAGCGTCTTTCATGCGGCGCAGATAGTCGCTCTCGGCGACACCGGACGGGAACTCGCCGGTATTTTTGGCGTACATCTCGCGGAAAGCGGAGAGTACCGCATCGCGTGCGGCGTAGTCCATCTCTGACGAGAAAAGGCGACGGCGCACGATCTCGAAACTCTCGGTTGCGGTGACCGGCTTCCATACCGACTCAATACGTCCGATGGTCTTGGAGAGGATGTCGAGTGCGGCTTTACCGCCTTCGCCGCCGATTTCGATGTCGCTTTCGGGAATCGACACCAGTAGCATTGAATCGCTAGAACGCTTGACGGCTTCTGTCAGCGATTGCATGAAGGTCATCACCGCGTCGAATGATCCGGCGGGCAGGTGTTCGCTGACGTTGTACAAATTGCGAGCGAAGGCAACTAATTCATCAATGATGAGCAGAGCCGGGCCGTAATCTTCTAATAATTGTAAGATGGTGTCCGATCCCGGACTGACGCCGGTCAGGTCGGCTTTTTCCACGACGCGATAGGCTTCGATGCCGCCGATTTGATAGGCGATGTCGCCCCAGAGCGTGTGCGTCGTGCAATCAGCGTACTGACGCGGCTCGGTAGGGCTGAAGGCGGTGCCGACGATGACGGCACGCCGCGCGTCGATGTGATCATCTACTTCGCCGATGCGCCCGACGATATCTTCGCCGCCGGGGATTTCGCTGAAGCCGATCTGTCCGCCGAGCAGATGATAGAGCGCCAGCATACTGTGCGTCTTGCCGCCGCCAAAACTGGTCTGAAGTTGAACCACCGGATCGCCGCCTTGACCGTTTAGGCGCTTGATGCCAGTCACTAGCAAATCCATCAAACCTTCGGTCAGGTAAGTGCGGCGGAAGAACTCTTTCGGATCGCCGTATTCGGGGTCGGCTTTGCCCTGCACGACCTGCGCGAGGTCTGCGGCGAACTCGGCTTGGATATAGCGCCCACTGGCGACATCGGGATGCGGTTGCACCACCATGCGCCACGGTTTCAGGCCGGGCGTGGTGGTCGTAGGCGTCTGATCTAATGAGATTGTCTTCTTCTTGGTGGATTTCTTCGCCTCCGAGTCGAAGCGCAGGCGTAAGAGTTCCTGTGCGATGTCCTGCGCGATTTGAGCTTCCTTCGGTGCGCCAATAGCTTGAAGCAGACGGGCGGCGGTGTCGGCTACCCGGTAAGCCTGATCGTTGGTGAACGCGCCTTGATGCGCCCAGTCGTTACGCGCCTGTAGCAATTCACCGACGTAAGAGCGCTCGCTGTGACCTAGCTTTGAGCGGAAAACATCATGCCATTGACGGATCATCAGGGTGAGCCATCCATATGCATCGACTTCGCGCAGGGCGGTTTCTGCATCCGGCAGATGTGGCGGAGAATAAGATTTTGAGTTCAGCGTCAGCTCGACTTCTTGCAGATAGCGCGAGCCTTTGTAATAGAATTTGTACTCGCGCAGGACGAACGGCCCCAATCCAGCTTTAAGCGCGTCTATAATGTCGCCAATGCGATCACGATTTGATTTTGCCAT
>REDR01000067.1 GCA_007693385.1 Anaerolineaceae bacterium
TGAAGCCGCGACCCGATCCCGTAGCTTTCCAAAACCGCCACCCAGCGCTTCGCCCACCAGTTAGCGGCAAATGCCCCTCGTTTGCTCTTGCTCTGCACACCGCCGCTCACTTCTATCGGACGCGACGGCGGATAATAGCCGTAGCTGTAATAATCATCTTGATAGTCGCGCTTCTTGCGCTTCGCCATCACTCACGCTCCCTTCTCGCGTAAACGAACCAGATCACGCAGGCTGGCCGTGTCCAATTCGGTCAACCAGCCCTCATCATTGCCGACGATGCGTTCCGCTAACGCTCGCTTGCTCTCGATCATCCCGTCGATACGCTCCTCTAGCGTCCCCGAACACACGAATTTGTGTACCTGTACATTGCGCGTCTGGCCGATACGGAAGGCGCGATCAGTTGCCTGACTCTCGACGGCGGGATTCCACCAGCGATCAAAATGAAATACATGGTTAGCGCGTGTCAGGTTGAGACCGACCCCGCCCGCCTTCAGCGACAGGATAAATAGGCGTGGCCCGCGTTCCGCCTGAAAGCGCCGGATCATCGTTTCGCGCTCTTTCACTTTCACCCCGCCATGCAACCACAGCGGCTCATCGTAGAACGTCGTCCGCAGGTGTTCGCGGATGATCTCGCCCATCCCTGAAAATTGCGTGAAGATCAGGGCGCGGTCATCCTGACTGTAAACTTCTTCCAGCATCTCCGTCAAGCGCGACAGCTTGCCGGAACGCCCATCCAACGATCCGCCATCTTTCAGGTATTGTGCCGGATGATTACAGATTTGCTTGAGTTGCGTCAGTAGCGATAACACCAGCCCGCGCCGTGACATATTATCGCCGCTCTTCTCCGCCGCCTGAATGCGTTCCAGCACATCCTGCGCCACCGCTTCGTACAACGTCCCCTGCTCGGCGGTCAGCGTGGTGTAGACCTTCATCTCCATCTTCTCCGGCAGATCGCTGATGATCGTCGGGTCGGTCTTGACGCGGCGCAGGATAAACGGCGTGGTCAGGCGACGCAGACGTGCGGCCGCTTCTGCATCGTTGAAACGCTCTATCGGGTTGGCAAAACGCTGACGGAACGCTTTCTCGCTCCCCAGATAGCCCGGATTCAAGAACTGCAAGATCGACCACAACTCACTCAACCGATTTTCAACCGGCGTTCCGGTCAGCGCGACGCGATGCGCGGCAGATAGATCACGCGCCGCCTGTGCCTGTTTGGTCGCGCTGTTCTTGATATTTTGCGCCTCATCCAGCACCACCGTTGACCACTCAACGCCGGTCAACGTGTCGCGGTCACGCGCCAGTAGCGGATAGCTGGTCAGCACGACATCGACGCCGCGCATTGCCTTGACGAACGCCGCCCCGCTTTCGCGCTCCGCCCCCTGATGCGTGTGTACGGTCAGCGATGGTGCGAAACGGCGTAGTTCATGCCGCCAATTGCCGACCACCGATGTCGGGCAGACGACCAGCGTCGGCTGACGTTTTTTGGGGCGGGTATCCGCTTTGACCCGCAACAGAAAGGCGATGGTGGTGATCGTCTTGCCCAGCCCCATATCGTCAGCCAGACAAGCGCCCAGCCCGTAGCGCCGCAGGAACATCAGCCACGAATATCCCCGTTGCTGATAAGGGCGCAATCCGGCATGTAGGCCATCCGGTGGCGCTAATTTGCGGATTTTATCCGGCTTTGTCAACGTATTCAGCAATGTCTTGAGCCAGCCTTCCGCCTGCACCTCTTCCACCGGAATCGTTCCGGCAACCGATGCCTCGCCGTCCAGACCGAGACGCAACGCCTCATCAAAGGGCAGAGCGCCGCGCTGTTCCTCAAAGAAGCGTAAACCGGCCGCGATTTGCTCCGCATCCAGCAACACCCACTGGCCGCGCACCTGCACCAACGGCTGTTTCAGTGCCGCCAGCCGCATGAACTCCTCGCGGTCGATGGCCTGTCCGCCAAGCATCGCCTCGTAATCGTATTGCAGTAATTGTGACAAGCTCAGATGCGCCTTGCCGCTCTGCTTGCCACCGCTCACTTTCGCCCGCACCGACAGCCGCGTCTCTTTGCCCGACCACCAGCGCGGCAACAACACACGAAAGCCGCTGGCCTGCAACAGCGGCGCGACATCACGCAAGAACGTATGCGCTGACGCGGTTTCAAACGTCGCATTATCCGGCGCGGCGGTTCGCAAGCTATCCAGAATCGGCGCGAAAAGGCGACCGGCAAACGCCAGTCCGCGCAATAGGCGTTCCTGCGGCTGATCGAAACGTTGTTGCAGATAAGCGTCCTGATCGCCGCGCCAGATTTGCGACGCCGAGACGATCAAACTCGGATCGTCTGTAGCCTGTAACAGATAGCGCAGATGCCAGTCGGTTTCATCCGCCTGCGGCGCGTCGAGGCGAAACGCGATACGAAAAGCGTCATTTCCGGCGGCTTCGCTTTGCCCCGCCCACGCTTCCCACGCCTTGAAAAGTGCGTCTGCCTGCGCCTCCGGCAGATCAACGTGACAGTCATCCGGATCGGTCAGCGCCGCCAGCCATGCCGCGCCCACCGCGTCATCGGTAGCGGTGGACACACCGGCGGCGGCTGATCGAACGGTGGTATCCACCAGCGCATTGACGAACGCCATCAGCATTTTGTACGGGGCGGGCGCATCGGCGGGGCTGGCGGTCAGCGCCCGACAAACCGGCGGCATTTTCGCGGCGAGATCGGCCAGTCGTTCCGGTCTTTCCGGTTGCGCTTGCCACATCGCCTGATAGCGTCGGCCTTCTCGCCAGAGCATGGGCAGAACCTGTTGTCCAATGACTAGCGACAGACCTTCCAGTGCCGCCAATCGCCAGAACGCTAGACTGTGGCCGATGTCGCGTCGTCCGGCCAGCGCCAGCAATAGATCGAGCGCGTCGTCCACCGTCAGCGACAGGCCTTCCAGCCGCCACTGGCTGAGCGCGATGGGTGCATCATCCGCGATGGGAAAAGCGCCGGTCGCTTGCATCTCCGGCGACGGTTGTGGCTGATTTCCGACTTTCGGCAACCACATCTCGAGTTTTTCTTCGGGTTGCGGGCGGACATGAGGGACTAGACGCGCCAACCACGTTTGCAGGTCATCGACCGGTAAAGCGAACGGGTGGCGCGGCATTCTCGCCTGCCGTCCGCGTGCTTTTTGCACGTTATCGCGCTCCCCCCAGACGATAAAGCGCCGCGATCCGTCGTGAAATGTGCCGTGTATGATCTGCATGTGATGCCTCATTCATCTGTTCCAACATGGCACACAGTTTAACCCATATCGCCGCGATTTGCCCATTGATCTATCAAGCGGATGCACCCGACAAATAGCGATAAACCGCCTGCCGCGACTCGCCTGACGG
>REDR01000044.1 GCA_007693385.1 Anaerolineaceae bacterium
CCAGAACCTCCCCCGCGATGTATTCATAATCGCCTTCAAGCTCCGCCACGTAGCGATCAAATTCCGCCGCCGTCATGAATTGCTTCAATCCTGTCACCATTTTTCAGCGCCTCATTCGTTTATCTCACCCGATTTTAGTATACCGTATCCGTCAACAGGCGGCGGCGCGTAAACTTCACATACGAGATTCACCCTAACGTTATTTGAACCAAGCGCCAGCATCGCCTATAATCATAGGTGACGGTAGACAAAAAGGCATCAGCATGTCAAAACACACGGACATCCACAAGACAGCCGTAGATGACGGCGAAGCGACAGACGAACAACACGCGCCGGAATTGCCGGTGATGGATGGCGCGGACGCCGACGAGGGCGACACGCCGCCCATCGCTAAGGAGTTCATCCGGCGGGCGATCCAGATGCTTGAGGAAGACGAGTCGCAAGAACTCATCAAGCTGACGCGGGAGCGCATCCGCGAGCCGATTGAACCGCCGTGGCCGCTAGAGCAATTCTTCAACGGCGACATTGATCTGGAAAGCGAGCTGGCGATGCGCTTCAGCAGTACGCCGGTGATGTCTACCATTAAAATACGCAAATTAGGGGCGAACGCGGGGCGCAGTGTGGCGACGCTGACCACACAGGACGGCGCGGCGCAGGTCATCTTTGATGCGGACGCCGAAAGCCGCGCCTTGCAAGCGTCATTCACGCTCGGCTCGATGCTGTCGCTCCGTTTCGTCCTGCGCGATCTGGTAGATCGCACGCGCTGGCTCTCGTTAATGCGGCGCGATGGCGGCGGGCTGGCTTTCCTGTGGGGATCGCGGCGCTGGGAAAAAGACTACATCATCTGCATCGCCCGCAAGTATTACACCATTTTCTACGCTTTTTCGCCCAATGGCCTCGAGGCGGCGGCGCGATTGACGCCAGAGATCACCGGCAAACTGCTCAACTGGCTGGAAAAAGCGTGGGGGGCGGAAGAAGAAATCAAGCGCGACAACAAGCCCGATATGCTGACGTGGTGAGCGTACATTCACCCGCTCAGATTTTCAAACGTGGCGGCCATCGTGCCGCTTTTATTTTGTGATGTATCGTAAACGATGAATCGTAAACATTGAGGAGAAGGCATGAATCGCTTAAAAGACCAGACCAGCCCGTATCTCAAACAGCATGAAAATAATCCGGTAGATTGGTACCCGTGGGGCGAAGAAGCATTCCAGCACGCCCGCGAGCAGAATAAGCCGATCCTGTTGAGCGTTGGCTATAGCGCCTGTCACTGGTGCCATGTGATGGCGCACGAGAGCTTTGAGCATGAAGAAACCGCGCAGATCATGAACGCGCTGTATATCAACGTAAAAGTTGACCGCGAAGAGCGCCCCGACGTAGACGCGATCTATATGGAAGCGGTGCAGGCCTTAACCGGAAGCGGCGGCTGGCCGATGACCGTCTTTCTGTTGCCGGATGGTCGGCCATTTTTCGGCGGCACGTACTTCCCGCTAGAGCCGCGCATGGGCATGTCATCGTTCCGGCAGATATTGCACCGCGTCCATGATGCTTACGTCAACCGCTACAGCGGGATAGAAGCCGCCGCCAGAGGATTAACCGAACGGCTCAAGCGCGATTTATTTCAAGGTGGCGGTGATGCCGACATGCTGAACGACGATCTGCTCGAAGTGGCGATCACGCAGATGACGACCAGCTTTGACCGCAACAACGGCGGATTCGGCGGCGCACCCAAGTTCCCGCAACCGATGGGGCTGGAATTTCTATTGCGGCAACACGCCCGCACCGGCGATGTGAGCGCGTTACGGATGGTGACGCATACGCTGTATAAGATGGCGCGGGGCGGCATCTACGACCAGATCGGCGGCGGGTTCGCCCGTTATAGCGTCGATGCGCTGTGGCTGGTGCCGCACTTCGAGAAGATGCTATACGACAACGCGCAACTGAGCCGCGTCTATCTGCACGCATGGCAGGCCACCGGCGACGACTTCCTGAAGCGCATCGCGGAGGAAGTGTACGACTACATCCTGCGCGAAATGACCGCGCCGGAGGGCGGATTTTACAGCGCCACCGACGCCGACAGCGAAGGCGAAGAGGGTAAATTCTTCGTGTGGACGGCGGAGGAAATCGCCGAGTTGTTGAATGCCGACGATTATCGGATCGCCGTCGCATACTGGGACATCAGCGCCACCGGCAATTTTGAGGGCAAGAGCATCTTATATGTGCCGGAGGACGACGAGACTATCGCCGACGAATTGGACATCAGCGTTGCCGCGTTGCAGGAGCGCATCGCGGCGATCAAAGATACGTTGTACGCGGCGCGGACGCATCGCGTGCATCCGGCGCTGGACGACAAAATATTGAGCGCGTGGAACGGCTTGATGCTGGCGAGTCTGGCGGAGGCCGCCCGCGTGCTGGAACGCGACGATTACCGGCAAGCGGCCATCCGTTGCGCCGAGTTTC
This sequence comes from Anaerolineaceae bacterium, assembly GCA_007693385.1. Taxonomy (GTDB): domain Bacteria; phylum Chloroflexota; class Anaerolineae; order Aggregatilineales; family Phototrophicaceae; genus J038. The sequence continues at coordinate 2,461 of REDR01000044.1, forward strand.
TGCTGGCGAATCTGCGGACGGCGGAAGGCCGACTGTTACGCACCTACAAGGACGGTCACGCCAAGCTGAACGGCTATCTGGAAGACTACGCCAACATGATCGACGCGCTGATCGAGATGTATCAACTGACGTTCGATCCGCGCTGGTTCACCGCCGCCTGTGAATTGGCCGACGCGACGCTGACGCACTTCGCCGCGCCGGAAGGCGGCTTTTACGATACCAGCGACGATCATGAGGTGCTGGTGGTGCGCCCGCGCTCGGTGCAGGATAACGCGACGCCATCCGGCAATAGCATGATCGTGCATCAATTGTTGCGGTTGGCGGCGTATACCGGCGAAGCCCGCTATGAACAGGCCGCCCGTGACGCGCTGGGGCTACTGGCCGAACTGTTCAAACACTATCCGCAAGCGTTCGGCGAGGCGCTGAACGCGGTATCGTTGATCGTCGCCGGTATGCACGAAGTCGCCATCATCGGCGATCCGCAGGCGGACGACACCCGCCAGCTATTGCGCGTGTTGCATGAGACGTATCGCCCGCATCTGGTGATCGCGCTGAGCGAAACCGGCGCGGGCGAGGATGCCGCCGTGCCGCTATTGCGCGGGCGCGACGAACGCGATAACATGCCGACTGCGTATGTCTGCCGCCGTTTCGCGTGCCAGTTGCCGGTTCACACGGCGGACGATCTGCGCCAGCAATTGAGCAGTGAGCAGTGAACGAACGACTGCGTACATAGACCAGACATCAAATCAGGGGGACGACATGCCAGACGCCGCAAAAATCGAGGCGACTATCCGCGCCAATCGCTTGTTAAAGTTACCGGTCGCGTGGGACGACGAAATCATTTATCCGTACTACGACGGGCTTTCGATCATGAACGTGTCGCGCTCGGTGTTGAATCTGCTGGGTGTGACGACCTCAGCGCCACTCAGCGCCGATGTGTGGGACGGGACACCGCCGGACGTAGACCGCGTGGTGTTGATCGTGCTGGATGGGCTGGGCTATCAGTTTTTGCATAACCTGTGCGCGGAGGATGCCACCGTCGCCGCCATTGTCGCTGATCTGACCGGCGGGCACGGCATCGCGCCGTTAACGTCCGTCGCGCCCAGCACCACCGCCGCCGCCCTGCCCGCTTACTGGTTGGCGCAACCGCCGGGCAGAAGCGGCATGTTGGGCACGGTGCAGTTTTTGCGTCAGCCGTCACTGCTGGCGGATATTCTGTTCTTCCGTCCGGCGGAGGGCGGCCACCCGCACGGCTCGCTGGAATCGTGGGGCGTGGATGCGGAGCAGTTCGTCACTCTGCCGACAGTCGCCAACCAGCTCAACGCGGTGGATGTGCCGGTGCATATCATGGTAGATCGGGCGCTGTTTGGCTCTGGCCTGTCGAAGATCATGCATCGCGGGAACGTGAACAGCGCCCTGCATCTGGGACAGAGCGATCTCTACCTGCGGCTGGCCGGATTACTGCGCGACACCGCCGGTCAGCGCTGTTACATCAGCGCGTACAATCCGGCATTCGATAGCGTCTCGCACGCTTACGGCGCGGATTCCTTGCAGGCCAAACACGAAGCGCGGATGCAGTTACAGAATCTGCACGCCGTCCTGCGTGATCCGGCCAACGGCCACGACGGGCGCACGCTGGTGATGATCGCGGCGGATCACGGCCACGCCGACGCGCCGAACCTGCTAGACATCCAGCGCGACGCGGCCTACGCGCCACTCACCGACGCGATGCGCTGTAACTTCGGCGCGGAGGAACGGCTGGCTTATCTGTATCTGCGCGAAGGCACAAAAGCGGCAGTCATCGACTTCCTGCGCGAGACTCTGGCGGATCGCGTGGCGTGGGTGACGCGGGAGGAGGCGTTAGCCGCCGGATTATTCGGCACGGGCGATCTACACGCGGAGATCAGTCATCGCGTCGGCGATTTGATCGCGATTCCGCGCATGGGCACGCGCTTGATGGCCGCGCCGCATACCGCCCGCATGGTCAGCGCACACGGCGGGCTATCATCACGGGAGATGATGGTGCCGCTTCTATGGCACACGATTTAAGACGTAGTAAGGAACACTGAATCAAATGGAACAACAATTAACCGACGGACTGGTGATGCGGACGTTAAGCGCCGGATACGCGGACGACGCGGCACAGTTGCCGGATTTCTACGTGCGCGTTTTCAGCGAAGACGAGAGCGACCCGCATCCGGAATTTCTGGGAGAATGGACACACGACTTGATCGGCGGGACACACCCGACGCTGACGCCGGATGATGTGTGGTGCGTGGTCGATCAACAGCGCGATGATAAAGTCGTGTCGGCGCTGTTACTCATCCCGCAGACATGGCGCTATGGTGATGTCGCCTTCGGGCTGGGGCGCGTGGAGCTAGTCGCCACTGACGCGCAATATCGCCATAAAGGGCTGGTGCGGCGCATGTTCGGCGCTTTGCACGAACGGAGCGCGGCGCTCGGCCATCTGGCGCAGGGCATCACCGGCATCCCGCACTATTACCGCCGTTTCGGGTATGGCATGTCGTTGCCGTTGGGCTATCGCTGGGAGATCGCGTTCGCGCATGTGCCGGAGCGCAAAGCGGGCGAAGCGCCGCGCTTCAGCTTGCGTGCGGCCACCGTCCACGACGCGCCGCAAATCGCAGAGTGGGACGCGGCGGACGGTCAACGCGGGTTGTTGAGCGTGGTGCGGACGGCGGACGATTGGCGCTACGAAATCACCGGCAAGCGCGATGAGTCCATCGTGCGCTGGGATGTGTTGATAATCCAGCAGAACACGCCGACTCCGCGTGATGTCGGCTACGTCATCGCCCGCAAGGTGCGCGGTGCGCGGGTGGTACAGGTCTATCAATACGTGATGGGCGATGAATCGTCGTATCTGGCGACATTCGATGATGTATTGCGCGGTCTGGTGGCGCACGGCGAAAGCATGACCGCCGACGGCGATAAACCGGCGGGACTCATCAGCTTTTCCAGCGATATATCGGCGGCGATTGACACGCTAGCACGTAAGACCGGCGGCAGGTCGATCAATCCGCTTTACGCATGGTATATGCGCGTGCCGGATTTAGGCGCGTTTCTGCGCCACGTCGCGCCGGTGCTGGAACGGCGGCTGGTCGGTTCGGCGGCGCATCGCTTCGACGGCGAAATCAAGCTGAGTTTCTACGATAGAAGCGGCCTGCTGTTGCGCTTCGCTGATGGGCGGCTGAAAGCGGCGGAGACGGTGCAGATTGGCGATGAGCGTGTGAACGGAGCGCTGGCCTATGATATGTTTCTCAATTTGATATTCGGGATGCACAGCCTGCGCGAGATTCAAACGGTCTTGCCGGAGTGCTGGCTAGATAAGACGGCGCACACCGTCATAGAGGCGATCTTCCCGCAGGGGCGTGCGCTGGTGTATCCGCGTGGATGATGGACGGTCAATCATGACAGGACGACAAAAACCGCAAGACGATTTCCGCCATATCCTGCTGACGGTGGTCGGCGGGGCTTACACGGCGGCGGGCTATCATCTGGACGAGCGTCCGGTGCAGTGGGCGGGCGGGCGTTTTCGCTTCGTCAAGGCGCTGGATGATGGCGAATACGGCATCATCGAATATCAATTGCTGGCCTATGTCGATACGGAATGGTCAGCCCGCCAGCCGTCGCGCTTTAAGGTGACGTTGCGCCGAAGCGCGACGCCAGAAAGCAGAGGCGGCTATCAACGCGACCTGAGCGCATTGGTGGTTGAGGATTTCGGCGTGGCGATCCTGCCGAGCGCCGATCACTGGTGGACGTATCAAAATACGGAAACGCTGGGCAAAGCGCTACTAGAGGCCGGTCATCTGGTCATCGGTTACGGCATCCCGTTTCTGGCGGGCGACCTGAAACCGGATACATCAAACGACGGGTGAACGTCGGTTGTAACGGCGGCCTAATGCTTGATAAAATCGGGCGTATGAAACGACATCTTATCTTACTGTTCGCTATGCTGATGCTCCCTTTGCTATCCGCCTGCGCGGGTGATGAGGCGGAGATCGTCTATATCGTGGTGCCGAATGACAATGCCGCCAATGCGCCCGCAGATGCCGCCGCAAGCGCGGATGCCGTGCCGCAAATGGTACAAAATGCGCCACAGGCCACCCCCACCCCCGACATTCCACCGGAAATCACGTTGCAAATCGGGGATCGCTTCTCGCGTGATGGCCGCTTTGAAAACGCGGTCTACACCTATCAGATCATACTGGACGGCGGGGAAGCGATCAGCGCGGAAATCCGCGCCGCCGCCGCGTATAACATGGCACAGGCCGCCCTGCGCGAAGGGCTTTTTGATTATGCGGTCAATGCGCTGAATAATTTGATGGCGATTGCGCCGGATGATTACCGCAGTGTGCTGGCCTATTTCCTGCGCGGTGATGCTCATTCCGGGCTGGGGATGTGGGCGGAGGCGGTGGACGATTACCGCCAGTATTTAACCTTGCGTCCGGGCGTCATCGACAGTTACGCCTATGAGCGCATCGGCGACGCGCTGATTAACCTCAACCAGTTCGACGCCGCGCTAGAAAGCTACGAGAACGCGACGCAAGCGACGCGAAGCCGCATCCCGCAGGCGGCACTCATGGAGAAGGTCGCCAACCTGCACCGCCTCAACGGGAATACATCGCGGGCGGTGGCGCAATATGACGGCATACTGGAATTCGCGCAGACGTTCAACTATCGCGCTAGCATCGAATTGATGGCGGCGCAGACGCTACTGAACGCGGGCGACGATGCGGGCGGTCTGGCGCGGATGGCGCGGCTGTTCGGCGAATATCAGGGCGCACCCGCCGCGTATGAGGCGATGCTGACTCTGCTGGAAAACGGCATCGAACTGAGCGGGGACGCGGTAGGACAGACGTACTTCATCGCCGGACGCTATGAGGACGCCATCGACGCCTTCAACCGCTTCACGACGGAGGTCGCGCTGACGGAAATTCCGCCGCGCCTGTATATACAACTGGGGCAAGCGTACCGCGCCGCCGGTAACTTCGACGCGGCACGGGTGGCCTTCCGCACCGTCACCGAGCAATTCTCCAACGATCCGCTATTCGGCGATGCTCTGCTGGAAGGCGGGCGCACCTACTTCATGCAGGACGACATCCCCTCCGCGATTGAGCGCTATCTGTTCATCGCGGATACATACGGCTATCTAGAGGCGACGGCGGCGGAAGCGCTATGGCGGGCGGCTTACCTGCATAATACCAACGACAACACGCCGGAAGCGCGGGTGCTGTTCACGCGGTTGGCGCAGACCTACCCGAACAGTGAGCAAGCGCGTAGCGGCCTGAGCATCGCGGCCAATACCGCCGTCCGCAACGATCAAGCGCCACTGGCCGAGACGCTGTTCGCGCAATTGGCGACACTGGCCGAAGGCACAGAACGCGCCGACGCCTATCTGAATCTGGGGCGGCTGGCGCTGGAGCGCGGCGACGCGCAGACCGCACGCGATGCGCTGGAAAACACGATAGCCGCCGCGCCGGACTCGTTCTTCAGCGCCCGCGCCCGTGACCTGATGGCGGGGCGTGATCCGTTCACGCCGCCCGCGACGCTGGTCTGGCGCTTCGATGATGTGGCGGAAATCACGGCGGCGGAGGATTGGCTGAGGGCGCAATTCAACATCACGCAGGCGGGCGCGTTGTGGCCGTTAGCGGCAGAACTGGAAGCCGATCCGCGCCTGATTCGCGGGCGCGAACTGTGGGCGGTGGGCGCGTTCAACGAAGCCCGCATCGAGTTCAACGACATCATCAGCGAATATTCGGCGGACGGGCTGGCGTCGTATCAGCTAGCGATGGCGACGCGCAATATCGGCGCGTACCGGCCATCCATCGCGGCGGCGGCTAACGTCATCATTCAATCCGACGTGGCGACGCTGGACGCGCCGCCGTTCATCGCTCGCCTGCGCTATCCGGCTTATTATGGCGAAGAAGTGCGCCGCATCACCGCCGAATACGGCATTGATCCCCTGCTGATGCTGTCGCTGATCCGGCATGAAAGCCTATTCGACACTTACGCCACCGCCGCCGCCGATGAGAAAGGCTTGACGCAGGTCGTACCGGCGACGGCGGCCTATATCGCGGAGCAATTGAACTGGCGTGACTATCAGCACCGCGACCTTTTCCGCCCGCACGCCGGAATCGAGTTCGGCGCGTTCTATCTGGCGGAGCAACTGAACCGCTTCGGCGGCAATGTGTACGCGGCGCTCGGCGGCTACAATGCCGGGCCGGGACGGGCGATCAACTGGCTGGAATTATCCGACAACGATAATGCCGATCGCTTCATGGCGAGCATCACCATCAACTCGACGCGGCAATACATCCAGATGATTTACAATAATTACGCGATGTATCGTGTTCTCTACGGCGCAGATTAGCGCCCGCGCTGGGCGTGGATAATTTTATAAAATCGCATCATTGCGCCGCTATCCGTCATCGCACGGGGGAAATAACAGACGAAAATTATTCATCTTATGGGGGGATTATGTACCAACTAGGCGACATGACATTGCATCTCATCAACGACGGAATCACGATGGCCGATCCGGGCGGGCCGTTCGGACTGGTGCCGCGTGTGCTGTATCGCCGCTACTTCGAGCCGAACGCGGATTTCCTCATTCCGATGACGCTCCATAACCTGCTGGTGGAATCCGGCGGTCAGCGCATCCTGATTGATACCGGATTGGGCGATAAGCTGACCGAGAAGGACATCCAGCGCTGGGGACTGCAACGCCCACAGGGGACGTTGACCGACGCGCTGGCGCGGCTGAATCTGACGCCGGACGACATCGACATCGTGATCGACACGCATCTGCACGGCGATCATTGCGCGGGGAATACGATCATCACGGCGGAGGGCGTCGTGCCCGCCTTCCCGAACGCGCAGTACGTGACGCAACGGCGCGAATATGAGGACGCCATCCGGCCTAACGAGCGCACCGCCGCGACGTATCACAGCGTTAACTGGGATGTGTTGATGCAAAACGGGCAAATGCGCCTATTAGATGGCGATACGGTCATCGCGCCCGGCATCACCGGCGTGGTGACGCCCGGCCACACGCCGGGACACATGAGCGTTAAGCTGGAAAGCGACGGCCAGCACGCGCTATTCGTGTGCGATATGGCGTCGTATGCGGTGCATTTCGAGCGTCTGGCGTGGATGACCGCCTACGATGTCGAGCCGCTTGTCACGCTGGAAACCAAACGGCGCTGGCAAGCGTGGGCGCTGGAACACGACGCCCTGCTGATCTTCCCGCACGATCCCCAACGTCCGGCGGGACGGTTGCGCCAGGACGCCAGTAGCGGCAAGATGGCGCTGGAAACCGTCGCCATGCCGTATGCGTAGGGGCGATCAGGGCGCAATATATTGCGCCCCTACACGTTTTCGTCTGGATTGTTTCGCTACTGGTTGTACTTCTGCCATTCAGCGATGGCCTGCTGAATGAACAGGCGCACGTCCTGATCTTCAACGTCGCTGACCGCCTCATAGTAGCGATCATCAACCTGAATCCGCACGCCGCCGTCCGGCGCGGGATGAATGTGAATGGCGCGTGTCGCGTATTCCGGCGTCTGGCGGCGCTTGTGCTGTAAATACGCTTCGATGGCTTCCGCGAGATTCAATTCCGGCACATCATCCACCTGATAAACGCCCTTGCCTGTCGGCTTCATGTGGTCTTCCAGCTTGTAGCTGGGGAGCTTGCCGGGCACATGCTCGGCGGGCGCGGCGGGCGCTTCTTCGATGGACGGCGGGTTGTCGTCCGGTTGATTAACCACTGTGGATAGCTCGCGCATTAATTCGACAAAATCTTGTTTGGTGTCGGGGTTGGCGGTCAGCGTGCGATAGGCTACGCCGTCGATCTGCACCATCAAGCGCCCGTCGCGGGGATCGCGCAGGACGGCGACTAGCTCCTCCGCCCGCACGATGCCGCCGGTGTTGAGTTCGACGCGATATTGCCGCTTGTCGCGGGTTGGCGCGGGTTGCGGCGCGGGTTGCGGCGCGGGTTGCGGCGCGGGTTGCGGTACAGGAGCAGATGCGGCTACCGGCAGGGATGCGGAGTCGTCCTCATCGTCGGCGCTAATCAGCATGTCGAGATCGGGCAGATCGTCCTCTCCTGCATCAGCATCTTCTCCGGCTGGGGCGGTTGCCTCCGGCGCGGTGATCGGCACGGCAGAAACGCCAGCCAGAGTCGCGGCCTGTGCGGATTGCGGCGCAGGGGGCGGCGATTTGCGCTCACGGCGCTTATTGAATAGCGGCTTAAAATAGACAAACCACGCGAACGCGATGAACAACAGCAACGTTGAGCCACACACGAACAATAACAACGATAACGGCAATTGACTGAGGAAATCAGCGATGATGTCTTCGTTGGAGTCAGTGCCAATCTGCGCGAGCAAAGCCAACATAATCTCCCTTTCGGTTTAGAGGGGCTGACAGACCGGACAAAAGTGCGTGCCGCGTCCGGCAACGCGAATCTTGCGGATGGTCGCGCCACAGGTTCGGCATGGCGCATCCGCCCGCCCGTAGACATAAAAATGATCTTGCGAATTGCCTTTCGTGCCGTCCGGTTTGCGATACCAGTTGATGCTCGCGCCTTCGTGCTGGACGCCCGCCGATAGCGCGGTGATGATGGCCGAATGGAGCGCGGCGACTTCATCAGCGCGGAGCGAATCGGCGGTGCGCTCCGGATGGATAGCGGCGCGAAACAGCGCTTCGTCGGCGTAGATGTTGCCGACTCCGGCGACGAACGATTGATCCAGCAACAGCGCCTTGATGTTGCGCGTGCGTCCGGCCAATCGCCCGCGAAATACATCGAGCGTGAAGGCGTCGTCGAGTGGCTCCGGTCCGATGTTGTCGTTGATCTGCGCGAAATCGGTCACCAGATACACGCGCCCGAATTTGCGCGAATCCGAAAAGCGCAATTGACGGCCATCATCCAGATCAAGCCGGAAATGCACCCAGCGATCCGCCGCGTGGTCGTCATCCGCATCCGCCACATAAAGCCGTCCGGTCATCTTCAAATGGACGACCAGCAAATCATGCGTTAGCTCGCAGATGATGTACTTGGCGCGGCGGCGCACCGCCGCCACGCTTTGCCCCGCGATCCGCGCCGCGAAATCAGACGGCGGCGGGGTGTGGATGGTGCGCGGCCAGTCGTACCACATCGCGCCGATTGTACGCCCGATCAATGACGGGCGAATGTGACGGACAACCGTTTCAACTTCTGGCAATTCAGGCATAGTTTTATTGTATCCCAATGATGAGCGATGGTGCGTGAAGGGTAGCGCGAGACCGCCCCGCCCGCCTTCACATTGTAATCAACCTGTGGGGTATTTCAATATTTTGGCGATCTGGCGCAATCCATTGCGGTAAATCCGGCGCGATGTGTTGCGCCCCTACTTGCCAATGCACAGCGCTACCGATACAATGGAATCACCTATGGAGAGAGTGCCGCCGACATCGTGCGGACGCCGAAGGGGCAAGCGGCCTGTCAATGCTGGGGCAGGCGCGAAACTCTCAGGCGAAAGGATTCGTAGGCGTGAGGTTTCTGGAGTCGCTTAGATGAAGCAACGACAGGGCGAACAGCGATGATTGTCTGTTCGCTTTTTTGCATTTTGTATACATGAACAGGCGCTTTTTAGGAGAGAGAAAATCATGGCAGATTTGAAATTCCCGGATGATGTACGCTACGCGAAGTCTGATGAGTGGGTGCGGGTTGAGGGCGACATCGCCACCATTGGCATCTCCGACTACGCGCAGGACGCGCTCAACGACATCGTTTATGTTGAATTGCCGGAAGTCGGCGACACGTTCGACAAGGACGACAGCTTCGGCTCGGTGGAGTCGGTGAAGGCGGCCAGCGACGTTTACGCGCACGTCGGCGGCGAAGTCGTGGAGATCAACGAAGCGCTAGAGGACGAACCGGAGATCATCAACGCCGATCCGTATGGCAAGGGCTGGATGGTCAAAATCAAGTTGAGTGGCGAGGCTGATCTCAGCGATCTGATGGACGCCGAAGCCTATAAAGCCTATTGCGAAGACCGCTAAGCCGTCTACGCGCCACCGATGCACGCTCATTTTTATTGTAAGCGAAGGCAAAAACCATGAGTTACATTCCACATACCGAAGCTGAACGCCAACAAATGCTGGCCGCCATCGGCGTGACCACCATCGAAGACCTGTTCGAGGCGGTCCCGGCCACGCATCGCTTTCCGAAGTTGACACTCCCCGCGCCGATGAGCGAGATGGACGTGATGACCGAGATGGCGGCATTGGCCGACGCCAACGAACACGCGGGCGACTTCGCGCTGTTTCGTGGCGCGGGCGCTTATCACCATTTCATCCCGTCGGCGGTGAACCATATCCTGCTACGCGGCGAATTTTACACCGCCTACACCCCGTATCAGCCGGAAGTCAGTCAGGGTACGTTGCAGGCCACATACGAATATCAAAGCATGATGTGTGCGCTGACCGGCATGGATGCGGCCAACGCCAGCCACTATGACGGCGCGACCAGTCTTGCCGAAGCGGTCACCGTCGCGCTGGAAGCGGGACGCGGCAAACGCAAGAAGATCATCCTCAGCCACGCGATTAACCCGCAATACCGCGAAGTCGTCCGCACCTATCATCAGGGCGGCGATGTGAAAGTCGTCGGGGATCGTGGACAGGCCAGCATCCCCGACCTCATCGACATGCTGGACGAGAATACCGCGATGCTCGCGGTCAGTTACCCGAATTTCTTCGGGCAGATTGACGACTTCAACGAATTGGCGGAGAAAGTCCACGAGGCCGGCGCTCTGCTGGTGATGGTGGTCAATAATCCGGTGGCGCTGGGCTTGCTGAAAAGCCCGGGCGAACTGGGGGCGGATATTGTAGTCGGTGAAGGCCAACCGCTCGGCGTGCCGCTTAGCTTTGGCGGGCCGTATCTGGGATTCTTCGCGGTGCGCGAGAAGTACGTCCGCAAGATCGCCGGACGCATCATCGGCGAGACAACCGACATCGACGGCAAACGCGCCTTCGTGATGACGTTGCGCCCGCGTGAACAGGACATCCGGCGCGACAAAGCGACCAGCAACATCTGCACCAATCAGGGGTTGATGGCGATAGCGACGGCGGTCTATCTGTCGCTGATGGGCAAGAACGGCCTGCGTAAAGTGGCCGAACTGAACTATCACAAAGCGCATTATGCCGCGCAACAGATTCAACATCTGGACGGCTACAGCGTCAACATGGAGCGCCCGTTCTTCAATGAATTCATGGTGACCTGCCCCGCGCCGGTCAGCCGTGTGAACGAAGCGCTGATCGCACAGGGTTTCATCGGCGGCTATGACCTGAGCGCTGATTATCCGCATCTGAAGGACACCATGCTACTCTGCGTCACGGAGATGAACAGCCGTGCCGAGATCGACGCGCTGGTGGACGTTTTGCAGGAGGTCGAGTAGATCATGAAAACAGCGACAATCGAAGCGACGACAAACCAGTACGACGGACTCGAGCCGCTCATCTACGAATTGAGCGCGGCGGGACGGATCGGCGTGAACCTGCCGGAGCCGGATGTACCCCTCAGCGATTTACCGGCGGATTTATTGCGCGATGACCTGAATTTGCCGGAAGTTAGCGAGAATGAAGTGGTGCGCCATTTCGTGCGGCTCAGTCAGTTCAATCATGCGATTGATACCGGCTTCTACCCACTGGGCAGTTGCACCATGAAGTACAACCCGAAGATCAACGAAGACGCCGCCCGCTTGACCGGCTTCGCGCATCTGCACCCGTTGACCGATGTCGAAGGGGCGCAGGGGGCGCTGGCTTTGATGTACCAGTTGCAGGAGTGGCTGGCGGAGATTAGCGGGTTTGCTGGCGTCAGCTTGACACCGGCGGCGGGCGCTCAGGGTGAATTCGCCGGAATCTTGATGATCCGCAAGTATCATGTGGATCGTGGCGACACCCAGCGCACCAAGATTCTGGTGCCGGATAGCGCTCACGGGACGAATCCGGCGACGGTGACAATGGCGGGGATGCAGGTGATTGAGTTGCCATCGGACAAAGAAGGCAATGTCGATCTGGAAGCCCTGCGCGAAGCGTGCGCGGGCGAAAAAGCGGCCAGCATCGCCGGCATGATGATAACCGTGCCCAGCACGCTCGGCCTGTTTGACCGCAACATCTTGCCCATCGTACAGACGGTACACGACGCGGGCGGGCTGATGTACATGGACGGCGCGAACATGAACGCGCTGATGGGCGTCGTGAAGCCGGGCGAACTGGGCTTCGACGTGATGCACTACAACCTGCACAAGACCTTCTCCACCCCGCACGGTGGCGGCGGGCCGGGTAGCGGCGTCATCGGCGTGGCACAGCGTTTGATGGACTATCGCCCGGGCCCGATTGTAGACATCATCGAAGAGGCGGCGGGCGACCACGACGCGCCGCTTTATGGCTGGACGCAACCGCCGAAGACCATCGGGCGGTTGAAGGCATTTCATGGCAACTACGGGATGCACGTCCGCGCTTATGCTTATATCCGCGTGTATGGCGGCACCGGCCTCAACGACGTGACGCGCCATGCGGTGCTGAACGCCAACTACCTCCGCGCCCGACTGAAAGACCATTACAAACTGCCGTATCCGCGCATCTGCGGGCACGAGTTCGTCATGGAGGGGCGTTTCGCGGATAGTGACGTGCGGGCGCTGGACATCTCCAAGCGCTTGATGGACTACGGCATTCACCCGCCGACCAACTACTTCCCGTTGATCGTGCCGGAAGCTCTGCTGATCGAGCCGACAGAGACGGAAACCAAGCAGACGCTAGACCGTTTCGTGGATGTGATGATCAGCATCGCGGGGGAAGCCCGCGAGAATCCGGACATCCTGCACGACGCGCCGCATAATACGCCGGTGCGCCGTCTGGATGAGGTGAAGGCGGCCAAGCAGTTGGTGTTGTGCTGTGCGCCGTTGATGAAGCAGGTGGACTAAACAGCAGGCGACGAGCATTCTGGGGCGTAGCGTGCTACGCCCCTACACACCCCTTACGCGACGCCGTTTCGCTTATTCGTTGAATAGCTGGCCGACGCTGAGTCCCAGATGCGCCCGCCGGATGACTTCGCCTAGCAACGGCCCGACTGATAGCACTTTGAGGTTCGGCAGTTGATAGACTTCTGGCTGTTGAATGGTGTTGGTGGTGATGATCTCTTTGAAGCCGACCTGCGAGAAGCGCTCGATGGTCTTATCCGTGAAGAAGCCATGTGTAAACGCCAGATAGATGTCTTTCGCGCCGTTGTCGCGTAGCACTTTCGCCGCGTTCTGCACGCTTCCGGCGGTGTTGACTTCATCATCGACCAGTAGCACGTTGCGGCCTTCAACATCGCCGATGATGGAAAGTACCTGCGGATTTTCCGCATTATCGACGCGGCGCTTCTCGACCAGCGCGACGGGCACATCCAGCCGTTGCCCCCAGTTTCGCGCTTGCTTGGCGTAACCGAGATCGGTGGAGACGACGGTTAAATCCGGGATGTTTTTCTCCGCCACATAATCGCTGAGCAGGTAGAACGCGGTCAGCACATCGCCCGGGATATTGAAGAAGCCTTGAATCTGTCCGGCGTGCAGATCGACAGTGATATAACGGTCAACGCCGCTGGCCTCAATCAAGTTAGCGACCAGACGGGCGGAGATCGACACGCGGGGCTGGTCTTTTTTATCGGAGCGCCCGTAGGACATATACGGCACGACCACATTCACGCGCCACGCGGAATCACGCTTGAGCGCGTCCACCATAATCATCAATTCCATGAAATTATCGTGTACCGGCGCACTCATGGACTGCACGACGTACACATCCTGACCGCGCACGCTCTCTTTAAGCTGGATGAAGATATTCTCGTTAGAGAACGTGGTGCGCTCGTATACGCCGACAGGAAGGCCGAGATATTGCGCGATTTCTTCGGTTAATTCGGGGACGGACGAACCGCCAAACAATTTGATCTCGCCGAAGCCGCCCTGCCCGATGCTGGCCTGCAATTTGCTCTGATGTGATAGGGATATTTTCGTCCCTGGAATCTTGTCATTCATGGTCTGCTCTCCTCACCATCTTCTGGTACGCCCGATCATGTCGTGGACTTATCATACAGACTGAGCGCACGTTGTACAGCCTGCCCTGGCGACATCTCCCGCGAACTAATCGCCGCCACCAACGCGCCCCACTCCGCCGCGTCGATGCGTTCGATCATGCGCCGCGTCAGGGATTCGCGCAGGCGGTCAACCAGTTCAATCTGGATGCGCGTCGCTTCGATATGTGGCGCGATGCCCGCGCTTTGCAGATAGGCGCGGTGCGCGTCGATGGCGTCCAGCAGTTCGACGATGCCGCGTGATTCGGTGGCGACAGTCTGCACGACGGGCGGCAACCACAGGTCAGCATCGGGCGCGGGGTGCGGGGCGGGCAAGCGCTCCATCACACCATGATGATCGACCAGTTGCAGGCGCGAAGCCGGATGGCCGAGTTCCAGCATGTGGTTCAACGTGCGGGCGGCCTGCCCCGCGCCGATCTGGTCAGCTTTATTGACCACCAGCACATCGGCAATTTCCAGAATACCGGCCTTGATCGCCTGTACATCATCGCCCATGCCGGGCGCGGTGACGACCAGCGTCGTACCCGCCGTCCGCACGATGTCCACTTCGCTTTGCCCCGCGCCGACGGTTTCCACCAGCACGACATCGAAGCCCGCCGCATCTAACACGCGGATGGAGTCCCGCGTGGCCTGCGACAGGCCGCCCAGACTGCCGCGAGTCGCCATACTGCGGATGAACACGCCGTCGTCGCCCGCGTGTTGCTTCATGCGGATGCGATCACCGAGTATCGCGCCGCCGGAAAACGGGCTGGTCGGGTCTACCGCGACGACGCCGACGGTCTGCCCGCGCCCGCGATAGGCGGCGATCATCGCATTGACCAGCGAGCTTTTGCCGGAGCCGGGCGCGCCGGTCACGCCGATGACGGCGGCGCGGCCTGTGTGTGGATACAGCGCGGCGAGCAGGTCGTCCATGCCCGCCCGCCCGTTTTCGACGATGGTCAGCGCCCGCGCTAGCGCCCGTCGCTGGCCGGATAACACGCCTTGAATGATGGTGTCAATCATGTGCCCGCCGTTCCGGTGGCGGCGACGATCTCGCGCACGCGGGCGACGATCTGCTCGCTGGTCGCGCCCGGCCCGAAGATACCGGCGACGCCGAGATCGGCCAGCGCCGCTTTATCCTCATCGGGGATGATGCCGCCGAGAATGATCGGCACATCGTCCAGCCCGTTAGCGTTCATCGCTTCGCGGATGTGGGGGACGAGCGTCATGTGTGCGCCGCTGAGGATGCTCAGGCCGACGACATCCACATCTTCCTGCAAGGCGGCGGAGGCGATCATCGGCGCGGTCTGGCGCAGGCCGGTATAGATGACCTCGAAGCCGGCATCGCGCAACATGCGGGCGATGACCTTCGCGCCGCGATCATGTCCGTCGAGGCCGGGTTTAGCGATTAAAATGCGTGATTTTGTTTCCATTTGATGATCTTTTCTATCAAAACGAACTATTTTGCCTTGATTATAACAAACGCGGTACGATCTACACACACGGATGCGGGCGCGATTCAATCCGCGAGCGATGAATCGCGCCCCTACGCCCGATGATGCGGCGGACAACAAATAACCGTTAGGCGAACGTTTGATAGTCTTAGGCGGTGTCTTATGCTAAAATGGCGGGTGTGCGACCATGTTCATGGTATGGGGATGTTTCGATGACTGCGACACCGGCGGCTAGGACAGAATCAGATTTTCATTCGGGCGAGATGAGCAGTAAGCGGATTCGGCTGGGCTTGCTGGCGGCATTGATGGCCGTGAGCGTGGTGCTGATGGTCGTCTATCTGGCGCTGGCGCTGACGTGGCGCGGCCAGCCCTTCATGGGCGTGACGGTTAACCACACGATGACGGTCAACGCGAGTTCACCCAATGGCAGTACGGCGTGGACGGGGCGCGAAGCCGGATTAAAAGCGGGCGATCAGATCACCGCCATCAACGGCCTATCCGTCGCCAATAACCGCAGTATGGCAATAGGAAGCGAGAGCTATAACGCGATCTTGCGCGATTTTAGCGTCGGCGATACGGTAGAAGTCGCGTTCCGCTATGATACCAACCTCATGACGACACCACGCGCTGACGGCGTGGCCTGCGCCGAGCCGGACGCCGAAGGCATGGCGGCGTGTAGCGTCTCGTTCGCGTTGATGTCCATGCCCGATGCCGACTTCTTCGCGTTCTTCGTGGTGCCGTTCGCCTCCGGCGTCATCGTATTGATGATCGCGGGCGGGCTGGTCTATCTGCGGCCATTCCTTGAGCATACATTTATAGTCGCGGTGACGCTGATATTGCTGGCGCTGGGCATGGGCGGCATCTTCGATTCCGCCACATCGCACCAACTGACGCCGGTCTGGTTGTTGAGCATGATCGGGACGGGCACGGCCTTCATCACGATGGGGCTAATCTTGCCGCGTTCGATTCGTCCGGTAGTTCGCCAGCCTTATCTGCGCTTCATCCCGCCGATATTCGGCGCATTACTGGTGCTGTACGTCATCGACCTGTATAACACCGAAGCGCCAGTCGCGTCGCCGGTCAGCTTTCAGGTGAGCGTGGCGAGCGCGATTGTCGGTCTGGCGATTATGGCGGCGCTGGTCGGCTTTTATCACCGGCGCGTCGCACCGTCGCGCACATCACGCGATCAAGCCAACATCATCATGATGGGCGCTCTGCTGGGATTGGCGCCGGGCATCTTCTGGATTGCTGGCCGCTTCTTCCCGACGGAATCGCCACTGATGCTGAGCATCGAGGCTAGTCTGCCCTTCTTGATCGTACCTTCGCTGAGTCTGGTTTATGCGGTGTTGCAGGTGCGACGCTTCGACACAGATGAGGCGGTCAATCGCGGCATCACCTACTTCATCCTGTTCACCGCGCTGGGCATCGGCTACGGCTTGCTGGTGCTGGGGGCTTCTCTGCTAGCGACGGACACCATCGACGCCGATAACCCGCTTTTGATCGTGCTGACCATCTTCTTGATCTCGGCGCTGTTCGTGCCAGTGCGGACGAACTTACAGCGCCGCATCGACTCGATTTACTATCGCGTGCGGCACGATTACCAGAGCAAGCTGGAACGGTTCAACCAGCAGGTGACATCGCTGGCGAGCGTCAATGTGCTGATTAAAGAGTTCCGTCAATTATTGGACGATACAATTCAACCATTCAATACGCTGATATTCCTGCGTAGCAACCAGACCGGCGGCTATGTCGCCTATGGCGATCCTGTGCCGGAAACCGACATCGTGTTCTCGGATAGTAGCGGCGTCATCAACTTGCTGGGCAATAGCGATGATCTGGTGTATCTGGAGCCGAATCAAGCATGGCCGCCGGAGCTACACATCGACAAGACGCGGCTGGGCGTCATCAAAGTTATGGTGATCGCCGGTCTGCCCGGCGACGCGGTGCTGAATGGCTTCGTCGCTATTGGCCCGCCGCGTGGCCGCGAAGTCGGCTACAACTACGAAGAACTGCGCTTCATTCGTGGTCTGGTCGGGTCGCTCTCCATCGCCATCGAACGTGCGGCGGTCATCGAAACGTTAGAGCGAAGCGTGAAAGAACTTGAGGTGATGAGTTACGTCAGTCAGGCGGCCAACTTCACCATCGAGACGGAAGACCTGATGGAGCTACTCTCCGCGCAGACCGCCCGCCTGACCGGATCGCCGTATTTTTATATCGTGCTGAAGGATACATCGACCGACCAGCTTTATTATGCGTTCTTTCAAGAGGACGATGACCGCCGCACCGATCTTGAGGGGCGGCGCTGGCTGATGGGCGATGATCTGTATAGCGAAGTGATCCAAAGCGGCCAGCCGTTGCGCGTGGATAGTTACCGCTACGCGCTGGATCGGCGCGGCTACAAGATCAGCCTTGAAGCGCCGGACACGCAGGCATGGCTGGGCGTGCCACTGGTCACCGGCGGGCGCACGCTGGGCGCGTTGGTGGTCGCCGAGCGCAACCCCGAACGGCGCTATTCGCCCGACCAACAGCGCACGATGAATGACCTGAGCGCGTTGGCCGCCTCCGCGCTGGATAAGAGCCGCCTATTTAGCGAAGTGAACGCCCGTGCCCGCCAGCTAGCCGCGCTGAACGAAATCAGCCAGCAATTGGTGGCGACGGAGGGCGACTTTGACCGCCTGCTAGAAGTTATCACGACATCGGCGGTAGAAATCTTGAACGCGGAAGCCGGATCACTCCTGCTGACGGTAGAGGACGGCACGGACGAACTAGAGTTCAAAGTGGCGACGGGCAACACCGGCCAGCAACTCATCGGCAAGCGGTTGGCACGGGGGCATGGCCTTGTCGGGCGCGTGGCGCAAAGCGGCGAGCCGATCATCAGCAATGACACCACCGCCGACCAGAACTGGGAAGGCGACATCGCGCAGGACTTCCGCACGCAATCGGTGCTGGCGGTGCCGCTTATCGCGCAGGATCGCGTCATCGGCGTGCTGGAAATGATTAACAAGCTGGACGGCTCGATTTACGTTGAAGAAGATGTGCGCCTGCTGACCACGTTCGCCGGACAAGCCGCCATCGCGTTTGAAAACGCCCGCCTGTTCCAGCAGACCGACCTTCAGCTTTCGCAACGTGTATTGGAGCTTGAGGCGCTAGAGCGCATTGACCGCGAATTGAACCGCAGTCTGGATTTAGACAGCGTGGCCGAAATCACGGTGCGCTGGGCGATTGAGAACAGTAACGCGGCGGCCGGTCTGCTCGGCGTGCCGGACGAAGAAGCCGGATTCATGCAGATCGTCGCCACGCAGGGTTATACAGAAGCAGACGCCCCACCCGGCGCGGAGGGCGATATGTGGCCGATGGATCGCGGTATTGTGCGCCGTGTGTTACGCACGCGCCGCGCTGATCTTCAGCCGTATGTCGATATGGACCCCGATTATGTGCCGAGCCTGCGCGGGGCACTCAGCCAGATCACCATACCGATGATCGCGGGCAACAACATCAGCGCGATACTCATTCTGGAGACTGACCGCGAGCCGCGCCTGAATTTGCTCGATCAAGACTGGGCGCAACGTCTGGCGGAACACGCCTCCATCGCGATTGAAAACGCGAAACTATACGCGGAAATCACGCAGGCCAACGAGACAAAGAGCGAGTTCATCGGCTTCGCGGCGCACGAATTGAAAAATCCGCTAACGTCGGTGCGCGGCTATGCCTCATCGCTGGGCGGTTCGATGGCGGCTTCGCTATCGCCGGATCAGATCAAGCAATTCGCGGCCATCATCCAGAATAACGCGGAGCGCATGGACAGCATCATCTCCGACTTGCGCGACATCGCCCGCGACGATGCCGGTAAGCTCTCGATTTCGTTAGAGCCGGTATCCTTGCGGCAGGTGATGATCGACACATTGCTGAGCTTGCAGAAGCAGATCGAAAGCAAGGGGCAGACGGTGGTCAACGATGTGACCGAAGACCTGCCGCCGGTGCTGGGTGATCGCTCGCGCTTGACGCAGATCATGGTTAACTTCCTCAGCAACGCGCACAAGTACAGCCCGGAAGATACCACCATCCGGCTAGAGGCCGATGTGTTGCCGCGCTACGTCACGCGGAACGGGCGCAATCTGGGCGATGTGATGCACGTTCGCATCAGCGATGAGGGCATCGGCATGAGTCCGGAGACGGTCAGCAAGCTATTCACGGAGGACTACTTCCGCAGTGATAACAAGCAAGCCCGCGCACAGGAAGGTACCGGCTTGGGTATGATTATCACCAAGCGCTTGATCGAAGGGCATGGCGGCGATGTGTGGATTGAGAGCGAATTGGGCAGTGGCTCGACGTTCCATTTTGTCATCCCGCTTGCCAGCAACAAACGCGCCACACAGGAGAACGAGAAAGCGAACGCGGATTCGGCGGATTAGGCGGGCGGGATACATTGCGCCCCGACAATCCAACGGAAACCTGAAACACACCCGACGGTTTCGGCGCGTTGACAAAGGTGGCGCGAATCAGTATAATCCCACGCGATCTTATGGGAGGGTAAGGCGTCTCCGGTGGGCTAAATCGGGTGAGCGTCTGTAAAAACTTTTGTGGCTTTCGAAACAAATACAGATGAATCACGGTGATGATAGGTCGGCGCATGGGGCATGGTGCGCGGGCTTTGTTTTGCTTACCGCTTTTCAAAGGATCAATTTTTCGTAAGATTTTTAGGAGCTGATAATACAATGCAAGGGGATCAAAGCGTTGATATGGTGGGGGAAATGGACTTCGCCGCCATGTTGGAAGCCTCGTTAGAGGAGAACGCCGTCGAGCGTGGCGACATCGTAGAAGGCACGATCTTGTCAATTGACAATCACGGCTTGATCGTGGGGGTGGGTACGCATGACGGCTTTGTACCGCGTCGTGACATCGAGCGCCTGCACCTGACGCCGGAGGATTACACGGTTGGCGATCAAATCGACGTGACCGTTATCCGCGCCGAAGACGACGAGGGTAATCTGGTATTGTCGGTTTCGCAAGCCCGCCAGAACGAAGACTGGCGACAGGCGGAGTCGTTAATGGAGCAAGATGAAATCTGGCAGGGCACGGTGGTAGACTGCAATCGCGGCGGGTTGATTTTGCTATTCGGCAACCTGCGCGGCTTCGTGCCGGCTAGCCATGTGATGGACTTGCCGCGCGGCATGAACGAAGATGACCGCAAGAACTTCTTACAGCGCTATGTGGGCAATAGCATGGAAGTCAAGGTGATGGAAGTGAACCGCAAGCGTCGGCGGCTGGTATTCAGCCAGCGCGACGCGGGACGGGAGAGCCGCGAAGCTCGCAAAGAGTCCTTGCTGGACGAACTGAAAGAAGGCGAAACCCGTCGTGGCATCGTCAGCGGCCTGCGCGATTTCGGCGCGTTTGTCGATCTGGGCGGGGCGGATGGCCTTGTGCATATCTCCGAACTAGCGTGGCATCGCGTGAAGCATCCCAGCGACGTTTTGAACGTCGGCGATGAGGTGCAGGTGTACATCCTGCGGTTGGACGAAGAAGGCAAGCGCATCGGCCTGAGCTTGAAGCGCCTCCAGCCGAATCCGTGGACGCTGGTCGATGAGATGTATCACGTCGGGCAGTTGGTCGAGGGCGTGGTCACCCGTACCGCGCAATTCGGCGCGTTCGTCAGCATGGAGCCGGGCATCGAGGCGCTGTTGCACGTCAGCCAGATGAGCGACCCCTCCCCGATGGATGCGACGCTGGTCGCCAGCGAGGGCGAGAAGTTGCTGTTGCGCGTCATCAGCATTGAAACCGAGAAGCAACGGTTAGGCTTGAGCCTGAAAGAAGTGACCGACGAAGAGCGCGAGCGCTGGCAAGCGGGACACGTCGAGCAACAACAGCCGGAAGAACAACCTGAAGAAGCCGCTCCCGCGCTCGGTTAGGCGCAATTCAGCGTGGGCGCAATTCAGCGTGGGCGCAATGACTTGCCCCCCGCCAAAACAATCTGTAAGGGCGTAGCGTGCTACGCCCTTATGTCGCTAATAAATCTGGAATGCACCCATCTATCGCGCTCGCCCTAGCCTTGCGCGATAGGGTTTGATACAATCCATAAATTGGTACATCAGCCAAAATTTAACGCGGAAAGGGGGTGAGAAGCAAACATGGCATCAGTGAAGTTGAAACCGAACGAATCACAAGAACAGCTACTACGCCGTTTCCGCAAACGTGTGACAAATGCGGGTATTCTGAGTACGGTGCGCCGCAAGCGCTGGCATATCTCCAAGAGCGAGCTACGCCGCATCGAGAAGAAAAAGGCGATTCGTCGTTCGCGTCGTCGTCAACGTAAGGCAATGACCCGTTAACGATGCGCCATACCCGTGTATGCCATACCCGTGTATGCGAAACGACAACACAGACCGCTGTCATCGTTTGGTTGACAGCGGCTTGTTTGTTTTAGCTACTGAACAGTTAACAGAAAGAGGACTTATGACTAAGCAAGACGATAAAATCGAAGTTGAGGGCGTCGTCACCGAAGCCCTACCCAACACGCAATTCACAGTGGAACTTGATAACGGCCATCAAATTCTGGCTTATCTTTCCGGCAAGATGCGTAAATATTACATCCGTATCGCGCTGGGTGACCGCGTGAAGGTCGAGATGAGCATGTACGACCCATCGCGGGGGCGCATCGTATTCCGGCACAAAGACGGCGGTTCAAGAAGCAACTAAACGCTTCGCCACCGGATAAACGGCCACAATTCACCTGATACCGTCGGGGATGATGTGACATCATAGCGCCCCCTGTATTCGATTTTATTCCGGCTTAACTCCCCAGTGTATCGCCATCGTCCCGAACATGAACACCTTGAAGGCGACATCGCGCACGCCCACCGATTGCATGATCGCGGTCAGTTCGTCCGGCGTCTTGAATGACTGCGTGGACTCCGGCAGATAGCGGTAAGCGTCCGCGCCCTGTTTACCACTGATGAGCCGCCCCATCAACGGGATGATGTACTTGAGGTGGATCATGATGAACGGGCGTAATAGGTTGTTGGGCGGCGGCGAGCTATCCAGAATGACCATGCGCCCGCCGGGTTTAAGCACGCGCAATTTCTCGCGCAAGGTCTGGTGAATGTCCGGCACATTACGCACCAGATAGCCGCTAGTCACCGCGTCGAAGGTGTTATCGGGGAACGGCAGGTTGAGCGC
The DNA here is from genome assembly GCA_007693385.1 of Anaerolineaceae bacterium. Taxonomy (GTDB): domain Bacteria; phylum Chloroflexota; class Anaerolineae; order Aggregatilineales; family Phototrophicaceae; genus J038. The sequence continues at coordinate 25,192 of REDR01000044.1, forward strand.
GTCCGCGCCCGCCCAACCGACATGATGGCCGAGTTTCTGACGCTGGCCGACAATCATCATCGGCAACGCGAAATCCGCGCCGATGACTTCCGCGCTCGGTTGCTGGCGGAGCGCCTCAAATGCGATGTCGCCGGTGCCGGTTGCCAGATCAAGCACTCTGCCATTGGGCGGGATGGCCGCCTTCTGGATGGTGTAGCGACGCCAGCGCTGGTCTTGTCCGCCGGTCATCAAGCGATTCATCAGGTTGTAACGTCCGGCGATGCGCCCGAACATATCTTGAACGTAGCGTGATTTCTCTTTGCCCTGTAGCTGTGCCATCGGCCTATCGTTTTCCTTCCGTCCCTGTCTCTATACTGATAAACGTAAAATCAATCATCACTCACCGCCAGAAGCGGCGTCTTATCCGCGACGCACAGGCGAACGCGCCCCGCCGCCGTCACCGTCAGATCGCGCACAGGATCGGCGCAGGCCAGCACGTACCACGCCAGCTGACGTGCATCGTCCAGCCACGTCACCCCTGCCGGAAGCACGATCAGATGATAGTCGGGGTTGGCATCGTGGACATGCGCCGCGCTCGTTGTCGCGTCATCCAGCACGACGACGGCGACGCCATCCCACGCCCGCCACGCGCTGACACCGGCCACCGGCTGAAAATCTGCGGCGGGTCGGGGCGATTCTGTGGCGTGTTTGGTCGTCGCATCCAGCGCTATTTTACCGCCGAATCCGCCGCCAGTCGCCCCGTTTAGCCCGCTAACGTCGTGCGGATGCAGAAGGCCATCCGCCCGTATGATGTCGGCGTGCCAATCGACATGACACCGCACAGCCGATAGCACCGCGCCGATGTCGTGGACATCCACGCCGCGATCAACCACGATCACCGCCTTGGTGTGCGCCAGACTGCCCAGCCCCCACATCGCATGAATCGCCTTACGCACCGCGCCGCGCTCGCCGGTCGCGTGGCTGATGATGGTCAGGTTGCGGCCACAGCCAATATCGGGGCGGCTGATGTCGCATATATCGGCCAATAGCAGGCGCAATATCGGGAGCGTCAGGCGTTCAATCGCCTTGTTCATCAGGCGATGCTCCGACGAGAGCGTAGCGGGTACATGCAGGGGGAAGATGGCATCGCGGCGGTGGGTGATGGCGGTGACGCGCATCGCGGCGAAGCGAACACCGCCGATCATGAAGCCGCTATCGCTGGCGAACGTCACATCATCGCGGATGTCGTCCATATCCAGCACGCCCTCAATGATGATTTCGGCATCGGCGGGCACATCTAGCGGTTGGGTCAGCGCACGGGAGAAAGGCACAGCCTTGCGTCGAATCCAGCCAGCCAACCAGTACGGCGCGATGTTGGGCGGTAGCGGCACATTGGCGCACCACATCGCCGCCGGATCGCCGCCGATGACCACCGCCACCGGCAATTGTCCCCGCGCTGTGTCGATGGGATGGCGCAATTCAATGCCGAGCAACGCATCAGACAGCACGACGACGCGGCCTGTGTGCGCGGATTGCCCGCCCGTGCCCGCCGTGATGATCTGCGTCATGGTGATGCCCGCGTGTGTCTCCCCCGCATAAAAGCGCACGGCAGGAAGTCGATGCAAAGACAGATCGCCGCGCTTGACCGCCTGCACCGGCACATCACGCGGGCGATTCGCGCTGGTTCCGGCGGTGCGTAAAGCGGTCATCACCGCGCCCGCCCGCCCGATCAACGCGCCGAAGCTCAACGGCTCATCCAGCGTGACCAGCGCGTTCAAATTAGCGGCGAGGTCGTCCAGCTTATTGACGCCCAGCGCCCACGCCATGCGTTTCTCCGTGCCGAATAAGTTGGTCACAACCGGAAAGCCCAGCCCGCCCACATCGTCAAACCACATCGCCTTGCCAGCCTGCACCGGAGTCAGGTCAGTGATCGCTGACGATGGCGCGAGGCGCTTCTCCACGCGGGATACTTGCCGCGATTGTTCCAGACGGATGATGAATTCATCTAAGCCACGATATGCCATACTGCCCCGTCGTTCTATTGTTCGTTATGTTTAGAATATTTTGAAAGCATTATAAGATAGCACGATGAGATGTGCATGAGCTATACTGTACAGGTAGGCAAAAAATTAGACAACGATTTTCCCGTTGATTCATACCGGCGGGCGCAATCCTTTACGCCCTATCCGTTTATGTCTGGATTATTTTCTTAAACTGCATCATTGCGCCCCTACGCACACAAGGCACGATGCTAAGGAGTATAAAAACACCCATGACACTCAGATTCCATGAAATCGCCGAATCCAACCACCGCATTTTGAACCCGTTCAGCGCGGAAAAACTGGACTTGATCGGGCGTGTGCTGGAGATGGGCGAACAGACGCGCCTGCTTGATCTGGCGTGCGGCAAAGGCGAGATGTTATCACGCTGGGCGCAGGCTTACGGCGTGCGCGGCGTCGGCGTGGACATCAGCAACGTATTCATCGAAGCGGCCAGAGAACGCGCCTATCTGCTGGACGTGGGCGACAAGGTGACGCTGGTCGTGGGCGATGCCGCCGCCTATCCCGAGCCGCATCACGAGTTTGATATTGTGGCCTGTCTGGGCGCGACGTGGATCGGTGACGGGCTGGCCGGCACAATTGACCTTCTGCGGCAGGCGCTCAAGCGCGGGGGCGGCACGCTGGTCATCGGTGAACCGTACTGGTATCGCCAGCCAGCGCCCGATGTCGCCCGCGAATTGGATGTCGAGCCGGACACGTTCGCCACGTTGGGCGGTACGCTGGAACGCTTCGAGGCCGCCGGTCTGGAACTGGTGGAGATGGTACTGGCCGACTATGACGATTTTGACCGTTACGAGGCCAGCCAATGGCTGAGCGTGTCGCGCTTCCTCTCGGATAATCCCGATGATCCCGACGCCGACGCCCTGCGCGAGTGGATCGCCAAGAATCGCCGCGCTTATCTGCACTATGGGCGTGAATACATGGGATGGGGGGTGTTCGTATTGCGCCTGATGGACGACATCGCGCCGCCCGCAGACCCGCCGGAAACCGACCACAACGCGCCGGTTGGCATCGAGATCAACGACGGTATGTTGTGGGTGCGGTTGGATGATGGCCGCGTGATCGGCAACCCGTTGACGTGGTATGCGTGGCTGGAATCCGCGCCGCCCGCGCTACAGCGCCACGTCGAAATGCATGACGGCTGGCTGGAATGGCCGTCACTGAATGGTCAGATTCGCGTCGCGGACTTGCTGAAGGGACGGCGATAACATGAGCTTTAGCTAAAAATCACTTTGACTCATCTCGATTTTTTGGCTATAAATAGTGGCTAGAGCTTAACCGTGTTTAAGTTCATCCCAATAATGCTTTTAGGAGGTAGGAATATGCGGTTTATAAGCAAGTTATCTTTGATGGCGTTGATGCTGTCGCTCGCCGCGCTTCTCGCGTTGCCGGTGGCCGCGCAAGACGACGAAGTGGTTGTACTGCCGGGTGACAATATCGTTCTCGGTTTTGCGGCGTCGCTGAGTGGTGACACCGCGCCGTTCGGTATCGACATTCAGCGTGGTGTGGAACTGGCGCAGGAAGACCGCCCGACGGTGACGGTTGACGGCGTGGAATTCACTGTTGCGCTGGACGTGCAGGACTCGATGTGTAGCGCCGAAGGCGGTCAGGCTGTCGCCAACCGTTTCGCGTCCGACCCCGATATCGTCGCGGTGATCGGCCATATGTGCTCTAGCGCCTGTAACGCCGCCGCGCCGATTTACGACTCGGCTGGCTATAGCATGATTAGCCCGTCCTGTACCGCGCCCGGCCTAACCGCCCGCGACTACACCAGCTTTAACCGTGTCGTTCCGCCGGATGGCATTCAGGGCGTGCTGGCCGCCGAATACATCTTCGACGTGCTGGGCATCACCCGCATCGCCACCTTGCATGATGGCAGTGACTACGGTGATGGTCTGGTGGCCGTCGTGATTCCGGCGTTTGAAGAACTCGGCGGCGAGATCGTCGCTTCCGACGCGATCAACGTTGGCGATACCGACTTCCGCGCCCTGCTGGAGTCCTTCGCCGTGTTAGAGCCGGAAATGGTTTACTTCGTCGGTTTCCCGGCGGAAGCCGCTCTGCTGATCCAGCAATTCCCCGACGCCGGTCTGGATGATGTGGTCTTCATGGGTGCGGATGGTCTGGTCGGCACCGAGTACATCGAGCAAGCCGGTAGCGCTTCGGAAGGCACGCTCGGCTCCGCGCCGATGCCTGTCGAGAGTGACGAACTGGACGCCTTCGTGGAACGCTACATCGAGACGTTCAACGAAAGCCCGCCCGGTCCGTACCACCCCAACGGCTACGATGCCTATAACCTGTACCTGAACGCGATTGAGGCTGTCGGCTTCATCAACGATGACGGCGATCTGGTCATCAGCCGCGCCGACCTGTCCGAGTACCTGCGTTCGTTCACCGGCTACCCCGGCCTGACCGGTATGCTGTCTGCGGATGGCACCGGCGAGACTTCCGCCGCTTCCATCGGCTTCTATCAGGTGATTGATGGCCGCTTCGAGCTGGTTGACGTGTTGAGCGTCGGCGGTGAAGAAGAAGACGAAGAAGAAGATGCGGACGATGCCGACGAAGATATGGATGAAGAAGACGATAGCGGATACTAAGCATCGTGCTTTCGGCAGAAACGTCTAGTTAATTGAGTGTGCAAAAACAGAGGTGGGGTTCATGCCCCACCTTTGCTATAATCCGCGCTTGTGCAAAACGGCAATAAACAACATAAGAGCTTCATAATGGGGTAAAGGGGGCGCTATGTCCAAAGGCTCAAGGGCTGTCAGATTTCGGGGCGGTGGTCTCGGGCTGTTCATCCAAAGCCCGCTACACATCGTCGGCACAGCATTTCTTCTATTTCTGGTCTACGTAGCCGTTAGCAATATTGCGGCGGGCGACTACACCTTGCGGCAATTCCTGCAAAATTTGATCTTCGGGCTGGCACAGGGCAGTATCTACTCGCTGATCGCGCTCGGCTATACGCTGGTTTATGGCATCCTGTTCATGATTAACTTCGCGCATGGTGAAGTCTTCACGGCGGGCGCTTATTCCGGCTTCTTCACCATGTACACCTTCGCGCAGTCCGGCTTCTTGCAAGAAAACACGCTGATAGCGATCTTGCTGACCTTCTTATCCGGCACGATTGCGTCGGTGATGGTGGCCGTCGCGCTGGAACGGGTGGCATATCGCCCCCTGCGGAACGCGCCGCGACTCGTCCCGCTAATTACCGCCATCGGCGCATCTATCACGCTACAGCAATTATATTTACGCTTATTCGGCGCTAGTGCGCGGCGCTTCCCGGACATCAATTTGTACATCCTGCCGGACGTATTCACCGATTTAGAATGTCGTGTTGTGGATGGCGTGGAGCAATGTCTGGGCATGGACATCATCGGCGGCATTTATCCGGTGGAGATTTTCGGCATTGCGTTACGTTTGCGCCCGATTTCGTTCATCGTATTCTTCGGGGCGTTGTTCATCATGTGGGCGCTGTGGATGTTCATCCAGAAGACCAAGACCGGACGGGCGATGCGGGCGGTGGCGGAGGATAAAAGCACGTCGGCGCTGATGGGAATCAACGTTGACCGCGTGATCGTCACGACGTTCATATTGGGCGGGGCGCTGGCCGGTGCGGGCGCGGTGCTGTTCGTCATCATCCCGGGCAATGGACAGGTTAATCCGTTGATGGGCTTCTTCCCGGGCATTAAGGCGTTCACCGCCGCCGTTATCGGTGGGATCGGCAACGTGCCGGGCGCGATGTTCGGCGGGCTGTTTCTGGGCGTGGCGGAATCTGTCGGGCCGTCGTTACTGGGAATCAGCAATCAATTGCGCGATGTGATCTCGTTCGGGTTATTGGTGCTGGTGCTGATTTTCCGTCCAACCGGATTTTTCGGTGAGGTGTTGTCGGAGAAGAAAGTCTAGCCATGATACACAGAACAACGATCCCATACAGCCTGTATGCTTGCATCCCCATCGTCATCCTGACGCTGACCGGCATCTTCGCCACGTTTGGCGGGCGCGACGTGATACGCGGCGAACTCAACCTGAGTACATTGACACTGGCCGCGATGGTGGGCATCACCGCGTATCTGGTCGGCGTGCAAGCCCGCGAGCGCGGCCTCGCCCTGACCGTCCTCAACGCGGCGCTATCCGGCCTGATTATCGCGCTGGTGCTATCGGCGCTGGTGCTATTTGAAGCACAAAACGACCTGCGCTTCGTATTCCAGAATATCGGGCGCTCGGCAGGTGGCAACCTTAGCGGCAGTGTATTGACGGCGGGCAGGCCGATTAACGCCGAAACCGGCGACTATCGCGGCCTGCTGGAAATGGCCGCCTTCTGCGTGACGTGGGCGGGCTTCATCAGCACGACGCTATTCTTGCCGCGTCGCCTGCGCGAAGTGATCTTCGTGGCCGCCATGCTGACGTTGACCATCTCGCTATCACAGGGACAGGTCAACAACATCATCACCCTGCCGGACGCGCTGGCGCTGACGCTGGTGCTAGTGCTGGGCTACGTGGCGGCGGTCTGGGCGGAGGCGAACACCGGTCTCAGCGCGACGGCCAAAGCCGGAATCGGCGCGGGGCTAGGTTTGGCGGTGGCGGTTGGCATCTGGTTGATCGCGGGCGCGGGCGGGTTGGAGCGCGGCGGCGTGCTGTACGGTCAGGGCACACAGCCGGTCATCCTGTCGATGGTGGAAGATAGCCGCATCGTCGGGTTCTTCATCGCTATGATCTTAGCCGGTGCGCTAGGCGCGGTGTTGTCGCGCTCATCAGGGCAGGCGCATGATGCCTTCTGGTATCTGCTGGCCGGTCTGCTGGCGCTGGGCATCATCAACTCGCAACGGCGGGCGGATAATGTGTGGATCGCGGTCATCGGCGTGTTCAGCGTGCTGGCGCTGGCGCTGTACTTCGTGCCGCTACTGGGCAAACGCGCCCAGACCGCTTTCGAGCGCACACCGCCGAAGTTCCAGCGCAACGCGCAATGGTTCGCCACCGGCACGGCGATGGCGATACTGTTTCTCGCGCCGCAGTTCATGGGCTTGTATGTGAGCAACGTGTTTAACCAGATCGCGCTATACGCGGTCATGGGCATCGGCCTGAACGTGATGATCGGCTATACCGGTCTGCTCGATCTGGGCTATGTGGCGTCATTCGCCATCGGCGCGTATACGCTGGGCGTGCTGACCACGCCGAGTCTGGTCACGTGCGGCGGCTCGCTACCGGAGACGGCGGCGGACGTGGCGACGCAATGCACCGGCATCATGACCTTCTGGGAGGCGTGGCCGATTTGTGTGCTGTTCAGTGGCCTGACCGGTACCTTGCTGGGTATTCCGGTTCTGCGCCTGCGCGGGGACTATCTGGCGATTGTGACGCTGGGCTTCGGCGAAATCACCAACCGCGTCATCCTGTCGAACGACTTCCGCGACCTGCTGGGCGGCGCTCAGGGCATCGCTGGCATCCCCAGTCCGGTGATTGATCTCGGCATGTTTAATTCCGCATGGACGACCACGCTGAGCCGGTCTAACGATATGTACTACCTGTTCCTGTTCAGCGTGATAATTACGATGTTCGTCGTGTACCAGTTGGCGAACTCGCGCACAGGCCGCGCATGGCGGGCGATCAAAGCCGATGAGGACGTGGCGCAGGCGATGGGCATTAACCTGATGAACAATAAACTGCTGGCATTCGGCGTTAGCTCGGCGTTCGCCGGACTGGGCGGCGCGGTGTTCGGCGCGTCGGTACAGGGCATCTTCCCGCGTAGCTTCACGTTGCTGGTGTCGATCAATGTGCTATCGCTCATCATCATCGGCGGCATGGGGTCGATCCCGGGCGTGATTCTCGGCGCGTTCATCTTGATCGGCCTGCCGGAACTCCTGCGCGAACTGGACGCCTACCGCCTGCTGACGTTCGGCGCGTTGCTGGTGGTGGTGATGATCGTCAAGCCGGAGGGGTTGTTGCCGCCTAAGCCGCCAGAGCTATCCGAAGCGGGCGAAGCGGCACGACGATCATCCAACATGACGAAGGAGGCCGCCTGATGGGTGACGTATTGTTAGATGTGCAGACGATAGTCAAGCGCTTCGGCGGTTTGACGGCGGTCAATCACGTTGATCTACAGATTGAGCGCGGCATGATCGCCAGCTTGATCGGGCCGAATGGCGCGGGCAAGACCACGTTCTTCAACTGCGTGACCGGCTTCTACAAGCCGGACTCCGGCGCGATCCTGTTTGAAGGCCAGCCGATACACGGCCTACGCACCGACTACATCCTGCGGAGCGGCGTCGCCCGAACGTACCAGAACATCCGGCTCTTCGCCGATATGACGGTGATCGAGAATGTGCTGGTCGGAATGCACAGCCGCTTGCGGTCTTCGCCCATCGGCGCGATCTTCCGGCTACCAGCCACCCGCCGCGAAGAGCAGGCGGCGCTGGCGAAAGCGATGGATTTACTGGATTTCGTCGGGCTGACCGACAAAGGCGATTTGCTGGCGTCGAATCTGGCGTATGGCTTTCAGCGCCGTCTGGAGATTGCGCGGGCGCTGGCCTCCGAGCCGCGCCTGTTGCTACTCGACGAGCCGACGGCGGGCATGAATCCCAACGAAACGGAGGCAATGACCACTTTCATCCGCAAACTGCGCGACGAGCTTGACCTGACTATCTTCTTGATCGAACACGATATGAAGCTGGTCATGGGCTTGAGCGATCAGGTCAGCGTAATGGATTACGGCGTCAAAATCTCAGAGGGTACGCCGTCGCATGTGCAGAATGACCCCAAAGTGATTAAAGCCTATCTGGGCACGTCGGAAGTCGATGAAGAATCCGGCGGCGTAATCGAAGACGCGGAGCTAGAATCATGACCCTGTTAACAGTGGAAAACGCGCACACGTATTACGGCAAAATTCACGCGCTGAAGGGCATCTCGTTGACGGTGGAAGAAGGTGAAATCGTGACGTTGATCGGCGGGAATGGCGCGGGGAAAACGACCACGCTGAACACGATCACCGGCATCGTGCCCACCGCAGAGGGGCGTATCTTGCTGAATGGCGACGACATCACGCATACACCGGCGCATGAGATCGTGTCTAAAGGTGTGGTGCAATCACCGGAGGGGCGCAAGATATTCACGCGGCTGACCGTGCGCGAAAATCTGGAAATCGGCGCGTATCAGCGCAACGATAGCGCCGGAATCGCGCGCGATATGGCCTACGTTTTCGAGCGCTTCCCGCGTTTGAAAGAGCGTGAAAAGCAGTTAGGCGGCACGCTCTCCGGCGGCGAACAGCAGATGCTAGCGATGGGGCGGGCGCTGATGGCTAGCCCGCGCATCCTGCTACTGGATGAGCCATCCATGGGACTCGCGCCGCTTCTGGTGGCCGCCATTTTCGACGTTATCACGTATCTGAACCGCGAGAACGGCACGACGATCTTATTGGTGGAGCAAAACGCGGCGATGGCGCTCATCGTGGCGAATCGCGGCTATGTGTTGCAATCAGGGCGCATCACGCACGCCGATGACGCCGACGCGCTCCGCAACGATCCCACCGTGATAGAGGCGTATCTGGGCGGGCATTAACGCGGTCACGATGGATCACTGGCGGGGCGGCGGCAGACAATCGCCAACCAATCGCCCTGCTGGTGGCGGTCGTGCGGGATGAGGCCGGTCTGCTGTAGCGCCGCCTCCACTTCTTCAGCCTGCGATTCGATCACGCCGCTAAAGATGGCGTAGCCGCCGGGCCGGACGGTCTGGCCGAGTCCATTCGCACACATGCCGATGATGACCGGCGCGATGATGTTGACCACGATCAGATCAAAGCGGCGGGCGGACGTGATGACGGTTTCCAGCCCGCCCTGCCCCACGTCGATTTTAGACCCCACGCCATTCACGGCGATATTCTCCCGCGTTGATGTGACCGCTAGTTCGTCGATGTCGAGCGCCAGCACGCTGGCCGCGCCCAGTTTGGCGGCGGCAATCGCCAGAATGCCCGATCCACAACCGAGATCAAGCACGCGCTGGCCGGGCTGGACGGTCTGCTCCAGCGCGATCAAACACAATTGCGTGGTGGGATGCGTGCCGGTGCCGAACGCCATGCCGGGATCAAGCGCGAGTTCGATGTCGTCCGCGCCGACGGGAATATCGTGCCATAGCGGACGAATCAGGATGCGCTGGCCGAGCCGGATCGGGTGATAATGGTCGCGCCACACGTTCGCCCAGTCCTCATCATCGACGGTGCGATAAGTCGGCTGGGGCATCGGATACATCATGTTCATGTAGCGCAGACCATCTTCAAGCTGTTTTTTGGCGAGCGCGACATTTTCATCATCGGCCATATACGCCCGCACGGTCAGGCGCTCCGGCGGCGGCACGTCGGCTTCGCTGTAGGCTTCCGGCAGGATGCCTTCTTGCTCGATAGATATACCCTGATGACCATAACGCGACAACAAATCGGCGACGGCTTCCGCCGCTTCGCCGTCCACACTCAACGCAATCTCAATCCAGCGCATCAGCCCCCCTAGCTTCCGCTAAAAAAATCCCGCATCCGATCCATGAACCCCCGTCCGTTGGGCTGGGGCTGTACTTCACTGCCCAGCAATTCGCCCAACTGCTCGAAAGCGGCCTGTTGCTCCGGCGAGAGCTTGGTCGGGATTTCCACGCGCACATGCACCAGTTGATCGCCGCGCCCGCTATTCGTGCCATCACTACGCAGACGCGGGAAGCCGCGCCCACGCAGGCGGAAGATTTTGCCGCTTTGCGTGCCCGCCGGTATGGTCAGCTCCACGTCGCCGTCAACCGTCGGCACGATGATCTTATCGCCGAGCGTGGCCTGCACCACGTTAATCGGGATTTCCAGCAAGATGTCGTTCTCGCGGCGCACGAAATACTCATGCTCACGCACATCGACCACCACATAGAGGTTGCCGGGCGGCGCACCGACTTCGCCGACATCGCCTTCGCCGCGCACCTGAATCTGTAGCCCTTCGCGCACGCCCGCCGGAATCTTCACGTTGAGCTTGGCGCGACGGCGCAAGCGCCCGCTTCCGTCGCACTTGGAGCAACGGTTTTCGATGATCGTACCGCGCCCACCACAGCGCGGACAAGGCGTGACGCGCACCATCGAGCCGAGAAACGTCTGTTGCACCTGCCGCACTTCGCCGGTGCCGTTACATTGCGGGCACGTCACCGGCGCTGAACCTTCCGCCGCGCCGACGCCCTCGCACTTGTCGCAGGTATCCAGCCGGTCAAATTCAATGTCGCGCTCCGTGCCTGCAACCGCTTCTTCAAAGTCAATCGTCACGCTGACACGGCGATCACTGCCCGGACGCGGTCCGCGCTTGCCACTGGAACGCCGCCCGCCAAAAGCGCTGAATAAATCCTCGAATATCTCCTCGAAACCGGCGAAACCGGCGCCATTGTATCCGCCCGCGCCCATGCCGGTAACTCCCGCATGGCCGAAGCGATCATAGCGAGCGCGTTTTTCGTCGTCGGATAGCACCTCGTAGGCTTCGTTGATCTCTTTGAACAACGACTCCGCGTTCGCTTCCTGACTGACATCAGGATGATAGCGCCGCGCTAACCCGCGAAACGCCTTTTTGATCTCGTCTTTGCTGGCGTCACGCTGTACGCCCAGAACTTCATAGTAGTCTCTCGCCATCAGATCACTCGCCCGCAATGCTTGATTTCTACAGTTGGTTTATGTCATTAAAACGCATAAAGGGTAGGCGCTGGAAAAAGCACCCACCCTATATTTATCACCGGATTTCAGCCGTTAGGCGTCGGTGTATTCCGCGTCGATCACGTCTTCGTCTTCGCCGGATTTCTTGCGGCCATTCGCACCCGCCGCACCATCCGCAGAGGCCGCGCCGCCCGCCGCCGCCCCACCAGCCGCCGCGCCGCCCGCCGGGGGCGCTTCGTTCTGCTGGTACATCTGGCCGCCCAATTGCTGGATGTGCGCCGTCAGGTTATCGACGGCGGGGCGGATTTGCTCAATATCTTGCGACTCTATCGCCTTGCGTACCGCTTCGATGTACTCGTTGGTCTGCGTCTTGGCGTCTTCCGGGATGCGCTCGTCGAAGTCGCGCAGGAGTTTCTCGGCGGAGAAGATGGCGCTTTCCGCCTGATTCGACACTTCGATCAACTCCTTGCGGCGGGCGTCCTCGCTGGCGTGCGCTTCGGCGTCCTTCACCATCTGCTCGATCTCTTGATCGCTCAGGCCACTGCTGGCGGTGATGGTGATTTTCTGCTCGCGGTTGCTGGCTTTGTCCTTCGCGCTGACGTTCAAGATGCCGTTCGCGTCGATGTCGAAGGTGACTTCCACCTGCGGCACGCCACGCGGCGCGGGCGGGATGCCGTCCAGAATGAACTTGCCCAGTGACTTGTTATCCGTCGCCATCGGGCGCTCGCCCTGTACGACGTGGATTTCGACCTGCGTCTGATTATCCGCCGCAGTGGAATAAACCTGCGTCTTGCGCGTGGGGATGGTGGTGTTACGCTCGATCATCGGCGTCGCCACCCCGCCCAGCGTCTCCACGCCCAGCGTTAACGGCGTCACGTCCAGCAGTAGGATGTCTTTCACATCACCGGCCAGCACACCGGCTTGAATGGCCGCGCCCAGCGCGACGACTTCATCGGGGTTGACGCCCTTCTTGGGCGGCTTGCCGAAGAATGATTCTACCGCTTTCTGAATAGCCGGCATCCGCGTCATACCGCCGACCAGCAGAACCGCGTCAATTTCGCTCTTCTCCAGACCGGCATCTTTCAGCGCGGCGCGGCACGGGTCGATGGTCTTCTGCACTAAATCCTCAACCAGCGATTCCAGCTTGGCGCGGCTCAACGTGACGTTGAGATGCTTCGGGCCGCTGGCATCGGCGGTGATGTACGGCAACTGAATCTCGGTGCTGGTCACGCTGGAAAGCTCTTTCTTGGCTTTCTCCGCCGCTTCCTTCAGGCGTTGGAGCGCCTGCCGATCCTGCCGCAAGTCGATGCCGTTCTCTTTCTTGAACTCATCAGCCAGCCAGCCGATGATGCGCTCGTCGAAGTTGTCGCCGCCGAGATAGGTGTCGCCGCTGGTGCTACGCACCTCAAACACGCCGTCGCCGACTTCCAGAATGGAAACGTCGAACGTACCGCCGCCCAGATCGTACACCGCGATCACCTGATTTTTATCTTCGGTGATGCCGTAGGCGAGGCTAGCCGCCGTCGGCTCATTGATGATACGCAACACTTCCAGACCGGCGATCTTACCGGCGTCCTTGGTGGCGTTACGTTGCGCGTCGTTGAAATACGCGGGCACGGTAATCACGGCGCGGTCAACCGGCTCGCCGAGATAGGCTTCGGCGTCGGCTTTGATCTTCTGCAGGATCATCGCCGAGACTTCCGGCGGGCTGTAGTCCTTACTGCCCATCTTCACGCGCACATCGCCATTCGCCGCGCCAATGACGCCATAAGGCACGATGCCGGTTGTGCCCTGTACGTGCTTATCGTTGAATTTGCGCCCCATGAAGCGCTTGACCGAAAAGATGGTATTTTCCGGATTCACGACAGCCTGATTACGCGCCACCGTGCCGACCATCCGCACGCTTTCATCCTTGGGGTTAACCGCCACCACCGACGGGATCAAGCGGTTGCCCTCCGCTGATGCGATGATCGTCGGCTCGCCACCTTCCATCACGGCGACGGCGGAGTTTGTCGTCCCTAAGTCAATACCGATAATGCGTCCCATGTTTCCTTGCTCCTACTAAATGATTGCTTCTTCAGATGATCTCGATTTGAATATCCGATTAATTCGCCACGCGCACCAGCGCCGGACGGACGACGACATCGCCGCAAATATAACCCTTTTGCACCGTCTCAATGATGTGGCCGCTTTCAACTTCGTCGCTTTCGCCCCGCGCAATCGCTTGATGCAAATTGGGGTCGAATGGCTCGCCAGTTGGTTCAATCTCGTTGACGTTATATTCTTCCAGCAAGCGCATGAACTTGCCCTGAATCATCGACACGCCGTTCAGCCATGCGTTCTCTTTGAGTTCGTCCGGCAGATTAGCCATCGCACGATCAAAGTCGTCAATGATGGGGAGCAATCCGGCCAGCACGTCCGTCGTGATCTTCTGGCGGGTTTGCACCTGCTCGCGCTCGATGCGCCGCTTATAATTCTGAAATTCGGCTAGCGTGCGTTGCCAGCCCAGCCGGTTACGCTCGTTTTCGGCCTGTAATTCGGCCATGCGCTCGTCGCTCCCCTCGCTATCGGGCGGTGGCGCGGCTTCAGCCTGTGATTCTCGTACCGCAGAGGTCTCCTGCGTCGCTAAATCAGCCTCCGCTTCGGACTCCAGTTCGGCCTCAATCGCGCTGGCCTCTTCGATGACTTCCGCCGGAATACTGTCTTCCGGACGTTTTCCTTTGCTGGCTTTATTGCTGTTTTTCTTTGCCACAGGCGATAACCTCCCACACTAAAACGATTGCTGTGCGCGTTCCAATCGTGACGCTCACAGTCTATCGCTACGATGATAGAATTACGTAAACAACTTCATTGGAATTATATAAGCGCAATCTTAAACCGGCGGACGATGCGCGTCAATCCGGCTCATCCGGCGCATCAGAAGCGCTATCTTCGCCCGCGCCTTGATCGTCGTATAGCTCGACCAGCATATCGGTCATCAGGCCGGAGACATACCGCACGGTATTGATCGCCCGCCCGTAGTTGATGTGCGTCGGGCCTAAGATGCCGACGGTGCCGGTGATCTGGCCGGGCACGCCATAACGCGACAAGACCAGACTCAACTGGCTTAATTCTTCCCAGCGCCCATCACCGCCGACAATCACGCGCACATCGTCCGCGTCGGGGTTCACAAAATCGCTGAGGATGATGTCCAGAAAGGCGCGTTCCTCAAACACGCGCACCATCTGTTGAGCGCCCTCCCCGCCCTGAAAGTTACGCATCACTTCGCTGAGTCCGTCGCGGTAGATGGTTCTGCTGGGCGAACTGTCGGCGCGTTCCATGACTTCGGCCACCAGTTCGGCGACTTCGCGCTCTAACAGGCTAAGCTGGATACTCTTCACGCGGATTTGATGCGCGTACAGGTCAGCGCATAGCGCGTTGATGTGCGATGCCGCCTCTGATAGCCGCGTCCCCGCCACCGGCTCGGCGAGGTTCAACATGCGCTGTTGCACGATGCCGCCATGCAACACCAGCACCAGCAGAACCAACCGCCCTTGAATCGGCACTAGCTCCAGATGTTTGAAGCGCGTTGTCTCCGCGATGGGGGCTGTGACCAACGAGGCGCTTTGCGCGGTGCGGGCGAGGATGCTGGCCGCCGTCCGCATCCATTGCTCGGTGACAGTGGGCAACGACTGAAATTTGACGGTGATGTGCTTCTTCTCCGAATCGGTCAATGCGCTGTGATTCAGCAGGCGCGACACGAAATAGCGATAGCCGCTTTCGGTGGGCACACGTCCGGCGGATGTGTGCGGCGCGATGATGTAGCCCAGTTCTTCCAGCACCGCCATCTCGTTGCGGATGGTGGCCGGACTGACGCCGAGATCGGCGCTGGCGTGAACGTGCTTGGAGCTGACCGGCTCCGGCGTCTCGGTATAGGCGCGGATGATAAAGGACAGGATTTTCTCCTGTCGTGTGGTAAGTTCTGGCAGTCTGGCGGCGTCCATGCTCATAGAAGCAACTCAAGTCTAACGATCATATTCCGTTCGGCGACTCTTTAGGCTAAGATACGTTAGTGTCCGATACGCTGGTATCCGATACGCTGTATCTGCCATAAAACAGTCGATACAAATTGTATCATGCCCAAGTCTCGAACGGATGACAAGTGGGCATTTTTCAAGTAAGGAGCTAATCAATCAATGGGTAAGAAGACGCTGGAAGTAACACAGTCGAATTTCAAGAGTGCGGTACTGGATTCCGAGAAGCCGGTACTGGTTGATTTCTGGGCGGAATGGTGCGGCCCGTGCAAGATGATCGCGCCGATTGTCGATGAGCTGGCCGCCGAGTATGATGGCAAGATGGTCGTCGGCAAGCTGGACGCCGACGCGCACGGTAGCGTATTACAGCAATACAAAATCATGGGCATCCCGACGCTGATTCTATTCAAGAATGGCGAGCCTGTGGTACGTATCACCGGCTATCAGCCGAAAGATAAGATCGTCAGCCGCATTCAGCAACACGTCCTGTAAAATCCCCCGATGCGCCGTCCGCCGCCCCGCAGTGGGTGGCTGGCCGGTGCGGGCGCTGAATTACGCCCACGCATCCCTCACAGCCCACTCCCGCAAGCGCGGTGACTTGTATCTAAGTTTATTTACTGCTAAACTTTGGGTTATCATCAACTAACGAGCCTGTTTGTAACGTTATGCGCTACAGGTGAGGATTGAGGGAGTAATTCTAGTGGCTGACTTATTCGATAAAGCAAAAAAATATACGCGGGCCAAAGAAGCAATGGAAGCCGGCCTTTACCCGTTTTTCCGCGCATTGAGCGACTCCGAAGGCACAACCGCCACGTTTGAAGGGCGGGAAGTCGTGATGCTCGGCTCGAATAATTATCTGGGGCTGACGACTGATCCCAGAGTACGCGGCGCGGCGGAAGAAGCATTGCGACGCTACGGCACCAGCGTGACCGGATCGCGTTTTTTGAATGGCACGCTAGAACTGCATCTTGAGCTTGACCGCCGGTTGGCGGAATTCGTCGGCAAAGAGGCGGCGATGGTGTTTCCGACTGGCTATCAGACCAACGTCGGCACGATCTCCGCGCTGGTCGCCAAAGGCGATTATCTGATTATCGACAAAGAAGCGCACGCCTGCGTGGTGGACGGCGGCATGATGTCACGCGGCGAGATGAAGCGCTTCAAGCACAACGACACAGCCGATCTGGAGCGCGTGCTGGCAAGCCTGCCGGAAGACGCCGGTAAGCTGGTCGTGGTGGATGGCGTGTACAGCATGGGCGGCGACATCGCCCCACTACCGGGGATATTGCAGGTGTGCAAGCGCTACGGGGCGCGGGTGATGATCGACGACGCGCACGGCATCGGCGTGACCGGTGGCGGACGTGGCACGGCGGCGCATTACGGCCTGACCGATGAGGTCGATCTGATTATGGGCACGTTCAGCAAGAGCTTCGCCTCCATTGGTGGCTTCATCGCCGGTACTGCGGAAGTGGTGCATTACATCCAGCATAACGCCCGCGCGTTGATCTTCTCCGCCGCCCTGCCCGCGCCGAATGTGGTCGCGGTACTCAAGGCGCTGGAAATCATCGAGAGCGAGCCGCAACACGTCAAATCATTGTGGGAAAATGCCGATTACATGCGCGACGGCCTGCGTAATCTCGGCTATAACGTCGGCAACAGCAACACGCCGATCATTCCGGTCATCATCGGCGAAGATTACCGCACCATGCTCTCGTGGCACGCGCTGATCCATGAGGGCGTGTATACCAACCCCGTCGGACCGCCCGGCGTGCCGCCCAACCAGAGTTTATTGCGTACCAGCTACATGGCGACGCACCGCCGCGAACATCTGGATCGGGCGCTGGCCGCGTTCGAGATCGTCGGCAACAACCTTGACCTGATCGCGCAGAAACAGCCGGATAGCACCATCGGCAAGTAAGCACGCACAGGACGCCAAACACAAAAAACGCCGGATTGCTCCGGCGTTTTTGATTCTATCGTGCAGTCTTAAGAGGCGTCCCGCGTCTCGGCGTCCTTGCGGAAGGACAGCAGGCGATGGATGGGCGATAGCACGCTAAAGACCACCGGCACCACGATCAGCGTCAGGAACGTACTACTGAACACACCACCGATCACCACTGTGCCCAGTTCCGACGCGATGATCGCGCCTTCTGATAGGCCGATGGCTAGCGGCGTCAGCGCGATGATGGTCGCCAACGAAGTCATCAGGATAGGCCGCAGACGCCGCCCGCCCGCTTCCACCAGCGCATCGTAGAGCGGCATCCCGCGCTCGCGGCGGTTGGAGCGCACGCGGTCGATCAGCACCACGCCGTTAGCGATCACCAGACCGATCAACATCAGCAGACCGATCATCGCGGAGATACCCAGCACGCGATCCGTCAACGTCAGCGCGATAGCCGCGCCAATCGGGGCGACCATGATGCTGAACACAATCGCCAGCCAATAGACGAACGATTGCATCGTCGCGCTGAGGATGATAATCACCAACCCGATCGCCAATATGATGGCGAAGCCGATACTCTGGAAGCCTTCCGTCTGCACTTCACTCTCGAAGCCTTCGCTGACGGTGAAGCAATCGCCGCCATTGTCGCCGGACGCGCACAGGTTCGGCGCGATTTCCGGTAGCGAACGGATGGCCTCAATCGCTTCTTGCGTCACGCCGATGGTATTCTCGGTGTTCAGTTCGGCGCTATAGGAGAAAGCCTCCACCCCATTCACGCGGATGAACGTGGCGACGCTGGTATCGTCCGCCGCTTCGATGAAGTTACTGCTGGCACGGCTCAGGCCGTCGATGGCGTTGATGCGCTCGACGATCTGCTCGTTAAGCTCTGATGTCAACGGGCCGGACACCACCAGATCGAAGCCGCCGAAGCCGCCATCAGCGATAGCGGCCGCCTGCACCGTGACGTTATTGCTGATCGGGCTACCGTCCGCGCATACGATGTCAGGGGCGCTATCCACGATGCCGACTTCCATCAAGGCGCGTTGTTCCGGCGAGTTGGCCGGCGCGGATGAAGTCGGGCAGGTGTTGAAGATGCGCTTAGCTTCTAGCTCAACTTCGCGGGTGATGTCGGCCAGTTCGCCTTCCGACACGCCCAGCCCAACCGTGATCGCCGCCCGATTTTCGGAGACGGCATTGCCGGTCAACAGAGCCTCAAAGCCAGCCGCACCGCCGCCGACGATGGTCTGTATCGCGGTGATGCTCTCCGCCGGATACGTCTCCACGATCCAGTCTTCGAGCACGACGACAAGCTCATTGGTGCGCACGACGGATGTGCCGCCGGGCAATGTGACCTCAATCGACACTTGCGGCTCGCCGAAGTTCGGCAGGAAGGCGAACGGACGTTGCCCGAACAGGAAACCGGCCACACCGATGGAGGCGATAGCCAGCAAGATGACGCCGGATTTCGTCCAGCGATTACGCAACGCGAACTCTAGCGACGGGCGATAGTATTGCGCCAGCCACAGGTCTTGATCTTCCGGCGTGTCTTCGATGTCGATGAACAGGTAAGCCAGCACCGGCACGACGGTGATCGCCACCACGAACGAGCCGACCAGCGCATACGTCACCGCCAGACCGAACGGCAGGAAGAACGCGCCGATGATGCCGCCGGTCAAACCGAGTGGCAAGAACACGCTAGCGGCGATCAAGCTGGCGGCGAAGATGGCGGCGGATACGTCCCGCGTGCCCTGTATGATGGCATCTTTCTTGATGCGTTGTTTTTCTTCTTTGCTGGCATCGGCTAGCGTGCTGGTCACCTGTAGCTGACGGAAGATATTCTCCAGCACCACAATCGAGTCATCGACCACGCGCCCCACCGCTACCGTCAAGCCGGAAAGCGTCATGATGTTCAGCGTCAGGTCACCCGGGAACAGGTTCAGCAAGAAGCCGAAGAAGCCGCCGCCTTCGCCTAGCGGAGTCAACAGCGTATTCATGGCGGGGGCGACCCAGTACATGCCGACGAGCGCGGTCATGATGGATAGCGGAATGCTGACCGCGATGACCAGCGTCGCCCGCCATGACGGATCGGGCACGTTACCCGGCCAGAACATCACCAGAAAACCGGCGATCACTCCGAAGATCAGCAGGACGCGCAACACCACATCTGCGCGATCAAACGCCAGACCCCAGTCGCCACCGGCATCGCCGACGTTCAGCGCGACCAGCGCAAATAGCGCGGCGAGAAATAGCGCGGTCATGATACTGCCGACCAGTCGCCGCCCGCGCAGATTCCACGTACCACCACTGAGGAAGATCAAGATGATGATGACCGCGAACACCGCGCCCAGACTGCCCTCACGGGCGACGCCTTCGATTGATTCTTCGATGAAGCTGGATTGCTCGAACACCACGCCGATCTCGATATTGTCGTTTTCGGCGTCAATCGCGCTGAGCAGGTTGAACACCGCCGCATAGGTCGAGACGGTGTTGGCGTCCGCGTCCTTGAATACGGTGATGAACAGGCTGTCGTTGCCGTTGGTGCGCGTGATCTGGCTGGTCGGCTGGAAGAGATCAGCGCGGGCGCGGGCGCGTTCCTGCGCTTCTTCCGGCAGAACCGCCAGCGTCTCCTCCGGCAGTAAGGTCAACGCCCGATTCGAGAGCCGATTGAAGAAATCCGGATCGCGCTCCTGTATGTATTGCGCCGCCGAGCGCGGGAAGCCGCCCAACCATATCGGCGCGGAATTCTCGCCCTGCGGGTTGTCAAACAGGCTGTCGATCAACTGTGCGCCATCCGCGAACGGGAAATCCGGCGGGAAGCGGAAGAAGTCATCAGCGCTGTTCAGTTCGATGTTGTAGAAGTTGCCGAGATTCTGCCAGCCCGGATTGAGGTCAGGCGCGGCGGGGTCGGCGGGTGGTACATCGCTGGCGTACAGCGCGGCCAACTGCGCGAACGCGGACTCGTCGGCATCAGCGCGGATTTCTAGCAGGCGCTCCGCCTGTGTGTCGTCGATACCGGCCAACCCTTCGATCTCGTCCACCGTCAGCATATTGAGCGTTTCGCTCGACATACTGAGCAACACGGCGGGTTCTAACGCCGCGAAGAAGTCCGGCTCAACCTCAAGGAAGATATTCACGATGTCGGGGCGCAGGCTGTCGATCAACCGCACGGTGTAGCTATCCAGCAATTCGCCGACTTCCGCCGAGCTAATGCGGTTCAACACGCCGGACACGCGCCCATCATCGCTGAGTGCGAAGATGTCATCGGTGGTGAAGAAGGTGCGCGGCGCGGTCAACGTCTGCGCTAGCAACGCCTCCCACGCTTCCGGCGCACGGTCAGCAGGCACATCAGCGCGGACGGATTCCGGCAGAGCCGCCACCGCGTCATCGGTCAGGAAGACCAGCACCGGCGCGGGCAAGCTGGCGAAGAAGTCCGGCGCGGTCTCCGTGATGTAGGCGACGGCATCCGGCGGCATGTTGGCGAATAGGCCGCTTAACAGACCGGCGCTATTGGGAATGGCGAACAATTCCGGCAGGATGAAGCCGATAGGCACCGCCGGATTGAGCAGATCGTCCGCCGTCTGCAATGTCACCGGCGAGCCGGTGAATGTGGCGAGCAGTTCGGCCAGATCGCCCCATTCCGGATTAAGCGCGGGCGCGTCACTCTCAGCGACGGCGGGCGCATCCGCGCCAAGCACGGCAGAGGCGGAAGCGCTCAGCAGTGCGATTGTTTCCGGCGTCAGCGTCTCCGCGAAGTCGGCTTCGTTGGCGGCTAGATAGGCGATATTGTCCGCCGATAGATTGCCGAGCAGAAGCGGCGCGAATTGGTCGAGCAAGCCGGGCGGCACATCCGCGAACCCTTCCGGCAGTTCATCCGCCGGGATTTGCGTCAGGTCGGGTGGATTCGCCAGAATGTTGAGGAATTCCGCCGCGCTGATCGTCTCCGCATCGAACAGGAAGCGGCCTTCTTCCGGCACTGTCAGCCCGAGCAGATCGCTTGTGTTCTGCAACGGCACGCCGAGCAAGTCCGATAGCTGGCCGAACAGCGCCGGTAATGGCGCATCTTCGACGGTAGTCGGCGGCGTCTCCGCGTCATCTTCGCTGATGGCGTCATCGGCATCCGTATCAGATGGCAGGTCGATCAACGCTTCAGCCAGCGTCAAATCACCGGTGGAGGCCACGCTGAACGTCGCTAGCGGAATATCCGAGAAGCTAAACGTGATTAACTGCGGCGGTTGGACGCGCCACGCATCCGGCAATTCAACCGGCGGGAGCGCCACCGCTTCGGCAGATTCACCGGCGATGTTGGCCGCCATGATGCGGGCGGCGATGGCGTCGCGGGTGAAGCCGTCAAACAGCGCGATGACCTCATCACGGCTGGTCAGGTACGCGAACACATCATCCGGCAATGCCAGAATATGATCGGAGTCGAAATAGGCCGCCATCGTCGGGTCTAAGTCCAGCATACGCTCGACGGTATCCAGAGTCAGATGGCTGGTCAGCCCTAGCGAACCGCGCACGATGCCATCGCGCAGTAGATTATTCAGCACACCGGCGGGCGTCAAACCGAAACCGACGATTTCTAGCAGGTCGTTGGCGTCGTTGAACAGCGTCGGGGTGCCGTCGGCGGTGATGCGCCAGCTTTCCGGCAATTCGGGCACGTCAAGCGGGGCGGGCACGGTCACATCCACCGCGCTCAAGCGTTCGATGGCGCTGTCGTCCAGTTCGCCCAGACCGTCCACCCGCGCCGAGACAATCGACCAGACATCAGGCGACAGGCGCAAGATTAAGCGGCCACCGGCCTCATCGGTGACGGTCTGCGGGGCGGGTTCGTCCTCATCAGTCGGCAAGGTTTCGCCGCCGCTAACGTCCACGTTGGCGACATTATCAATCGCACCCAACTGCGGCACGATCTCTTTATCAACCAGCCGTTGTAGCGCGTTCGCGCCGGATGTGGCTTCGTCTTCCTGTTGCGCCATGTACGCCAGCACAATCTCAATCGTCGCGGTGTCCAGCGTCTCCCATATTTCCGGCGTTAGCTGGAACAAGAAGTTGGAGTCGCTCTCCGCCATGAACAGCAAGACATCCGGCGTCAAAGCCGCGATCAACGCGGCGGGGTCATCCGGCTCTAGCGCCCGCGATGGCAACCACACATCGCGCAGAGCTTCGCGGATTGTCTCCTGCAGAGCCGCTTGATCCTGTCCGAAGTCGTTAAACGCGGTGATGAACGATCCGAAGGACGATTGCGTTTCGGATTGCAGGTTGATGATCTCATCAATCTGGCTCAACCGATCTTCAATCGGCTGGGTGACGATGGTCAACACCTGCTCGCTATCCATGCCGCTAGTCTGCGTCAGGATGATCGTCTGCGGGATTTCGATAGGGGGCAATAGCTCTTGATTCAGTTGCGTCCATGCGATGACACCTAGCGCCATCAGCACGAAGACCGCGCCAATGGTGAGCGCCCGAAAGCGCAACGCGAAGCGCGTTATTTTATCTAAGATGAACCTCATGTGATTCCCTGCTCCTGCGATAGTTGGTTATTCATCTGTAAAAAAACGGTTTGCACCGTCAAAAAACCTGTAACGTTATACGACAACACGCGATAAAAAGTCGTTAAATAGTCAAATGGGATGAAGTCGAAAGAAGATAATTTTTTGGGTAGAAAACCGGCTAACTTAACAGGTGTTAACTACCGCAAAAGCATAGGGCGTTTCGGGGAAACTGTCAAGGTGTCTCTAAAGTGTTTATTAGCTTTTGCCCTGTTGAGTGACGGCAACACACCCGCCGCCGCCACATCTGACGAGAATCGTAGGGGCGTAGCGTGCTACGCCCCATTGCGTCTCTGCTAGCGCGAACCGCGCAGGCGCGGGTCGAGCGCGTCGCGCAGGCCGTCACCGAGCAAGCTGAAGCCGAACACGGCGAGCATCGTCGCTAATCCGGGATATAACACGATATGCGGCGCGGAGAAAATATAGTTGCGCCCCTTCTGTAGCATGTTGCCCCACTCCGGCACATCCGGCGGCGCACCGAGTCCCAGAAAGCCGAGCGCGGCGGCGGCTTGAATAGCAACGGCCATCTGTAACGTCGATTGCACGATGACCGGCGCGAGAACGTTCGGGAAGATGTGACGCCGCAGGATGTAGAAATTCCCCGCGCCCAACGCCCGCGCCGCCTCAACGAACAGTTCTTCTTTGTTGCTGATCGTCGAGCTACGCACCAGCCGCGCATAAATCGGTATGGATAAGATGCCGATAGCGATGATCGCATTTTCCAGACTTGGCCCCAAGAAGGCGACCAGCAAAATCGCCAGCAAGATACTGGGGAAGGCCAGCATGATGTCAATGATCCACATGATGAAGTTATCAACCAGACGGCCAAAATAACCGGCGATGATGCCCATTGGCACGCCGACGGCAAGGCCAATCCCGACAGAAATCACGCCCAGCATCAGCGAGATTCGCGCCCCGTGCATCAAACGCGATAGCATATCGCGCCCTAGCTCATCATTCCCGAGAATGTACTCCGAACTCGGCCCCTGACGCGCCATCGAAAGGTTCGCCAGATCGTAGTCATGCGGCGCAATCCACGGCGCGAATGCCGAGATAAACAGGAAGCTAGAAACGATGATCAAGCCCAGAACCGCCATCCGGCTACGCAAGATATTGCGTACAGTCGGCGACATCGTGAAACGGCTTTCACCGATTTCTGGCTCACTGGTAGATAATTGAACAGATGTAGTCATGATGTTTGCCTACCTAATACTGAATACGCGGGTCAAGATAAGCGTACAGAATATCGACAATCAGATTAGTCAACACGAATCCCAGCGCAATGACCAGCACCGTCCCCTGTATGATCGGGTAATCGCGGTGTGTGATCGCGTCCACCAGCAGACGCCCGACGCCCGGCCACGCGAAGACCGTCTCGGTCAGCACCGCGCCGCCCAACAATGTACCGAACTGCAAGCCAATGATGGTGATGATAGGCAGTAGCGCATTCCGCAGGGCATGACGATAAATCACGAGGCTTTCGCGTTGGCCTTTGGCGCGTGCCGTGCGGATGTAATCCTGTTGCAAGACTTCCAGCATACAGGCGCGGGTCATACGCGCTTGAATCGCCATCGAGCTAGCGGCCAACGCGGTCACCGGCATGACCATGTGTTGCCATGTGCCGCTTCCCGTCGGCGGAAATATCGGCCCGGATAACCCTAAAGCACGCGGCAATATCACCGCGAAGAAGGCCATCAACATCAACCCTAACCAGAATATCGGCATAGATACGCCCAATAATGCGAAGATCATACTGCCGGTATCCAGCCATGAATTCGGCCTTGTGGCGGAGGCGATGCCGATGGGAATGCCGATTGCGGCGGCGAAGAATAGGCTAACAAGCGCTAGTGTGAGGGTACGCGGTAGGCGGATGCGAATTTCTTCGGTCACCGGAATACGACTACGCACCGAGCGCCCCATGTCGCCCTGCAACATGCGCCCCATATAAGTAGTGTATTGCACAAAAAACGGCTGATCGAGGCCGAGATTCTCGCGCACGGACGCGATATATTCCGGTGTTGCCAGTTCTCCAGCCAGCGCTCGCGCCGGATCGCCCGGCACCAGACGCAAGCTGAGGAAGACGATAAATGAAACACCGATCAGCGTCGGAATGGCTATCAACAAACGTCGAATAATGAAATTAGTCATAGATCGCTTGCTTTCTTAACGTTACAACACAACGAAGACGGAGCATGAGCGCTCCGTCCTCGGGTGTTCAATTACTTATTGAAATACGGCAGTCGCTTCGACATTAATCTTTGTCGGCGAACGTCGCAATCAGGCTCTCGTCAGGATGCACGATGAAGCCGCTAACGTTGTTGCGGATCGCCGTCACCTGAATTTCGCTGTAGAGGAACAGCCACGGCGCATCTTCCCAGATGATGCTGATAGCTTCATCGTAGGCGGCCAGACGTGCCTCTGGATCGAGCGTGGAGCGTGCTTCTTCTAGCAGAGCGTCCACTTCCGGATTGTCATAGAACGCACCGTTGAAGCCGGGCGGGTGCTCGGTGGAATGGAACAGCGCGAATAGCGCGTAGTCCGCATCCATCGTCGGGACGCCCCAGCCGAGCATAGCGAACTGGATGTCATTTTCCGGCGCTTCGCGGCGGACATGCGGCACGTACTGCGTCCACTCTAGCGTGCGAAGCTCAACTTCGAGGCCGATTTCGCGCAACTGCGAACGGACGGCATCGGAGACCAGCGCATCCTGGCTGTAACGGCCAGTCGGGTGATACAGTTGAACGACGGTGCCCGGCTCGACGCCAGCTTCTTCGAGCAATTCACGGGCGCGATCCAGATCACGCGCATACGGTTCTTGCTCGGAATAGCCGAAGATCGGCGGCGCGAACGGCGACTGGCTGACCAGCGCGGCGCCGTCGAACAGGCTAGCGACAATCGCTTCGTTATCGACAGCGTAGTTCACGGCCTGACGCACGCGCACATCGTCGAAGGGCGGCTCGGTCACGTTGAAGAAGATGTAGATGGTACGCAGACCGGGTGTAATCAGTACGTCCACGTCGGGGTTCATCTCAAGACGGGGGATGTCTGCAGGCGGCACGCGCACGGCAACGTCAATCGTGCCGGCTTCGATCTCGATGATACGCGCACCGTCTTCTTGCACGACGGTGAAGATAACGGTATCAATCGCGGGCGCATCGCCCCAGTAGTCTTCGTTACGTTCCAGCACCACGCGCTCGGCGCGGTCCCATGCACCCAGTACATACGGGCCGGTGCCGATGGCTTGCGTCGCCATCGCGTCAATGCCTTCTTCGATCAGTGCCGGGCTAATCATCGCCAGCGCACCGTGCGAGAGGTGGGCGGGAAGCGGCGCGAAGGGGATCGCGGTGGTCACTTCGACGGTGTATTCGTCGATGACCTCAACCTGTGCCGGTTCGCCACCGACGACCAGCAGGAAGCGGAACGGCGCACCGTTATCGGCATCCAGCACCCAGTCGATGTTGGCTTTCACTGCTTCGGCGTTGAACGGCGTGCCATCGGTGAAGGTGATGCCTTCGCGCAGGGCGATAGAATAGGTGTTATCGCTGGTCGCTTCGATGCTCTCGGCCAGAAGCGGCTCAAGCTCGCCTTCGGGATTCATGTTGAAAAGCGGCTCATAGATGTGTTCCAGCACCGAGAAGGACGGCGAGGAAGTGACCGTGTGGATGTTGGTGCTTTCGATGTCTGTACCGGAAGCAATCGTTAGTGTTTTGCCTTCCTGGGCACCCGCGCTCAGTTGCCAGCCGATAGCCAGCACCGCTACGAGCAGGACAGCGAAAACTTTGTACAAGTTACTCGGTTTCACAGTGTCTCTCCTTGCAAAAAAATTTCTGCCTGACAAAAAATGAAATGACGAACGAAACTATCTATACGCGATGCGACGGGCACTTCTCCTTTACACACTAGATTAAACGAATACGAGAGATAGCTTAACACATCCTTGAAGATTCGGCCAATTTTGGTCTGGGCGTGGCGTGCGTAGAGGGCGTAGCACGCTACGCCCCTACAGACATTTGTGGGGCGCAATAGATTGCGCTTCACACTAAACTGCGCTCGCGCTGAAATGTGCCCGCGCTGAAGCACGCACTTACCCTTTAACCGCGCTTTGAAAGCTGGTAGCCTTCCGATTATGACGGCAA
>REDR01000058.1 GCA_007693385.1 Anaerolineaceae bacterium
CACCATCATGACCATGATCATAACGGTCTAGCGGAGGGCGATTGGGTGCGGTTGGCGGTCAACGACCACGAGAGCGGCACGGTGCATGTGATTGATCTGGCGGCGGGTGATGTGACCGAGACGTTTGAACTCAGCGCCCGCGCCACCCTGTATACCGGCGAGAGCGGACGTTACATCTACGCGGTACAGACCGCCGCGAACATCGTCAACGTGATTGATAGCGGCGTACGGCAGGTATGGCACGACGACCACTATGATACCGACATCGGCGTTCCGGCGGTATTGGATTTCGCCGCCACTGGCTCACGCCCCATCCACTTTGTGACGTGGGAAGAATGGGTGTCAATCTTCAACGATGGCGACGGCACCGTTGCGATCTTCAGTGAAGATGATGTACATCACGCCGATGCGGAAATTATCCTCATCAGCACCGAGCGTCCGCATCACGGCGTCGGCGCGGCGGTAGGTGACTATGTGCTGACGGGCATCGCCAACATGGACAATCTCGACAGCGCCCTGCCGGTTGGCGTGGCGATCTACACGCTGGACAACGAATTAGTCGCTAGCTTCCCCGACTGCCCCGGCTTGCACGGTGAAGCCCACGCCGGACATCATGGGCTGGCCTTCGCTTGCTCCGATGGCATTCTGATTGTCGAATGGCACGACGATGAGTTCAGCGCGACTAAACTCGACTACCCCGAAGGTAGTGGCGATACGCGGTCTGGCACACTGCGTTCAACGCACGGCGGCCAGTACATCATCGGCAACTTCGGCCCGGATGGGCTGATCCGCATCGACCATGAAGCGGGCACGATTGAGCGCATCGAACTACCGGTCAATATGTGGCGCTTCGCCATCTACGACTATGACCCGGCGCACGCCGTCGTGTTGACAATGGACGGCTTCCTGCATCTGATTGACATCGCCAGCGGTGAAATCGAAGCTAGTGTCGAAGTCGTCGAAGCATTCACCCGTCCGATACGCGGCGCGGCGCGTCCGGCGTTCGCGCTAGGCGGACATTACGCCTACGTCAGCGAGCCACTCCCCGGTGACATCGCTATTGTGAACCTAGAGACAATGGAAGTAGAAGAAGATCGCATCTTCGTCGGCGGCAAGCCATCTTCACTGGCGGTCTTCGGTGTGATGGGTGAAGATCATCACGCGCACGACCATGACCATCACCACCACGATCATGACCATGACCATGCTCACGGCGAATTCGACCCGCACATCTGGATGACGCCATTGAATGCAGTCATCATGGTTGAAAACATCCGTGATGCGCTGGTCGAAGCTGATCCGGCCAATGCCGAAACCTACGAAGCCAACGCCGAAGCTTACATCGCTGAACTAGTCGCGCTGGATGAGTACATCCGCGAGCAGGTGGCGACCATCCCCGAAGCCAACCGCGTACTGATTACCAATCATAACGTGTTCGCCTACTTCGCCGCTGAATACGACTTCCAGTCGCTGTCGGTGATGGGCATAGCAACCACCGAAGCCGCCGACCCCGGTGCAGGTCAGATCGCAGAATTGGTAGATAGCATCCGCGAGATGGGTATTCCCGCCATCTTCGCCGAGAATATCAGCAATACGCGACTGGTGGAGCAAATCGCAAATGAGGCGGGCATCGCCTTTGACCTACTCTACACCGATGCGCTCGGTCAATCCGGCACACCCGGCGAGAGCTATCTGGGTATGATGCGTCACAATATTGACGTAATCGCTGAAGCGCTACAGTAAGCATGTTCAACTACAGCCGCCGTGTTCATCAGTCACAGACCCCGGGCGCACCCGCGCTGGTCGTGCACGATCTAGTCGCGGTCTATCCGGGAACGCGGCGGCTGGCTTTACGCAAAGTGAGCGCCTGCGTCCCGATTGGCGCCCGTGTCGCGCTGGTCGGGCATAACGGCGCGGGCAAGTCCACGCTACTCAAAGCGGTGGCGGGGCTTCTGCCCGTCCGCTCCGGTTCGATTGCGATTTACGGCAACCCGCCCGGCGCGTGTCATCATCGGGTGGCTTATCTGCCGCAACGGGGCGAGATCGACTGGGGCTTCCCGATTACCCTCAGAAAGCTGGTGCTGACCGGACGCTATGTGCATCTCGGTTGGTTCCGGCGACCATCACGCGACGATTGGCGCATCGCCGACGCGATGATTGATGCGCTGGGATTGACTGACCTACGCGAACGGCAGATCGGCCAACTTTCCGGCGGCCAGCAACAACGTGCCATGCTCGCCCGTGCGCTCACACAGGAGGCCGACCTGCTTCTGCTGGATGAGCCGCTCAACGCGGTGGACGCTGAAACCCGTGCCGTGATCGTAGAGGTGTTGGAGACTCTTCGCCGCCAGAACAGGACGGTCATCACCGCCACCCACGATTTAGGCCGACTGGAAGCGGATTTCGACGGGGCGCTGTATCTGGCCGAAGGGCGCGAAGTCGCCGCACCGCCCGGCGCGTTCGTCGGGATGAAAGTAGGGACGCTTACATGATCGAACTAGCACCCATCATCGACTGGTTGACCGCCCCGTTTCGCTTCAACTTTATGCAGACCGCACTCATGGCGGCGGTGCTGGTCGGCCTGACATGCGCCAGCATCGGCGTGTACGTCGTCCTGCGCCGCATGGCTTTTATCGGTGATGCGCTGTCGCATACGATTCTGCCCGGCGTGGTCGTCGCGTATCTAAGCGGGTGGAGTCTCTCCATCGGGGCGCTGGTGGCGGGTGTAATGACCGCGCTCGGCATCGGCTGGTTGTCGCGGCGCGAAGTTATCCGCGAAGACACCGCTATTGGCGTGGTATTTACGGGCATGTTCGCGCTCGGCGTCCTGCTGATGAGCACCGCCCGTTCATTCCGCGACTTTACGCACATTCTATTCGGTAATATACTCGGCGTCACACGAAGCGATCTGCACCTCATCGCGGCGATTACCGGCTTTGTGCTAATCGCACTTTTTCTGTTTCACAAAGAACTGGAATTAACCTCATTCGATCCCATTCATGCTGAAGTGATCGGACTGAGCGCGGCACGTCTGCGCTACCTTCTGCTGATTCTGCTGGCGTTCACGGTGGTCAGTAGCATTCAGATTGTCGGCGTCATCATGACGACGGCCATGCTCATCACGCCAGCGGCGGCGGCATCCCTGCTGACCACGCGGCTATGGCCGATGATGGGTATCGCGTCGGTCATAGCGGTTTCATCAGGCGTGATCGGCCTGTATGCGTCATTTTATGCCAATGTATCATCCGGCGCGGCGATTGTGCTGGCCTGTACTGGATTCTTTGTGCTGGCGTGGGCGGCGCATGGCGTCCGGCACTGGTGGGAAA